>NZ_AYWC01000001.1:0-762500 GCF_000502615.1 Mesorhizobium sp. LNJC405B00 | reverse complement strand
CGAACGCGGGGAACTGAAACATCTAAGTACCCGTAGGAAAGGACATCAACCGAGACTCCGGAAGTAGTGGCGAGCGAACCCGGACCAGGCCAGTGGCGATTGAGAGACAAGCGGAACCTTCTGGAAAGTAGGGCCATAGTGGGTGACAGCCCCGTACGCGTAATGCAATCAATCGTCCTCGAGTAAGGCGGGACACGTGAAATCCTGTCTGAAATTGGGAGGACCACCTTCCAAGCCTAAGTACTCGTGCATGACCGATAGCGAACTAGTACCGTGAGGGAAAGGTGAAAAGCACCCCGACAAGGGGAGTGAAAGAGTACCTGAAACCGATTGCCTACAAACAGTGGGAGCCCGCAAGGGTCACCACGTACCTTTTGTATAATGGGTCAGCGACTTAGTGTGACGAGCAAGCTTAAACCGCTAGGTGTAGGCGCAGCGAAAGCGAGTCTGAACAGGGCGTTCAGTTCGTCGCATTAGACCCGAAACCGAGTGATCTAGCCATGAGCAGGTTGAAGGTAAGGTAACACTTACTGGAGGACCGAACCCATAACTGTTGCAATAGTTCGGGATGACTTGTGGCTAGGGGTGAAAGGCCAATCAAACTCGGAAATAGCTGGTTCTCCGCGAAATCTATTTAGGTAGAGCGTCGACCGAATACCCCAGGGGGTAGAGCACTGGATGGGCTAGGGGTCCTCACCGGATTACCAAACCTAACCAAACTCCGAATACCTGGGAGTACTAGTCGGCAGACACACGGCGGGTGCTAACGTCCGTCGTGAAAAGGGAAACAACCCTGACCTACAGCTAAGGTCCCCAAGTTATGGCTAAGTGGGAAAGGATGTGAGGATCCCAAAACAACCAGGATGTTGGCTTAGAAGCAGCCATCATTTAAAGAAAGCGTAACAGCTCACTGGTCTAAATAAGGGTCTTTGCGCCGAAAATGTAACGGGGCTAAAGCCATACACCGAAGCTTAGGGTTTGGTCCGCAAGGGCCAAGCGGTAGCGGAGCGTTCTGTAAGCTGACGAAGCCATACCCGTGAGGGGTGGTGGAGGTATCAGAAGTGCGAATGCTGACATGAGTAACGTAAGGGGAGTGAGAGACTCCCCCGCCGAAAGACCAAGGGTTCCTGCTTAAAGCTAATCTGAGCAGGGTTAGCCGGCCCCTAAGACGAGGCGGAAACGCGTAGTCGATGGGAACCACGTTAATATTCGTGGGCTTGGAGGTAGTGACGGATCGCACAAGTTGTCCAATCTTATCGGATTGAACGGGCAGCGGAGCGGTTCCAGGAAATAGCTCCTCCTTATAAACCGTACCCGAAACCGACACTGGTGGTCAGGTAGAGTATACCAAGGCGCTTGAGAGAACTATGCTGAAGGAACTCGGCAAATTGCACGCGTAACTTCGGAAGAAGCGTGACCCTTTTCTACGCAAGTAGAGGAGGGTGGCACAGACCAGGGGGTAGCGACTGTTTATCAAAAACACAGGGCTCTGCGAAGTCGCAAGACGACGTATAGGGTCTGACGCCTGCCCGGTGCTGGAAGGTTAAGAGGAGGGGTGCAAGCTCTGAATCGAAGCCCCAGTAAACGGCGGCCGTAACTATAACGGTCCTAAGGTAGCGAAATTCCTTGTCGGGTAAGTTCCGACCTGCACGAATGGCGTAACGACTTCCCCGCTGTCTCCAGCATAGACTCAGTGAAATTGAATTCCCCGTGAAGATGCGGGGTTCCTGCGGTTAGACGGAAAGACCCCGTGCACCTTTACTATAGCTTTACATTGGCATTCGTAGTGGCATGTGTAGGATAGGTGGTAGGCTTTGAAACCTGGGCGCCAGCTCAGGTGGAGCCACCCTTGAAATACCACCCTTATTACTATGGATGTCTAACCGCGGCCCGTTATCCGGGTCCGGGACAATGTATGGTGGGTAGTTTGACTGGGGCGGTCGCCTCCTAAAGAGTAACGGAGGCGCGCGATGGTGGGCTCAGAACGGTCGGAAATCGTTCGCTGAGTGCAATGGCATAAGCCTGCCTGACTGCGAGACTGACAAGTCGAGCAGAGACGAAAGTCGGTCATAGTGATCCGGTGGTCCCGCGTGGAAGGGCCATCGCTCAACGGATAAAAGGTACGCCGGGGATAACAGGCTGATGACCCCCAAGAGTCCATATCGACGGGGTTGTTTGGCACCTCGATGTCGACTCATCGCATCCTGGGGCTGGAGCAGGTCCCAAGGGTATGGCTGTTCGCCATTTAAAGCGGTACGTGAGTTGGGTTCAGAACGTCGTGAGACAGTTCGGTCCCTATCTGCCGTGGGTGTAGGAATATTGAAAGGATCTGTCCCTAGTACGAGAGGACCGGGATGGACGGATCTCTGGTGGACCTGTTGTGGCGCCAGCCGCATAGCAGGGTAGCTATATCCGGACGGGATAACCGCTGAAGGCATCTAAGCGGGAAACCCACCTTAAAACGAGTATTCCCTGAGAACCGTGGAAGACGACCACGTTGATAGGCCGGGTGTGGAAGAGCGGCAACGCTTGAAGCTTACCGGTACTAATAGTTCGATCGGCTTGATCGTTCTCATTCCTTATGCTCATCGTGAACACGATGATCTGACCAGCGCTCACGCATGAGCGGCCCTTAACAGGGCCTATGCTCCGCGAGGGCGCCGGAAAACCGGCGACGCGCAGTCGCGCTTGCGGACTTTGTCCGTTAGCTAGACACAAACGTCGCCTTGGCACGAAAAAACAGCTTCTCGATATAACGTGCGTTTTGCCGACCTGGTGGTTATGGCGGAGCGGCTGCACCCGATCCCATTCCGAACTCGGCCGTGAAACGCTCCAGCGCTGATGGTACTTCGTCTCAAGACGCGGGAGAGTAGGTCGCTGCCAGGTCTGCAAAACGCACGTTGAACTCTCATCCGCAAACCGGATGAAACTGAATCTTCTCTCTACGAAAAGGCCCGCCAAGGGATCACGGGCCGCGCAAGCGGCCCTTTCATTTGGTCAGCCATATACCTATCTGTAAGCCATCCTGTTCATAGGCCCAGGCTTACGTCCAGATAAGCAAGCAAACGCTTGCTTCAGATCCGGAGCANAGCAAGCAAGAGCTTGCCCTGGAGAGTCCGGAGCAAGCAAGAGCTTGCCCTGGAGGTGACGCGGGGTGGAGCAGCCCGGTAGCTCGTCAGGCTCATAACCTGAAGGTCACAGGTTCAAATCCTGTCCCCGCAACCAACATCAAAAACAGCCCGCTTCACGCGGGCTTTTTGCGTTCGGACCGTGCTCGATGGCCGCGACCGGCTATTCAACGATCGAGGAGGGCAGCAAGGCTGGCGTGCTCGACTTTATTGACAGGTCCGCGAACCGGGGGGTGATGCCGCCTCGGCGCATTTCGGCGAGAGCTACACGTCGAGCATTGGGAGCTCGCCAGCCCGTCATGGCAAGCGATCTGCACGACAACAGCATGATTCGAGCGGCGGAGAGATCGTCGTGCGAAGGCGCTAACCGTTGATTTAAACAACCCGCGCCTTGCCGAAGCTTTTCGTCGCGGGCCGCTTCAGCCAACTCGCCGCAACGACGCGTGGAAGACCAGCGAGGTCCAGCTGTTGCTCGAGGCGAGATGGCAATAGAGCAGCGCAAGCGCGCCGGATTTCCTGAGATCGAGAAACGCCTCGTCGCTCAATTTGTTGAAGGCCGGCTCGTCGATCACCTGAAAGTCGGTGAGGTTGAGGGTCTCGCCGCCCTCCAGCGTCACCTTGCTCTGCCGCGGCGCGAACAGGCCGCGCGCGTCGATCTTGTCGATCATGGCGCGAGTCGCATTGAAGTCGGTCTGAAACTGGCTGCAGAAGGCGAGCGCCTGCTTCGAGGCCTCGGCCGGCTCGTTGCCGTCGAAGAAGGGCGCGATCTCGTCGCTGTCCTTGGATGAGGGCATCTGCTCGACGACGCGTTCGCTGGCGCGGTCGATGCACAACGTCAGGCGGCCGGTCGTTTTCGATTCATCGGCGAGGATGAAGGGGTACCGGCGGACATAGGCGGGAATGTAATGCGGCTCCGCCCATTTGCCGTCGGCGCCGACGAACAGGTTCTGGTCCTGGCGCAGGCCGGTGATGATGACAGGCGCCTTGGCGTCGCCGATGAAAACGATGGGGTAAGAGCGCATCGCCGCGGGCATTTCCGAGGCGACGACCGGGATGGCGTGCGCGGTGCGGGCAAAGGAGAAATCGGCACGCGCCGTAAGGCCGAGTGAGCCGTGCCGCAGCGGATTGAGCGCCTCGGGCTTTTTGTAGAACAGCGGCAGCGCATTGGCGGGCGTGCTTTCCGCCCCGTCCGTTTTCGCATCGGTCATCCCTGGCATTCTCCTCTTATGCCCTCCGGTTTAGGCCAGCGGCGGCGAGGGCGCAACGCACTGACGACTGATCTACCCCGACATTAGCGGGATAAATCTACCTCGTTGTTCGATCGTGCTCTTTTCTACTTCTGGAGATCGAGCTCTATAGACAGCATGCCATCAAGCAGCGACATTGGCTGACGGGACAGACTCTCAACACAAAACGTCTTAAGACAGACGAACCAGGGCAGGCGCATGGCATCGCTTTCGGATTTCGAGCAGGGGCAGAGCTTTTCCGTCGAAGCCGGCGGTCAGACGCTCACGCTGGAACTGAGCGCGGTGCAGCCCATTGCCAACAGCCCGCGCGACGGCGGTGGCTTCACGCTGCTGTTCAGGGGGCCGCGCGACGCGGCGCTGCCGCAGGCTATCTATCGGTTCAACGGCAAAAGCGGCGCCCATGAGATCTTCATCGTGCCGATCGCTGCCGATGCGGCGGGGCGGCTTTACGAGGCGGTATTCAACTGATTTTTCGCGGTCCGATCGGCCAGGGGACGATCCGGTCATCAGGGTGATTGCCAGCGCGGCGGCTCGACATATGATCGACTATATCGAGATTGCGGACGTATTTGACGGAGCGGCGTGTAGCGCACTGTGCGCCGAAATCCGGGCGGCCGTGAGCCGTCCGGCCGGCCTGCTGGGGCGTGCCGACCAGAAGACGGCATGGCCGGAGATTCGCAAGACCGTGCGCGCCGAGGTTTCGCAGGCCACTGAAGAGCGGGTGAGTGCCCTGTTGGCGCAGCAGAAGGCGGCTCTGGAGCGGCATTTCGGGCTGCTGCTCGGCCAGGTCGAGAAACCTCAGTTCCTTCACTATCGGGAAGGCGATTTCTTTGTGCCGCACCAGGATGGCAACACGCCGCTCATTCACGACGAGTCGCGGTTCCGAAAGATCTCGGTGGTGATCTTTCTCAACCGTCAATCGGACAACCCTTCGCCAGAAACCTATGCAGGCGGCTCGCTGGTCCTGCATGGGCCTTACAGCGGCCCGGACCTGCGCATTGCCATGCCGGCATTGCCGGGCTCTCTCGTCGCCTTTCGCTCGGAAACGACGCATGAAGTCACCCCGGTCACGTGCAACGAACGTTTCACCATCGTATCCTGGTATCGCGGCGCGTGACGACCAACACGGCCCCTTACGGCGAACGGATCATCAGGTCGTAGACGCCCTTGTCCTCGGCAACGGTGAAGCCGAGGCGTTTGTAGAGCCGCCGCGCTGGATTGTTCTTCTCGACATGGATCGAGACCGACTTGCCGGCGGCGGCGGCCTCATCGATGAGATCGGCGAGCAACGCACCGCCAGACCCCTTGCCGCGATGCGCCGGCAGGAAGGCGATATCTATGATGCAATGCTCGCTCGCCGAGCGCTCGATATACAGGCGACCGATATCTTGCCTTGCCTGCTCGATCACCAGCCAGTCGGCGTTGGGATAGTATTTCTGGTAATGCGCGTGCTGCGCTTGAAACTGCATGTCGAGGAACGCCGTTTTCTGCGCGTCGCTCCACGGCGTGACGGCAAGTTCTTCGGCGCGGGTCGAGGCGTAGAGCGCCGACAGGAACGGCAGATCGGCGTCCGCCATCGGGCGGAACGTCAGATCAATCCGCGCCGCGCGCACCCAGCAAAATATAACAGGCCCGTTGTCCACAATCGGAAGCTGGATCATGGAGTGGCGCTTACGGACGCGCCGGATAAACGCCTTGCATGGCAATGATGAACGTCATCGCCAGATAGGGAGGCAGGTTGTTGTGAGGCAACGTACTGCCAGTTATGCTCAGTGCCTGGGGGTCCATCTGGACCAGATTTTGCGAAGTGTTGTTCTGATACAGCGTTCCGCCCCCCGACTTCCCCAGAACAACCGCATCGGTAAGAGTTCCCTGGGCGCCACTCTCGGTGGATATCGCGACAAAATGATTATGTTGCGGCATTTCCGTTTGCAGAAGGGTGACGGACGTTTCGCCACCCGTCTCGCCGAGAAACCGCTCCGACAAGCCATTGCCCTGTCCTTGCCCCATGGGCGCGGAGCCAGCCATATTCGGCAACGCGAAGGTCGACTTGCCGTCGCCGCCGTAAACTGTGCCCAGCAGCGAAAACAGCGCCGTATTCTGCGAGATTGGCAGGAGCTGGCCATCGCAGGTCGCCCACCCCGTCGGGGCGAAATCTCCGGCAAAAATTCGAATTTCGGCGACGAACGGATTGGTCATGGCAAGTCTCTAGCTTTGCTGGGGGAAGATGCCAAATAGCGAGATGATGAAACTGACGGCGAGGAACGGCACCATATTGTCGTGAGGCTGGCTGCCGCCGGCCGGCGAAATGGCTCCGGCGGCCATGTTGCCATCAGGTGCGATACCCACATAGGGCGTCAGCAGGCTCGATGTCGCCAGGACACCGCCGGACGGACCCGGATTCTTGGCGATATTCGACGAACCGGTCCAGGTATGGGAATGGTTCGGCATTTGTTGGGTTGAAACAGTGACGGATTCGACCCCGCCCAGTTCTCCGATGATATAGGTCTGGCTGACCAGCGGGCCCTTGCCAGCATGGACGGGGATGCGGGATGCGAGGTTGGGCAGGGCGAATGTTTCCTCCCCGTCGCCGCCATAGGTCGTACCGATCAGATTGAACAAGGTTTCGTTCTCGGAGATCGGCATCAGCTGGCCTTGGCAGAACGCCCAGCCATTCGGAGGGAAATTGCCACCGAACATCCTGATCTCGCCGACAAAAGGTTGGCTCATCGAAGCGTCCTCTTAATTTCGCGACGGGAATATGCCTTGCAGGGCAATGATGAAATTCAAGACGAGATAGGGCGATCTGTTCTCATGCTGCTGGCCGCCACCGACGAAAGTGATGTTTTCCTTCGCCATAGCCACCGCGCTGCCAGGCGGCTGATAGATCGGGCTGGCGTTCGCCCCCAACAGCGCGCCGGATGGATTGTTGACGTTGCCGGCAGTGTTCGATGCGTTGACGAAATGGTTGTGTGTCGGCATTTCGCCGAGCGTGAGCGTGTGAAACTCTTCGCCGCCCTGGCCCCCGACAATTGCACCGATAGGGCCGCCCGTATGAACCGGCGCACGTCCCCTCATATCCGGAAGGGCAAAATTTGTCTGGCCGTTGCCGCCGTACCTGGTGCCAAGAAGTGAGAACAATGGCTGGTTCTGGTTAAGCGGCAACAACTGGCCGTTACAAAATGCCCAGCCGCGCGGTGCATAGTTCCAGGAAATGATCTTGACTTCACCTAAATAAGGCTCACTCATCCCCGTCCCCTCCGTTGGCCGCTTACTGTCTGAATTCTTGTATTATGCCTAAGTAAGACAACAAGTCGATATCAGATTCATAAAATATATTTCCTAGGACGAAATCCAAGGTTGCTGACTACGGTGTCGCGGCAGGCAGCAGTGGCAGCGGCTGGTTGAAGAACGTCCGGGTGTCCGTCAGTGCCGTTGCCCCGCCATTGACGGTTTCGATACCGGCCTCGCTCGCCTGCGGTACGTTGATCGTGCCGTCGGCGCCGCCGAGGCCGTCCGCGAGGAAGCGGATGGCATTGGCGTTGTTGACGTTGGTGATGGTGTTGGCATGAACGTCGGCATTGATGATAGCGCCGGCAAATGTGGCGGTGACCGTGATGCCGCGGCTGTCGGCATTGTCGCGAATGGTGTTGTTGGTGACCGTCGCGTGCACGGTGCCCGGCTGCACGAGCTGCGTGATCGAGACGCTGTCGCCACCGCTTATGCCGTTGACGCCGATGCTCTGGATAATGTTGTTGTCGATCAGCACCTTGGCGACGCCGAGGCTTTCATGCCCAACCCTGATGCCGTTGCCGGTTCGCGATCCCGAGGTTGCTACGCCTTGCGTACCGATGACGTTGTTGGCGATTATGCCGTCAAGCGTCCGTGCGAGGTCGCCGCTGCTGAAGACGTTGATGGCCGTCGAGTCGCTGTTGGTGACGGTGTTGTTCCGGACGGTGAAATTCAGATTGCCGCCCGTGCCGGCGCCGGAATTGCTGCTCTGGGTGAGGTTGATGCCGTTGTTCAGATTGTTGAATAGATTTCCCGTGGTCTCGCCGATGTGAGCGTTGACGGTGCCGTCATTGGCAATGACGAACAGACCGGTTCCAGGGATGACTCCCGGTCCGGGATAGGCGTTGTTGCCGGTGAAGGTTGCGCCGTCGACGGTCAGCGTCATCGTCGGCGCGCCGGCGACACCGGCGCCGTCCGCCTCGAAGATGAAGTCGCTGCCGGCATTGTTTGAGGCGCCGTTGTTCGAGAACGTGCCGCCGCTCACCACCAGGTTCGCCAACGTGCCGCCGGAATTGATGACCTGCACGTTATGGGTGAATGAGTTGGAGACCGTGAGGTTGGTGAACGTGGTGACGTGCGAGGCGTTGCCGGTAAGTTCGTTGAACAGGATTCCGGACTCGGTGTTGGCATCGGCATTGCTGTTCAGGGTCAGACCGTTGAGCACCACGCCGTTGACCCGCAGCCCCTTTATGCCGTTGCCCGCATTGTCGCTGATGATCATGTTGCTCAGGCTGACATCCTGAGTGTCGGTCAGGCTGACGCCATCGCCGGTCGAGTTCTGGATCGTGCCGCCGCTGCCCCCCGTCGCGCCGGTGCCGGTCACCACCAGATTGCCGCTGGTGCCGGTGTTGTTGAGCACGATGCCGTTGGCTGCACCATTGGACGCAATGCTCCTGAACGTCACGTCGCCGGCGCCGATCGTCGTGTTGGCGACATTAAGGGCCGTGCCCGTGCCGGACACGATGGTGTTGCCGGTGCCCTGCACCGTCATCGTGCCGCCGGTGGTGGCTGCCGGACCGGGGCCGGTGGCGCTGAAACCGGCGCCGCTGGTCGTGGCGATGACCAGCCCGCCATTGGTGAAGTTGATCGTCGCGCCGGCATTGTCGCTCAGGCTGACGCCAGCCGCCGTGGTCGAGGTGATCGATTTCGACGCGCCGGAGAAGGTGATGATGCCGGCGACATTGTCGTCCAGCAGGATGCCGATCTGGCCCGCCGCATTATGCGTGATGTTGCCCGACAGGGTGATGTTGCCGGCGGTCAGGGCGCGATCCTGGATGTTGACCGCCTGGCCGGTGCTGCCGCTGGTGATCGCGCCGGCATAGGTGAAGGCCGCCGTGCCGCCGCTGTTGGCGGTGCCTAGGCCATCGCCGATACGGATCACGGCGCTTGTTCCGCCCACCAGCGCGCCGGTGCCGAGGTCGATCGCTCCCGAACCGGTGACGGTATCGAGGATGACGGCGCTGGTGCCGCCGGCGCCTTTGTTCGTGGAAGCGAAGGTCACGCCGCCCGCCGCGATGGCAACGCTGTCAAGGTTGACCGCGACGCCGCTGCCGGTCGAAATCGTGTTGCCCGAGCCGATAACGGTCACGGTGCCAGTACCGTTGCTCGTGGCGTTGAAGCCGGTGCCGGAGGTGGTGGTGATGGCTAGGCCGCCGCCGGTAAAGTTGACCGCGGTGTTGGTGTTCGCCGTCAGGTCGACGGCATTGTTGGCTCCGGTGGTCAGTATCTTGCTGGCGCCGGAGAAGTTGATCGTGCCGCCGGTGTTGGCGTTGACGAGGATGCCGTTGGCCACGCCGCCGGTGGCGCTGAGAGTGCCCGACAATGTCGTGGTGCCGGCGGTGCGGGTGGAGATGCTGACGACGTTTCCGGCCGTGGTCTTGGTGACCGAGCCGGCATAGCTGACATTGGCCGAGCCGCCGGTGACCAGGAAGGCCGCGCCGGTCGCGCCGCCGAGCGCACCGGAGCCGAGGCTGACAGTGCCGGCGCCGGTGACATTGGTCAGCGACACGTTGTTGGTGCCGCCGGTCGAATTGGTCGAGGTGAAATTGATGCCGGTGGNGCGCTGAATCCGGTGGTGCCGTTGGTGACGATGTCGAGGTTTGCGAAGCTGACGGTCGAGGCCGTGGCGCCGTTGTTGATTGCGACTGCGGTGCCGGTCATCGGCGTCGTGGTGCCGAGATCGACCGTACCGGTGAAGCTCACCGTATTGGCCGCCGTCGCGCCGGAAATGCTGATGCCGCTGGCAGCGCCATTGGCGATCACCGAGCCGGCGAAGGTGAGACTGCCGCCAGCGCGGGTCGAGATCGTGGCCGCCGCGCCCGACGTGCTGATGATGGAGCTGGCGCCGTCGAAGCTGATCACCGCGTTGCCGCCGGTCACCGAAAGGCCGCTGCCGCCCGATATGTCGACATTGGTACCGGCAATCGTGCCGCCAGCGCCCGACGCGCCACCGAAGGCGATGCCGGTTCCGGTCGCCGCCGTGGTGATGTTGACGTTGGTCAGCGTCGTCGTGCCGGTGGTGTTGTCGAGTTTGAAAGCAATGCCGGTGGCGCCGGTGCTGGTGACGTTGGTGATGGTGGTGTTGGACGCGTTCAGCCACACATCGCTGGCGTTGCCGGAGAAAGTAACGTTGTTGATCGTCGTGCTGTTTGACGGCGTGATCTCGATACCCTGCGTGGCGAAATTGCTGATGGTCATGTTGCTGATGACGGTATTCGCAGCACCCGCGCCATTGTCCTTGACGCCACGCGCGGCACCCGCCGGGCTGCCATTCAGGATGAAGCCGTCGATGATGTTGCCGCTGGCGCCGAGCGTGATGACATTGTTGCCGGCGCTCGTCGTCAGCGTCGCGGCGCCATTGGGCGTCTGGTCGATGATCGAGATGCTGTTGCTGGCGAGCTGGATGGTGGAGGGCACCGTCAGCGCCAGATTGATGTTGCCGTTGCCGAAGCCGCGCACCTGCTCGCCGGTGGCGAGAGCCAGCGTGTCGTTGCCATTGCTGCCTGCCGCGGTGATGGTGCCGCCATCGTTGACGAGAACCAGGATGTCCGTCGCCACGGCTGCTGCTTCGGCGGTGGCCAGCGTCGCGAGATTGTTCTGGTCGCGACCGCTGCCGTCACCGGTCGCGGACGCGCCGACGAAATAGACCTTGCCGGTTCCGAAGCCCAGGCCGGGAGCCGACTGGAAGTTCACATCCTGGAAATTGTAGGTGCCAGCAACCGGCGCACTGGAGGCATCGATGCCTACATTGGCGCCGATGGTCGAGAGCTGGTCGGTCGCCGATTCGCCGTCGCCATAGGTGAAAGCGAGGTTGGTGGCGCTGTTGAGGAACACGCCGGTGTTGACGCCGGCAATGCTGGAGCTGGCGCCGCCGACAACGGCATCGCCGAGGCGTACCGTCTGGCCGCCAGTGGCGCCACGCAGGTCGACGGCGATGGTGCTGCCGGCGGCGGCCGCGTTGGTCACGTCGAAATCATTGGCGGTGATCGCCGCGTTGATCGCCGCACCATTGAGGTCGAAGGCGATGCCTGTCGTGCTGTTCAGGCCGATGTCGAGATCGTTGAAGGACAGCGCCGCGCCAAGCGTGCCGGAAACATCGACACCACGCGTGGTGATGCCTTGCAGGTTGACCGTGCCGAGAATGATGGCCCCGCCGCCGGACGAGGCGATATTGGTCAGCGAGATGCCGGTTGCGGCGGCAGTGGCCGAAACACTGTCGAAATTCATGCCCGCAGCGCCAATCGTAACGCCATTGAGGTTCAACGCGGTGCCGCCGGCCGTCGTGGTGATGCTGTTGTCGCTGAGGAGCGCGCCGACGCTGACCGTGCCACCGCCGCTGGCGTTGAAGCCCGTGCCGGAGGTGGTGGTAATCACCAGGCCACCCGTATCGAAGTTGATCGTCGCGCCGGTGTTGGTCGTCAAGTCGACCGCCGTATTGGCGCCAGTGGTCAGCGTCTTCGTGCCACCGCTGAGAGTGATGGTCCCGCCGGAGTTGCCGTGGACATAGATACCATTGTCGAAACCGCCGGTGGCGCTGAGCGCGCCGGACAGTGTGACCGAACCGCCGGTGACGCCGGAGATGTCGACGATCTTGCCGGCGGTGGTCTTGGTGACGGAGCCGCCATAGCTGACGGTCGCAGCGCCGCCATTGACCAGGAATGCGACGCCCGAAGCGCCGCTCAATGCGCCGGATCCGAGGCTGACTGTTCCGGTGACATTGGCCAGGCCAACATTGTTGGTGCCGCCGCCCGACGAGGTCGAGTCAAGCGCAATGGTGGCGGCGACGTTGGTGAGGCTGATCGACTGACCGCTGGTCGAATTTACCGTCTGGGCTGCAGCGGAAGCGGTGATGCCCATAACGCCACCGGTCCCGACAATGCCGGTGCCGCTGGTGGTATCAATGGTCAGGCCGTTGAGGAAGTTCACCGTGCCGGCGCTTTGCGAGAAGCCGACGCCGCTGCTCGTGTCGATGTTGGCGAGGCCGGCGATGTTGAGGTTGCCGCTGACCCAGTTTATGCCGCCGCCGGTCGTCGCGACGTTGTTCACCGTCACCGTGTTGAAGTTGAAAGTGCCGGTGTTGGCGCCGGTGACGTCGATGCCGAAGCTGCCGGTGCCGGTGATGCTGGTTGCGCCGGAGACATTCACCGCCCCGGTGACGCCGTTGAGGATGATGCCGCTGGTGGCGCCGCTCGAGGTGATGCTGTCGAAATTGACGCCGCCGGCGCCGAGTGTGCCTTGCAGCGACAGCGCGGTCTGGCCCGTGGCGTTGATCGTCGTCGAACCGGCATTGGCGACGGTGAGGCCATTCAGTCCCGAAAGGCTGAGGCCGGTGGCCAACGATGTCGTGATGTCGAGGCCGCCATTGAAGTTGACCGCAGCTGCCGCGCTGCCGCCCGAAATCGAAACGCCGTTGCCGCCGGTGATCGTCACCTGGTCGGTGAAGGTCACCGCGCCGCCGGTGCGGTTGGCGATATTGATGCCGCCACCGGTCAGCGTTCCCGGAGTGGCGCTGTTGGGCAGGATGCCGCGCGACACCGAAATGGTGCCGGTGCCGCCGTTGACGTCGAGCAGCGTGCCGGCAACGTTGATGTTGTTGTTGATGATCGACAGATTGCCGTTGAGGCCGGCGACCTGGATGGCCGTCTGACCAGCGGCGACGTTGCTGATCGTCACGCCTTCGATGGTGATGCCGCTGGCATTGCTGAAGCCGACCGCGCTCTGATCGATGAGGAAGGCGGCACCGGTCGCGCTGCTGAAGTCGAAAGCGGTGTGGCGCACGGCGTTGTCGCCGAGCAATTGCATCAGGTTGGCCGTCCCGCTGACCACGGCCTCGTCGCCGGTGATGTTGCCGCCGGTGGCGCCGAGATTGCCCTGGACGTTGGCCGGCTGGATCGTGCCGGTCGAAACCACATTGCTGTTGCCGAAGCCGGTGATCGTCTGGCCGGAATCGAGCGTGAAGGCGGTGGCGCCGAGATTGATCGTGCCGACGAAGGCGAAGTTCTGCGTGCCGGTCAGCGCATCGGCGGCGGCGAGCGAAATGGTGTTGACGCCCATGCTGAGATTGCCGGTCGTGCCGGCGGCGATTAAGCCGCCCGACTGCGAGACCAGCGTGATCGAACCGGGCGCGGTGGCGAGGTTGGCGCTGCCGGTGAAGAACACGTCGTCGAAATCGTAGTTGCCGAGCGTCGGATCGAGACCGACCGTGTTGACGGTGAAGCCGCCGGCGGCGGCGATGATGAAGGACTCCAGCCCGTCGGTCGAATCGCCGTCGCCGAAGGTGAAGTTGGCATTGGCGGAGGTCGCCGTGGTCTGGCCGGACGACAATTCGACGCCGATGCCGACATTGTCGATCTTCGAGCCCTGCAGGAAGGTGATGACCTTGTTGCCGGTGGTCGACGACAGGTCGATGCCGCGCGAGGTCAGGTCGCCCAGGCCGGTGATCGTCGTCAGGCCGAAATCGGCCGTCGTCGAGGAGCCGCTGAAGTCGATGCCGGTCTGGTTGGCGCCGACATCGTCGATGGTGGTCGTGCCGAAGCTGACATCGTTGTTGGTGCCGGCGAAGTTGATGCCGGCAGTGCCGCTCGTGGTGCCCAGCGTGACCTGGGTCGTGCCGAAGGTCACCGGGCCGGCATTGCCGACAATGTTGATGCCGATGCCGCCGGCGCCCGTCACGGTCACCGCCCCGAAGGTTGCCGATGCGGTGCTCGCGACACCGGAGACGGACAGGCCGGTGCCCAAGGCATTGGTGATCGATAGCGGGGTGGTAACATTCAACGTTGCAGTGCCGATCAGGCCACCGACCACCGCGCCGCCGCCACCGCTCGCCGACAGGGTCGGGCCGGTGAAGCTGAACGCACCGCCTGCCGGGGGCAATGTCGAGCCGATGGCGAACAGATTTCCGGTGCCGGTCGACGTGACGCTGCCGCTGAACTGGGCCGAGCCGCCGATGGTGCCGTCGATCTTGACCGCCGTGCCTGGTGCTGTTGCCGAGCTGGAGATGTTGGCCGAGACCGTGATCGCGGCGCTGCCGCCAAAAACCACGACGCCGTTGCCGGTGCCGGAACCGGTGATGGTGCCGCCGATGTTGATCGTGCCGGTGTTGTTGGTCAGGCTGACGTCGTCGCCCGAAACCAGCGTCGTCACCAGATTGTTGACATTGACCGTCGCGGCGCTGCCTTGCACCACGAAGCCGGGGCCACCGCCAACAACCGTGTCGATCGTCGTCGTGCCATTGAAGGTAACGGCGTTGGCCACGTTGGTGAGGCGGATGGCGTCGCCATTGACGCGATTGATGTCGACAGCGCCGAAGGTGACGCTGCCGCCGCTGGTGTTTTCGATGAGGATGCCGGTCTGCACGGCGCCGCCTGAGCCGTCGACGGTGACGCTGTCGAAAATGACGCCGCCTGCGCCGATGGTCAAACCGCCGGCGCCACCGAGATGGATGCCGTTTTCGACAGGGCCGAGCCCAGATGCAGTCGTGTTGGTGCCGGTGACGGTGAGCGTGCCGCCATTGATGGCGCTGCAGGCAAGGCCGCCATCGGTGGTGAGGTCGAGCCCGCCGGTGAAATTGATCGTGCCGCCGGCATTGCCGGTCAGGTCGATGGCGTTGGCCGCGCCGGTGCTGGCGGTGATTTGGCCGGCGAAGGTGGCGGAGCCGCCGGTCATGCCGCTGATCATGACCGCGCTCGCGGCACTCGTCTGATTGATGGTGCCGTTGTAGGTGAGGTTAGGCGTTGCTCCAAGAATGCTGAGCGCCGTGCCCGTCGTGCCGGCGATCGAACTCGCATTGTCGAAGGTCAGCGTGCCCGTGGAACCGCCCGTGACGCTGACGCCGATACCGGCGCCGGTGATATCCAAATTGTTGAAGGTGCCGGTGCCGCCGAAGTTGCTGGCCATCAGGCCGGTGCCGCTGACGCCGCCCATCGTCGTGTTGGTGATGTTGATCGCACCCGTTGCGCCGGTCAGGTCGATGCCGGTTACGGCGCTGCTGATCGTCACCCCGGTGATGGTGGCCGCGTTTACATTCGATCCGTTGATCGCCGAGCCCGAACCCGCATTGCTGACGCTGAGGTCGGCGACGCGGTTGCCGTTGGCGAGATCGATGGTGCTGCCGGCCGAGTTGTTGAGAGTGGCGGCGCCATTGCCGAACGGATCGACCTGGGTGCCCGAAGTAACCACCTCGGCGCCGGTGACGTTGGCCGGCGGCCCGCCGAGAGCGACGGTGTTGCCGTTGGCGAAGGAGACGATCTGCTGGCCGTCGGCAAGCGTGAAGCCGTCGGCATCGGTGTTGATGGTTCCAGCGCCGTTGTTGACAAGGACGAAGATGGTGTTGGCGTCGGTCGTCAGACCGTCGGCGGCGTCGGCGTTGATAAGGTCGCCAACGCTCGCGCCGGAGCCGGTCCCGGTGTTTGCTACGCCGACGAAGATGACGTTGGCGGTGTCGAACAGCTGCGGGCCGACCAGATGGGTGGCGTTGAAGGCATAGGTGCGGTTGCCGGCTAGCAGGCCGCGCATGTCGAGCGAGGCGGTCGTCCCGGTGATCGAACTGGTGCCGACACCGGCGCCGAACGAGAAGGTCGTGTTTGCGCTGGTGCCTGCCGCGCCGTTGGTGCCCATCTGGACGCCTGTGCCGGCGGAGATCACACCGGTGCCGATCGTCACCGAGCCGCCGGTGGTGCCGGAAAGGTCGATGCCCGTGGAAGTGCCAGCTCCGGCAATGTCGAGCGACGTGGCGGTGAAGGTCGACTGGCTGCCCGACAGGTCGAGCCCGGTCTTGCCTGTGGGCAGGCCGGTGATGTCGATGTTGGCGAAGCTGATCGTGCCGTTGGCGCCCTGGACGTCGATGCCGCTCTGGGTCGGCTGGCCGATGCTGGCGTCGCCGAACGTTACCGCGCCGGAATTGCCATTGAGGAGGATCCCGTTCACGCCGGCCTGGTTGATCGTCACCGTGCCGAACGTGGTGGCGCCGGAACTGTTGTTGATCGAGATGCCGTCGCGCGATGGCTGGGTGATGGTGGCCGCGCCGCCGAAATCAACCGTGGCGGCGCTGTTTGTGATGAAAATGCCGTCGAAAAGGGTGTTGGAGGTCGTCGTCGTGCCGGTAACGGAGAAATTGCCGCCGACGTTGCCCAGGCCGATTCCACTCTGTCCGCCGGACTGGCTCACCGTGTCCAGCGTGACATTGAGCGCCATCGGGTTGATAAGCCCGAAAGTGGCGACATAGACGGCCTGGAGGCCGTTGCCCGAAACCGTGCCGCCGGTCGTCGTCAGGCTTCCGCCGCCCGTCGAGTTGACGAAGATGCCTAAGCCGCCATTGTCCTTTGCATCGAGCGTCTCGAATCCATAGTTTCCGCCGCTGACGATGAACAGGCCGTGGCCGGTATTGTTCGAGAGTGTCGTCGTGCCGGTGAAACTGTAAGTTCCGCCACCATTGTCGATGAGCAGGCCGCTGCCGGTATTGCCGCTTGAGTTCAAATTGTCGGCGGAAACATTGTTGATGGCGCCATCGAACAGCACGCCGTTCAGGCTGGCGCCTGAAACATTCAGCCCCGACATCGTGACATTGCTGACGCCGCTGCCATGCACGCCATTGCCGTTCGCCACACCGGCGATGTTGAAGTCGAGCAGCGACGTGTTGTTGGCCAGCGTCACGGCGTCGCCGGTGCCGGTATTGGTCAGCGTGGCTGCGCCGCCTGGATCCGAGACGACCTGGTCATGCTTGACGTTGTCACCGGTGACGTTGACGGGAATGCCGCCGAGCGAGAAAGTACGCCCGTTGCCGAACGAAGCCATTGTCTGTCCGGCACTCAGCGAGAAGCCGCCAGAGGCGTCGATGGGCGTCCCGTCATTGACCAGCACGAAGATCGCGGTGCCGTTGGTGATAAGGTCAGCCTGGTTAATCGCAAGCAGACTAGACGTGGAAGAGCCGTCACCCAATGATCCGACGCCGCCGACGAAAATCACATTCTGCTGGTCGAACAGCTGCGGGCCGCTGAAGGTCGTCGAGCCGAAAGCATAGAGCCCGAGCGTCTGGTTGAGCCCCCGCGCGTCGAGGGAGGCGGTGATGCCGGCAATCGAGCCGCCGCCGAAACTGAATTGGGCATTGGCTGAATTGGCCGGCGAGCCGGAAATGCCGAAGCGCACGCCGGTGTCGACATTGGCGATCGCGCCGCCATCGGTGATGACGATCGTTGCCCCGCCCGCGCTCGGGGAAGACAGATCGATGCCGATCGAGCCGGCGGCGCCTGTGCCAGTGATGTTCAGCGACTGCGCCGTGAAATTGGTCTGGCTGCCGGAGAAGTCGAGGCCGATGCTGGAGCCGAGCCCCGAGATGATGATGTTGCCGGCGATGACGGACGCATTGACGCCGGTAAACACCATGCCGTCGGTGCCGGGATCGGTGATGTTGATGTCGCCGAAGCGGATCGCGGCCGGCGAATCCGTGATCGCGATGCCCGGTCCGGTCGTGTTCGAGATCGTCGTCGCGCCGTTGACGGTGAAGCTGCCCGAAAGATTCTCGAGCACGACGCCCGATGCGCCGCCGGTCTGGGTGATCGAATCCAGCACGATATGGGCGGTGATCGGATCGATGAAGACACCGACGCCGTCGTCGCCGAGCGCCTTGTTGGCCGACACCTGGCCGCCGCTGATGTCGATCGAGCCGGCGACCCCGGTGCCCTTCACGGTAATGCCGGCATCGTTGTTGTCGAGCGAGTTGAGGGTGGCGAAAGTGTAGGTGCCGTGGCCGGTTATATCCAGGCCGTCGTCGCCATTGCCCTGCAGCAGCGTCGTGCCGGTGAAGTTATAGGTGCCGTCGCCTTCGATGTGCAGTCCGTCGAGGCCGTTGCCGGTCGCGGTGAAGTTCGAGCCATTGACGCCGGTCGATGTACCGGTGAAGTCGGCGCCGTGGCCGCCGGCGCCGGTGACCGTGACGTTGGTCAACGTGGCGCCGGTGATGTTGTTGCCGAGGATGCCGTCCTTGCCGCCTGTGATGATGATGCCGCTCAGCGTGTTGCCGTTGGCGAGCGTCAGGACGTTGTTGGCGGGGTTGGTGCCCTGGAGGGTGCCGTTGGATCCGCCGAAATTGTAGGTGCCGATGCTGCCGTCGACGAGCCGCGCCTGGACGCCTCCGCCACCGCCGATGACGGTCTGGCCGTTGGCGAGCGTCACACCGGCTGTCGTAATGTTGCCCTTGCCGCCGAGCGCGACGACGACGCCGTTCGCGCCGGCGCCGGCGACCGCATTGTCGAGCGTGGTCGGGTCGCCGATCGTGCCGAGGCCGAGCGCGTCGTTGTCACCATCGGCAAAGAAGAACTGGCCGAATGCCGTGTTGGTGGCGGCATTGATCGCCACCCGCGTCGACGTGCCGGTAACTTTGTCCTGGCTCTCGATGCGAACGCCGATGTCGCCACGCACGCGCTCGTTGACGCGTTTGCGCAGGCCGGGGCTGACCGGATAGACCGGCTCGGCGCCGTCACCGGCCGAAGACGAGCCCTTGTCGAAAGCGTTGAGCGGCACCGTCAGCCGGATGCTGCCGGCGAACTGGGTGTCATCGCGGTTGTCGTTGCGCACCTCGCCGGTGAAGGTCAGCGACGTGCCTTTGCCGATGACGTCGCCGATCGAATATTCCAGGCCGGCCTTGGCGCCGGTGATGCTGCCGTCGTCGCCGTCGGGATCGCCGAAATGGTAGGCGCCGACATCGAAACGCAGTGAATGGTTCTCGGGCAGGTTGAGCGGCACCTGAACGCCGACCTCGCCCTCGATGCCCCAGGCCGCGTAATCGCGGTGGGCGATGGCCGATATCTGCTCGATCAGCTGATGACCGACCAGCGACAGGCTCGACTCTTGCCCGGCCGTGCTGCGGTCGCCGCTGATCGGCAGATAGACGTTTACGTGCGCATCGTATTTTGAGGTGATGGCCTCGAGGCCGAGCGTCGAGGCGACGAACTGGTGACTGTCGTGGTTCTGGATGTTGAGATAGGCGTAGCCGCCGATCATCAGATCCGGATTCACGATGCGGCGAACGCCGAGGCCGACGTCCTGGCCGAAGCCGTCGTCGAAATCGTATTTCGAGCGCACATCGAGAAAGAGAACGGATTCGAGGTTCTGCTTCAGCGGCAGGAAACCCTCGATCGCCGTGTTGCCGCCATTGTTGTTGGCGCCGATGATGGCGCGGACCTGCGGCTGCCACAGTCCGGTGTCGCCGGCATGGGCGGCTATGCCGGTAAGGGCAAGTGCCAGAGTGGACAGCGCAGTCGTCTTCCAGAGATGCCTGGAAAAACCTGACCGGCGATACTTGCTATTCGCCCGGGAGCTTCTTCCGTGCGTCGCCATGTCATTGATCTGCCGAGTTTTCTCGGTCGTCTCCATCCCTTGCGAACCCCGACGAGTACACGCTCCGTCGCTAATACTATCCGAATCCCAGTGTATAGCGAGCATGATTGTTTGCTTTACACGTACAAGATTTCAAAGTTGTTTATTGTGGTAATCCAGCAACAGTAATTTAGCCGGCGCTCATGTACCGTATTGGCTTCCCCGCCAGGCTCGGCTGTTGTATCAACGCGCTGGGCGAAACCCTGACACGACGAGGATCGGGTGGCTTCATTGCTGAGAACCGTTTGTGGGCGGGCCGCCTGGGTCGGCGCGCTATGGCTGGTCGTGTCGGCAGGGTCGGCGCTTGCCGAAGAGCCGAAGTCAACCAAATCTGCCGAGACAAAGCCTGCAGAAGGCAATCCATGGTCGCTAAACTGCGCTAGCGGATCGGCCGGCACCGAGCTTCAATGCCAGGTCTCCCAAAACCTTACCGAGGCCAAGACGGGGCAGCGCGTTCTTACCGTTACGGTTCGCCGCGACAACGGCAATGGCAACCTCGCGATGCTGCTGGCCTTGCCGCACGGGCTGTTCCTGCCTTCCGGCGCCTCGTACCAGATCGACCAGGGGCAGAAGACGACCATCGCCATCCAGACCAGTGACCAGAACGGCGCCTATGCGGCGACCCCTTTGTCGGCGGACCTCCTCAAGGCGATGAAATCGGGAACCAACCTGAACATCGGCATCGAGTCGGTGACGCGCAAGCCGGTGACCATTCCGGTCTCGCTTGCCGGATTCACTGCCGCGATCGACAAGCTTCAAGCGTTGAAATAGCCGGCCTATCTCGGCAGATGCGTAAGCATCAGCTTACGTTATGGACTAGCCGGGCTCACACGTGCTTGCGGCCGCCTGTCTCGCGGAACCAGCTGTCGGGGTAGGGGTACCACCAGTCCTTGATCGCCGGTCTGTGGTCGATGATGACCATCTTGGAGCGTCGGAAGGCGTCGAGTCCCTGGCGTCCCAGCTCGCGGCCAAGGCCTGATGCCTTCCAGCCGCCGAAGGGCAGGGCGTCATTGTCGATCAGCGGGTTGTTGACCCAGACCATGCCGGCCTCGAGCCGCTCGGCCGCTTCATGCGCCTCGGCGAGGTCGGTGGTGAAGACCGAGGCGCCGAGCCCGAACGGGCTGTCATTGGCAAGCCGGATCGCTTCGTCGAAATCCTTTACGCGGCAGATCGCTGCGACCGGCCCGAAACACTCTTCGCGCACGATCGCCATATCGGGTGTAACCCCGGTCAGGATCGTTGGCTCGTAGAACCAGCCATTGTTGTGCGCCGGCGGAATGCGCCCGCCGGCAACGGCTATAGCGCCGTTGCTGATAGCATCATCGACCAGCCGCATCACTTTCGCCCGGGCGGCTTCGCTGACCAGCGGGCCGATCTCGGTCTTGTCCATGCCATTGCCGATGCGCAGCGCCCGCGTCTTCTCGGCGAACAGCTCGACGAAGCGATCGTGAACCGAGTCGACGACAAAGAAGCGTTCGGCCGAGGTGCAGACCTGGCCGGTCAGGTGGAAGGCGGCGGTGACGCTGCCGGCTGCCGCCACGTCGAGCGGCGCGTGCTCGCTGATGATCAGCGGATCGCTGCCGCCGGCTTCGATGACGCAAGGCTTCATGCGCTCGGCGCAGGCGACTGCCACGGCTTTGCCGGCGGCGACCGAGCCGGTGAAGGCGACAGCGTGGGTGCGCTCGGAGGCGATCAGCGCCTGCGCGGTGGCGGCCGTGCCAGGCAGGCAGGCGACCAGCCCTTCCGGCAGTGAACGGAACACCGTCATGTAGTCCAGCGTCGACAGCGTCGTCGCTTCGGCCGGCTTGATGACGCAGCCATTGCCGGCGGCAAGCGAGGCCGCGACGGTCCAGCACATCAGCAGGATCGGGAAGTTGTAAGGCATGATGTGCACGGAGACGCCATACGGCTCGTAGCGCGCATACTGGAACGAACCGGCCTGGGTCGTGCCGGCGATCTTGCCGGCATCGTCGCGCGCCATCTCGGCGTAGTAGCGGAAGATCGGCGCGCAATTGGCGATCTCGCCGATCGCTTCGGGATAAGGCTTGCCCATCTCGCGGACCATCAGCTCTGCGCAGCGGGTGAAGTCCGCCGCCTCGATGGCGTTGGCGACCGCATGCAGATGCTTTGCCCGGCTCTTGGCATCGAGCTTCTTCCAGGCGGCTTGTGCCGTGGTTGCGGCACACAGCACCGCATCGACCTCACCGTCCGTTGCGGCGGAGATCGAGCCGACGGTCTCCAGCGTCGCCGGATCGATCACCGGTTTTGCCGTGCCGGTCATCGGCCGGTAGTCCGGATTGACGAAGAAAGCCGGCCGGTCAGCGGAGAATTGCATGGTCGTCCTTTCAGGTCCGCTCAGCGGATCATGTAGACCTTCTTGATGGTCTCATGGACGGTGCAGACGCCTTTCCAATTCTGAGGAAAGAACGCCGCCGTGTCCGGCTCGATCTGGATGACCTCGCCCGATTCGTGCACATAGGTGCAGCGGCCCTCGAGGAAGTGGCAGAACTCGTCGCGGGTGACATGGCAGTGCCATTTGCCGGGGGTGCAGACCCACAGGCCGCATTCCGAACGGCCCTCCGGCCCCTTGTAGAGCAGCTTGCCCGAGGTGTGGGACACGCCCTCGATCATGGTCGGGATGACGCCCCAGTCGACGAGGTCGGTGATGGCAAGCGGGGATTGCATGATGGGCGTGGTCATGGCGATTTCCTTTAAAAAAGTGCTCAGCGGCACATGAAGGCCTTGGTCAGTGTTTGCGTGATGGTGGAGGTGCCGGCCCAGCCGGCGGGGAAGAACACCAGCATGCCGGCCTCGACCGGGATCTCTTCGCCATTCTCGCGGACATAGGTCCCGCGGCCCGACAGGAAATGGCAGAACTCGTCGGCGGCAAAGGTAACCTTGCGGCTGCCTGGCGTGCACGACCACAGGCCGCATTCGCTTGAGCCGTCCGGGTTCTGCGAGAGGATCCTGCCCGAGGCGCGCGGCGAGCCGGCAAGCGTGTTGCTGCCCCCGCCCCAGTCCTCCAGTTTCACGGTCGAGGCCTTTGGCCAGTGCGGTGTCGGCATATTGGGAAGCTCCGTTGCTGTTCAAGCCAGCATGTAGACGTTGCGCATGGTCTCATGCACGGTGCATTCGCCTGTCCAGCCGGCAGGGAACATGACCACGGTCCCGGCTGCGACTTCTACCACCTCCCCGGCATCCGACCGGTATGTCGCGCGGCCGGCGACGAAATGGCACAATTCGTCGCGCGGAATCGAGAGCCGCCAGCGGCCGGGCGTGCAGACCCAGATGCCGGATTCCGGCTGGTTGTTGGGTCCTTTGTGGACAAGCCTGCCGGTCGAGTGCGACGCGCCGTCGAGCGCGTCGGACTGGGCGCCCCAGTCGACGAGGTCGGTGCGGGTGGAGGCTTGGTAAAGGTGCGGGGCGGAGGAGGTCACAGCAACTTCTCCAGCAACCCTGCGGCCTTTTCCGGTCCGTTCTGTGCCCGCATCTGCGACGAGGTCTTCGCCAGCTTGGCCTTCATCTTGGGGTCGGTCAGGCAAGCCTCGATCCTGCTGACCAACTGGGCGTCGCTCCAGTCGTAGCGCGGCATGCCGAAGCCGTGGCCGGTTTCCTGGACGCGGGTGGCGTTGTCGTGGCCGTCCCAGACATAGGGCATGATGATGGCCGGCTTGCCGAAATAGAGGCACTCCGTGAACGAGTTGTTGCCGCCATGGTGGATGACGGCATCGACCTGCGGGATGACTGAAGGCTGCGGAAACCAGCTCTCGACGATGACGTTGTCCGGCACATCCGTGTACAGGTCCTTGTAGCCGCCGACATTGACCAGCGCGCGGTAACGGGTCTTGCCCAGTGTTGTGATGATGCGCTTCAACAAATCGACATCGCCAGCGCCGAGGCTGCCGAAGGAGACATAGAGCAGCGGCCCGTCATTGTTCTCGGCGAAGGTCGGCACGGCGTATGGCTTTTCCTGCCGCACGCAGCCTTCGAGATACTGGAATTTCGTCGTATCAAGCGGATGGCGGCGTTTGAACTTTGCCGCTTCGGGATAGAGCAGCAGATTGAGATAGGGCGAGGCCTCGAAGAACTGACCGACCGGGTATGGCGCTTCATTGTTTGCGGTGAGGAAGGCGTTGAAGTCGTCGTGGATGGGCTTGATCACCGCATTGAAATGATCGCGATAGCGCTGGTGGCCGACATGGTCGTTCTCGCCGCAACCGGAGAGATGCGGCGGGATGTCCTCATCCTCGATCTCGTTTTCCGAGCAGGAGATGACGCGCACCCAAGGCTTGCCGAACTGTTTGATGGCCGGAAACAGGATGACATTGTCGACGCAAATGACATCAGGCTTGATGGCGGCCAGGACTCGCGGCAAATCCTTCTGCGCCCATTTGGCGCTGTCGACAATCGCGGTCCAGCAATCCTTCACGTAATTGTCGACCTGATCGTAGGGCGATTTGCGGAAGTTCGGGATGTGGCCGTTGATGAAGTCTTCCCAGAATTTCGCCATCTGCTCGGGCGGCATCGGCTCCGACAGGTTCACCGGATGCGCTTCGAAGCCGTAACCCTTGTAGACATCGACAAAGCCGGGGTCGGACAGGAACACTGCCTTATGGCCGCGCGCCTCGACGGCTTGCGCGATGCCGACCGAATTGAGCGCCGGGCCGTAGGCCGCTTCGGGAAAAAACGCGATCGTCTTCTGCGCCATCAAGCTCTCCTATTCCTGAAAAATTCTGACATCGGCGGCGTCCCAGCCGAGTTCGACCTGATCGCCCGACGAGACCGGCCGGCGGTCGGCGGCATCGGCGGTGACGCGCACCAGAAATGGTTTTGGCGACAGAGGCGTGCGGACATGCAGCTGCAGGTCGAGCCCGTGATAGGCCAGCGCCTCAACCGTGCCGGCGATGCGGTTGGCGGTCTCGGCTGACGGGAACAGCCGGATGCGCTCGGGTCGCACCGAAGCGACAGCGGAAGCGCCGGGTGTGAGCTTGGCGGGAACCTTGCCGGTGATGCGCGCGCCGTTCGCGGCGATCACGCCATCCGCAGACATCTTGCCCGGTACGAAATTCATCACGCCGATGAAGTCGGCGACGAAACGGTCGGTGGGATGCTCGTAGATCACGTGCGGCGTGTCGCATTGCAGCAGCTGGCCGTCCTTGAGCACCGCCATGCGGTCGGCCATGACGAGTGACTCTTCCTGGTCGTGGGTGACGATGACGAAGGTGATGCCGACTTCGTGCTGCAGGCGCTTCAGCTCCATCTGCATGGCGCCGCGCAGTTTCTTGTCCAGCGCGCCCAGCGGTTCGTCGAGCAGCAGCAACCGAGGCCGTTTGACCAGCGCGCGGGCGAGCGCGACGCGCTGCTTCTGGCCACCCGACAAATGCTCAGGCTTACGGTCGGCGAAGGGGACAAGCTCGGTGGTGGCCAGAATGGCCTCGACGCGGGAACGGATTTCAGCTTTCGGCAAGCGCTCCATCTCCAGCCCGTAGGAGACATTGGCGCGCACGCTCATATGCGGGAACAGCGCGTAGGACTGGAACATCAGATTGACCGGCCGCTTGTTGGGCGGGGTCCGGGCGATGTCTTTGCCATCGAGCAGTATGCGGCCGTCGGTTGGCGTCTCGAAGCCGGCCAGCATGCGCAGCAGCGTGGTCTTGCCGCAGCCGGAGGGTCCAAGCAGCGCGAAGAACTCGTTTTCGCGGATGTCGAGCGAGATGCCGTCGACGGCGGTGACCCGGCCGAACTTCTTCGAAACGTTATCAATGGCCAGCAGCGTGCGCGGTTCGCTCATTGGCCGATGATCCCACGGTTGAGCCGCTGCGACAGGGTCAGCGCGGTGATGGATACCGCCATGACGATGGTCGCCAGCGCGTTGATCTCCGGCGTGATGCCGAAGCGGATCATGGCGTAGATCTGCATAGGCAGCGTCGTCGAGGCGCGGCCGGCACCGGCGGTGAAGAAGGCGATGATGAACTCGTCGACCGAGAGCGTGAAGGCAAGCAGAGCGCCGGCAATCACTGCCGGCGCGATGACCGGCAATGTCACACGCCGGAAGGTGGTCAGAGCCGAGGCGCCGAGGTCGGCGGAGGCCTCGACGATCGACCAGTCGAAACTCTTTAGCCTTGCGCGCACCACCGAGCAGACGAAGGCGAGGTTGAAGACGACATGGGCGAGGATGATGGTGTGCAGGCCCATGGTCAGGTTTAGCATGGAGAAGAACGACAGCAGAGCGATCGCCAGGACGATGTCGGGGATGATCATCGGTGCGAAGATCAGCGCCTCGAGACCCCTGCCGTATTGCCGGCGCATCTCGATGCCGATGGCCAGCAGCGTGCCGAGCAGCGTGGCGATGGCCGTGGAGACCAACGCCACGATCAGCGTGTTGAGCGCAGCGGAAAGGATGGCGGAATTGCCGGCCAGCGAGGCATACCATTTCAGCGAAAAGCCCGACCATGCCGTCGGCAATCCGCCTTCGTTGAAGGACAGCGCCACCAGCACGGCGATGGGGATGTAGAGGAAGGCGAAGACGAGGGTGAGGATCGTCCGCATGCCGAGCGTACGGGTGAAGGAATGGGTCATCGCCGGCCTCCGACAATTGGAAGGCAAGCGAACGACCAGAGTCCTTCTCCCTGTTCACGGGTAGAAGATACCGGCAGGCAGATGAGGGGTAGCGCTGAGCGTCGCAAAGGTTGACGCCGCCCCTCATCCGCCCCTTCGGGGCACCTTCTCCCGGTGAACGGGGAGAAGGCAAGAATTGCGCAGCGCTCAGCCATCGGCGTCACCCTTTGCCTCAGCCGCACGCCCCGCGGCGCGGTCGGCGGCGAGCGCCTGCGCCATCAGCACCAGAAGCATGATGGCGATCAGCGCCATGGCGAGCGCTGCGCCGAACGGCCAGTCATTGGCAGTCAGGAACTGGTCGTAAACGAGGTTGCCGATCATCTGGAAGCGGCCGCCACCGAGCAGCGCCGGGGTGACGAAATTGCCGATCGACAGCACGAAGACGAAGACAGCACCCGCAGCGATGCCGGGCACGGTCAGCGGCAGGATGACACGTCGGAAAGTGGTGGCAGCGGAGGCGCCGAGATCGCGCGATGCCTCGGCCAGTTCCGGGTTGAGGCGCGACAGCGGCGCGTAGCAGGCGAGGATGACGAAGGGCAGATAGTTGTAGACGAGGCCCGCGATGACCGAGCCTTCGGTATAGAGCATCGAGGGCGGTTCGCCGGTGTAGCCGAACCAGCGCAGCAACTGGGTGATCAGCCCTTCGCGGTTCAGCAGCACGATCCAGGCATAGGTGCGGATCAGATAGTTGGACCAGAACGGCAGCACGGCGAAGAACAGGAAAATTGGCTGCCACCGGCGCGGTGCGGCCGCGATCGCATAGGCTGCGGCATAGCCAATCACCACCGCAATCAAGGTCGCGGTGCCGGCGATACGTGCTGAGTTGAGGAAGATGCCGGCATAGAGCGGGTCGAAGACCAACCCGAAATTTTCCAGCGTCAAAGTGTAGTCGATGCCGCCATAGACGCCGCGCCGGAAGAAGGCGAGCGCCAGCACCAGGGCGCATGGCACCACCATCAGCGCGGTCAGCCAGACCAGCGCCGGGGCCATCAGCAGAGAGGAACGAAGTCGGGTCTGGGACAATTTCTCGGGTACCGCTCAGGGCCGGCGGCAGAAGTGCTGCCGGCCGTGAAGTCTGCGCCGCTTACTGCGCGGCCTTGATCTCGCTGACGATCTTGGAATAGTCGCGCTGGGCTTCGCCGACGTCACGCAACTGCTCGAACTTGACGAGATCGGCCACCGGCATCGCCATGTTGGGGAATTTGGCCAGGAAGTCGGCCGGCAGGCTTTCCATCGCCGGCTTGTTCGGCACCTTGTAGTCGATGTTCTGCGCCGCCCAGGCGTGGTTCTTGGCGTCGAGCATGAAGTTGATGAACTTGAAGGCGTCGTCCTTGTGCTCGGACGCCTTCATCACCACCATCGTGTCGACCCACAGGTCCGAACCTTCTTTAGGGATGACGTATTTGATCTCCGGCTTGTCGGCGATGCCGTAATTGCACCAGCCGTCCCAGGCCTGCACCATCAGCGCCTCGCCGGAAACCAGCTTGGAATAGAAGGTGGTGTCGTCATAGGCGAGCAGGGTCTTCTTGGCGGAGATCAAGAGGTCCTTGACCTCGGCCATCTTGGCCGGGTCGGTCTCGTTGACCGAATAGCCCTTGTCGAGCTGCCCGGCGGCCAGCAGCCAGCGATCGGTCGCCAGCATGGTGGTCTTGCCCTTCATCTCGTCGGAAGGGGCGAGCAGGTCGCTCCAGCTCGTGGGCGCCGTCTTGACAAGGTCAGAGCGGTAGCAGAGGCCCGTCGTGCCCCAGGTGTAAGGCACGGAGAAAGCGTTGCCGACATCGTGCGGCAGCTTGGTCGCTTCGGGATAGAGGTTGGCGAGGTTGGGGATCTTGGCATGGTCGATCGGCTCGGTCAGGCCAAGCTTGTTTAATACTTCGGCGAAGGGCGAGGAGACGAAGACCACGTCATAGCCCTTGCCGCCGGCGGCAATCAGCTTGCCCATGATCTCTTCATTGGTGGCGTGCACCACCACTTCGCCGGCAACGCCGGTGGCGGTCTTGAAAGCGGCCATGGCGTCGGGTGCCATGTACCCATCCCAGTTCGAAATAACGAGGTCGGCTGCGGCGGCCGGCACCGAGAGCGTCAGGGCGAGACCGAGAGCGATTGAGGATGTATTGAGCGCACGGCGCCGCAGGCTGGTAGCGGTCATGGCAGTCTCCCATTCGGTTTGATCGTCGAAATCATTTGCCGGACCAAGGCCGGCGACGCGCGCGCCTGCCTTGATCCTGTTCCCTCGGTCTTTTCTCGCCGATTGTGCCGACAGTACTATTGCAGAAAAAAGTACGTCAATCCATAATCTGTCAACGACGGAGGAATTTGGCCGATTGTCCCTGTTCCGGCGATCAGCCAGACCAATGCGCCACATTCGCATTCGAGAAAAGTCATGCAAGCCGTAGCCAGACGACCTCGCACCAACCATCTCGATCTGGCGCAGCGCATCCTGGATGTGGCGCGGCAGCGTGGCTTCGAGCCTGGCGCCCGCCTGCCCGAACAGCAGATCGCCTCGCTGTGCAATGTCTCGCGCACGCCGGTACGCGCCGCACTCGGCCTGCTCGCGGAACGGGGCGTGGTGCGCTGGGAGGCCGACAGCGGTTATCATCTGACGGTCGACCTCGCCGCCCAGCCCGCCATTGCCGCCGAACTACCCAGTGCGGAGGAAGACGAGCTCGCCGAAGCCATCCTGCGCGACCGCTCGGCGCGACGGTTGGACCAGACGGTGACCATCGCGGGGCTGATGCGACGCTACGACGCTGATCGCAAGACGGTACTAAAAGCACTTAACAAACTGACCGACGAGAATCTTCTGGATCGTGCGCCTGGGCAATCCTGGTTGTTTCGCCGCGCGCCGGACGATCCGGAGGCGCAAGGCGAAAGCTACGAGTTCCGCCTGGTGCTGGAGCCGGCGGCCATCCTGACGCCAGGCTTTCGGCTGGACGGGGCGCGGGCAGCAATGTTGCGGCAAGGCATGGAAGCGCTTGCAGCGCTGCCGGACGAGACATTCGACACGCGCGAGTTCCAGCGGCTGGACATGGATTTTCATGGCATGATCGCCGAGGGCTGCGCCAACCGTTTTGTGTCGGATGCATTGGCCGATCATCTCCGCCTGCGCCGGCTGCCGGGCATCTATTCCGGCGTCAACGTGTTTCGGCTGCGGCAATCGCTGCGCGAACACTCGGGCATACTCGACTATCTTGAAAGCCGGCAGTATGAGGTGGCTGCCGATCTGCTTCGCATCCACCTGCGGCTCTCCCGCAGCCAGCGACCGCAAGCAGCCAGCCGCGGAGCTCCCGCACTGTTCGGCATGATCAGCCGGCCGGATTGAAGAGGAATAATTGACGCGTAAAGCCAGCCCGACCATCGCGCTGTTTCCCGAAGCCAGTTTCGGCGCCGCGTTGAATTGCGTCGGTATCGCACAGGCATTGCGCGCACGGGGCGCTCGCCCCGTCTTCATCTGCCATGCCGGCTTCTCCGGCGTCTTTACCGACTATGGCTTCCAGGAATACCATCTGCCGACGGATGAGCCGCTGAGCGACAGCGACCGCCAGAGCTATTGGCAGGCCTTCGTGCGCCGGCACCTGCCGCATTTCCGGCTGAGCCCGATCGACCAGCTCGAGACCTATGTCGCGCCGACCTGGCAAGCGATCGTCGACACCGCCGTCAACGCCGAGGCGCCGCTGCGCCAATTGCTGGCGCGGCTGAAGCCGGACGCGGTGGTGCTCGACAACGTCATCATGTTCCCGGCGATCGCCGCCGCCGGCTGCCCGTGGGTGCGCGTCGTCTCCTGTGCCGAGACGGAACTGCNATCATGTTCCCGGCGATCGCCGCCGCCGGCTGCCCGTGGGTGCGCGTCGTCTCCTGTGCCGAGACGGAACTGCCGGATGCCGAGGTGCCGCCTTATCTCTCGGGGATGGGTGCCGAGGACCCGCAACGTGCGGCGTTCGAAGCGCGCTATCTCGCGGCCTCCGCACCCGCGCATGAGTGCTTCAACCGTTTTCGCGCGGATGCCGGCCTGGCGCCGTTGCCCAAGGGCCTGTTCCTCGAGACATCTCCCGACCTCAATCTGCTGCTGACGCCAGCGATCGTACGGCGTGAGCGGGCCGAGCCGCTCGACCCCAAACGCTTCGTTTATCTCGAAGGCTGCGTGCGCTCGGAAGGGCCGTTCGAGGTGCCGGTGTTTCCGCGCAATGGCGGGCCGCTGGTCTATGTCAGCTTCGGCAGTCTCGGCGCGATGGATGTCGGGCTGATCGAACGCATGCTCGCCGTCTTCGACCGGCTGCCGGCGCGCTTCATCGTCAATGCCGGCGGCCTGCGCGACGCCTACCGCGCGGTGCCGGACAATGTCTATCTCGACGCCTGGTTTCCGCAGCCTTCGGTGGTGGCGAAGTCGGACCTGTTTATTCATCACGGAGGAAACAACAGTTTTTGCGAGGCGCTGCGCTTCGGCGTGCCATCGCTGATCATGCCCTATTGCTGGGACGGACATGACAATGCGCAACGCGCGGGAGAGACGGGCGTGGGCGACCATATCGGCCGCGACGCCTGGACCGAAGGGGGATTGGAGAGAGCCATTCTCGGCCTGCTGGCCGACGATGCGATGCGCGCCCGCCTCAGGGACAATGCTGCCAAGATGGCGCTGACCCCTGGAACGGATGTGGCCGCGCAAGCCATACTCTCTCTCATAGGTACGTGAACCAAAATGCAGGACAAAAATACCAACACCGCTCTCTTCACCGGCAACGATCCCAAGGCCTGGCTCGCCCAGCACGGCATCACGGAGGTCGAGTGCCTGGTGCCCGACATGAATGGCGTGCTGCGCGGCAAGGCGCTGCCGACAGCAAAATTCCTCAAGGCGCTGGAAGACCGCGCACTCTACCTGCCGAGCAGCGCTTTCCTGGTCAGCATCGATGGCCGCTACTCCGGTTCGATCGACGAAGGCTTTGCCTATCAAGACCCGGATATGCGCATGGTGCCTGATATGTCGACGCTGTGCCTGGCGCCGGGCGGTGGCGCTGGCAAAGCCTATGTCTTCGCCGACGCCTTCCACATGGAAGGCAAGCCCTGGATGGCCTCGCCACGACATGTGCTGCGCGCCGTGCTCGATCTCTACCGGAAGCGCGGTTGGCGCGCGGTGGTGGCGCCGGAAGTCGAATTCTATCTGGCCGCGCCCAATCCGAATCCCGACCAGCCGCTGACGGCACCGGTTGGCGCCAATGGCCGCGCCGAGGGCTCGCAGCATCCCTATGACATGGTGGCGCTGGAAGAATTCGAGCCGGTGATAAGGCGCGTCTATGATTATGCCGCAGCCGCCGGCCTGCCGCTCGACACGCTGATCCATGAATCGGGCACCGCGCAGCTGGAGATCAATCTGCTGCACGGCGACGCGGTGCCACTCGCCGACCAGGTGCTGCTGTTCAAGCGGCTGACTCGCCAAGCGGCGCAGCAGAGCGGCATGCACGCCACCTTCATGGCCAAGCCGATCGCCGCGCAGGCCGGCAGTTCGATGCATCTGCACATGTCTGTCGTCGATGAAACGACAGGCGCCGCGCTGTTTGCCGACAGAGATGATGCAGACACCGAAATGTTCGGCCATTTCATCGGCGGCCTGCAGAGATATGTGCCCGAGATCATGCCGCTGTTCGCACCCAACGTGAACTCGTTCCGCCGCATCCGGCCGAACCACAGCGCACCGGCCAACATCGAATGGTCGCATGACAACCGCTCTTGCGGCCTGCGCGTGCCGGCAGGTGGCCGCGCCGCCCGGCGGGTAGAGAACCGCTTGCCGGGAGCGGATTGCAATCCCTATCTGGCGATCGCCGGTTCGCTGCTTGCCGGCTATCTCGGCGTCGAGCAGAAGCTGGCGCGCTCGGCTGAGGCCTCGGGCAATGCCTACAAGATCAAAAGCACGCTGCCGAAAACGATGGAGGAGGCGCTTGATCGTTTCATTGCTTGCGAGCCGGTGCGGGCATTGCTCGGCGAGGATTTTTTCCAGACCTATCTGCGCGTCAAGAGCGTCGAACTCGACCTGTTCCAGAGCGTGGTGACGAGCTGGGAACGCGACCATTTGCTGCTGAAGGTGTGATCATGGCCTCCGGCTCAACGGGTTTCAATTCGAGCCTCGATATCGGCAATTCCTATTATGTCGCCACCGCCAATCCGGCGCCGGACCATCCGGCGCTGGTGGGAGATGTCGGCGCCGATCTGGTGGTGGTCGGTGGCGGCTGCACCGGCCTGTCGGCCGCCCTTCATGCCGCCGAGCGCGGCCTGAAAGTAGTGCTGCTCGAAGGCGGCAAGATCGGCTGGGGCGCGTCGGGCCGCAATGGCGGCCAGATGATCCCCGGCCTGCGCAAAGGCGCCAAGGGGCTGGTCAAGCTCTATGGCCCCGAGCGGGCGAAGGCGCTGTTCGATCTCGCCTTCGAGGCGCGGGGCCTGGTGCTCGACATCATCGAGCGCCACGCCATCGACTGCGATCTGTGGCTGACCGGCCACCTCGTCGGTGCCGTTAATGGCTCCGACCTCAGGGATCTCGAAGACGAGGCCAAATGCCTCGAGAGCGTGATGAAGTTCCGCGACGTCGAGATCCTGTCGGCGGCGCAGGCACGCGGCAAGGTGGACACGCCCTATCATGGCGCGATGTATGAGCCGCTCGGCGGCCATATGCATCCGCTGAACTACACGCTCGGCCTTGCCCGTGCCGCCGTGGCGGCCGGTGTCGTCATCCACGAGAATTCGGTGGCGGTGAAACTTGAGCGCGAACCTTCGATCCGGGTCTCGACATCAAAGGGTTCGGTCAGGGCCAGGCATGTCGTGCTGGCGGGCGATGCGCTGCTGCATGGGCTGGAGCCGCGCGTCAACAGCTGCATCATGCCGGTAGGCAACTATATCGTCGCCACCGAACCGCTGGAGGGCAAACACAATGTGATCCCGGCCAATGTCGCGGTGTCCGACACACGCTTCGTCGTCAACTACTACCGCATGTCGGCGGACGGTCGGCTGCTGTTCGGCGGCGGCGAGCGCTACACGCCATCGCCGCCGGCCGACATCGCCGGCTTCGTGCGGCCGCACATGGAGGCCACCTTCCCGCAACTGAAGGGCTGCCGCATCGATCATGCCTGGGGCGGCCTGGTGTCGGTGACCACGTCGCGGCTGCCGCATGTCGGGCACTATGGCGAGGTCTATTTCGCGCATGGCTATTCCGGCAAGGGCGTCATCCTGTCAACGCTGTCGGGCAAGCTCTTGGCCGAAGCGATTACGGGCGACGCCTCGCGGCTGGACCTGTTCTCGACGCTGACGCCGATGCCGTTCCCGGGCGGTACGGCGCTGCGGGGCCCGCTCTATGTGCTGGGGATGTTGTGGTACGCCATGCGCGACCGTATCAAGCATTGAGGTTAGTACCGGCGGGTGGATCATCGGAGGATTGCATGCGTGATTTTCAGTTCCCCGGCCGCTCGCCGGTTCGCGCAACGGAAGTTATGGCGGCGACATCGCATCCGCTGGCGACGCTGGCCGCCATCGACATGCTGCGCTCAGGCGGAAATGCGATGGACGCCGCCGTCTGCGCGGCGGCGGTGCAAGGCGTCGTCGAGCCGCAATCGACCGGCATCGGCGGCGACTGTTTTGTGCTCTACAGTCCCAAAAGCGAGGGCGAGGTGCTGGCCTTCAACGGCTCGGGGCGGTCGCCTGCTGCTGCAAATGCCGATTGGTATCTGGAGCGGGGCCATGGCGAACTGCCTGCGGCCGGACCGCATGCCGTCACCATACCAGGCGCCATCGATGCATGGTGCCGGCTACTCGAGGACCACGGAAAAAAGGGCATCGACGCCGCGCTGGCGCCAGCCATTCGCTATGCCGAACAAGGCTATGTCGTTCATGATCGCGTCGCCTTCGACTGGGCCGACGAGGTCGCCCTGCTCTCAGCCGATGAACATGCCGCGCGCATATTCCTGCCCGAGGGAAGGGCGCCGCAAGCCGGCGATGTGCATCGGCAGCCGCACTTGGCGGACACCTTGCGCATCATCGCCAACCGAGGCCGTGCAGGGTTTTATGAAGGTGAAGTCGCGGACGATCTGGTGGAACGTCTTCGCGCGCTGGGCGGGCTGCATGCATTGGAGGATTTCGCCGAGACCCAAGGCGACTACGTCACGTCGGTGAATACGTCCTATCGCGGCTACGATATCCATCAGATGCCACCGAACAATCAGGGCATGACGGCGCTGATCATGCTGAATGTGCTTTCGGGCTTCAGCCTTGGTTCGTTGGAGCCGAACAGTGCCCAGCGGCTGCATCTCGAGATCGAAGCCGGCCGGCTTGCCTACCAGGACCGCGATACTTTCATCGGCGACCAGGATTTCGTCCAGGTCCCCGTCGAACAACTGCTGTCGGGAGCTTATGCGGAGCGGCTGCGCGCCGCCATCGATCCGGCCCGCGCCATGACGCATCTGCCGCGGCTTGAGCTGCCGCGCAGCGACACGGTCTATATCTCCGTGGTCGACCGCGACCGCAATGCAGTCAGCTTCATCAACTCGACCTTCGGTTCCTTCGGCAGCGGCGTCGTCGGTCCCAAGACAGGCGTCGTGCTGCAGAATCGCGGCAGCAGTTTTCGCCTCACGGAAGGCCATCCAAATCGTATCGCGGCGCGAAAGCGACCGATGCACACCATCATGCCTGGCATGGCGACGCGAGGGGGTAAGGTGGTGATGCCGTTCGGGGTGATGGGCGGCGGCTACCAGCCGTTCGGCCATGTCCATCTGTTGACCAACATGATCGATTTCGGGATGGACCCGCAGCAGGCACTGGATGCGCCACGGGTGTTCTACAAGGACAATGCCGTGCTGGCCGAGCGCGGGATTCCGGCTGAGGCGATCGCCGGCCTGCGTCAGCGCGGCCATCAGGTTTCGATCGCCGAGGAGCCGCATGGCGGCGGCCAGTTGGTGCTGATCGATTGGGAAAAGGGCACGCTCACCGGTGCCTCCGATCCGCGCAAGGACGGTTGTGCGCTGGGCTACTGATCTGCGTTGCTGGAATGCGCATTCAGAACCAGATCAGCCAGACAAGCTGCAGGATTACCAGTGCAATGGCGTCCCAGAAGATGAGTTCCCCCATCGAGAACCAGCGCCGCGACAGGTTGAAGCTGTAGAACAGCCGCCAGACAAGTGCCGCGGCGGCCAGCGGCACCAAAGCGAGTAGCGAGCTCACGGCAGCCGCGCTCCCGAAACCGCATCGAACGTGTGCAGCGCCGCCGGCGGAAAGCGTAGATAAAGCGGCTGGCCGGGATCGAAAGCGCGATCGTCATTCACAGTCCTGACGATCAGCGCGTTGGCCTCGCTCTTGGCGAAGATCAGGACGTCCGGCTCGACCGGTTCGACGACGTCGACGGCAAACTGGATGGCATCGCTTGCGGAGGCGTCGACCAGCTGGATCTGTTCCGGGCGAATGCCGAGCACGATCGGGCCGTCAGGCTTTCCCGGCAGCGGGCAAGTGAAACCGCTGGCGTGGAAGACGCCGGCGCGGACATCGCCATCGAACGTGTTCATCGCTGGACGGCCGATGAATTCGGCGATGAAGCGATTGGCAGGCCGCCGATAAATCTCGCGCGGGTCGTCGTACTGGATCAGCGCGCCTTCGCGCAGCACCGCGACCCTGGTCGCCAGCGTCATCGCCTCTTCCTGGTCGTGGGTGACGAAGACGAAGGTCTTTTTCAGCTCGCGATGCAGCCGCTTCAGCTCGGTGCGCATGTGGAGCCGCAACAAGGCGTCGAGATTGGACAGCGGCTCATCCATCAGACAGAGGCTAGGTTGCCAGACCAGGGCGCGGGCCACAGCGACGCGCTGCGCCTGGCCGCCCGACAATTGCGAAGGGCGGCGGTCGAGGTAACGGGTGATTTCGAGCAGCTCGGCCATGGCGCGGACGCAGCGGTCGAGCTCGGCGGCCGGCATCTTTCGGATGCGCAAGGGATAGGCGATGTTCTCGTAGACGCTCTTATGGCTGTAGAGCGCATAGTTCTGGAACACCATGCCCATGCCGCGCAGGCGCGGCGGCAGGTCGGTGACATCAAGGCCCTCGACCATGATGCGCCCGGCGGTCGGCCGCTCCAGCCCGGCGAGCAGCCGGCAGGCTGTCGTCTTGCCGGAACCAGAGGGCCCGAGCAGAACCAGGAATTCGCCGGGCTCGAAAGCAAGATCGAGCGCCTGCAGCGCCACCGTCCCGTCCGGGAAGGCCTTGGTGACGCCGTCGAAAACAATTGCCATGCAAGGATCCCTTCAACCCTTGACCGCGCCGAAGGTGAGGCCGCGGACGAGCTGTTTCTGGACAAGGAAAGTGAAAAGCACGATCGGCAGCGTCGCCACGATGGCGACCGCCGCGACTTGGCCCCATAGCGTGCCATGCGGCGTCACCAGCCCCGGTATGCCGACGGTCAGCGGCCGCCCGTCGAAAGCGACGAGGATGAAGGCATAGAGGAACTCGTTCCACGACAGGATGAAGCAGAGCACCGCTGTGGCGCCCATGCCGGGTGCGGCCAGCGGCGCGACGACGAAGAAGAATGCGCCGAGCCGCGAGCGGCCGTCCATCATCGCGGCTTCGTCGATCTCCCTGGGGATTTCGGCGAAGAAGCCGCGCATCATCCAGACGACGAGCGACAGGTTGAAGGAGGTGTGGGCGATCACCACGGCGTAGATGGTGTCGATCAGGCCGAGCGAGGTGAAGAACAGGAACAGCGGCACGGCGATCGAGATCGGCGGTGCCATGCGCGTGGTCAGGAAGAAGAAGAACAGGTCTTCCTTGCCGGGGAAATTGGAGCGGGCAAAGCCGTAGGCAGCCGGCGCGCCGATGACGATGCAGAGCACCGTAGACGACACCGAGATCAGCACCGAGTTGATTGCCAGCGGCCAGTATTCCTTGTCGATGAAGACGGCGGGATAGTTGGCAAGCGTCGGCGAAAAAATCCATTTCGGCACAGAAGACAGAAGATCGACGCGGTTCTTGAACGACGCCAGCACCATCCAGACATAAGGCGTCAGCGCCACCACGACGGCGACGAGCAGCACGGCCCAGGCAAAGCTCCTCCAGGCGCGGTTGGTGGATTGATCGATCATCGCAGCGCCCTCAAAACGCCCCCACCTGCTTGCGGCTCGACCAGTAGACGGCCTTGTAGAAGACCGAGCACAGGATCAGCACGACGAGATAGATCATGAAGGCGACCGCGGCGCCGTAGCCGAGGTCCCAGTTACGGAAATTGACGCGGTAGGCGTAGATCGAGACCAGCTCGGTCAGCGTTCCCGGTCCGCCGCCGGTCATCAGGAAAACCTTGTCGAACTCCTTGAAGGCGTCGATGCCGCGCAGCAGCAGCACGAGCGCGATGACCGGCCGCAGCAGCGGCAGCATGACGTCTCGGAAAATCTGGAACGGTTTGGCGCCATCCATCATCGCCGCCTCGAACGGCGCGCGCGGCAGGCTCATCATCCCGGCGAGCATGATCAGGGTGACGAAAGGCGTCCACTGCCAGACATCGATGGCGACGATGGTCGGAAACACCAGGTCGGGTGCCGAAAGCACCGCCGAATTCTGCGCCAGCAGGCCGACCTTGCGCATGTAGAAGGTGAGCATGCCGAAATCGCCCTGCAACAGCAGCCGCCAGATCAGCCCGACGGCGACCGGCGCGATCATCATCGGGATGAGCAGCAGTGTGGTGAGAAGCCGCTGGCTGGCGACGAAGCGGAAGATCAGGAAGGCCAGCGCAAAGCCGAGCAGGAATTCCAGGCCGACGGCGATGATGACGAATTTCAGCGTCAGCAGGAACGATGCCCAGAAGAATGGGTCGTTGCGCATCAGCTTGCGGAAATTGTCGAAACCGACGAAGGCGCCGGCATGGCTGGCGTCGGCGAAGCTGAGGTCGGTCAGCGCGGTGTAGACCATGTAGTAGAACGGGCCGACCAGGAAGACGACGACGAGCAGCGTCGCCGGCAGCATCAAGAGCGGCCCCACCCCACGGTCGAGAAGCGGCATTCCGCGCGGCGATGGAGTGCGGTTCGTCACGGGCGTTTCCTGCGGACAAGAACGGCTACCCGCTTGTGCGGGTAGCCTCTGCGCGACATCTCAAGGCCTATCGTGCCGGATAGGTCATGGGTGCGCAAGAACCGAGCAGTGTCGAGATGTCGGTGGCGGCGGTGTCGAGGGCGGCCTGCGCCTCCTTTTCGCCGGCGAGGTAGGATGACAGTTCGCGCACCAGTATGTCGGTCATCTCGGCCGATTGCGGCAGCGTCGCCTTCGGCACCGCATGCTCGTTGGCCTCCATCGAGGCCTTGGCGTAGGGCAGTTTCTGCACCTCCGCCGAGGCATAGACATCGGGCCGGCCCGAGGCGCCGCCATTGAGATGCTGCTCGAGCTGGCGGTCATAGCCCATCATCCACTGGACGAAGAGGAAGGCGGCCTGTGGGTTCTTCGAATAGATAGGGATGAGATAGGTCCAGCCTTCGACCTGGCCGATCTTGCCGCCTTCGCCTTGCGGCACGAGATCGAAGCCGACCTTGCCGACGACGGTGGAGGCGGTTGTGTCGACCGACACGGCATAGGTGGCGTCGTTCCACATGATCAGCTCGGCGACCTTGGCTTGCTGCATCAGCGCCATGACGTCGTCCCAGAAATAGTTGAGGCTGTCCGGCGGCGAGAATTGCAGCAGGCTCTTGTAATATTCGAGCGAGGCGACGGCCTTGGGGCTGTTGACGATGACCGGGCCGCAGGCCGAGCCGCTCTTCACGTCGAGCACGTCGCCGCCGAAGGAATAAAGGAAGTTGAGCCACTCATACCACAGCGCCTCGTGGCGCTTGCCCTGCAGGGCGGTGCCGTAAAAGCCCTGGTCGGGGCGATAGAACCATTCGGCGATATCGCGATACTGCTTCCAGTCCTTGGCGGGAGCGAGGTCGTAGCCATACTTGGCCTTGAAGCCTGCCTGCTCCTTGGGATCGGCGAGCAGGTCCGACCGATACCACATGAACATGTTGAGCACGGTGAAGGGGAAACCGTACTCCTTGCCGTCATACCAGGAGATTTCGTGCCAGGCAGTCTGGTAGAGCTGCTTCTCCGGCTCGAAGCTCGGATCGCGCAAAGCCGGGTCGGCCATCATCTTGGCGATTTCGACCAGATGGTTGTTGGTGGCGAACTTGCCGAGTTCGCGATGCGGCTGGATGATGACGTCGTAGCGGCCGCGGTGCGAGTTGAGATCGAGCTGCACCTTGTTGACGGCTTCCGAGTGCTCGTACATCTCGACTTCGACATGGATGCCGGTCTGTTTTTCAAACTCCGGCGCCATCTTCTTTAGCGCTTCGAGCGGCGGCAGCGCCTCGCCGACCATGCGGATGGTCTGGCCGGTATAGGGTTTCGACGCCTCTTTCAGATCCCACGCGGCCGCTTGTGTCACTTGCCACGTCAGGGGCCACACAAATACGGCTGCGACGAGCAGTCTGGACGCGGTACGTCTCAGCGGCTTGAGCATTCTTCCCTCTCCCTAGACGTCGTGCCTGGCGGGCCGGCGCCCGTTCTGTCATAAAATGTGTGGTACTGCAAATCAAAATGTGGCACCTTGCAACAAATGGTTGGGAGGTGTTAACAGACCGGCAGCAAACCGGCTTTCCCGACCAGGCGAGGGACCTTTCGGATGGACTTCATCTTCATGCTGACGCGCCACGATCGCACGGTCGAGGACTGTCTCGACCTGGTCGATTTGATTGAGCCGGTCGGCCTGAAGCATGTCGGCTTCAAGGATATTGGCGTCGCGCCGGATGTGCTGCGCAAGCTCGCTGTCGCCATTGGCCGGACAGGCGCCACCACTTACATGGAAGTTGTCTCGACGACGGCTGAGGCCTGCCTTAATTCCGCGCGCATCGCCAGGGATCTCGGCATCCAGCGCCTGCTCGGTGGTACTCAGGTCGACGAGATCATGGCGTTGCTGGAGGGGAGCGGCACCGAATACTACCCTTTTCCCGGGCGGCCGGTCGGCCATCCGACCAAGCTCGGCGGTTCGGCCGAGGATGTCGAGGCCGACTGCCGCGCCTTCGCCGAGAAGGGTTGTGCGGGATGCGACATCCTCGCCTATCGCGCCACCGAGGCCGACCCGGCCGAACTGGTGCGCGCAGCCCGGCGCGGGCTTGGTCCGTCGCGGCATCTGATCGTCGCCGGTGCTGTGGCATCAGCCGATCGGATCAAGGCAATCAAGCTGGCCGGCGCCAACGCTTTTACCATTGGCACAGCGGTTTTCGATGGCTCCTATTCGCCGACGAAAGGTTCTATCCTCTCGCAACTGCGGGATGTCCTCGCGGATTGCGAGCGTGTCTAGTGCCAGTCATCGGCATCGATCTCGGCACACAAAGCCTGAAGGCGATCGTTGTCGACGACGAATTGCGGCTGCGTGGCGAGGCCGCTGTGCTGTACCAGCCGGCCTTCCCGGCGCCCGGCTGGGCCGAACTGAACCCGGCGCTGTGGCTGGCGGCGCTCAAGCCGGCCATTGCCGGCGCGCTCGACAAGGCTGGGCTTGCGCCGTCCGACATCAAGGGTATTGCCATTGCCGGCCAGCTCGACGGCTGCGTCGCGGTCGATGGCAATGGTGAGGCGCTGGCTCCGTGCATCATCTGGATGGACCGGCGGGCGGCAGGAGAGATCGCCGGCATCGATCCGGACTTCATCCGCGAGCGCACCGGTCTTGTCCTCGATGCCACGCATATGGCGGCGAAAATCCGCTGGGCAGCGCGCAACCTGCCCGAAGCGCGCCGGGTGGCGCTCTGGCATCAACCGGTATCGTTCGTGGTCGCGGCGCTGTGCGGTCGTGCCGTCATCGATCACGCGCTGGCCTCGACAACCATGCTCTATGGACTGAAGGAGCACAACTATGCCGGCGATCTGCTGGCGGCCTTCGACATCGATGCAGATAAATTGCCCGGCATCGACGATGCATCTGAGATCGCCGGCGCCTTGACGCACGCCGGCGCCGAGCTCACCGGTTTGCCTGTGGGCACGCCGCTGGCGGTCGGCACCGGCGATGATTTTTCGGCCGCCATAGGCGCCGGGGTCGTCGTGCCCGGTGTCGTCGCCTGCAATCTCGGCACGGCCGAAGTGGTCGGCGCGGTGTCCGGCACGCTTCGCCTCGACCCCGGCGGCCTGGTCGAGACCCATGGCTTTCTCGGCGACGGCTATTTCATCTCCAACCCCGGATGGCTCTCGGGCGGCGCGGTGACGTGGTTTCTAACAACCTTCGGCGTCGATTCGCCGGCGGCGATGTCGGAATTGGCGGCGACGGTGGTTGCCGGCAGCGACGATTTGCTGTTCTTGCCCGCGTTGTCCGGTGCCATGGCGCCGCGCTGGATCGCCGAAGCGCGTGCCGCTTTCTACGGCCTGACATCCTTCCACGGCAAAGCGGCCTGCGCTCGCGCAGTGCTGGAAGGCTGCGCCTTCGCCATGCGCGACGTTGTCGACCGGCTGGACGAGCTCGGCATAACAACCGGGCGCATCCGGCTCTCAGGCGGTGGCGCGCGCAGCCGGGTGTGGGGGCAAATCCGGGCCGATGTCAGCGGCAGGCCGGTCGAGATCGCGGGTGCGGCCGATGCCTCGCCGATCGGTGCGGCAATCCTTGCCGCCGCAGCCATCGGCCTTACCTCCTCAGTGCGGCAGGCGGCTGAAAGGCTGGCCGGCCACATCGAGACGATCGACCCTGATCCTTCCGCCAAGGCCGCCTACGACAGAAGTTACCGCCGGTATCGCACCTTGTTCGATGCCCTGACCCCGCTTCATGCTGACTGACCGGACTGCATCCTATGTCCAGACAAATGCTCGATCGCCTTATTGCCGGCACGCTGCCTGACCCGGATAGCCAGGGAATGCTGTCGGTGCCGCTGAAGACCATCGTCATAGGGCGCGGTCTCGGCGACGAAGCCGATGCGCTGGTCAAGCCGCTGCCGCTCGGCCGCAGGCTCGCCGTTGTCATGGATCCCGACACAAGGCTGGCTCTCGGCGAGAGAGTGTCCATTGCGCTGCGCGGCTCGATCGATGTCGACAAGATCATCCTGCCGCGCCATCCGCATCCCGACATGGACGCCGTGCGATCGGTGATCGCCCGCACGAAAGACGCCAGCGGTCTGGTCGCGGTCGGATCCGGCTCGATCAATGACATCACCAAATATGCCGCCCATCTGACCCAAAAGCCCTATGCGGTGTTCGGCACCGCGCCGTCGATGAACGGCTACACCTCGGTGTCTGCGGCAATCACAGAGGACGGCCTGAAGAAATCGCTGACGGCGAGCCTGCCGGTCGGTGTCTTCCTCGATCTCGATGTCATGGCGCGAGCGCCGCACCGGCTGATCGCTGCCGGCTTCGGCGATTCGATGGCGCGGCCGACCGCGCAGACCGATTGGCTGATGGCGCATCTTTTGCTCGGCACGCCCTACCGGGAGGCGCCGTTCATGCTTCTGGCGGAGGACGAGGAGGCGCTTATCGCCAAAGCCGGCGAACTCGGGACCGGCGACATTGAGGCGATGGAAGTGCTGGTGCGCACGCTGGTCATGTCGGGCCTTGGCATGACTTTGTGCGGCGGCTCCTATCCGGCCAGTCAGGGCGAACATCTCATCGCCCACTATATCGACATGCGGGGCCAGGGATTGCCCGAAGCGCATCACGGCGAGCACATAGCGGTGACGACGTTGACGATGGCGCGGCTGCAGGAACGCGTGCTGGCGCTGCGGGAATTGCAGCTCGCGCCCTCCGCCGATACGCCAGACCGCTTCATCGAAATCTTCGGCGAAACGCTCGGACGTTCCTGCTGGGCGGCATTCAAGCCCAAGCTGCTGGACCGCGAACGGGCAGACGTCATCAACACCATGCTGGCCAGGCAATGGCGCTCGCATCGTGAAAGGCTGGTGCGGGTGGCACGCCCGGCGCGCGAGATCGCGGCAGCACTGCGCGCCGCCGGCGCGCCGACCACGCCGCAGGAGGTTGCCATACCGGCTGGCTTCTACGACGAGGCGGTCGCCAATGCCCGGCTGATCCGCGACAGGTTCACCATGCTCGACGTCGCGGCTGCCTCGCTCGAAACGGTTGCGGCGGGAGCCTGAGCGGGTGCTGCGTCCGCTTGCCGACTTCACCGCGCTGGACCGGCGCAACATCGCCGTCGTGCTGACCGATATAGACGACACCTTGACCGACAAGGGACGGCTGCCGGCAAAGGCCTATGTGGCGCTGGAGCGGCTGAAGCAGGCCGGCTTCATTGTCGCGCCGGTTACCGGCCGCCCTGCCGGCTGGTGCGACCTGATCGCCCGGCAATGGCCGGTGGACGGCGTGATCGGCGAGAACGGCGCCTTCTATTTCCGCTACGACGACGCCAAAAAGCGGATTGTTCGCCACTACGCCAAGAGCGCTGCCGAACGGCAGGCCGATGCCGCGCGCCTCAAGGAGATCGAGCAAACCGTTCTGCGCGAAGTTCCGGGTGCGGCGGTCGCGGCCGACCAGGCCTATCGCGAGGCCGATCTGGCGATCGATTTTTGCGAGGACGTGGCGCCGCTGCCCAAAACCGAGGTTCTGAAGATCGTCGGCATCTTCCAGCGCTATGGCGCGACGGCGAAAATCTCGTCCATCCACGTCAATGGCTGGTTCGGCAAATACGACAAAATGTCGACAAGCCGGCTATTCTTGCGGGACTGTTTCGGTATAGATATCGACCACGACAAGGACAGCATTGTCTTCGTCGGCGATAGTCCAAACGATGCACCAATGTTCGGCTTCTTCCCCAACAGCGTCGGCGTCGCTAATGTGCTGGACTTCGCCGGCGAGCTTCCTGCGTCTCCCGCCTTCGTCACAAGAGGGCGCGGCGCGGAGGGATTTGCCGAGCTTGGCGACGCGCTGATTGCTGCAAAGGGAATGGAATAGTCATGGACCAGGGCCGACTGACGAAGAAGGAGCGGCACGCGCTTATCCTTTCGGAAGTGCGCCGGTCGGCGTCGATACGCATCTCCAAGCTCGCACGGCGCATCGGCGTCGCCGGCGAGACCATCCGCCGCGATCTCATCGAACTCGGCGATGCCGGGCTGATCAACCGCACCTATGGCGGTGCGACGATCTCGCTGGTGACATCAGAACCGGTGATTTCCGAGCGTGGCCTGACCCTGATCGAGGAGCGCGCCCGCATCGGCCGCGGCGCGGCAAGCCTTGTCGAGAAGGGCCAGATCGTGATGATCGATGGCGGTTCGACCACCTATGAGGTGGCGCGCAACCTTTCGCAGCTGAAGCGCGACCTGACCATCATCACCAATTCCACCGGAGTGGCCTCTGTGGCCGGCGCCAATCCGACCTTTCGGGTGCTGCTCTGCCCCGGGACCTATGATAGCCGGGAAGGCAGCGTGTTGGGCGAAGACACCGTCGAGTTCCTGCGCCGCTACAATGCCGACGTCGCCATTATCGGGGCATCGGGGATAAGCGCCGATGGTCCGAGCGACATGATCTCGGGCGCCGCAGCCGTTAAACGCGCGATGATATCGCGTTCATTGTCGACGGTGCTGGTGGTGACCCACGACAAGTTTGGCCGCAGCAGTCTCGAACGCATCTGCGGGCTCGATGACATTGCCGATATCGTCACCGACAGCGAACCGAAGGCCGACCTGCGCACTGCTGCCGAACAGGCGGGCACGGAGCTGCATGTGTTTGCCGCCGGCTGATCAGCAACTGCCTATCCGGCGGCATCCCGGTTGGTCAGCGCGATGTGGCAGCAGCCGGGGCCGTGGCCCGGCGTCCAGGTGACATTGTCGAAGCGCACGCCCGTTGCCTCGAACAGACCACGGTCGAAAGCGCCGGCGATGCGGCAGAGCGTGGCGAGTTTTTCATCACCGACACCGGCCTCGACCCAGGCGTCCTTCAGCGGACAACGCTTCACCTTGAAGGCGATGTGGTCCGGCCCGCGCTCGACATCGGTCGGATACATCAGGCCGCCATCCGGGCTGACGGCCAAAAATGCCTCGCCGATGGCCGGCGCGTCGTTAGGTCCGAAACGGGCGAAGGCGGCCGCCGCCACCTCCTTGCCGCGCTGCTCGATGGTGCGGATCATGATCGCCTGGGCCTTTTCCGCGCCGAGTTCGCCGGTCAGCTCGTCGAGAAACAGACGGTAGAGATCGGCGCGGTTTCGGAAGGCGGAATCGAGTTCGCGCGAGAGTTTTTCGGCTCTGGCTTCTGGTTCGGTCATGGTACTTGCCTGCTGCTTCTGTCCAATCTTGGCGCCGCCGCAACCAGCGCCTTGCCGATTGCCGACTGCGGCGCGTCGATAACGTTGCGGGCGTCGCCGCTCTCGGCGATCCGCCCGGCGTCGAGAAGAACGACGCGGTGGGCGATGGCCCGTACGACGCCGAGATCATGCGAAATGAAGAGATAGGCGATCCGTTCCCTGGCTTGCAGGTCGAGCAGCAACTCAAGGATCTGTCCGCGGACCGAAACGTCGAGCGCCGACACCGCCTCGTCGAGCACGATCAGCGACGGTTTGGTCGCGATGGCTCGGGCGATGGCGACGCGCTGGCGCTGGCCGCCGGAGATTTCGTGAATGGCGCGCGGGGCGAGATCGGCTGCCAGCCCGACGCGATCCAGCAAGGCAGCAATGCGGGCCGGCCTCTCGGCGCGGGAAGCGATGGCATGGATGCGCAAGGGATCGTCAAGCACGCGAGCCACCGTGGCGCGCGGGTTGAACGCGGCGAGCGGATCCTGGAACACCATTTGCAGGCGCGCGCGCTTGGTGCGCAGGGCCGCACCCTTCAAGAGCAGAAAGTCATCGCCTTCGAACTGGACGGTGCCGGCGTCGGGCTCGATCAACCTAAGCACCAGCCGCGCGATCGTCGACTTGCCGCTGCCGGAGGGCCCGGCCAGCGCCAGCGTCTCGCCGGGTTCGATGGCGAAGGAGACACCGTCGACGGCCGCGATGGCCTTGCCGCCACGACGGTATCGCTTGGTAAGACCGGAGACGGTGAGCAAGTTCATGCCGGCGCCCGTCGTAGCAGCGGATCGGCGTCGAGGCCGAGATGGGCGTCGAGCAGCGTTCGCGTATAGGCATGGCGCGGGGCGTTTATGATTTGCTCCGTCGGGCCGAGTTCGATCAGTTCGGCGTTCCGGAATACAGCGATACGCTCTGCGAGTTCGGCGGCCAGCGCGATGTCGTGGCTGATGAACAGCAGCGTCATGCCGTCCTCCGCCACCAGTTGCCGAATGAGGCTGACGATTTCGGCTTGCACAATGGTGTCCAGCGCGCTGGTCGCCTCATCGGCGATCAGCAGTTTCGGACCGGCTGCAATGGCCGCGGCAATAGCAACGCGCTGCTTCTGGCCGCCGGAGAGCTGGTGCGGGAAAGCACGCATGGCGGTTTGTGGGTCGGGCAGCCGGACACGTTGGAGCAGGGTTTTGGCTTTGGCGTAGGCTTGCGGCCAGTCGAGGCCGAGGTGGGTGCAGGCGACTTCGGCGATCTGTTTGCCGACGGTCATGACGGGGTCGAGGCTGGCGGAGGGGTCCTGGAAGACGAAACCAATGTCGCGGCCGGGAAGGGGGAGCGTGCTGGGCTCGGTTAATTTGAGAGGTCGGCGTTCCGTCACACCCCCCTCTGTCCTGCCGGACATCTCCCCCGCAAGGGGGGAGATTGCTCTCTCATCTCCGCCTTCGCCAACCACGAACGTTGCAGAAGGGAAGCCGTCGGCAAAGCTGCTGATCTCCCCCCTTGCGGGGGAGATGTCCGGCAGGACAGAGGGGGGTGGGAAGGATCGCGGCGCCTGAAATTGCCACTTGACATGCCCTTCAATCTTGGCGCTCGCCGGCAGCAGTCCAGCCACCGCCAGCGCCAGCGTGCTCTTGCCCGAACCGCTTTCGCCAATGATCGCCAGCCGCTCGCCGGCAATAACATCCAGGCTGACCCCCTTCAGTGCCGTCACCTCGCTGCCATCGCTGAAATAGCGCACCGACAGATCGCGTATCTCAGCCAGTGCGGTCACGACAGGCTCCTCCGCACCGCCGTCGTCTCCACCACGCCTTCGCCGGCGAGATAGATACCGAGCACGGTCAGCACCAAGGCGATGCCCGGAACGATCGACAGAAAGGGCGCGGTTCGCAGCACAGTGCGGCCCTCGGCAATCATGCCGCCCCAAGTGACGCGATTGGGGTCGCCGAGACCGAGGAAGGACAGCGCTGCCTCGGTGAGGATCGCGGCGGCCACGATCACCGAGGACAAGGCCAGCACCGGCGGCAACGCGTTGGGCAACACCTCGCGAAAAGCGATCTCAAGCGGATGCATGCCGATGACGCGGGCGCCGGCGACGTAATCGCGCTCGCGGATCGACAGCACTTCGGCGCGCGCTACACGCGCCGGTCCGGTCCAGGCGCCAAGCGCTATTGCCGTGACGACGACGCCGAGCGACGGCCCGACGACGCTGACGAAGGCCAGCGCCAGGAGAAAACTCGGCACGGTCTGGAAGGCATCGGTGATGCGCATCAGCCCCTCGTCCACAAGGCCGCCGGCAAAGCCGGCCAGCGTGCCGACGACCGCGCCGATGAAGAGTGCCGCCGCTGCCGCCGCCAGGCCGACCGCCAGCGAGGTGCGGGCGCCGTGGAACAGTTCGGCCAGCACGTCACGGCCGAGCCGGTCGGTGCCGAGCGGCAGCGACCAGTCCTGGAAGGGCGGCAGCAGTGCTGGTCCGGCAATGGCCTGCGGGTCGCCGGGGAAGAGCAGCGACGCAAACAGCGCCATGGCGAACAGAAGCGCCAGGATGATCGCGCCGGCGACCGCTTCCGGCCGGCGCAGGAACCGCGGCAGCGCGCTCACGCGCTGGCCTCGCCGGCGCCGACGCGCGGGTCGAGGAAGGCGTAGGCGATGTCGACGGCAAGGTTGACGGCAATGACGAGGACGGCGCTGGTGAGGATGATGCCGAGCAGCAGCGGCGTGTCGCGCGAAGCGACCGCTTCCTGCGCCAGCCGGCCGAGCCCGGGCACGGCAAAGACGCTTTCGATGACGACGCTGCCGCCCAGCATCTGCGCCGATTGCAGGCCGAGCATGGTGACCAGCGGCAAGAGCGCGTTGCGGGCGACATGGGCGAGCACGATGCGGCGGCGCGACAACCCCCTGGCGCGGGCGGCGAGCACAAAATCCTGCCGCCACGCCTCGGCCATGCCGGCGCGCATCATGCGCAGATAGAGCGCGAGATAGATGAAGCCGAGCGCGGAAACCGGCAGGATGAGATGGACGGCGATGTCGGTGGCGCGGTCAAAACCGGTCTTGTCCGAGGCCAGGCTCTCGATGCCGCCGATCGGCAGCCAGCGCAGGTCGACGGCAAAGACGACGATCAGCACCAGGCCAAGCCAGAAACCCGGCACGGCATAAAGCGCCAGCGAGCCGATCGACAGGAAGCGGTCGCGAAAGCTGCCGGGTCTGGCGCCGGCATAGATGCCGAGCGCCGAGCCGAGCCCGAAGGAGAGCGCGGTGGCGGTCACCATCAGGAGCAGTGTCGTCGGCAGGCGTTCCAGGATAACATCGCGAATTGGCCGCGAGAAGGTAACGGACTGGCCGAGGTCGAAATGCAGCAGCGCCCAGAGATAGTTCGCGAGCCGGGTCAACTCGGACTGGTCGAGGCCCCAGCGATGACGCAGCAATTCGATCATGCCGGCGTCGCCGCCGGTCGAGACGATGTAGGCGTCGACCGCGTCACCGGGGGCGGCTTCCAGGAGGAGGAATGTGCCGATGATGACGATCAGCAGCACGAAGATGCTGCCGGCGAGGCGACGGCGGATGAGGGTGAGGGCGCGGGTCATGGGGGACGCATGGCGGCGCGCCAGTCGGGAGAAGTGCGGTGTCTAGGCACCCCCCTCTGTCCTGCCGGACATCTCCCCCGCAAGGGGGGAGATTGGATTTCGCCTCTGCCTTCGCCAATCTTCGATGCCGAATGTACGCGACAGTGAAGCTGCTGATCTCCCCCCTTGCGGGGGAGATGTCCGGCAGGACAGAGGGAGGTGTGACGAAACGCGGCCCTACGCCATGCCTTCACACCAATTTCTTTGCGAACTTTCATCCGCGCAAATGTGTCACGATTCCAGATAGGTGTCCGCCCAGTTCGACACCGCCCATCGCGGGTTGTTGGCGATGTTGCCCACGGTATCGCGCGCGACGCTGATGAAGCTCCATTCGGCGACGTTGATCAGCGGCAGGTCCGCCGCGACCTGTTTCTGGAATTCCTTGTAGAGGTCGGTGCGCGCTGACGTATCCAGCGTCTCCGAAGCCTTGGCGATCAGCGCGTCGAGCGCGGCGTTCTTGTAGCCGCCCTGGTTGGAGAACGGCACGCCGTCGGGAATGCCGCTCTGCACCAGGATGGTGGTCGAGATCGCCGGGTCGCCGCGGAACACCGGCGGGCCGACGGCGAGGTCGAAGGCGTGGTCGGTGTAGACGGCCTTGATGTGCGCGGCCGAGTCGTTGTTGACGATCACGGCGTCGATGCCGATTGCCGCCAGCGCCTGGCGCAGATAGTCGCCGAACTGCTTGGTCTCGTTGAAATAGGGTGCCGGCAGGAGTTTCAGCGCAAAACGCTTGCCGTCATCGGCGCGCTTGTACCCCGCGTCGTCGAGCAAGGCGTTGGCCTTGGCGACGTCGAATGGATAGATCGGCACGTCGGCAGTGTAGAATTGCGGATCGTTCTTCGGCACCGGGCCGGTGGCGGTGGCGGCATAGCCGAGGAACACCGTCTTGACGACGAAGTCCTTGTCGATGGCATGCGCGATCGCCTGGCGGACCTTCACGTCGGCCAGTTCCTTGCGGCGATGGTTGATCTCGACGACGAGCTGATAGGTCAGCCCCTCATAGCCCTTGGAGATCACCTTCAGGCCCGGCACCTTGGAGATGCGGTCGAGGTCGGCCAGGGGCACGGCGGAGAAGGCGGCGAGCTGGATCTCATCGGCCTCGAGCGCCGCTGCAGCCGACGTGCGGTCGGGCAGCACCTGATAGATTATCTCGTCGAGATACGGCTCGTCCTTGGCCCAGTAATCCGCATTCCTGGTCAGCTTGTAATACTGGCCGGCCTTGTATTCGCCGAACTTGAACGGCCCGGTGCCGACGGGTGCATTGTTGGCCGGGTTGTCCTCGATCTTGCCGACCTCGTAGATGTGCTTCGGCACCACGCTCGACAGCGCCGGCAAGGCGTTGCGGATCAGCTGGAACGGGGTCGGCTTGGCGAATTTGAACACGGCGGTCAGATCGTCAGGCGTGTCGACGGCGGCCAGGTCCTTGAACACCGTGCGGCCGAGATTTTGCAGCGGCTTCCAGATCTGCAGCGCGGAGAAGGCGACGTCGGCCGAGGTGAACGGCTCGCCGTCATGCCACTTGACGCCGTCGCGCAGTTTGAAGGTCACAGACAGCCCGTCGGCGGCACCTTCCCAGGAGAGCGCCAGGCGCGGCTGCAGCCCGTCCTTGCCGTCGAAGGAGGCTTCGGCCAGCGTTTCGACGATCTTGCTGGAGATGAAGAAGACACCGTTGGAGGCGACGATGGCCGGATTGAGGTTGCGCGGCTCGGAATCGGCGGCAAGCACCAGCCGGCCACCCTTCTTCGGCGTCTGCGCCCAGCTGAATGTGGGCATGGCGGTGGAGGCCAGCAGTAAAGCCGAGCCGCCAAGCAGCGTGCGTCTGGAAATATCCGACATGATCAAACTCCGTCCTCTCCGCGACCAGATGGGCGCACCCCTCGACGCTGGCGGCACCCGCCAGCATCCTCGCGGCGATTATGGCCCTTGCCAACGGTTTCGCCAAAGACGGAATTGGCGCATCTTTGCTTGGCTTTGAAATTTTCGTCCGCTGGACCAGTTTAGAGGTAGCCCTTTCATTCTGATATTCTGGTAGGACCAGATTGCCTAAATGTGCAGCAATGACGACTTGGTGACAGCCTGCCGAACCATCTAACCTGTTTCTGGCTAGACCAGAGTGGACGAAATGGTGCAGATTTGATCGAAGCCAAGGGATTGGACGCAGTACGGCCGGCGATCCCACTGATATCAGGGAGAGAAAGATGAACATTGCCCCGGGCAAGAGCGCCGTCAGCAATATCCCGTTCGACCAGGCGAGGGTCGACCGGCTGATGGAAGAGGCCGGCATCGATGTTCTGCTCGCGACGTCCAAGCACAACACGCAGTATCTGCTCGGCGGCTACAAGTTCATCTTCTTTGCCGCCATGGATGCGATCGGCCATAGCCGTTACCTGCCTGTCGTCCTCTATGAAAAGGGCGGGCCCGATCATGCCGCCTATATCGGCAACCGCATGGAAGGCGCCGAGCACCAGAACAACCCGTTCTGGACGCCGACGCTGCATGCCGCCTGCTGGGGCACGCTCGACGCTGCCAATCTTGCGGTCGAGCACGTGACGAAAATCGGCAAGGTAGGCGCCCGCATCGGCATCGAGCCGGCCTTCCTGCCGTCCGATGCTTATGCACTGATCCGCAAGGCGCTGCCGGACGCGAAGCTGATCGACGCGACCGGCATGCTGGAGCGCATGCGCGCCATCAAGACGGACGCCGAGCTGGAAAAGCTGCGCATCGCCTCCGAGCTGATCACCGATTCCATGTTGGCGACCATCCAGTGGGCGCACGAAGGCAAGACCAAGGCCGAGATCATCGAGCATCTGCGGCGCGAGGAGACCAATCGCGGCGCGCATTTCGAATATTGCCTGCTGACGTTGGGCGCCAGCCACAACCGTGCGGCGTCACCGCAGGCGTGGAAAAAGGGCGAGGTGCTGTCGATCGATTCCGGCGGCAATTATCACGGCTATATTGGCGACCTCTGCCGCATGGGCATTCTGGGCGAGCCGGATGCCGAACTGGAAGATCTGTTGGCCGAGGTCGAGACCGTGCAGCAGGCGGCGTTCTCGAAGGTGAGGGCAGGCACCCTCGGCGGCGATATGATTTCGCACGCGGAGGGCGTGCTGAAGGCGTCGAAGGTCGCGCCCTATACGGATTTCTTCGCCCATGGCATGGGCCTGATCACCCATGAAGCGCCGTTCCTGATGACCAACCACCCGGTGACCTATGAAGGCACTTATTCGGCCAAGCCGCTGGAGACGAACATGGTGCTGTCGGTGGAGACGACCATGCTTCACCCGACGCGGGGGTTCATCAAGCTGGAGGATACGCTGGCGGTGACGGATGCGGGGTATGTGATGTTTGGGGATCGGGCACGGGGGTGGAATAGAGGTGGGATAGCCTAGCTCGGCGCTACCCCCTCACCCGGATTGCCATCCGAATTGCGAAGGGCAATTCGGGGCTATCCGACCTCTCCCCGAGGGGAGAGGAGTTTGCGCCGGCGCTGGCTTCTGCCTCTTCTCCCCTCGGGGAGAAGGTGGCCGCGAAGCGGCCGGATGAAGGGGGCCTTTCGCGATTACTTCCCCGCCGGGATCAGCCTGAAATCCGGCAGCTCCCGCAGCACCAGTTCGGGTCCGGCCGGCGAATAGACCACGAAGAGCTGCATCGGCCCATCGCCCGTGTTCAGTGTCGAATGGAAACGGCTTTCCGGCACATAGATGGTGCAGCCGGGGCCGACCTTGGCGACGACCGGATTGCCGTTCTCGTCCTCGACCATTTGTTCGCCATTGCCTGAGATGACGAAGATGATTTCTTCCGCGCCGGGGTGGTTGTGGCGGGTGTGGCCCTTGCCTGAGGGCACGTCGACGACGCCGCCGGAAAAGCGCTCAGCGCCATTCACTTCAGGCGCGACCGTCAGCGACAGCTTGCCCCAGTCAAAGCCGAAGGCGCTCACGTCCTTCGGGTATACGAATACCTTGCTCTTGTCGGTCATGATCTCATCCCCTTCTTTTTCTTCTGGTCGTGCGGCATGACGGCCTTGAAATCCGCCGTCTGCCTGGCGATCGCGGCTTCAGCCGGCAGCCGTTCCATCGAACTCGCGCCATAAAAGCCGTGCAGGCCCTTGCAGCGGTCGAGGATGTAGCGGGCATCATCCGGCATCGAGATCGGCCCGCCATGGCAAAGCAGGATGACATCCTTGCGCACCGAGCGCGCCGCGTTGGCGATGACGTCGATCTCGACCACGCAGTCGTCGAGCGACTTGGCCGACGTGGCTCCGATCGAGCCGCCGGTCGTCACCCCCATATGGGCGACGACGATGTCGGCGCCGGCTTTTGTCATGGCGCGCGCCTCGTCGGGGTTGAAGACATAGGGCGTGGTCAGAAGATCGAGCTTGTGCGCCTCGGCGATCATGTCGACCTCCAGCCCGAAGCCCATGCCGGTTTCCTCAAAACTCTGGCGCATGCTGCCATCGAACAGGCCGATGGTCGGGAAATTCTGCACGCCGGAAAAGCCCATCGTCTTCAGCTCGGCAAGCAGCAGCGGCATGATGACGAAGGGATCGGTGCCGTTGACACCGGCCAGCACCGGCGTCTTTTTGACCACCGGCAGCACCTCATAGGCCATTTCCTTGACGATCTCGTTGGCGTTGCCATAGGCGAGCAGGCCCGCAGCCGAGCCGCGCCCGGCCATGCGATAGCGGCCGGAATTGTAGATGATGATGAGGTCGATGCCGCCGGCTTCCTCGGCCTTGGCCGACAGGCCAGTGCCGGCGCCGCCCCCAACGATGGGCACGCCGTCGGCGATCATCGCCTTGAACTTCTTCAATATGTCCTTGCGCGGTATTGCGGGCATTTGTTGGCTCTCACTATCTGGCGATGTCGAGGAAGGCCGCGGTTGCGGCTTTGGCAAATTCCGGATCGTTGATGTGCAACGGCAGGCGTGAGACCCGGCGCGCGGCGTTCGGCTTGATGGTGCGCTCGACGGCATCGAACAGCACGGCGTCGGCTTCGGGGTCGAAGAAGGCGCCGCCCTCGATGTCGAGTGCCGAGACGCCTTTTTCGGGGATCAGGAAATGCACAGGGCCCTCGCAGCGAGCGAGCCTGGTGCCGATCCACTCGCCTATACCGCGGCATTCATCCACCGTGGTGCGCATCAGTGTGACGTTGGGATTGTGCTCGTAGAACAGCCGGCCCCTAAACTTCTCGGGAATGGTCGGCGGCGCCCAGAAATTGACCATGTCCAGCGCGCCGACCGAGCCTACATAGGGCAGCTTGGTGCGGGCGATGGCGCCGAAGCGGTCCTCCGTCGCAGGCAGCACGCCGCCGAGCAGCAGGTCGCAGACTTCCGTCGTGGTGATGTCGATGACGCCGGCGAGCAGGCCCGAGTCCGCGAGCTTCTCCATCGAGCGGCCGCCGGTGCCGGTGGCGTGGAAAACCATGCAGTCATAGTTGGCGCGCAACTGATCCGCGATGGCGGTCACGCAAGGCGTGGTGACGCCGAACATGGTGAGCCCGAGTGCCGGCTTGCCGGTGGCAGTCGGCGCCGGCTTTGTGGCCATGCCGGCGATCGCTTGCGCCGCGTTGTGCAGCACCGTGCGGGAGAGCCGGTTCAGTCCCGCCATATCGGTGACCGATGGCATCATGATGATGTCGGAGACGTCGACATAGGGCGCGGTGTCGCCGGAGGCGAGCGTCGAGACCATGATCTTGGGCAGCCCAAGCGGCAGCGCGCGCATGCCGGCAGTGATGATCGACGTGCCGCCGCCGCCGCCAATGCCGATCACGCCTGATATGTCGTCGCGCGACTGAATGAAACTGGTGAAGGCGGCGCCCATGCCGGCCACTGCCGTGCCGCGATCATCGATGCCGAGCACGCCACTGGCTCCATCCGGATGATGCGCCGCGACCTCGCTGGCCGGGATATCGACCGGCACGGTGGCGCCGCGCGTTCCGATGTCGACACGGGCAACCGAACTGCCGGTGGCGGCAATAGCATCGGCCAGGAAGGCAAGTTCCTCGCCCTTGGTGTCGGCTGTGCCCACCACGTAGATGCGCTTCATCGCGTTTCTCCCGTCACCGGCCGACCGGCGCCGGGCCGCCTGTCGCCCTTTGCCGGCCTTTCGGTAGGCAAAGGTCATTGCAATTTTTTGAGACGCGCGTATCGTATTGACATGGAAGTCTCACGTCAACAAGCCGCTGGGAACGACGACGCCAACGAGGCTGCAGAACGCGGCCCACGGGCCCGCACAAAACGGCTGATGCTGAAGACGGCGACGCGGCTGATGCAGGCGGGCGTCACCCCGTCGGTCAGCGAAGTCGCGGAGGCGGCGCAAGTGTCGCGCGCCACCGCCTATCGCTATTTCCCCAGCCAGGCAGCCCTGGTGCAGGCGGTGGTCGACGAGGGGCTTGGGCCGATCCTGACCTGGCAATCGACGTCCACCGATGCCGGGCGCCGCGTTGCCGAATTGTTCGATACCGCCATGCCGCGCATCGAAGCTTTCGAGGCAACTTTCAAGGCAGCGCTGAAACTGTCGCTCGACCAATGGGCGCAGCGGCAGGCGGGCACGCTGGGCGGCGAGCCGCAATTCACGCGCGGACATCGCGTCCAGCTGCTGAAGGATGCCATCGCACCGCTCAAGGGCCGGCTGCCGCCGCGCGAGTTCAAGCGCCTGGCGCAGGCGCTGTCGATGATGTTCGGCGTCGAAGTGCTGATCGTGCTGAAGGATATATGGGGGCTCGATAGCCGCGGCATGCGGTCGGTCGCGCAATGGGCGGCGGGCGCCCTTGTGCGCGCCGCGGTGGCGGAATCAACGGCTGAAATCGATGCGGCCCCGACAGCGGCATTGGCGAAATAGCGCCAATCTGGTTCGACCAGATTTGGATACCCACTATTGATGTTAACCGGGATGGCAGTGCCGAAACAAGGCTCTCCTATATGAACGAGTAGGAAAATTCAGGGAAAACAGTCGGATACATGAAAAATCCGGTTATACAAGGTCCGGTGGTGATCCAAGAAAGAGCTTGACGGCTATCCAAAATTGGTAATACCAGATCAGGAAAGAAAAGGCGGATCGAGAATGACAGCCGCAGTCCATTTCGGCAGGGCGAGGAGAATCATACGGATGGCGCGTGTTCCGTCCGCACGAGGTGGCGCATCGTGACGCAGACGTCGCCTCGCGCCAGTGACGGCAAGGGGATTGCGCTGCGCCTCGATGGGCTCAGCAAGGCCTATGGATCCGTGCGCGCCATCAACGACCTGAGCTTCGCCGTCGACGAAGGCCGCTTCTTCGTACTCTTCGGGCCGAGCTCCGTTGGCAAGACGACGACGCTGCGCACTATCGCCGGCCTCGTCCAGGCCGACTCCGGCACGCTTGAGATCGGCGGCCGCGACATGGCTCATGCGCCGATCGCCGGCCGAGGCATCTCGATGGTCTTCCAGTCTTTCGCGCTTTACCCCCACCTCACGGTCTATGACAATCTCGCCTACCCGCTGCGCGAGGAGAAAGCCGCGCGCGCCGAGATTGACAAGCGGGTGAAAGAGACCGCCGAGATCCTGAAGCTGACACACCGCCTGAAGGCCAAGCCGGCAACCCTGTCCGGCGGAGAGCAGCAGCGCGTCGCGCTCGGCCGCTCCCTGATCCGCCGGCCAAAGATTCTTCTGCTCGATGAGCCGCTCACCAATCTCGACGCCAAGCTTCGGCACGAGACGCGCGCCGAGCTGAAGCGGCTGCACCGCCAGTTCGGCATGACCGTGATCTATGCCACGCCCGACGAGCTCGAGGCTCTCTCGATGGGCGAGACGATCGCCGTCATGCGCGATGGGGGCATCGTCCAGATCGGCACGCCAGACGAGCTTTACGAGCAGCCGATCAATACCTATGTCGCCAGCAAGATCGGCTCGCCGCACATGAATCTGTTCACGGCCTCGGTGCGCGCCGACACCAGATCTTTCGACACGCCGCTCGGGACTCTGGTTCCGGCGACGGCGCCAAAGACTGCCGATGCCAACGAGGCCGCGCTGATCGGCATTCGCCCGAGCGACATTCGGCTCGCCGCCAAGGGCGAAGCCGGGGTTGCCTCGAAGGTGCATCTGGTCGAACCGCTCGGCGACATAACGATCGTCTCGGTCGAGGCCGGCGGCGAGATGTTGCGCATGGTGCTGCCGGAAGCGATCGCCGCCAGCATCAGGACCGGCGATTCGGCATCGATCGCCATCGATAACAGGAAAATCCACGTCTTCCGCGCCGCGAGCGGCCAGGCAATGACCTGACTCGAACGGCGAGAAGCAATCCGGTTAACCAAGGGAGGAAACGCGAATGACGGCGATGACCAAACTGAAAGGGCTAGCGACAGCCGCAAGCTTCGCTGCCACACTACTGGTGGGAGGCGTGACCTATGCCTCTGCCGAAGAAGTGACGTTGACGATGGCGGTGCCGGATTGGCCCCCGACCCGCATTATGAAGAAGTTCTTCGACGAGCAGTACAAGCCGAAGTCTGGCAATACTGTGAAGCTCGATGTGGACTTCATTCCGTGGCCGGATTTCTACACCCGCGTCAACGCCTCGTTGACCTCGGGCGAAAAGAAGTACAACTTCATCGTGTCGGACTCGCAGTGGCTGGGCGCCTTCGTCGAAGGCGGCTACTTCCGCAAGATCAACGATCTCATCGATGCCGACCCGGAACTCAAGGCGACGATGGAGTCGATGCATCCCGCCGTGCTCAACGCCTACTCGACCTATCCCAACAGCACGCCGAACTACTACGGCTTCCCGCAGTTCCCGGACGTGCTGGTCACCTACGGCCGCAAGGACGTGCTCTGCAACAACGACGAGCAGGCCGCCTACAAGGCGAAGTACAATGAGAAGCTGCCCTGCACCGGCGAGGAAATCGACGCCATGGACTGGAACACGTTCGAGCATGTTGGCGAATTCTTCCAGCGCAAGAAGGGCGACAAGCTCGCCGGCCAGGTGCTGGATGACGATTTCTATGGCATCGCCTATCAGGCAGGCAAAGGCTACGACTTCTCGACGAGCTCGGTCCACACGTTCGTCTGGGAGCATGGCGGCGGCATCTGGGATGAAACCAAGGCCCCGACCGGACATGCCGAAGGCGTCGTAAACTCCCCGAAGTCCATCGAGGGCATGGAGCATTTCCTCAAATTGCTGAAGTTCATGCCGCCGGTGGTCAAGACCGGCACCATGGACATCTTCGTCTCGGACCAGTTGTTCCGTGAAGGCAAGGTGGCCATGAACATCGACTGGATCGGTCTCGCCGAAGCCTCGCTCGATCCCAAGACGTCGAAGGTTGCCGACAAGCTGGTGTTCGGATTGGCGCCAGGCCTGCGCGGTGCCGACGGCAAGGTGAATCGTACGTCACAGATCGGCGGACAGCCTTTCGTTCTCACCACCTGGACGACGCCTGAGCAAATCAAGGAAGCGGTTGGCTTCGTGAAGTGGTGGCTCTCGCCTGATATCCAGCACCAGTTCGCCGCCGGCGGCGGCCAGTCCGCGATCAAGTCGGTCTACAGCGATCCGAAGTATGTGACCTATCGTCCGTGGGACCGCGCCTGGGCGAACTCGCTCGACTGGCAGAAGGACATGTGGCACGTGCCGCAGTTCTTCGAACTGCTCACCCAGCAGCAGGACCAGTACGACCTGGCCATCACTGGCAAGCAGGACGCCAAGACCACCTTGGATAACATCGCCAAGTTCCAGGAGGACCTCCTGAAGAACGATGGTCTTATCCAGTAACCTTCCGACATAGCTGCGGGGAGCGGGCAAAAGCCGCTCCCCGTCATTGCCACTTCAGGCGCTCCATATTTCGGACTCCCATGACCGCTGTTTCAAGCACGCTGCTGACACCACGCCTTACCGCGGTTGTTGCCCACAACTGGAAACTCGCCATCGCTGTCGCTGTCGTCGTGTCGGCCATATCAATGGCGGGCTTGCCTGCGGCTGTCTCCTTCTGGGTGGTGGGCGCCGCGGTGGCGTTGGTCGCGGCCGCATTTACCGTCAACGCGTATCGCCGCCACTACTTCGGCGCCTTGCTGGTCGCTCCGGCAATCGCCGTTCTGTTTGTGATGAATATCTTCCCCCTGCTGTGGTCGCTGGGCCTTTCGTTCTTCGCCTACCAGGCAAACCAGCAGACGATCCGCTTCGTCGGACTCGGGAACTACATCCGGATCCTTACCAACGATCTCGCTGCTCACGCGACTTGGGGCGCGCTGATCAATACCGCCATGTTCGTCGTGTTCACCGTCTCCGCGCAGATGATCGTCGGCTTTCTGCTGGCCATCCTGTTCGCCAAGCAATTTCCGCTGCGCAAGTATTTGTTGATCCTGGTGCTGACACCGATGATGCTTTCGGTTGTCGCCTCTGGCGTGTTCTTCACCTACTACTATGACCCGACATTCGGGATTCTCAGCTACGTCATCAATTCCATCTCCGGCAACCAGTTCATCCTGATGAGCAACAAAGTCGGTGCCGTGGCGGGAATCGTTTTCGCCGACGCATGGATGTGGTCGCCCTTCGTCATGCTCCTTGTGCTGGCGGGCCTCGTCTCGGTGCCGAAATACCTTTACGAGGCCGCTGCCATCGACCGTATTTCCAGCTGGCGGCAATTCTGGATGATCACCTTCCCCTACATCCGCGGCCTTCTGATGTTGGCCCTTCTCTTCCGCACCATCGAGGCATTCAAGCTGGCGGATCTCGTCATCCTCCTCACCAAGGGCGGCAACGACACGCTGACGATCTCCTATCACTTGATCCGCATCGCCAACGAGCAGAACAAGACGAGTGAGGGCGCGTCGATCTCCTATCTGATGCTGTTCATGGTGATCGTTCTCACCAACCTCTACCTGTACCTCGCAAACCGCCGTACGCAGGGAGCCTAACCCGTGACCGAATCGATATTGGGAAAGCTCGGCTTCCGCAGGGCCAGCGGAGTAGACGAGGCCGGCTGGGGGCGGACGCTCGCCGTGGCCGTCGTCGCCTTTATCTATTTTCTGCCGGTGCTGTTCATCATATTCACCGCCTTCAAACCGCAGGGCGACGCGCTTCTGGTGCCTCCGACGCTGTCGCCCACGTCGCTGTTCGGCTTGATTCCGGATCATTTTGTGTTCAAGCCCACGCTCGAAAATTTTGGGTCCGTCTTTTCTCGCTCGATGACGTCGGGCGGTGCCCCGGAAGCGACAGGATTCGACCGTTATTTCTTCAACTCGATCTTCATCGCCTCGGCTTCGGTGCTGCTGGCGCTGGTCATCGGCACCCTGGCGGCCTTCGGCTTCTCGCGCTATCCGCTGAAAGGCAATGACACCTACCTGTTCATCATCCTGACCACGCGCATGCTGCCGGCGATTGTGGTGATCATTCCGGTGATCCTGATGTTCCGCGTAGTGGGCCTGTCGGGCTCGTATCTCGGCATCATCATGCTCTACACCGCCTTCAACCTGGCCTTCACCATCTGGATGATGAAGAGCTTCTTCGATGAATTGTCGCCAGACGTCGAGGATGCCGCCCGCCTCGACGGATCGTCCGGAATGCGGGTGTTCTTCAAGATTTGCCTGCCCCAGGTCATTGCCGGGCTCGCCGCCACGTTCGTGTTCGGCCTGATCCTCACCTGGAACGAGTTCCTCTTCGCCCTCTTGCTCTCGGGGCCCGACACGAGGACGGTCCCGGTCGCCATGAACCAGGCCGTGTCGTCGGGTGGACGCGGCACCGACTGGACTTTGCTTGCCGCCATCGAAACCCTGTTCCTCGTCCCAGTCTTCCTGGTCACCTTCTTCTTGCAAAACCATCTGTTGCGCGGTGTTACCTTCGGCACGGTGAAGCGCTGAGATGTCAACCATCGAACTCCGCAAAGTCACCAAGCGCTTCGGCTCCTTCACCGCGGTCAAGGACGTTGACCTGTCGGTGGCCGCCGGTGAGGTCGTCTGCCTTCTCGGCCCGTCCGGCTGTGGCAAGACGACGACCTTACGCGTCATCGCCGGGCTGGAAAGCGTCACTGACGGCGAGGTCGTCGTCGCCGGCAAGGTGATGAACAAACTGCCGCCCGAAAAGCGCGACATCGCCATGGTGTTCCAGTTCTACGCGCTCTACCCGTCGGCATCGATCGCCGAGAACATCGCCTTCCCGCTCTATCATGACGGCATTTCCGGGGCTGAGCGGACTGCCCGCGTCAACCGCGTCGCCGCGGTCCTTCACCTGGAGCACGTTCTCGACCGGCTGCCGAACCAGATATCCGAGGGCGAAAAGCAGCGCGCCGCCATGGCCCGCGCCATCGTCCGCGACCCCAATTGCTTCCTCTTCGACGAGCCCTTGTCGCGTCTCGATGTCGAACTGCGCCAAACCATGCGTGGCCAGATCAAGGAAGTGCTGCAGGGCCTCTCCAAAGCGACCGTGATCGTGACCCATGACCAGCTCGAAGCGCTCACCATGGCCAACCGCATCGCCATCATGAAGGACGGCCTGATCGAGCAAGTCGGCTCACCGCACGAGGTATTTGCCAAGCCCGCCAATGCTTTCGTGGCGAGCTTCATCGGCACGCCGCAGATGAATCTTCTCGAGGCCGACCTCAAGGCCTTCGCCGATGGCACGGCGGACATGACCGTGGCCGGCATTAGTCTGGCGATCCGCACGGACGCGGCGGTCGCGCGCCTGCAGCCCGGCAAGGTGACGATCGGTGTCCGCCCCCGTGCTTTCACCGTGACCGATACGGGGGACCGTGGCACCATCTCCGCCAGAGCCGAGCTCATCGAGCCCATGGGCGCCGAAACCCTTATTCATGCCCGCACGGCGGCAGGCGCCGACATCCGCGTCGTGGTGACGAGAAGCCAGTGGGTCAAGGTCGGCGAGGCGCTGAATCTACGCCCCGATCCCAGGCAAACCCATGTCTTCGATGGCGCCGGAAAGGCGGTGCGGTCATGAGCGACAGTTCTTCCGGCATGAGCCGCGCCGGCGCGTTCCGCCTCGAGCTCTTCATCATTGGCCTCGGCGTCTTGGCGCTGGTGCTGATCTTTCAACCCTTTTCCATCGGCCTGTACGCGGTCGGCAGCGGTCTCGTGGTGCTTGCCGGGCTCATCAACAACCTGCTGCCGTTGGCCCAGCCGGGCGTCAAGGTGCGCAGTGTGGTGACCGTAGCGCTGGTCGTGGCGCTGGTCTTCTGCATTGCGCTGCTGGTATCGATCACGGCGGCGCATCTCTACGGCGTCTTCTTCCTCAATCCACCGGACCCCAACACTCTCGCCGGCAAGGCGCAGCTCGCCACGCCGCCTTTCTACAAGCAGGCTTTCGTGTGGGAAATCGCCGCCGCGGCGGTGATTCTCGCGCTGATCGTCACCGCTCTCAACAAGACAGCGCGATGATCAGCAGCTGACGCTATCCGGCAGGTCGCGCTCGCGCCCGTCCGCGACGGTCGGTGTGCGTCGCCCTCTCAACTCTCACGCCGTCATCCTCCGGCTTGACCGGAGGACCCGACGTCGAGATCAAGGATCGTGTCGACCGCGCCGCCAAAACACTCAGGATCGAACATCTGCTCGACCGCAAGACCGACCGCCTTTCAGGCGGCGAAATGCAGCGCGTCTCTATCGGGCGCGCCATCGTGCGCAAGCCGCGCGTGTTCCTGATGGACGAACCGCTGTCGGCGCTCGACGCCAAGCTGCGCGAGGCGCTGCGCACGGAACTGAAGAACCTGCAGATCCAGCTCGGCGCCACCTTTCTGTTCGTCACTCACGACCAGATCGAGGCGATGTCGATGGGCGACAAGGTGGGCGTGCTCAACCATGGCCGCATCATCCAGACCGGCACGCCGCACGAGATCTACAACAATCCGCGCGATACCTATGTGGCCAGCTTCGTCGGCTCGCCGCCGATGAACCTGATCGATGGCAAGCTGGTCAACGGCCGCGCGGTGATGGCGCCGCTGAATTTCGAACTGCCTTTCTCTGGGGGTGCCAAGGCGGGCGGTGCGACCGACGGTCGCCCGCTCATCTTCGGTATTCGACCTGAGGATGTGTATCTTGAAAGCGGTGCGCCGGTCGAGGCACGCGTCCACGATGTCGAGAACCATGGCGTGGAAAAGATCCTGACTCTGCGGGTCGGCGACACGACGCTGCGCGCCACGGTGCCGGCCAGAACCGATGTCCAGATCGAGCAGCCGGTGCGCTTTGCCTGGAATCAGGACAAGGTGGTGCTGTTCGACAAGGGCAGCGACGTGAGCTTGCGGCACGCCAGCTAGTTGCGGTCGAACGACGGCGCCGCCTGACTATTTCTGGAAGTAGGTCTCGTAAGGCGTATCGTTGATCAGCAGGATCACGCACTCCGTCTCTGAGAGGCAGGCGTCGTCGTGCATCTCGTTGGCCTTCTGGGTCCAGTAGGATCCCGGCGGCAATTCGACCTTCGTCGCTTCGCCGCCGTCCATTTGCCAATGCGCCCACAGTCCCTTGATGACCACCGCGCGATAGTCGGCGGTGTGCGCATGAACCGGCGCGCGCCAGTTGCCGGGAACTTTCAGCAAGGTGCCCGCCGGGCCTTTGGCCCGGTCACCCCACAACGGGCCAAGGCGATGCGGCTGGTCTGGCACTTCGGCGACATAGGGGATCTTGTCGGCCGGGAGATAGCTGTCCTCGAGGGCAAAGGCGCGAGCGGGAAAGACGCAAGAAACGGCGAGCGCCAGAAACGCGCCGTCTTCGGCGGCCTGGTGGTCGACAATGCCGGTGTGGCCAGCGCCTTCGCCTATTGTGGCGCTGCGACCTTGCTGGCGGCGATCGTTGTGTTCGCGCGCGGCCCTAAGCGCGTCGAATAGCCGATAGCCATCCTTGGCTGAAGCAGCGGGCCCGAGAACTATCAAGGTTTTCGGGGCGTTGCTTTTGTGGTGAGAGGCCACCGTAGGGTCAGACCGCGCGGCCGTCGAAGTCGAAGACCGGCAGGCCGGTGGGATCGAAATCGGCGACGCAGTTGAGGTTGATGTAGGCGCTGCGTTCGCTGCCCTGACTGACATCCTCGGCAAAGGGATGGATGCCGCAGGTGCGGCAGAAGCGATGCGCCATTGCATGATTGCCGAATGTGTAGGTGCCGAGATCGTCGCCCCACGCCAGCACCGTCAGGCTGTCATGCGGGATGGCGGCCAACAGCGCGCCCTTGCGCGAGCAGATCGAACAATTGCACCGCACGGCGCCGGTCAGCTGCGCCTTGAATTCGAACGCAACCTTGCCGCAGTGGCAGCTGCCTTTGTACAGCATCAGTCCCTTCCTATCGCTGGCAGGTGCAAAGGCACGCTGTCCGGGCTATTCCTTCCGCTGACCTAGCGGCCCATATGCCTTAAAGACGCTCCACCTTGACGGAATCCGACATCGACATGCAATCAATCCGCGATCGTCTCGAGATCATCCTGTCACGTCTTGCCAGTTGCGCGGCAGGCGAGAAGGTGTTCACCAAACTCTATGCCGAGGCGGCGCGCGCAGCGGCCGAGGCCACCGATGCGCGCAAGAAGGCCGGCGTATCGCTCGGGCCGCTCGACGGCACCATCGTGTCGATCAAGGATCTGTTCGATGTCGCCGGCGAGCCGACCACGGCCGGGTCGCTGATGCTGAGGGACACCGCGCCCCGTCGGCACGACGCTGCGGTCGTCAGCCGTCTGCGCCAGGCCGGCGCCGTCATCATCGGCAAGACCAACATGACCGAATTCGCCTTCACCGCTATCGGCGACAACATGCACTACGGCACACCGGGCAATGCCGCCGACACCAGCCGCATTCCAGGCGGTTCGTCGTCGGGCGCCGCCGTGTCCGTTGGCGAGGGGACGAGCGACATTTCCATCGGCTCCGACACCGGCGGTTCGGTGCGCATCCCGGCATCGCTGAACGGCGTCGTCGGTTTCAAGCCGACGGCGCGGCGCGTGCCGCTGACTGGTGCCTATCCCCTTTCCGCGACGCTGGATTCGATCGGGCCGCTGGCGCTGAGTGTTGCTGCGTGTGCCCTGGCTGACGCCGCGATGACGGGCGAGCAGATGCCGCAACTGCCCCTGCCGTTAGCGCTTGCCGGGCTTCGTGTCGGCATTCCGCGCGGCCTGCTTTTCGAAGACACGGAAACGGAGATTGCCGCCGCGTTCGATCGCAGCCTTGCCGGGATCGAGCAGGCAGGCGCGTGGCTCACGGACATTTCGATCGACGACCTCATTGCCGATCTGCGCCTGGCCACCAAACGCGGCTCGATCGCGGCCATGGAAGGTGCTGAAATCCATGCCGACTGGCTGGCGACGGGCGCATCGGTGCCGGTCGATCCCCATGTCAGCGGGCCGCTGTCGCGGGCGGCGGCCATACCGACGCCGGTTTATATCAGGGCAATGCGTCGTCGCGCGGCACTGTGCATAGCCATGGACGAGCGGTTGGGTTCGGTCGATGTGCTGGCTCTGCCGACCACGCCGGTGACAGCGCCGACTATCGTTTCGATGGCCGAGGATACGGCTCTGCGTGAACGCACCGAAGGTCTGCTGCTGCGCAATACCCAGGTCGCCAACCAGTTCGACCTCTGCGCGATCTCGCTGCCGATGCCCGGCATGACGCTGCCGGCCGGACTGATGCTGGTGGCGCGCAATGGCCACGACCACCATCTGCTGCGCATCGCGGCTGAAGTCGAGCGGCTGCTCCGATAGGCAGCGAGCCGTAGGTCGGCAGTCAACGTGCCGCGCAGCGCTTGCGCTCGCTTTTCTTGGAGGAGCGTTCGATTTTGGTAACGACCAGCATCGGCGGATCGTTCGGCTGGCCGCGATGCTGGATCGATCCTCGGACGACGAGTTTTCCAGCATAAAGCTTGTCGGAGAGGTCAGGTGCCGATCTGTCCAGCGGCGGCAATTCCGTAGTGTTGAGCTCCACGCCTTTAACGACATTGCCGGTGGTCAGATCCAGCGCATTGCCTGACGGGCAGGGCGCCATCATGCAGACGATCCCATTGCTGCAATAGACATAATCGCTGCTTTGTGCCGCCGCGAGCGAAGGTAAGGCCACGATCGACGACACTGCGAGAACCAGAGATGCGAAGCGAAAACCGGACATGGTTCACGCGTCCGCCGGGAACCGTCTGCGGTAATGCTCGACCACGTCGGGATTGCGCAGATTGACAGGCAGCCGGTTGGCCAGCACCAGCAAGGTCTCGCCGGCCGCGCCCACGCCCATGCGCATCATCGATTGCTCGGTAATCCCCGCCATATGCGGGGTGACGATAACATTGTCGAAACCGAAATAGGGATGGTTTGCCGGCAGCGGCTGCGTGGCAAAGACGTCGAGTGCGGCGCCGCCGATCCGGTCTTGGCGCAAGGCCTCGATCAGCGCCTCGTCGTCGATCACCGGTCCGCGCGAAATGTTGATCAAAAGCGCGTCCGGCTTCATGCGGGCAATGCGTTCGCGGCTGATCAGGCCGCGCGTTTCCGGCGTCAGCGGGCAGCAGAGCACGATGATGTCGCTCTGTTCGATCAGCGCATCGATCGACAGGAAGCCGATCCTGTCGGGTGCCGGCTGCATGCTGCGGGTCGTCGCCACGACGTCGAGGCCGAAGCCGTGCGCGGCGATATGGGCGACCGCCTGACCGATGGCGCCGAAGCCGATGATGCCGATGGTCTTGCCGGCAAGCTCGCTGGCATGGCTGGCGTGGTCGCGGCCGGCATTCCAGCCCTTGGCGCGCAAGTCGCGGTCGACCGAACGGAAGCGCCGAAGCAGGGCAAGGGCCGCGAACATCACATATTCGGCGACCGAACGCGCATTGACCGCCGGCACGTTGGCGACCAGCACGCCGGCCGCGGCCGCGGCCTCCATCGGCACCATGTCGAGCCCGGCGCCGTGGCGGACCGCTGCTCTGAGTTTCGTGGCGTTTTCGAACAGCGACGGCGGCAGCGGTGCGCGAACGATGATGACGTCGGCATGCTTCGCCTCGGCGGTCAGCGTTGCCGCATCGAGCGCTGAGGCGACGACGAGTTCACCGGCGCCCGCCAGCATTGCGGAGGCACGCGGATGCAGCGTGTGCGTCGACAGGATTCTGGGCATGGGGCTCTCGCTAGTCGCAATTCTCAAAGGAAAGCGCCGCGCGCTTTTCCCAGAAAAACCGTTTCACACCTTTCCTGGAATTGCACTAGACCTTCTCAAGTGCCAGGCTTTGCGCTTGCGCCTCCCGGCCCTCGATGATCCCCTTCCAGTAGCTTTCCGCGCCTTGCAGGTGGGCGCTCATCAGCGCCTGGGCGAGATTGCCGTCGCGACGCAGCAGCGCCTCGTAGATCTGGATATGCTCGGCATGCGAGCGCACTGAGCGCTCGGGATCGTTGAAGTAGATCGGCAGCCGCTGCTCGCCCATCAGGTAATAGACGCTGCAGATATTGTGGAAGACGCCGTTCTTGGTCGCCCGCACGATTTCGAGGTGGAATTCGCGGTCTTCCTTGGCGAGGCCTTCGCCGGCGGCGATGCACTCCTCCGAGGCTTTCAGGATCTCCCGCAGGCGTTCGAAATTCTCTTCGGTGGCACGCGAACAGGCAAGTTCGGCGGCCTTGATCTCGTGGATCTTGCGCAGTTCGACGGTCTCGTAGATCTGCACCGGATCGAGCGGCAGGCCCGCGCGGGCGAAAAGAGCCAAGGCTTCTACACTGGCCTGCCTGGTGTCGACATAGATGCCGGATTTGGCGCGGCGCTCGACGATGCGCATGGCCTCCAGAATGGCCAGCGCTTCGCGGATCTGGCCGCGGCTGACGACGAAATGCTCCGCCAGTTCGCGCTCCGAAGGCGTGCGGCCGGTCTCCTTGTCCGAATGGGCGAAGAGATAGGCGGCGAGCTCGGCGAGAAGGTTCTTTTCTTTCATCGTCAACCGCGTTGCGCGTGCGCCTCCAGGAACCGCTCCGAAATGGTGAATCCCAGACCCGGCTTTTCAGGGATCGCTATCATACCGTCCCTTGCTTCGACAGTCTCTTCGATAAGATCGTGGATCATCGGGTTGGCGCCGAGCGAATATTCGACGGTAAAACTGGCAGGCGAGGCCGCACAAACATGCAGGCCGGCGAAGAAGCATGGCGCGCCGGCCCACAGATGCGGGGCAAAGCGCAGATTGAAGGCACTGGCGATGGTGCCGATCTTCATCGCCTCGCTGATACCGCCGCAAAAGGCCGGATCCGGCTGGAAGATGTCGGCGGATTTCAGCACCGCGAGATCGCGGAAGGCGTAGCGCGTCGCTTCGCTTTCGCCGGTGGCGATCGGGATCGAGCCCGAGGCGCGCACCTCGGCCATACCAGCCTTGTCGTCGGCGATAACAGGCTCCTCGAACCAGGCGAGGTCGAGATCGCTGGCCAGGCTGATGAAGCGCTTGGCCTCGGCCACCGTATAGGTGCCGTGCGCGTCGACCATCAACTCGACGTCAGGACCGAGCGCCTGCCGTGCGGCGCGGACGCGGGCGGCGGAAATGTGCGGGGCGCCGTCCATGGCGCCGACGCGCATCTTCAGCGCCCTGAAGCCGCCTTTGGCGATGTAGGATTTGAGCTGCTCGCCGATAGCCTCGGCGGCAGCCCAGCCGCCGGAGGCGTAGGCCGGCATGCGGTCGAGCTTGCGGCCGCCGATGAGCCGCCACACCGGCTGTCCCAACGACTTCCCCAGAATATCCCAGAGCGCGATATCGACGGCGCTGATTGCCGCAATGCTCATGCCGCGCCGCGCCAGCTGCGGCATGGCATGGCCGGCGCGCGCGGCACTGTCATGGCGCACGCCGTTGTAGAGCATCTCCCAGATCATGCCGATGTCGGCGGGGTCGCGGCCGATCAGCTGCGGCCCGACCTCGTGATTCAGCATGTAGACCAGCGCACCATAGCTGCCGGCGCTGCCGGCGGCGTTCTTGCCCTCGCCCCAGCCGATCAGCCCGTCGTCAGTCTCAATGCGCAGGATGGCGGCGTCGAACGTCGTCACCTGGCCAAAGTCGCTGCGATGCTGCTTCGCGGCCTCAATCGGCACGCGGACCCACCACGCCTGGACCGTTTTGATGCGCATCCCGATCGGCTACTTGATCAGCGGCAGCAGCGTTTCGGCCGTGATGCGCATCTGGTCGGTGTAGAATTTCTCCGTCAGCACGCTGGAGCCGTGATCCTGGATGAACTTCAGCTGTTCGGGAGAAATGTCGACCGGATTCCGGTCGACCATGTCGGGATAGGGCGCGGCGGGTGTGCGGTCGACGGGCGCGACGAATTCGTTGGTCAGCGCGCCGTCATAGCCGACTTCCTTCAGCGTCTGCACGATCCGTGGCCAATCGATCTGGCCAAGGCCGGCGGCAAAGCGGTTGTTGTCGGCGACGTGGAAGTCGAACAGCCGTTTGCCGACCTGGCGGATCGCGTCATGGACGTTAAATTCTTCCATATGGATGTGATAGGCGTCGAGGCAGACGCCGCATTCGGGGCTGACCGCATCGGCCAGGGCCAACGCCTGCGCGCCGCGGTTGAACAGATAGGTCTCGAAGCGGTTGAGCGGCTCGACCGCGATCTTGACGCCGACCTTCTTGGCATGGGTGAAGCATTCGCGGGTGGCGTCGACCACCCACTTCCATTCCTCTTCCTCGGTGCCGTCCGGTACCACTTTGCCGACGGTCGCGGGCACCAGCGTTATGATCTCGCCATCAAGTTCGCTGACCATGGTCAGCACGTCCTTGACGTACTGCACCGAGCGTTCGCGCTGGCCCTGGTCCCTGGCGGCAAGGTTGCGTTCGCCCAGCATCAGCGTCACCGACCCCCAGCAGCGGATGCCGTATTCTTTCAGCAGCGCGCGGGTCTCCTTGGTCTTGTATTGCTCGGGCTCGCCGGAAATCTCGATCGACTCGTAGCCGAATTTCTTGATGCGCTTCAGCGTCACCTCCAACGGTTCCGCGCGCATCCAGTTGTGCGTCGAAAGATGCATGGTCTATCCTTCCCAGAATTCGTCTGTGCCAGTTCGCCTGCGATGCGCCCCACAAGGCGCGTCGCGTGTTTCCTCCCCAAGGCGCTCCAGCGTTTTTGCGCAACTGGTTCGACCAATTGGGCCCTAATGGAGGTCTACAGCAATTTTTGTCGCGCGGCAAGAACCGCCGCCATGCGATATCGGCATCTGTGTACCGTATTGATTATGCTGGTATATATCGCCAAAAATGGAATGCCCTGGCAGCTTTGCGCGTGAGTCAAATGGCTTGACCCATTTTCGGTATTTGGTAATACCAGAATGCCGATACGAGAATGCACATCAGAAGAGACCAAAGAGGCTGGCCCTGCTTTCATCAGGCGCTATGCTTGGTCCTTGGAAAAATGAATTGGGAGGATGCCGATGCCGTCGACAATGAAGGGTCCGGGGCTGTTTCTGGCGCAGTTCGCGGGGGATACCGCGCCGTTCAATTCGCTGGCCTCGATCACCAAATGGGCGGCCGGTCTCGGTTACAAGGGCGTGCAGATCCCGACCTGGGATGCACGCCTGTTCGACCTCAAGAAGGCGGCATCTTCCAAGACCTACTGCGACGAGGTGAAAGGCATCTGCGCGGATGCCGGCGTCGAGATCACCGAACTGTCGACGCATCTTCAAGGGCAGCTGGTGGCGGTGCACCCGGCCTATGATGCCCAGTTCGACGGCTTTGCACCGCCTGCGGTGCACAACAACCCCAAGGCCAGGCAGAAATGGGCGGTCGAACAGATGGAGTTCGGCGCCAAGGCCTCGAAGAATCTTGGCCTGAAAACCTCGGTGACGTTTTCCGGCGCTCTGGCCTTCCCGTATCTCTATCCCTGGCCACAGCGGCCGGCCGGGCTGATCGAGGAGGGCTTTGCCGAACTCGGCAAGCGCTGGAAGCCGATCCTCGACGTCTATGACGATAACGGCGTCGACGTCGGCTATGAGATCCATCCCGGCGAGGACATCTTCGACGGCGCCACCTTCGAAATGTTCCTCGATGCGGTTGGCGGCCACAAGCGCTGCAGCATCAACTACGACCCATCGCATTTCCTTTTGCAGCAGCTCGACTATCTCGAATTCATCGACATCTATCACGAGCGGATCAAGGCCTTCCATGCCAAGGATGCCGAGTTCAATCCGACGGGGCGGCAAGGCGTCTATTCCGGCTATCAGAGCTGGACCAATCGCGCGGGGCGATTCNGCCGAGTTCAATCCGACGGGGCGGCAAGGCGTCTATTCCGGCTATCAGAGCTGGACCAATCGCGCGGGGCGATTCCGCTCGCTTGGCGACGGGCAGGTCGATTTCGGCGGCATCTTCTCCAAGCTTACCCAGTATGGCTACGATTCCTGGGCGGTGCTGGAGTGGGAGTGTTGCCTCAAGCATCCGGAGGACGGCGCGGCCGAAGGCGCGCCCTTCATCCAGCACCACATTATCCGGGTGACGGAAAAGGCCTTTGATGATTTCGCCGGCGGCACCACCGACAAGAAGATGCTGCGCGCCATGATGGGTATTTGAGACAAGCAGGAGAAAGACATGGTCGGCGCATCGAAGTCGGAAGCGGGAGGCGGCCCGATCCGCTATGGCATGGTCGGCGGCGGCCAAGGCGCCTTCATCGGCGCGGTGCACCGGATCGCGGCGCGCATGGACAATGACTTCGTGCTGGTGGCCGGCGCCCTGTCGGCCAATCCCGAGCGCGCCAAGGCTTCCGCCGCCGAACTCGGTCTCGACCCGGCGCGCAGCTACGCCTCCTATGCCGAGATGGCCAAGGCCGAGGCCAAGCGCCCGGACGGCATCGAAGCGGTGGCGATCGTCACCCCCAACAATGTTCACGTGCCGGCGGCCAAAGCGTTTCTCGAGGCCGGCATCCACGTCATCTGCGACAAGCCGCTGGCGACGACTTTGGCCGAGGCCAAGAAGCTCGCGGCCGTGGTTGAAAAGACCGGCAAGGTGTTCGTGCTGACGCACAATTACACTGCCTATCCGATGATCCGGCAGGCGCGCGAGATGGTGGCCAAGGGCCAGCTTGGCGACATCCGCATCGTGCAGTCCGAGTACCCGCAGGACTGGCTGACCGAAGATCTTGCCGCCACCGGCCAGAAGCAGGCGGCGTGGCGCTCCGACCCCAAGCAGGCGGGCGCGGGCGGCGCGCTTGGCGACATCGGCACGCATGCCTACAATCTGGCGCGCTTCGTCTCGGGTCTGGAGCTCGATTCCCTGTCGGCCGATCTCGACGCTTTCGTGCCGGGGCGACTGCTCGACGACAATGTCAATGTCATGCTGCGCTTCAAGCCGGTCGGCAAGGTGCATCCGGCCAAGGGCATGATCTGGGCAAGCCAGGTGGCGCCCGGCCACGAGAACGGGCTGAAGCTGCGCATCTATGGCTCGAAAGGCGGGCTGGAATGGGTGCAGGCCGATCCAAACTATCTCTGGTACACGCCGTTCGGCCAGCCCAAGCAGCTGCTCACCCGCAACGGCGCCGGCGCGCTGCCGGTTGCGGGACGCGTCAGCCGCGTTCCGTCTGGCCATCCGGAAGGCTATCTCGAAGGCTTCGCCAACATCTACCAGGAGGCGGCGCGCGCGATCCGCGCGGCACGCAAGAAGGGCGGCAAGCCGGGCAAGGACGTGGTGTTCCCGACCATCCAGGACGGCGTCGAAGGTATGGCGTTCATCGAGGCCTGCGTGAAGTCGTCGAAGAAGAACGGGGCGTGGACGAAACTTTAGGTAGCGCCGGCGCCAAGTCTCTTCTCCCTTCGGGGAGAAGGTGGCCGCTAAGCGGCCGAATGAGGGCGCATGGTGCGAGGTGCGAAAGAAACCAGCGCGCCGTCAAATGGGGAGGGGCTGTCGATGAAAATCGGCATGTGCATGTTTTTGTGGACGACTTCCGTGTCTAAGAAACACGAGCCGTTGCTGCGCGACATCAAGGCGACCGGCTTCGACGGCGTCGAGATACCGATCTTCTCAGGCACGCCAGAGGACTACAAGAAGCTTGGCGATTTGCTCGACCGCATCGGGTTGGAGCGCACGGCTGTTACGGCGATGGGCGACCCGGCGATGAATCTGATTTCGCCGGATGCCGCGACCCGCAAGGCCGGCATCGGCTACATGAAATGGGCGATCGATTGCGCCCAGGCGCTCGGCGCGAGTACGCTGAGCGGGCCGCTGCATTCGACGCTCGGCGCCTTCTCCGGCAGCGGGCCGACCGCTGCCGAGAAGAAGCGCTCGATCGCCTCGCAGCGCGCCATTGGCGATCATGCCGGCAAGCGGAACGTTACCATCGGGTTGGAGGCGCTCAACCGTTTCGAGTGCTATCTGCTGAACACGATGGCCGATCTGTCCGAGCACGTCGATGCCATCGACCGGCCGCACATCAAGGCGATGTACGACACCTTCCACGCCAATATCGAGGAAGCCGACCCGATCGGCGCCTACATGAAGCACCGCAGGAATGTCGTGCACATCCACATTTCGGAGAACGATCGCGGCGTGCCGGGACGCGGGAACATTCCGTGGAAAGAGACTTTCGCGGCCATCCGCAAGAGCGGCTATGACGACTGGCTGACGATCGAGGCGTTTGGCAGGTCGCTGAAGGATCTGGCGGCGGCGACCAAGGTGTGGCGGGATTTTTCCGAGACGCCGGAGGCAGTTTATCGCGAGGGATACAGGCATATCAGGGATGGGTGGAAGCGGGCGGCTTAGCCGCTCACTTCCCTCATCCACGGGCGCAGCGGACGCGGAGACTCGAGGACCCATGCCGCGACTGTCGCGCGCCGCAGCGGTGCAGGTAGGAGATGCGAATGGACGCCTCTTTTTGCACCGCTGGATTCTAGCGCAGACGTCACCGAATGAAACCTCGGGTCTGCGCCGCGTCGCTTCGCTCCTTGCTCCGCCCGTGGATGAGGAAGCGACGGGCCTTTTCGCAAATCGCCGAGGTATGCGATCTGCCTTAACTCGGCACTTATCGCTCCACCAAATTTTTCGGATGTCTTACCCCACCTCGATCACAGCCTTGATCAACCCCGATTTCTCATGCGCCCAGCGGGCGAGATCATCCGGCGTGCCGGCCAGCGTGGTGCGGTGGGTGACGAGTTTTGCCAGAGGCACGGCGCCGTTGCGGATCGAGGCAGCGACGTGGTCGAAATCGACCCTCAGCGCGTTGCGGCTGCCGATCAATGTCATTTCGCGCTTGTGGAATTCCGGATCGGAAAAGACGATGTCGTCCTTGACGACGCTGACCAGCACGAGCGTGCCACCATGCGCGACATGGGCGAAGGCCGACTGCACCGAGGCGGTGTTGCCGGTGGCGTCGAAGACGACGTCGAACCCTTCGCCGCCGGTTGCCTCGCGCACCAGTTCGGCTGCCGCTTTTTGTGAACCGTCGAGCGTGGCGAAGCCGAGTTCGCCTTTTGCAAAATCCAGCCGCTCCGTGCTCATGTCGAGCAGGCTGACATCGAGCCCGGCGATGCGCGCAAACAGCGCTGCGCCAAGGCCGATCGGCCCGGCGCCGATGACCAGCGTGCGGGCGCCTGGTTCGGCGCGGGCACGCCGCACGGCATGCGCGCCGATGGCGAGGAATTCCACCGCCGCCGCGTCGGCCAGCGACAAGCCGTTTGCCGGATAAAGATTCTGCGCCGGCACCAGGATCTGCTCGGCCATGGCGCCGTCGCGATGCACGCCAAGCACTTCGATCCTGACGCAGCAATTCGGCTTGCCGTTCCGGCAGGCGATGCATTTTCCGCAAGCGAGATAGGGATTGATGATGACGGGCTCGCCCACGGCAAGGTCGACATCTTCGCCGGTCTCGACGACGGTGCCCGACACTTCATGGCCCATGATGCGGGGATAGGCAAGGAACGGGTGCTTGCCTTCGAAGATGTGGTAGTCGGTGCCGCAGATGCCGACATGGCTGACGGCAACCAGCGCCCAGCCGGCAGGCGGCGCTCCTGGCGCCGGCCGGTCTTCCAGGACAAGCTCGCCGGGCGAGCGGCAGACAACAGCTTTCATTCGGCAATTCCAGTGTTCAAAAAGGCGCCGGTCCGTTGTTGAGCGGACCGACACGGAAGGTCAGGGAGGATTACTTGCCGCGACGGCGCAGCCCGTCGAAATAGACGATGATGATGATCAACGCGCCGGTGATGATGCGCTGCCAGAACGAGTTGACGTTGAGCAGATTGGCACCGTTGTTGATGGTGGCCAGGATGAAGGCGCCGAGCAGCGGGCCATGCACCGAGCCGACGGCGCCGAATAGCGAAGTGCCGCCGATCACCGATGAGGCGATCGCCTGCAACTCCCAACCTTCGGCCTGGGTCGGGTTGCCGATGCCGATGCGCGCCGCCAGCAGCACGCCGACGAAGGCCGCGCATAGGCCCGACAGCGTGTAGGCCATGTAGATGGTGCGCTGGACATTGACGCCCGAGAGGCGCGAGGCCTCGGCATTGGATCCCACAGAGAAGAGATAGCGGCCCCAGCGGCTGTGGTGCAGGAAGATGTAGGCCGGGATGCCGACCAGGATCACCATCCAGAACAGATTGGGGATGCCGACAAAGGAACTGCGCGAGAACGCGGTGAAGCTGTCGCTGTTGATGTTGATCGAGTTGCCGTTGGTCATCAACAGGCCGATGCCGCGCAACGAGGTCAGCGTCGCCAGCGTGATGATGAAGGGCGGCAGGCCCATCTTGACAATGCCGAAGCCATGGAACAGGCCGATGGCAACGCCGACCAGCAGCGTCACCAGAATGGCGACCCAGATCGGGAAGCCGGCATTGATCATCATGGCGACAATGACGGTGGCGAAGCCGACCACGGCGCCGACCGAGAGGTCGATGCCGCCGGTGATGATGACGAAGGTCTGGCCGACCGCCATGATGGCGATCATCGAGCCCTGCCGCAAAAGATTGGCGATGTTGTTGGAGGAGGCGAAGCTCGGCGTCGCCACCGACAGCACGATCCAGAGCAGAACCAGCAACGCCAGAAGCGTCAGCCCAAACAGGACGTTGTAGTTCCGTTTCGGTTTTTCGATCGCGATGGTTTCGATGCTCATGGTTCCTCCCGTTTCTTGTTTTGTCAGCCGATCGCCTGTGTCAGCACGTCTTCGTGGCTGGCGGCGCGAAAGCCATGGCTGGCGACCAGTTTGCCGCGCCGGAACACGTGCAGCGTATCGGCGAGTTCATAAACCTCGGGCAGATAGGACGAGATCAGGATGATGCCGGCGCCCTTGGACAACAGTTCCCCGAACAGGCGGTAAATCTCGGCCTTGGTGCCGACATCGACGCCGACGGTCGGCTCATCGAAGATGAACAGCTTGGCGCCGTGCGCCAGCCATTTGCCGATGACGATCTTCTGCTGGTTGCCGCCGGACAGGCTGGAGGCCAGTGCGCCGCGTGTCGGCGTCTTGATGCGGAGGCCGGCGATCTGGCGATCGGCTTCAGCCTTTTCCTTCGTGTTCGAAATCAGCAGGTTGTTGGAGATGCGCTTGTAGATCGGCAGGTTGAGGTTGAGGCCGACCGGCAGGTTCAGGCACAGGCCCTGGTCGCGGCGGCTTTCCGGCGCCAGCGCCATGCCGAGCTTGATCGCGTCGTGCTCGGAATTGATGTGGACCGGCTTGCCTTGCCAAAGGACCTGTCCGGCCGACTTCTTGTGGCGGCCATAGAGCGTGGTGACGAACTCGCTCCGCCCGGCGCCGATCAGGCCATAGAGCCCGACGATCTCGCCGGCGCGCACCGTCATCGAGACGTCTTCGAAACCCTTGCCCGACAGGTTTTTCGCTTCAACGATCACGGCACCGGGGGTGAAATGCTCCTTGTGGTAGACTTGCTCGATCGAGCGGTTGATCATCATCTTGACCAGCTCGGCGTCATTGGTCTCGGCAATGTTGCGGGTGCCGACCAGTGTGCCGTCGCGCAGCACCGAGACGCGATCGGCGAGCTCGAACACCTCTTCCATGCGATGGCTGATGTAGATGATGGTGACGCCTTCGCCCTTGAGCCTGCGGATCAGCGTGAACAGCTGGTCGGCTTCCTTGCGGGTGAGATAGGCGGTCGGCTCGTCGAAGATCAGGAATTTGGTGCCGCGCACGGTGGCGCGGGCGGCGGCGATCAGCTGCTGCTGGCCGATGGTGAGGTCACCCAGCATGACATGCGCCGGCAGGTCGAAGCCGAGACCGTCGATGATCTTCTGCGCTTCCTTGACCATGGCGCGCTGCTGCAGGATGCCGAAGCGCGAATTCTCCTCGCCGAGGAACATGTTGGCGGCGACGGTGAGATGGCGACAGAGCACGACCTCCTGATGCACGGCGTTGATGCCCAGCGCCATTGCCTCGTGCGGGGTTGCCAGCGCTGCCGGCTTGCCCTCCCAGATGACATCGCCGGAGGTGCGCGGCATGACGCCGGTCAGAAGCTTGATCAAGGTGGATTTGCCGGCGCCGTTCTCGCCGACGATGGCGTGGATCTCACCTGCCTTGAAGGCAAGGTGAACGGGCTTCAGCGCATGCGTGCCGGGATAGCGCTTTTCCAGCCCGTGCAGTTCGAGGATCGTCCTGCCGGGCGCTAGCGTTGGGGCCGGGTGCAGTTCCTGCGCCATGGGCGTCATGACAATCCTCCCAGATTGGCCTTACGATTGGCACGTCGCGATGCAGTCAAGCCGCATCGTCGAGGTGATTCAAGCCGGTGGATATTCAAGCTTGTATCCGGTGTTTCCGGGGCGCGAGGCCCCGGAAAGGATTTTTGCCTGACGGGCTCAGAGCTTCGGGTTGAGCAGGGCGTCGATCTTGGGGTCTTTCATGTTTGCCTTGGTCACCAGGTTGGCGCCGGTGTCGACATTGGCCTCGACCTTCTCGCCCTTCGAGGCGGCGAGCGCGGTCTTGATGCCGTCATAGCCCATCCGGTACGGATCCTGGACGACGAGCGCGGAAATGACGCCGTCATTGAGGAACTTGATCAGCTTCTCGTCGCTGTCGAAGCCGACCAGCGCCAGCTTACCGCCAAGGTTGTTCTCGGCGACAGCCTGACCGACGCCCTGCGCCATGATCAGGTTGGACGCGAAGATGCCCTTGAGGTTCGGGTTGGCCGTGATCAGGTCGGTGGCGATGTTGAGACCGGTCGTTGCCTGGCCGTCGGCATATTTGTCGGCGACGAGCTTGAGCCCCGGATATTTCGCGGCCAGCTGCTCGGTGAAGCCCTGCTTGCGCTGCTCCAGCGAACCGGCGCCCGGCGCGTTGGTGATCAGGGCGACGTCGCCCTCGATCTTGCCGCCATTGGCTTCGCCGATGGCTGCTGCAAGACCGTCAGCGGCGACGCGTCCGCCCTGCACATTGTCGGTGGTCAGGAACGAGGTGAAGGCCTTGGAATCGGCGCCGGAGTCGATGCCGATGACCTTGACCTTGCTGGCTGCTTCATCGATCGGCTTGCCGAGCGCCTTGAATTCGGTCGGCGCGATGACGATCGCGGCCGGGTTGCCGGCGACGGCATTCTCGAGGATCGAAACCTGGCCGTTGACGTCGGTTTCAGCCTGGGCGCCGAGTTCGGGTACGTTGACGCCGAGATCCTTGCCGGCCTTGCGGGCACCGGCCAGGACGATCTGCCAGTAGAAGGATGTGGTGTCCTTGACGATGATCGGAATGGTCACGTCCGCCGCCGAAGCGGGCGCCGTGTGCAGCGTGCCTGCAAGCATCGAGGCGGCAGCAAGTGCCACCAGTGAACGGCGGTTGAGAATGCTGGTCACGAATTTCATTAGGAATCCTCCCTAGATCGCCCGGTGAAGGTTGCGGAAGCTCCATTTGGATAGGCGCGGCCCAAACAGACCTTTATCAATAAAAAACAGTTGCCGCTTTTTGATAGTGCATCGGTCCGGCCGACGCAAGCGGTGTTTCATATCGGCCTGCGCATGGCTTGGCTGAGAAGCCTCCCTGCCGATCCTCAGTGCCACGTCCAGACGCTCCCGATCCTCCTTGATCATCATGGAATATTAATTCCACCGTCGAGTTAATATGGAATATTCATTCCTTCTTGAGAACCGTGATTGTGGCGTTTCGTCAGCCGAGCTCCTGCACGATGGTGTAGGGAGTGTAGCGGGCGAATTCCGCTTGCGGCACCTGGACGTCGAACAGGTCGAGGTTGCGCGTCAGGTTGGCAGGCTTGGCCGTTCCGGTCAGCACGCTGGCCACGACAGGCTCCTGCAGCGGAAACTGCAATGCAGCCGCCGCCAGCGGATATCCGCCCTCATCAGCGATTTTCTCTATCGCGCCGACACGCTCAAGTATGTCCTGCGTCGCCGGCAGATAGTCGAAATGCGCACCGTGCACCGGTCCGGTCGCCAGGATGCCGGAGTTGAAGACGCCGCCGATGATCAGGGAAGTCTGTCGCTCACGGCATAACGGCAGCAACTCGGCTTCAGCAGAGCGGTCGANGGCCAGCAGGATGCAGTCGAGCGGTGCTTCGCGCAATACGTCGAGGCAGATCTGCACCTCGTTGACGCCGAGCCCATAGGCGGAAATCACACCGGACGTTTTAAGCTCTTCCAGCGCCTTCAAGCCGCCGTCCATCAGCTGGCGAAAGTGCAGCTTCGTCTTCTCGACGCCATGTGTGTAGGTGCCGATGTCGTGCACAAACAGGATGTCTATCCGGTTCAGCCCGAGCCGGGCATAGGAGAACTCGACCGAGCGCATGATGCCGTCATAGGAGTAGTCGTAGTCGAGCGCGAAGGGCAGCGGGTCGACATAGGAATGATCGGGAACCTGGTCTTCCGGCACCGGGCGGAACAGCCGTCCGACCTTGGTCGACAGCACATAGGAATCCCGCGGCTTGTAGCGCAGGAAGTCGCCGGTCCGCCGCTCCGACAGGCCGAAGCCATAGAAGGGCGCGGTGTCGAAATAGCGCAGGCCGGCATCCCAGGCTGTCTGCAGCGTCTCCATCGCCGCTTCGCGCGGACAGGCCCGGTAGAGCCCGCCGATCGCCGCCCCGCCGAAGCTTATCTCGGTTACCTCGAGCGCAGTCGTGCCGATGCGGCGTTTGTCCATCCAAAGCCTCCCCTTGTGAGCCGTCGTTGCAGCCCGTTTTTTTTCGTCGGTGGTTAGAGCGTCGCGCCGAGGTGCCACGGCACGAACTCGTTGTCGCCGTAGCCGAACGCCTCGCTCTTGGTCTTGCGGCCCGATGCCGTCTCGACGATGAGTTCGAAGAGTTCCCGGCCCATGCCGGCGATGGTCTTCTCACCCGAAGCGATGACGCCGCAATTGACGTCCATGTCCTCTTCCATCTGGTGGTACATGGTCGAGTTGGTGGCGACCTTGATCGACGGCGTGGGCCGGCAGCCGAAGCAGGAGCCGCGGCCGGTGGTGAAGACGATGATGTTGGCGCCGCCCGCCACCTGACCGGTCGCCGAGACCGGGTCGTAACCGGGCGTGTCCATGAACACCAGGCCACTGCCGGTGACCTTTTCGGCATAACCGAAGACGCCGTTGAGCGGAGTCTGGCCGCCTTTGGCCACGGCGCCCAGCGACTTTTCCAGGATGGTGGTCAGGCCACCGCGCTTGTTGCCGGGCGAGGGGTTGTTGTCGATCGAGGCGCCGTGCTTGGCGACATGGTCCTCCCACCATTTGACGAAACCGTCGAGCTTCTTGGCGATCTCCGGCGTTGCCGCGCGATAGGCGAGCAGATGTTCGGCGCCATAGATCTCCGTCGTCTCCGACAGGATGCCGATGCCGCCGACGCCGGCCAGGATGTCGACCGCCGCTCCCAGCGCGGGATTGGCGGTGATGCCCGACATGCCGTCGGAACCGCCGCATTGCAGGCCGACGACGATCTCCGAGACCGGGATCGGCTCGCGCTGATACTGGCCGACTTCCTCGGCGATTTCGGCGAGCACGCCCATCGCCTTTGCGACCGATTTGCGCGAACCGCCGGCGTCCTGGATGTTGAAATGGCGTTTTCCCGCCGCCGCACCCTTCTGGCCGTAAAGGGTGAGCTGGTTGACCTCGCAGCCGAGGCCGACCATCAACGCGCCGCCGAAATTCGGATGGCGGGTGTAACCGGCGAGCGTGCGGTGTAGCACCATCATGCCGTCGCCGGTGCCGCTCATGCCGCAGCCCTGGCCATGGACGATCGGGACGAAGCCGTCGATCCCCGGATATTTCGGCAACAGCACGCGGTTGGCCTCGTCGGCAATGGCGTGGCAGACGGTGGCCGAGCAATTGACGCTGGCGATGATGCCGATGAAGTTGCGCGTGCCGGCACGGCCATCGGCGCGACGATAGCCCATGAATGTCCGGGCGCGGTCAGCTTCGGTGGCATGCTCCGCTTCGCTCGGCGGCACGACCGGCAGACGGCCGGACTCGAAGACCAGATTGTGCGAATGGACGTGGTCGCCGGGCGCGATGTCCTGGGTGGCGCGGCCGATGGCCTGGGCATACTTGACCACCGCCTCGCCGGCGGCGATAGGCTTGATCGCCACCTTGTGGCCGGGCTCGATCAAGGCCGTGGCGACGGCGCCGCCGGGCAGAGGGGTGCCGATCTCGATGCGGCCATTGGCGACCGCGACATTGTCGGCGGGGGACAGAAGAATGCTGTTCGAAGCGTTCACGGGCAGTTTCCTGGGTCTGTTCCTGGGGATGCGCGGATTGACACGCGTCTGTTTACATATAATGTCTTTTATCGTGAAAAAACATTTGTGCGTCAATTGTTTTTTCAGGAGGAGACCATGCGTCCGATGGACGCTTGGCTTGTGGGGAGCGGCGTCTGACACGCAGAGCGTTTTGCTTAGCCGGGTGAGCGCCAGGACATTGATATCGCGCTTCAAGCCAGCCACAGCAAGCGCCGGCGCGCAACGGGGCAGGGATGTCGAAGAGCAACAACGTCTACAAGGACGCTTACAATAGGGGTCTGCGGCTGCTCGATGAGACGCAGAGCCTGCCGTCGGAGCCGGAGCTGGGCACTTTGCTTGGCGTCAGCCGTACCACCGTGCGCACCATTCTGGCGCGCATGGAAGAGACCGGGCTGATCGCGTGGAACAAACGCAGCAAGACAGTGCTCAGGACGCCGAAGCCGGATGATTTCTTCCCCGAGGAGGAGACAGACACACTGGCCCAGATCATCGAGCGGTCGTTTATGCGCAGGTTGCTGGCCGGCGGTGCAGAGGCCGGCATGCAGATCAACGAGCTCGAACTGGCGCGCGAGATCGGCGTCGGCACCACCAGCGTGCGCGAGTTCCTGATCCGCTTCTCCCGCTTCGGCCTGATCGAGAAGCGGCGCAACAGCCACTGGGTGCTGAAAGGATTTACCCGTGCCTTTGCGCTCGAACTCACTGAAATCCGCGAAATGTTCGAGATACGCTCGGCGGCGGCCTTTGCCGCCTTGCCTGGGGATAGTCCGGTCTGGGCGGATCTCGACCGGCTGGAAGACGAGCACCGGCTTCTGGCCAGCGAAATCGCCATCCGCTTCAACGAATTCTCGGAGCTAGACGAGCGCTTCCACCGGCTGATCCACCGGGCGTCGCACAACCGCTTCATCGTCGATTTCTACGACGTCATCGCCATGATCTTTCACTACCACTACCAGTGGAACAAGGCGCAGGAGCGCGAGCGCAACGAAGTCGCGGTTGGCGAGCATCTCGCCTACATCGCGGCGCTGAAATCGCGCGATCTCGGCAAGGTCGACGCCGCCTGCCGCAAGCATCTGAAGTCGGCACGCCACACGCTGTTGACGTCGATTCCGGAAATCGGCGGCCGCCCGGCTTCCTGAGCGCGACTTCCGAAGGGAGGTTATGCGCACAAGATCTCTGCCTCATGCGTTATCCCAAACCGCTGCGCACTTTTGTGCGACATGGATCGAACGCGCCGCGTTGCCGCAGCGATGATTTGGCGATTTTCCGCCGACATGCCGCGTGCTAGATATCCACGCGTTGCTGCGTGAAGAGGCAGGTCTTTGGACTTCCGGCGTAAGAGATGGAGCATGACGGCCGCCTTTGTCGCGGCCTGTGTGCTGCTGCTCCAGTCGACGCTCGGCGTGTTTGCCTTCGGCATTGCGCCGGATGCCTCGCAACTCGACGCTTTCGGCAATGTCATCTGCAGCCATGAGGGAGCGGTCAAGCTTCCCGGCGGCGATCCGCACCAGCAGCATATGCCGGCGTGCTGCATGCTCGGCTGCAGCATGGCCTCCGTCGCCTATGCGCCGCCGGCAGGCGTCGGCCTGGCGCCGGTCAGCCAGTACTTGGAAACAGTCGCTTTTGCCCCGCCGGCAGTCAGGCATCCCGACGTCACGCGTGAGCGCTCTCCGGCCAATCCGCGCGCGCCGCCGCTTGCGGGCTGAAAAACCGCCGCTCGCTTCGCGTAACCTGCGCAGGCGATAATCATCCAATGATAAACACGTTCGCAGCCGGACAAAGGCGCGACCTCATATTCATGGAGCCTACCCATGTTCCTTTTTCTTCGTGCCGGCGCGTTGCGTCGCAGTGCCCCTTTCTCCACCACTATCGAGCAGCGTCTCGGCAGCGCCCTCTTCGCCTTTGCACTGTTGTTCGCCGGCCCCCATTCCGTCCTTGCGCATGAGTTCAAGGCCGGTGACATCGAGATCAAGCATCCCTGGTCGCGCGCCACGCCGGCCGGCGCCAAGGTTGCCGGCGGCTATTTCACCATCGTCAACAAGGGCAGCGCACCAGACCGGCTGCTGTCGATTGCCTCCGATATTTCGGGCAAGGCCGAACTGCATGAAATGGGAGTCAAAGACGGCGTCATGACCATGCGCCCGGTCAGTGGCGGCCTGGACATTCCGGCGGGCGGCAAGATCACGCTGGGTCCCGGCGCCTACCACGTGATGTTCATGGATTTGAAGCAGCCGCCTAAAGAAGGCCAGATGTTTGCCGCCACGCTGACTTTCGAGAAGGCCGGAGCGGTGACCGTCGAGTTCGCGGTGCAAGCCATAGGCAGCGCACCGCCAGAGGAAGACAACGACTGACCAATATTGCCAACCGTTTTTCGAGAGGGACCCATCATGAACAAGTATCTTTTGCCCGCCGCTGCATTCCTCGTCCTGGGGACAAGCGCCGCCTTCGCCCATATCACCCTCGAAACCCAGGAAGCGCCTGTCGGTTCGACCTACAAGGCCGTGCTGCGCGTGCCGCATGGCTGTGAAGGAAAGGCGACGATTGCCGTGCGCGTGCAGATCCCGGAAGGGGTGATCGGGGTAAGCCGATGCCCAAGCCCGGCTGGACGCTGCAGGTCAAGAAAGGCAAGTACGAGAAATCCTACCAGCTCTATGGCGAGGCGGTGACCTCGGGCGTCAAGGAAGTCGACTGGAGCGGCGGCAGCCTGCCGGATGAATTTTATGACGAGTTCGTCTTCCGCGGCACGTTGGCCGCCGATCTGCCGGCCGGGCAAAAACTCTATTTTCCGGTGGTGCAGGAATGCGATGGGGCCACCACGCGTTGGATAGAGATTCCGGCGGCTGGTCAGGATGAGGATGCGATGGAAGATCCGGCGCCCGGCCTCAACCTGCTGCCGAAGAAATGATGCAATGGCGGCGCGCTGCTTCGAAGCGGCGCGCCACTGTTTTGGTGGATGGCATGAACGTGGCCTGTTTTCAGCGGATAGAACGGACAGCCGGCAGGTGCTTCGGCCTGCTGGCCGCGATCCTGCTGCTTGCCGTCCTTGCCACGCCAAACCAGGCCTTTGCCCATGCGGCGCTGATCAAGGCCGAGCCTGCCGACGGCGCGGTTCTGGAGCGAGCGCCGACGCAATTTTCGCTGACCTTCAGCGAGCCTGTGTCGCCGCTGGTGCTGACCTTGGTGCGGCCCGACGGTACGCCTGTCGCTTTGACCTCGTTTCGGTTGAGCGACCAAACGGTTGAGATCGACAATCCACAAAAGCTCGGGCCGGGCACCCATGTCTTGAGCTGGCGGGTGATTTCCGCCGATGGCCATCCGGTCGGCGGCTCGGTGCTGTTTTCCGTTGGCGCGCCAAGTGCGGCGCCGGCGGTGGGGGAAGCTGTCGATATAGATTTGCGGTCAGCGATCTGGACCGGCAAGGTTCTTCTCTACATCGGGCTTTTCCTCGGCATTGGCGGCGCCTTCGCGCTGACATGGCTGGCGCAAGGCCAGCGCTCAGGCCAGCGCTTCGTCATTGCCGCCATCCTGTGCGGGCTGGTCGCAGCACCCCTGTCGCTCGGGTTCCAGGGGCTGGACGCGCTGGGCGCGCCACTCGCCCGGCTGGCGCAACCGGTGGTCTGGCGGACGGCGCTTGGCACCAGCTTCGGCTGGACGGTGCTGATTTCGCTGGCGGCGCTCGGGCTTGGCCTGCTGTCGTTGGTCGGATCGCGTGCTGGCGCCAGGCCGTTGGCGCTCGCCGGGCTGGCCGGTGTGGGTGCAGCCTTTGCCGCCAGCGGCCATGCCAGTGCAGCCGAACCGCAATGGCTGACGCGGCCTATGGTGTTCCTGCATGGCGCCGGCATCGCTTTCTGGGCTGGAGCATTGCTGCCGCTCGGCCTGGCGTTGAGCAGCCAATCGGTGGAAGCCGGGGCGTTCCTGCGGCGGTTTTCGCGCGCGATCATGCCCGTGGTGGTAGTGCTTGCCGCCGCCGGTGTGGTGCTCGCCATCATCCAGGTGCAGACACCGGCGGCACTGGTCAACACCGCCTATGGCCGGCTGCTGCTGATCAAGCTGGCGCTGCTGGTGTTTCTGTTCACGCTGGCGGCGGTCAATCGATGGCGGCTCACCGCCTTGGCCGAGGCCGGAGCGACGGAAGTGCGGCGACGGCTTAGCCGCTCGATCTCAGTCGAAATGCTGATCGTGCTCCTGATCTTCGGCGTTGCCGCCGGCTGGCGCTTCACGCCGCCGCCACGGGCCCTGGCAATCGCCGCGGCACAACCGACGTCGACCCATATCCACACTATGAAGGCGATGGCCGACATCGACATCACGCCCGGCCATACCGGGGAGGTCACCGCCTCCATCGTCATCATGGATGGCGATTTCGGCCCGCTCGACGCCAAGGAAGTGACGCTGGTGCTGTCCAAGCCCGATTCGGGGATCGAGCCGATCAAGCGTCCGGCGACCAAGCCAGGCGACGGCACCTGGCGCGTCGATAATCTCGTCATTCCGATTCCAGGCCGCTGGACGGCGCGGCTCGATATTCTGGTTTCGGATTTCGAAGTGGTAAAGATCGAAGCGCCGATCGATATCCGCGCCGAGTGATATTCAGCCCGCCTGCGAAGGGCGCTCAGCCGAGTTCCTGGGCTAACCCGATGAGATGCCCTTCCGGCCCGCGGATGTAGCAGAGCCGATACACGTCCTGGTAACGGACGACTTCACCGGCCAGCTGCGCGCCACGCTTGCGGAGCCTTTCAAGCGTGTCGTCGATGCCGTCCACGGTAAACATGACGCGCAGGTAGCCCAGGGCATTGACCGGGGCGTTGCGGTGATCGGCGACGACCGTCGGCGTGAGGAAGCGGGAGAGCTCGAGCCGGCTATGGCCATCCGGTGTGCGCATCATGGCAATCTCGACGTGCTGATCGCCGAGCCCGGTGACACGTCCGGCCCACTCGCCTTCGATCGTCGCCCGCCCTTCCAGTTCGAGGCCGAGCTCGCGAAAGAAGGCAATCGTCTCGTCGAGGTCATCGACGACGATTCCGACATTGTCCATCCGTTTGACTGCCATAAGTTCAACCTAACGTCATATGTTCGATCGGCAAGGCGTCGCCTGGTCACCAACTGACCCTTCCTGACTCGGTCTGACACAACGCAGACGCAACACAATTCGGCGAGGCGGTTGACGTGGCGCGAAAGGCCCGTCAATCATCTCGCCGAAAAATGGGCATCCCGAAAAACGCGGCCTCAACAAAATCCGAAAGCAGGGAAGAAACGATGGAAAAAGCCGAAATAGGCCTGATCGGCCTTGGCACAATGGGCTCCAACCTCGCGCTCAACATTGCCGAGCACGGGCACCGCATCGCCGTCTTCAACCGCACCAAGGCGCGCACCGATGCCTTCCTCGAAGGCGCCGGTTCGCTCAGGGACATGGTGGTGCCCTGCTACAGCCTGGAGGAACTGGCAGCTGCGATCAAGCCGCCGCGCCCGGTCATCATCATGGTGCTGGCCGGCAAGCCGGTCGACGAACAGATCGAAGCGCTGCGCGGCGTGTTGTCTGACAACGATATCGTCATCGATGCCGGCAACGCCAATTTCCGCGATACGATGCGGCGCTTTTCGGAACTGTCGGGCTCAGGTCTCACCTTCATAGGCATGGGCGTATCCGGCGGCGAGGAAGGCGCGCGCCATGGACCGTCGATCATGGTCGGCGGCACCGAAGACTCCTGGAAGCGCGTCGAACGCGTGCTGACCGCGATCTCGGCTAAGTTCAAGGATGAACCGTGCGCTGCCTGGCTTGGCACAGACGGCGCCGGGCATTTCGTGAAAACCATCCACAACGGCATCGAATATGCCGACATGCAGATGATCGCCGAGATCTACGGCATCCTGCGTGACGGTCTCGGCATGGGGCCGAAGGAGATCGGCAAGGTCTTCGAGGACTGGAACAAGGGCCGGCTCGATTCGTATCTGATCGAGATCACCGCCAAGGTGCTGGCCGCCGACGATGCAAAGACCGGCAAGCCGGTGGTCGACATCATCCTCGACCGTGCCGGCCAGAAGGGCACCGGCAAATGGTCTGTCATCGAGGCGCAGCAGCTCGGCATTCCGGCGACGGCCATCGAGGCGGCGGTGGCGGCCCGCGTGCTGTCGTCGATCAAGGATGAGCGGCAGGCGGCCGAAAAAGCCTATGGCAATATCGGCGTCATCAAGATCTCCGGCGACAAGGCGGCACTTCTGAAAGACCTGGAGCTGGCGCTGCTCGCCGGCAAGATCGCCGCCTATGCACAAGGTTTCGCGGTGATGAGCGCCGCCTCGAAGGAGTTCAACTGGAACTTGCCGATGCCGACCATCGCCAAGATCTGGCGTGCCGGCTGTATCATCCGCTCGCAGATGCTCGACACCATGGCGGAAGCCTTCGGCTCGGGCGGCGCGTCCACCAACCTTTTGATGGCGCCGGCTTTCACCACCATGATGCAGGAGGCGCATCCGTCGCTCCGGCGCATCGTCGCAAGAGCGTCGGAGGCCGGTTCGCCCGTGCCGGCGCTGGCGTCGGCGCTTGCCTATTTCGACAGCTACCGCCAGGGCCGCGGCACCTCGAACCTGATCCAGGCGCAGCGCGATTTCTTCGGCGCGCATGGTTTCGAGCGCATCGGCGAGCAGGGGGCTTTCCATGGCCCATGGGGCAGCGGCGCTGCCGGCTAGGGTCAGGTGAGGCGGCCTCTCAGGTCGTGCCAGTCAGCCCTGATACGCGACGACGTCGCCTGGCTTGACCACAGTCTGCAAAGAGCCAGGTGCCGCGCCGCCTATCCAGCCCAGCACGGCGCGGGCAAGCTCGGTGCCGGCGAGGCGGAAGTCTTCGTTGACGATCAGCAACTCCCGGCGGAACAGATGCAGCAGTTCCGACGATTGCTTGGACACGACATCGACGTCGCGGCCGAGTTTCAGGCCGGCATCCTCGATGCCGGCGACGATGGCCAGCGTTGCTGCGGCGGCGCTGCTGACGAAACCGTCCGGCCTGACGTCGCGGCGCATCAACTGCGCGGTCCGCGTCCTGATCTGATCGATCGACTGGTCGATCGAAACAGCGTTGAACGGCACTTCGCTGGCGTCGACCTCGCTCAGTGCGTCGGCAAAGCCATTGACCGTGTGGTCGTAATAGGTGAGCCCGACCGGCGGCGCTACCAGCGCCAGCCGGCGCCGGCCGACGCTGGCCAGATGGCGCACCGCTTCGGCGGCGAAGGCGTAATTGTCGAAGTCGTGATAGGGGTGGACAAGCCCCATATCGGTGCGGCCATGCGTGGCAAAGGGTATGCCACGCTCCAGCATGTAGCGGGCGCGCGGATCGTTGGGCTGCGTGCGTGAGATGATGACGCCATCGGCCGAGCCGGACTCGACCAGATACTTTACCGGGTCCAGCGGATCCTGCGAGCGCGAGTAGGGCGTGACGATCAGGTGATAGGGTGTGTCGGCAATGACCTCCGAGACGCCGTAGATGATGTCCGAGACAAAGCTCATGATCTCGCGCTCGGTATTGAGCACGAGGCTGATAACATTGGTCTTGCCAGTCCGCAGGCGCACGCCGGCGCGGTTCGGCCGGTAGCCGATCTGCCTGGCGACGAGTTGAACCCGCCGCCTGGTCTCGGCGCCGATCTCGGGTGCATCCTTGAGCGCGCGCGAGACGGTGGTGACGCCGAGCCCGGTCATGAAGGCAAGCGTTTTCAGCGTCGGCCGCTCATGCGCCGACGCCTCGTCGTCCTTCTCCGTCTGGTCCCTGTCCATTCGTCCCGCCCCGTCAGGCGCATAGCAGCCGCCGGACCAGCCGACAATCGCTTCGATGACGATGTGGCACGGTTCTTCGCCGTCAGGCCTCAATATACTGAAACGTTACAGATTTCCAACATCGCAGCGCGTGGGTCTCTCAAGCCATGGTTTTGGCAGGGTTTTGGCGGCCAGAAACGTTGCGCGACAATCAGATTCGAGACGGTTTTCTTGCGCTGCAGCATGATTTTGCAGCGCAGCACCCGGTTTTGCGCGGAGTTTGCCGGTTTGCTCGCAACGAATTTGTTCGCGCCTCGAAAAAACATTCGAGCGCGTTTATCTCAGGGGTTGCACGCACCGCATAATTGCCGTATCGAAAATCTGTAACGTTTCAGATTCTGGGAGGAACCGAAATGCGCTATAGACTTTTGACCGCTGCCCTTGCCGCGACGGCCGCGCTTCAGCTTGCCGGCCCGGCGGCCGCCACCGACCTGGAAGTCACCCATTGGTGGACGTCGGGCGGCGAGGCGGCGGCGGTTGCGGAATTCGCCAAGGCCTTCGACGCGACCGGCAATCACTGGGTCGACGGCGCCATTGCCGGATCCGGCGGCACGGCACGGCCGATCATGATCAGCCGCATCACCGGCGGCGATCCGATGGGCGCCACCCAGTTCAATCACGGCCGGCAGGCCGAAGAACTGGTGCAGGCCGGCCTGATGCGCGACCTCACCGATGTCGCCACCAAGGGCAAGTGGACGGAAATCGTGCGGCCGAAGAGCCTGCTCGACAGTTGCACCATAGACGGCAAGATCTACTGCGTGCCGGTCAATATCCACTCCTGGCAGTGGTTGTGGCTGTCGAACGAAGCCTTCGAGAAGGCCGGCGTGCCGCTGCCGAAGGACTGGAATGAATTCGTGGCGGCAGCGCCCGCCCTGGAAAAGGCGGGCATCATCCCGCTCGCTGTCGGCGGACAGGCCTGGCAATCTTCCGGCGCCTTCGATGTGCTGCTGGCGGCGGTCGGCGGCACCGATGCATTCCTCAAGGTCTACAAGGACAAGGACGCCAAGTTCGCCGCTGGGCCCGAGATCGCCAAGGTCTTCAAGGCCGCCGACGATGCCCGCAAGATGGCGAAGAACACCAATGTGCAGGACTGGAACCAGGCGACCAATCTGGTCATCACCGGCAAGGCCGGCGGCCAGATCATGGGTGACTGGGCGCAAGGCGAGTTCCAGGTTGCCGGCAAGGTCGCCGGCAAGGACTATGCCTGCCTGCCGGGCCTCGGTCTGAACGAAGTTATCGCCACCGGCGGCGACGCCTTCTATTTCCCGCTGCTCAAGGATGCCGACAAGTCCAAGGCGCAGGAGGTGTTGGCAGAGACGCTGCTCGACCCTAAGACTCAGGTCGCCTTCAATCTCAAGAAGGGCTCGCTGCCGGTGCGCGGTGACGTCGATCTCAATGCGGCGAACGACTGCATGAAGAAGGGTCTGGCCATCCTCGCCAAGGGCGCCGTCATCCCGTGGACGGACCAACTGCTTTCGCAGGATACCCAGAAGCAGAAGGAAGATCTCTTCGCCGAATTCTTCGCCAAGCCGGACCTGACCATCGAAGACGCGCAGAAGCGCTTCGCCGACCTCATCGCTTCGGCAGACTGACGTTGGAGGCAATACACCTCGCTCCCGGCCTTGCGAAAGCAGGGCCGGGATCGCACCGCCCTTACCCAGCCGGCTGACGAGATGAGCAAGAGCGAACGCCCCAACCCGCTGTTCCGCAACATCAATGCGAAGGTCGCCTCGATCCCGATGATCCTCACCGCGTCGGTGGTTTTCGTCGGCGGCACCGTCTGGACGGTGTTCTATTCCTTTACCAATTCGAAGCTGCTGCCACGGCTGAATTTCGCCGGGCTCGACCAGTATTACCGGCTGTGGGCGACGCCGCGCTGGCTGATCTCGATCGAGAACCTTTTGATCTACGGCGCGATCTCGCTCGTGTTCTCACTGGTCATCGGCTTCCTGCTTGCAGCGCTTCTCGACCAGAAGATCCGTTTCGAGGACACGTTCCGCACCATCTTCCTCTATCCGTTCGCGCTTTCCTTCATCGTCACCGGCCTGGTCTGGCAGTGGCTGCTCAATCCGGATTTCGGCATCCAGCATGTGGTGCGGGACCTCGGCTGGACGAGCTTCAACTTCGACCCGCTCTACAATTCCAGCATCGTCATCTACGGCATTTCGATTGCGGCGCTGTGGCAAGGCACCGGGCTCATCATGTGCCTGATGCTGGCCGGCCTGCGCGGCATCGACGAGGACATCTGGAAGGCAGCGCGGGTAGACGGGATCCCGATGTGGAAGACCTATCTGTTCATCGTCATCCCGATGATGCGGCCGGTTTTCATCACCACGCTGGTCATCATCGCGTCGGGCATCGTCAAGGTCTACGACCTCGTTGTCGCCCAGACCAGCGGCGGCCCCGGAATCGCCTCCGAAGTGCCGGCCAAATATGTCTATGACTACATGTTCTTCGCACAGAATCTTGGCCAGGGCTTTGCCGCCTCGACCATGATGCTGCTCTCGGTGGTGATCGTCGTCGTGCCGTGGGCCTACCTTGAATTTGGAGGCAGGAAGCGTGGCTGACCCGGCCGTCCCTTTGCCCGCCAGCGCGGGTGTCGCCGAGCGCGAAGCCTCCGGGCCGCGCGGGCCGAAGCCGCGGCATGTCTTCTCGCGCCGCAATATCTTCCTCTATGGCACGCTGATCGTGGTGGCGGTCTACTATCTGCTGCCGCTCTACGTGATGGTCGTAACCTCGCTCAAGGGCATGCCCGAGATACGGATGGGCAATATCTTCTCGCCGCCGCTCGAAATCACGTTCGAACCGTGGGTGAAGGCGTGGGCGACCGCCTGCACCGGCCTCAATTGCGACGGGCTTTCGCGCGGCTTCTGGAATTCGGTGCGCATCACCGTGCCGTCGGTGCTGCTGTCGATCGCGATCGCCTCGGTGAACGGCTATGCGCTCGCCAACTGGCGCTTCAAGGGCGCCGACACATTCTTCGTCATCCTGATCGTCGGCGCCTTCATCCCCTATCAGGTGATGATCTATCCGATCGTCATCATCCTGCGCGAGATCGGCCTCTACGGCAGCCTCAGCGGCCTGGTGATCGTCCATTCCATCTTCGGCATGCCGATCCTCACGCTTTTGTTCCGCAACTATTTTGCCTCGATGCCGGAAGAGCTGTTCAGGGCGGCACGGGTCGACGGCGCCGGCTTCTGGGGCATCTTCCTGCGGATCATGGCGCCGATGTCGCTGCCGATCTTCGTCGTCGCCATCATCCTGCAGGTGACCGGCATCTGGAACGACTTCCTGTTCGGCGTCGTCTACACCCGCCCCGACACCTATCCGATGACGGTGCAGCTCAACAACATCGTCAATTCGGTGCAAGGCGTGAAGGAGTACAACGTCAACATGGCCGCCACCATCCTGACCGGCCTTGTGCCACTCATCGTCTACTTCATTTCCGGCAAGCTTTTCGTGCGCGGCATCGCCGCCGGTGCGGTGAAAGGGTGATGGCGATGACGGCAGCCAACGGCACCAGCGTTTCGATCCAGGACCTGTCCCTGAACTTCGGCTCTGTATCGGTGCTGCAGACCCTCAATCTCGAGGTCGCAGAGGGCGAGTTCATCGTGCTGCTCGGTCCCTCGGGCTGCGGCAAGTCGACCTTGCTCAACTGCATCGCCGGGCTGCTCGATATTTCCGAAGGCCGCATCTTCATCAAGGGCAAGAACGTCACCTGGGAAGAGCCCAAGGATCGCGGCATCGGCATGGTGTTCCAGTCCTATGCGCTTTATCCGCAAATGACGGTGGAGAAGAACCTGTCGTTCGGCCTGCGCGTTGCCGGCGTGCCCAGGGACGAGATCGCCAAGCGCATCGCCCGCGCCGCCGAGATCCTGCAGATCGAGCCGCTTTTGCAGCGCAAGCCCGCGGCCTTGTCCGGCGGCCAACGCCAGCGCGTGGCGATCGGGCGGGCGCTGGTGCGCGACGTCGACGTCTTCCTGTTCGACGAGCCACTATCCAATCTCGACGCCAAGCTGCGCTCGGAACTGCGCGTCGAAATCAAGCTCCTGCATCGCAAGCTGCAGAACACCATGATCTACGTCACCCACGACCAGATCGAGGCGATGACACTGGCCGATCGTATCGCGGTCATGCGCGGCGGCGTCATCCAGCAGCTCGACGCGCCGCAGACGATCTACAACCGGCCGGTCAACCGGTTTGTCGCCGGCTTCCTCGGCTCGCCGGCGATGAATTTCCTCGAAGGGGAGCTGGAGGCCAGTGCTGCTCCAGTGTTCAGGACCGACGGTGTTTCGGTGCCGCTCGATCGCTATACCTTTGACGGCACGGAGCGCCCGGCCGGCGCTTGCGTGCTGGGCATCCGGCCTGAACATATCGCTTTCGGTGACGCTGCAAAGTCGATGCCGTTTTCCGCCGGCGGTTCGGTCGAGATCGTCGAGCCGATGGGTTCCGACACGCTGGTGTGGACGAAGCTTGCCGGCCGCAACCTCTCCTTCCGCGTCGAGGCGGAACGGACGCTGCGCAGCGGCGATCCGATCCAGTTCGGTTTCGATCCGGCGCGCGCCTCGCTGTTCGACGCCGCGACCGGCAATCGCCTGTGACCCTCTAGAATCATCCGCAAACCATCCTCCCAAGAACGATCCCCCTAAAACGATCTCGCGAAAACGATCCCCCGAAAACATCCCCAAGCCTTAACCACCAAGAAACGGACAAAGACGATGAACTGGTCATTCCAACTCTACAGCGCCCGCAATTTCCAGCCGTGGGAAGGCATCCTGAAAATGCTCGGCAAGCTCGGCTACAAGGAAGTCGAAGGTTTCGGCGGCGTCTATGACGACCCCACGGCGTTCCGCGCCGAACTCGACAAGAACGGGCTTTCGATGCCGACCGGACATTTCTCGATCGATGCGCTGGAGAATGATTTCGACGGCGTACGCAAAACAGCCGACGCACTCGGCATCACGCTCGTCATCTGTCCCTATCTGCTGGCCGAGCAGCGGCCGGCCGACGCTGCCGGCTGGCGCGGCTTTGGCGAGCGTCTGGCCAAGGTCGGCGGGACCGCAAAAAAAGCCGGCTACGGCTTTGCCTGGCACAACCATGATTTCGAGTTCAAGACACTCGCCGACGGCTCGGTGCCGCAGGATCACATCCTGTCGGCTGCGCCCGACATCGGCTGGGAGATGGACGTCGCCTGGGTAGTCCGCGGCGGCGTTGATCCGCTGCCGTGGATCGAAAAGCACGGCAAGCGCATCAGCGCCGTCCATGTCAAGGACATGGCCAACTCAGGCGAAGGCCTTGACGAGGACGGCTGGGCGGATGTCGGCCACGGCACCATCGACTGGGCCGGCCTGATCAAGACACTTCGGGCGAAGAGCGCGGCCAAATATTACGTGATGGAACAGGACAACCCCAACGACATCGAGCGCTTCGCCAGCCGCTCGCTCGCATCCGTCAAGGCTTACTAGGAACAATCATCATGGCAAAGAAACTGGGTATCGGCGTCATCGGTTGCGGCAACATCTCGAGAGCATATTTCTCGCTGGCGCCGCTGTTTCGCGGCATCGAGATGCGCGCCTGCGCCGACATCAACATGGACGCGGCGAAGGCACGGGCGAAGGAGTTCAAGCTGCGCGCCGAGACCGTCGAAGAACTGCTCAAGGATGACGAGATCGACATCATCGTCAACCTCACCATCCCGGCGGTGCACTACGGGGTGTCGAAGCAGATCCTCGATGCCGGCAAGCACGTCTATTCGGAAAAGCCGTTCGTGCTGTCGGTCAAGGAAGGGCTCGACCTCAAGAGCCGCGCCGAGAAGAAAGGGCTGCGCATCGGCTCGGCCCCGGACACGTTCCTGGGCGGCGCGCACCAGCTGGTGCGCAACCTCATCGACACCGGCGCGCTCGGCAAGATCACCAGCGGCACCTGTCATGTGATGGGCCACGGCATGGAGCACTGGCACCCCAATCCCGATTTCTTCTTCCAGCCGGGCGCCGGGCCGGTGCTCGACATCGGGCCCTACTACATCACCAACCTGATCCAGCTGATCGGGCCGGTGAAGCAGGTGGCGGCCTTCGCGACAACGCCTGCCAAGGAGCGCACGATCTCGTCGAAACCGCGCGCGGGCGAGAAAATCCCGGTCAACACGCCGACAACGATCCACGGCCTGCTGGAGTTCGAGAACGGCGCCGTGATCACGCTCAACACCAGCTGGGACGTCTGGGCGCATGGTCACGCGCCGATGGAACTCTATGGTGAGACGGGCACGGTGTTCGTGCCGGATCCGAATTTCTTCGGTGGCGACGTGCGCATAACCAAGGCGGCAAAACCGGTGAAGAAACTGCCGAAATGGCAGCATCCGTTCGGCGTGCCCAACGAAATGCACGGCCAGGGCATGATGGCCAACTACCGCACCGCAGGCCTTGCCGACATGGCGCTGGCGATCGCCGAGGGCCGGCCGCATCGTTGCTCGATGGAGCTCGCGCTGCATGCCGTCGACGTCATGACCGGCCTGTTGCGGTCGGGCGAGACCGGCAAGTTCGTCGCCATGCAGACCAGCTGCGAGCGGCCGGCTGCACTCGGCGTCAAGGACGCAAAAGAACTGTTGGCGAAGCAAAAATGAGGTAGAAGGGTGTCGGCGCGCTCGCGCCGACACCCATACAATCCAGGATCTGTACCCATGCGCTGGCAGCCGGCTGAACACCGCTATGAGAAAATGCTCTACAACAGATGTGGGCGATCCGGCCTGAAACTGCCGGCGATCTCGCTCGGCCTGTGGCACAATTTCGGCAACGACACGCCGCACAAGACCAAGCAGGCGATCGCGCGCAAGGCCTTCGATCTCGGCATCACCCATTTCGATCTCGCCAACAATTACGGTCCGCCGCCGGGCTCGGCCGAGATCGCCTTCGGCGAGATATTGCGCACCGACTTCGCCAGCTATCGCGACGAGCTGATCATCTCGACCAAGGCCGGCTATGAGATGTGGGCAGGGCCTTACGGCGAATGGGGCAGCCGCAAATATGTGCTGGCGAGCCTCGACCAGAGCCTGAAGCGGATGGGGCTCGACTATGTCGACATCTTCTATTCGCACCGCTTCGATCCGGATACGCCGCTTGAGGAAACGATGGGCGCGCTCGACCATGCGGTGCGTTCTGGCAAGGCGCTCTATGCCGGCATCTCGTCCTACAATTCGCAGCGCACGCGCGAGGCGGCCGGCATATTGAAGCAGCTCGGTACGCCCTGCATCATCCATCAGCCGAGCTATTCGATGCTCAACCGCTGGGTCGAAGAGGACGGACTGCTCGATACGCTGGAAGGGCTCGGTGTCGGATCGATCGTGTTCTCGCCGCTGGCGCAAGGCATGCTGACCGACAAATATCTCGGCGGCATCCCCGAGGGTAGCCGCGCCAGCCAAGGCAAGTCGCTGCGGCCCGCCTTCATCAACGAAAAGACCATCGCTAACATCCAGGCGCTGAACGCGATCGCCGGCAAGCGTGGCCAGACGCTGGCGCAGATGGCGCTGGCCTGGGTGCTGCGCAAGGGCCGGGTCACCTCGGCGCTGATCGGCGCCAGCCGGCCCGAACAGGTCGAGGACTGCGTCGGCGCGCTCAAGGTGCTCGAGTTCAGCGATGCCGAGCTCGCCGAAATCGACACTTACGCACGCGAGTCCGACATCAATCTGTGGGCGGCGTCGGCCGAGCGCAAAGGCCCGCCGCGGAAGTAAGCGGAACAGCCGGCACCGGACATGAATCAAAACGGCGGGAAAGATCCCGCCGTTTTGCGTTTATCAAGCTTCGGGCCCGTTCAGGGCTTCTTGGCCGTGCCGAGACCGGCCTTGGGCGCCGCCGCGGCTGCCGGAGCCGGGGTCTTCATCTTGGCTTCGATCCAACCCGTATAGTTGGCCAATCGCGTGTAGATGCCATAGGCATTCTTGTGGCCGCAAGCGGCGGTGCCGTCGGACGGACCTTCGCCCCAGGAGACGACGCCGACCTGGACCGGACCGTTGGCGCCGGTCATGAACAGCGGACCGCCGCTGTCGCCGTTGCAGGCGTCGCGTTCGCCGCTGTCGGTGCCGGCGCAGATCATGTTCTTGGTCAGCGGATCCGACATATCGGCGGCGATCGCATTGGCGGCGGCATCGATGCCCTTTTCCGAATAACGCATCCGGTGGGAGAGATCGCCAAGTGCCGCCTTTAGGTCATGCGCATAGATCGACTTGATGCCGCTGTTGCAGGCAGCGCTCGGCTCGAGATCGAGATCGGCCACCATCAGCGCGGTCGGGAAGGTGCCGTCCTGCATCTTGCCCCAGCCGATGACCGTGGTCTTGCCGCTGTCTGGCGTCGGCTCATTGGTGATCTTGATGACCGGCGCATCGGCGGGCTCCGCCAGCCGGAGCAGGCCGAGATCATTGTCCAGCGTCTGTTCGCTGTAGCCCTCGTTGACGATGACCTCGACCACCTTGTAGCGCTTGCCTTCGGTAAGATCGGTGGCGCCGGTCAGCACGGTCACCGTGTCGGGTGAAGTCGGCCGGCCCTTGTCGTTGAGGCAGTGCGCCGCCGTCAGCACCCATTGCGGAGCAATCAGGCTGCCGCCGCAGAATTGCGCGTTCGGCTGCGAGGCCGGGCTGGGGTCCAGCCGGGCGCTGGTCAGCAGCGCCACCTGGAACGGATAGGCCCCTTTGTCGGCTTCCTTGCCGCCATAGACGCGGTCGGCCCCGTCGGGATTCTCGGCCTTGGCCTTGTCCCGGGATTCGGCGACGCGCTGCATCGGCGAGACCGCCGCTTCCGGCCTGGCGGCGTCGTCGGCTGCATAGAGCGCGTTGACGGCGGGGAAAGCGGCCGCGATGCCCAGCAGCGATGCAGCGGCAAGCGGCCTGAACCGATGGATAATGTTCACCTTGAAACCCTCCTGAGATGAAAAATGCCGAGCCATGCCGCACTGACGCATAACCAACAGAAGCGGTAGCGGTACCTCGATCGCCTTCTGCCAGAACGAACGACATCCGCGCGGTCATAAAACCGAAATACCACTTTTGCTAATCGTGCCCCATCGGGCAGAGCCCACCCAAACCCTATAGCCCCCCACGGCCTACGTGGAAGCGATTTGTCATTGCCAATGTTGGATTATTTTAGGCAGTATATCGACGCGGGTGCGTTTGGCGGAGGGCTTTAACGAGGCCGCCCGGACCGATGATCCGATACGGGCGGGTAACCAAACTAATTTTTTAACTCCACCACGATCTCGACAATATTTCTGTATTTTGCTCCACTCCTTGCTGACTTTTGGGAGAGTCTCACCATGACGAAACTGACAAGCACTATCATTGCGTCCGCACTGCTATCCACCGCACTGTGGACGATGCCTGCCTTCGCCGCCGATCCCGGCTCAGCGAATGCCGGCAATGGCGAAAGCATGCGCGATCTCGGAACGGGCGACTACCAGCCCGGCCGTGCAAAGCCGATCGCGCCGCCGAAACTGACCGAAGATGAAGCCAGCCGGGCAGCGCCGCTGACCGACGAGGGCACGGCGGTCAAATCCTATGGCATCGTCGGACGTTCCGCCGATGGCAAGGACATCAAGATCGATGCAGGCGAGACGCTGAAGGACCTTGTCATCAAGGAATTGAACGCGCCCGCCAACACACCGAACGCCGACAAGACCGGATTGACGGGCGGCGACGAAGCCGGCCGCCAGGTGTTCGGGGCCGACGATCGCGAGCAGATCAAGAACACCAAGACCTACCCGTTCACCGCGATCGGGTATATCGAAGGCAAAGCCAAGAGCGGTTATGGCAGCTGCTCGGGAACCCTGATCGGTCCGCGCACGGTGCTCACCGCCGCGCATTGCCTCTACAGCAATGAAGATAAGGCTTGGCTCGACGACGTCATCTTCGTGCCGTCGCTCAACGGCAACACCGCCGACGATGCACCGTTTGGCGCTTTCAGCTACGAGAGCGTCTATATCCTGCAGGGCTTCATCGACAATTATCAGGGTTACTACGGCTCGGTCATTCCGTGGGACCTCGGCATCATTACGCTGAAGCAGGATGTCGGCACCAATCTCGGCTGGCTGGGTTATGCCAACTATGAGAACCTCGGCGATTTCACCGCAAACATCGTTGGCTATCCCGGCGACAAGCCGATGGGAACGATGTGGAAGGCGACCTGCGAAGTGAAAGCCGAAAACGTCGGCGCGGAGTATTTCCAGTACGACTGCGACACCTATCCGGGGTCGAGCGGCAGCTCGGTCTACGCCTACGACAATGGCGCCAAGCAGCGCGTCGTCACCGGCGTGAACGTGGCCGAAAGCCCCAACGCCAACACTGCGGTGCGCCTGAACGCCGCCAACGTGGCGTGGATCAACAGCCTGTACAAATAAGGCTGAATGATCTTTCGCCGGCAAACAGCGGCGATAACCAGCACTACCAAACCGGCGGCGGGACGTTCCTGCCGCCGGTTTTTTTAGTATCGAAACACCTCTCTTGCACTGTGTTGCAGCGGTGCTTACGCTAGGCGATCCAAGGGGTTGGGTAAGATGGCGCGGGCAAGAATGATCTTCGGGGTCAAAGCGATGGCGGCTGCATCCATGCTGGCCGCACTGACATGCTTTTCCGCTATGGCCGATCAAGGCGGTGCCGCACCCGATGGCGCCTGGGCCGAGCGGGTGCAAATCCTCTATCAAAGCGAAACACGTTCGGTGCTGCGCAAGAATGTACGGGTCTGGGATTCCCACCCGGAATTGGGTCTTGATTTCACCTGGGAGCCGGCAGCCGGCGTGTCGCCGGACCGCACCGTCGCAGCCGACGGCACCGTCAACGGCAAGGGCAGGCTGGTCTGGCGCGTACGCGGCTCGGCGAGCTACGACCCCAAGACGATCTATTCCAGCTATTTCGGCGAGATCAGGAATGGCCGCCCCGAAGGACAAGGCCGGCTGGAGCTGCGTTCGGGCGAGATTCTCGACGGCCATTGGGTCGCCGGCCAGCTCGACGGCCATGCGATCCATGTCGATGCCGACGGCAATCGCTATGAAGGGCAATTCAGGGCCGGTGTGCCGAATGGCGAGGGCAGGCTGGAGACGAAGACAGGCAAGATATTCGTCGGCTCTTTTGCCGATGGGCTGAAGGATGGCAAGGGCCGCACCCGGTTGCCCGGCGGCACCGTCTACTGGTCGCAATGGGCGATGGGCAAGGAGATCGGCGGTGCGCGCCCCGACGTGCTGGCCGATGCCAGAGTGGGCGGGTTGCTCAAGGCGCAGACCGGCGGCGGTTCCGCCGACAAGGTCGAGATCGGCATTGCCGTCGACCAGCGCATGACGCAGCAGGCCGACATGCAGTACCAGCATCTGGTGCGCGACGAAGACATCGCGATCTATCCGGTGTCGGACCAGTACAATGATGCCTGGAACGGCACCGGAGAGATTCGTACCGGCAATGTCTATGAAGGCATGGACTGGGAGACGGCGCCGGCCTTCGCCGAAGTCGACCTCAAGACCACCGACCAGTCGAGGGTCAAGATCGACAGCCTGGAAATGAAGGTGGCCGCGAGCGAGGCCTACCGCAAGCCGATGCTGTCGATCAGCGAGCATTATGGCTGCGTCGGCTTCCGCCCCGACTTCTCGATCGTCAACAATGGCTGGGGCGACGTGAAAGACATGAAGATGTCGATCCAGTTCACCAGGACCGACGAGGAGGACAACGCGACCGGCGAGCCGAGCCGCACGTTCACGAAGGACATCGGCACTTTCGGCGACGGCGTCGACGTCTCGATCAAGAACGTGCTGATTGAAGCCGGCGTCGACACAACCACGCTCGAGACCGAGCGCTTCACTTGCCCGTCAAGGGACAGCCTGGATGTCTGCCGCGCCCAGGTGGCCAACAAGGTCAAGTTCGGCGACGTTGTCGATTACATCAGCGGCAGCGTCGAGAAAATGAGCGTGACCGGGATTGGCAAGCTCGATTATTCCTGGGCGGACGAACAGGGCGCTATCTACCAACAGAGCGAGCCGTTTCGCGTCATCGTCTCGCTGGTCAGCATCGAGGTTCCAGAATCGCTCGCCGAATGCGGCGATGGCGGCGGCGCGTCGCCCGAAGCGCTGCGCTACCAGAACATCGAATTTCCGATCGGCAAGACCGATTACAGCATCCCCATGCCGGTGCGCGGCAATAAGCATCTCAGCGCCTACACGGCACGGCTGAAAATGTGGTCGTCAATGTCGTCGATCCATCGCTTCAGCATCGCCGCCCATTTCGCCGATGGCAGCACACGGGAGAGCAAGCCGGCCACGTTCTTCTATTTCAGGCCGAAGCAGTCGCTGTTTGAAACCAGCACCAAGCCGGCGGTCTGCTATCTGCCGGAAGATATGCAAGGCTGTTGAGGTCCTGTCACGTCCTTTCGGGAATCGCGTTATTTCGAGCCCATCTCGAAATAATTGGGCAGCGGGATCAGCCTGGCAAAGATCGTGCCCTGGCTGAACACCCTGAGTTCCAGCATCGACCCGGACGATCGTTCGGCCTTCTGGTCGAACAGGAAATTGCCGAGCGAATAGATCTCCGCAACATCGCCGCCGCCGAGCGGAAGGATCGCCTCGCTCGATACATGCGGATGGCCGCCGACGATTGCCGTGACGCCGCGCAGCCGCATCTGGTCGGCAAGCATCTCCTCGCGCGGCGACGGCTCCGTCTTGTACTCGCGGCCCCAATGGACGAAGGCAATCACCGGCCGCTCGGCATTGTCGTGCAGCAGCCGGTCGAGCAAAGCAGGCGTCAGAAGGTCGGTGTTCCTGGAGCCGTTGGTATCAATGTCGGTCAGCCCGACCAGGTCGAGATCGGCAAGCGCCAGCGTCTCGCCCTGGCCGAAATGGGCGATGCCGGCGGCGTCCAGAGCGGCCAGCGTCTCGGCATAGCCTGACGGGCCGAGGTCATAGGCGTGATTGTTGGCAAGGCTGACAGCGGCGACATGCAATTTCTTCAGCATGCCGATGGCGAGATCGGTTGGCATCGCCAGCGTCATGTCGTCGATCGCTTCAGGGACGTTGGGCAGGATGACGCCTTCGAGATTGACGATCAGCGGCCGCGAGCGGGTCAGGGCCAGCACGCTGTCGACGATCTTCTCGGCAACACCGTCGCGGACCAGGATCCTCATCATGGCGCGACCGAAATTCACGTCGCCGGCGAAATAATAGAGCTTGTCGTCGGGACGGGCAGGATTGTTCAAGCCGGGGCCGAAGGCGCCGAACAGCGCCACGACATAGCTGGTGGTGCGCTCGACATAGTCGCCCGAATGCGCCTGCGAGTTCTCGTTGGCGACGACCAGGGGCGCAGCACCGAACAGTTCGCGCTGCAGCCTGGTCTGGATATAGAGCGCACCGACCGAATCGGCGTGATCCGGCTGCCGCAGCGCCGCGATGCCGTCGAGCGAACCGGCGGCGAGCATGTTCAGCGTCTGCTGGTCGAAACGCCTGGCTTGGTGCTGCGGCAGATAGTGGGAGAAATCGGTGGATTCGACGATCAGCGTGTCCTTGTCGACGATCGCTTTCAGCGCCTGCGCCAGCCGGTCCCAGTCGCCGCGCTTCGCCTTGACCGACATCGCCACCGGCACGATTTCAGCTTCGGGGAAATAGTGATGCAGGAAAGGCAGCATCGCCTGCACGCCATGCTCCCTGGCGAACAGGCAGGAGTCTTCGACCATGTCGCTGTTCGCTTCCAGAAGGTGCACGGCTTCCGTGTCGGCCTGGACTGGACCGAGCACTGTTTCAAAACCGCGCGGCGTCGTGGCGAAGAGTTTTTGCGTCTCGTGGAAATGGTCCGGCGCCAGGATGACGATGCGCTTGTAGCGGAAGCCGGACGCGGCATGGAAACCGAGCGCGACCAGATCGGCGACAAGCAGGTGGTGGGGGACGGTGATGCCGGTGAGGCGTTGGTTGGAGGGGGTGAGCTTGGCGACGGCGGAGATGGCGTCGGTGAAGAGCGTGGGGTCGGCGTAGAAGGACGGGAAGTTGGCATCGCCCGGTGGACAGGTGATGGGGGCTGCGGACGCTTGGAGGCGTGACAAAATAAAGAAGGCGCCTGCAAAATGCCGCACGATGGTTTGCGCCCAGGCACCCCCCTCTGTCCTGCCGGACATCTCCCCCTCAAGGGGGGAGATTAGCTGTTTTGCGGTTTTCGCGAATCTCCAACGGTGAAGAAAAAGGCGTCGCCAAAGAAGCTGCCAATCTCCCCCCTTGAGGGGGAGATGCCCGGCAGGGCAGAGGGGGGTGCCTTGGCGCAAACCCCTCACGGCTCAGCCAGCACAATGTTCTCCACGCCGCCGACATAGTAGAACGGCTTCTGCTTGGACGCGGTCAGCCGCAGCACTTCGCGCGAAATATAGTCGGCGAGGCCGAACAGCGTCACGCCGCCGTCGGAGGTCTTGGCCCGGCCGCGCAGGCCTTCGAGGATCGAATAGGTGAAGACGCCATGGCCGAGCTCGGGCAGTTCGGCGGCGGTGTTGTTGGCAGCGGTGGCCGAGAAGACGACGATGCGTGCGTCCTGCGCGTCTTTTTCCAGGCGCGGGTTGAAGGCGTTGGCGGCGTGGCAGGTGTCGAGCAGCATGAAGCGCATGCCCTTGGCCCGCTCAACCGACTTCTGGATGTCGCCCCAGTCGACCAGCGAGGAGCGCTTCCAGCGGTCGGGATCCTGTTTGCGGCCGTCCGTGGGGATGAAATAATAGTCTTCGTCGATGTTGATGCCGTGACCGGCGACGAAAATGATGGTGGTGTCGTTCTCGCCGGGTTTGTCGAGGAAGTCGGCGAGCTGGTCGTCGATGGTGTCGGAATCCGGTTCCAGGATGGTGTCGGCGCTGGCGACCTTGAACACGTCCTTGCCGGAATCGGGCGCCTCATCCAGCGCTTCGCGGTTGACCAGAACCAGCGTCTCCATCGCCGAAAACAAGGGCGCGGATTTCTGCGAGATCACCTTGAGGAATTCGGTGGCGTCATCGACGGGATAGCGCAGATCGCAGGCGTGGCCGGCGCATGCATCGGTGAGGAAAGGATATTTGTCGACGCCGATCACGGCGACGTAGAGCTTGCCCTTGTTGGCTGGATTTTCGGTTTTCCTGGCAAGTGCTGTGACACTGCGCTCGGTCAGATAGCCGAACTCGTTGGTGCCGGTGATGCGAATGGTATTTTCGCCATTCTCGACCGGCACTTCGACGATGGTGCTCTTGCCGCCATCGATTGACCGAGCGGTGACATCGCCGACATTGCGGCTGTCCGACAGGATCGAAAATCCGGCGACATCGGCGCCGGCTTCCTGCGCGCCCGAAATCTCGACGGCGACATAGCCCTCGCGGACGTTGCTCTGGTCGGCGGCAAGCTTGATGCCGAATTCCGGCGGTTTGCGCTCGAGCAGCTTTTCCAGCTCGCGGTCGACGCCGGGGCGCATTTCCTGAACCGCCTGTTCGGCGCTGCGCAGGATGATGGCCCGGCGCACCATTTCCGGGCTCCAGAGATATTTTTTCAGCTGGCCGGCGCTGATGAAACGCCCTTCGTGGTCGCGACCCTGATTGACGTGCCAGCCGATCAACTTGTCGCCGTCGGCGGAGGAATAATAGTAGCCCTGCGGCATCCAGGCGATCCATTCGGAGCCGGCGAAGAACATCGACACTATCAGTTTGTGTGTCTTCAAATTCCACAGCCGCACGGTCTGGTCGGCGCTGCTGGTGACCAACAGCCCTTCCTTCTCGGCGGCAACCATGGCGTTGATCTCGCCGGTGTGGCCGGTGAATTCACCCGATAGCTCGGCGGTCGCGGTTTTGTATTCCAACAGCGTGCCGTCGCTGCCGCCGGTGATCAGGCCAAGCCCATTGCCGATCAGCGTGTAAGCCGAATGGACGAAGCCATTGGTGGCGGAATTCTCGATGCTGCGCATCACCTTTCCGCCGCTCGCGATTTCGAGCACGGCATTCTCCAGGCCGTCCTTGCCGCCGGGGGCAGCACGGAGCGACCACTCACCCTGTGCGAGTGCCGCGCGGGCATAGGCGCCCTGTTCCGCAAACGCCACCGGGTCCTCGAAGAACCGCTCGGCCGTCGGTAGCGCCAGCACCTTGTCCAGCGTGCCCTGCAGCTCGGGACAGGACACGCGTTCAGGGCAGGGGTTGGTGTTGCCCCAAGCGATGGAGCTGCTCGCCGCATCGATCCCGATCGCCGTCACCGGTTCGCCGACCCCTTGCAGCAGCGCCTTGCGCTCGCCGGTCATGGGGTTCCAGACCTGGATGGCGTTGCGGGTGCCGCCGGCTGTCGCCACCAGCGAGCCGTCGGCATTGCCGGCGCCAGCAAAGACCGTGCCGTCATGGCCGTTATAATCGAGCAGTTGCTCGCCGCTGTCGGTATTCCAGACCGCCGAGCGATGCTTGTCGGCGCAGCGATAGCTGCATGACGCAACAAGCCGCGAACCCGTGGCGAAGCTCAGAGCGCCGATCTGGAAATCCTGCTTCGGCATGGCGCGGACGAATTTGCCGGTGCTGGCCTGCCAGAGCTGGACGTCGCCGTCCTTGCTGCCGGTGGCGAACAGGCTGCCATCCAATGACACGGCGAGTGCGGCGACGCCGACATCGCGCAGCGGTTCGGCCTCGGCGGGTAAAGCGATTTCCTCTGACTTGGCGATGTCCCAGAGCCTTATGCCGTTGTCGGTGGTCGTCGCCACCAGCCGGGTTCCCGCAGCGGCGAAGGCGAGCTTTTCCACACGCCAGGAATCGGCATCGAGTTTTTCCGTCAGCGTCCAGCCCGACGCGGATTTGTCGTCCGCCCGCCAGAGGTAGACGAAACCATCGCCACCGCCGGCGGCGAGCGTGTTTCCGTCGGGTGAAAAGGCGACATCATAGATGGCATAGTCGGCGGCCTTGAGCACGGTTTTGATCTTGCCGGTGGTGAAATCGAACAGCCTGACATCGCCATAAGGGGGCTTGTCGCCGATGCCGGCGCCGAAATAACCGCCGGCGGCGATCGTCTTGCCATCCGGCGACACGGCAATCGCAAAGACCTTGCCGTCATTGCCATTGCCAAGATAACCGCGGATGGTGCGGAGCGTCACCCCGCTCTGCCAGTCCCAGATGCGGATGGTCTTGTCGTCAGATGCGGAGACCAGTTCCTCGCCGTCCGGCGTGAAGGCAAGGTCGGTGACCCTGGCGCTGTGGCCGCCGGTGTTGAGATCGAGGTGGAAATCGAGGTCCTCGGCACCGGCGGTTGACGTTAACGCCAGAAGACCGACCAGGATTAGCCACCGGATAGCACGCAAGGGATGGGAGCTGCCCGGCACCTTGTTGCGCCGCTATTTGGAGTCGGCGGGCGGCGGCGACCCGTGACGCACATAATTCTCGATCGCCTGGGCATAACTGGCGGAACCGGCCTTGCGCTCTTTTTCGATGTAGCCGGCAAAATAGCTCCAGAACGACACCGCATAGTCGCGGAAATAGGCATCGGCGACATCGCGCGAACAGAGCTTGCCCTCAACGCAGATGGAGAGACGATTGAGGAAATAGACGATGCGATCAAAATTGTCGTTGAAATCGGCGATCGGCATGGTGCCGCCGCCGGCAGTCATCGCCTGAATGCCAATGCGTTGCCGGAAGACCCGTTCCTCGGTCGGCGACGGCGTGGCGCTGAGCAGATTGTCGTATTTGGCGTTGAGCGACGAGAGGCGCTCCTTGAGCGCGCGCTGCGCCTGCTGAAAATCCTTGCTTTCCCAAAGCTCGACCAGCGACATCGTCTGCTCGACGCGCTTCTGTTCCTGGTTTGCGAGAAACTGGAAGACCGAGAAGGCCAGGGTGAAGATGATCGCCAGGCGCACGGCGAGACCCGACCAGGCGTAGATCAGCATGCGCCAGTCGCGTTCGGTGAAGGGGTTGGCTTCCTTCTTGATCTCGTGACTGCTCGGCCACGGAAAGCCTTCGGTGGTTTCGGGCAAGGTCGCCGGCTTCTTGGCCGGCGGAGGCGCCGATGTGGCCGGCGATTTCTGCGTTGCAGTGCCCCCCGGCTTTTTCATCCGCAGCTGTCCAGTTGGATGGTGGCGGTGGGGTCAAGCACGATGCCGGGTGTCTCCAGCTTCTTTTTCAGGCAATCGAGCTGCGTGCGCGAAATCATGAACTGCACGTCCGGTTCGGCAGCCGCCTTGCTGGGTGACGGCAAGGGCTCGACCACGCCGCGCGAGGCGCAGCTGGAGAGATCGACGACAACGGCCGTGTTGCCGGTCTTGGCGATCTGGTCGTACTGGTCGAGAAAGCAGGTGGCGAGCTCGGAATTGGTGACGATCTGCTTGGCGCACAGGCCGCAATTCTCGTCCGCCGAGGCGCTGGCAACCAGCAACAGGCTGCCGGCAAGGCCGACCGTCGCTGCACGCCAGGAGAGCACGGGGATAGTCACTGATGTCCTCATCTGTTGCATCCAGCCGCGGCGCATAGAAGTGTCGCGAGCCGGGAATGTTCATATATCACGCCGGCAAGAGCCGGCGAAGCGATGTCAGGTCAGGCGCGGGGCACCGTCTCCATCGGGAAGATCATCACCGCGCCTTTGGGACCGCTCTCGTCGGCAAGCCGCATCACCGAGCGCGTCGCCGGCGCCATGCCGATGTCGGCCAGCATGTCGGAAAAACCAGGCGTTCCCGATGCGGCACGCGTCACGGCGCGCACGCCTTCCTGGGCAAGAAAGCTCAGATCCTCTTTCTCGCTTTGCGGCGGCGCCTCGGTCAGCACGGCAATCATTCGCTCCATGCCGAAGCTGGTGTCGGTGAAGGCGAGCAGCCCTTCCTTCAGGCCCTGATCGGCCTGCTGATTGATCGGGGCCAGCCGCTCGGCGACGATGTGGGTGATCGAATAGTCGCTGCCGATATATAGCACGTTGATGTCGACGAACTCGTCGGACCCGTTCTTGGCCGCAATGTGTACCTGATCGCCCGGCGAAACGCGCGGCACCGTTGACGATTCGATCGGCTCCAGCGCATCGCTGTCCTGGCGCTTGATCAGGAACTGGACGCTGACCTCGTCCGGCCGGTAGTCGGACGCCGCGGCGAGCCGCGACAGGCCGGTGGCGCGGAAGATCGTGGTCAGGGTCTTGGCTGTGTTTTCCGCAAGCTTGTCGCGGCCATCCTGATGGATGACGACGCGCGGCGGCTTGCTGCCGTCCTTCAAGCTGATGTCGCCGGACGCCGGCAGGAACCACAGCGCCGGTTCGTCGCTGGCGTTGGCGGCAGCGCCGTCCATGGATTTTTCGCGCAGCACCGCAAGCCGCAGATCGGCGCTCTTGCCGGGCTCGACCAGCGCGATGTGAAAGCCGGACTTCGGCTTCGCCACCAATTCGTCCAGAACCGAATTGACCAGCTCGGTTTCTTTTTCGAGCCCTGCGGTCGGCGCCGGCTTTGCCACCAGCAGCTTGTAGTCGACTGCGAGTTCGGCAACGCGCGCATAGGCGCCGGCGGGCACCGCCGTCGGCGCAAGCGCCGGCTTGCCGTCGAATTCGACCGGTGCGAGCTGGCTTTCGAGGTTTTTTGCCGATTTCACTTCGAGATAGCCGACGGCGTCGGAGAGATTCGACAGCGCCGAAGGCAAAATGGCGAGCTTGCTGCCGGGGGTCAGACCCTGCAGCAGCCCGGCGCCGATCGCGGCATCGCCGTCCTTGACGGCAATCGGCCATTGCATGACGGCGTCGGTCTTGTCGGTGCCGAACACGCGGGCGTCCAGTTCGCCCTCGAACAGGGGCGTCGGCCTTGTGCGGCCATCGGCCGAATATTGCTGCAGCACGGCCTGGCCGAGCTGGCGATAGGTGACGTTGGGGTTCTCGGCCAATTTCGAGAGGATCGTGAAGGTGAACAGGCCGAAGCGCGGCGCGTCGGGCGTGCCCTTGGGTAGCGGCATTTCCGGCGTCGTCTCGACCGTCTGCGCGGCATAGAAGGCGACCAGCTTGCCCCGGGCGATTGGCTCTGCGCCGGTCGGCGTCAGGTTGAAGGCCGGCTTGCGGCCGCCATTCTCGTCGAAACCGCGCGATGCGCTTGCCGAGATGTCGTCATAGGCCTTCACCGCGGCTGCTCTCGCCGCGTCGTCGCCGCCGACGAGGTCGGCGAACTCGACCTTGCGCTCCAGTTCGTCATCGACTTCCGCGGCTCGCGTCGCGGTGCCGGAATGGCAGCAGTCGAACACCACCCAGACAAAGGCGCCCTTGTCGCGGATGGCGTCGAGTGCGGCGCCGACTTCGTTGTCGACCAGCGCGTTCGGCACGCCCTCTTCGCGGTTGATCCATTTGTCGATATCGGAGGGCAGGAAAATCTCGTCGAGGCCGTCGGTCTCGTCGCCGGCCTTGGCCTGCGGCTGCTGGGCGCCGTGGCCCGACAGATGCAGATAGACGAAATCGTCGCGTTGCACCTTGCCGGCGAGGTCGGCAAGGGCGGCCTTGATCGCCGCATGCGTCGGCGGGCCGTTGGCGCCTTCGACGTCCTTGGCGAGCAGGATCACATTCTCGGCCGAGAACTTCACCGGATCGGGCGTGTTCTTCAGGAGATAGTCGCGCACCAGGCCGGCATCGTTCTTCGGCCCGATCAGCCAGTTCTTCTGCGGCAGGTTCGGATAGTCGGTGCAGGCAACCAGCAGCGCGTGATAGGTGCGCGAGGCGGCGAGAGCGCGGAACGAAACCGTACCGGCAGCCACAAGCGCCGACGTGCCGACGAGCAGCGTCCGTCGTGTCAGTTTGATCATAATTGCTTCCCCAAGCCCGATCGAATTTGCAAGTGCGGCACCTTTCGTCGCGAATTTTGTCAGTATTTTGAATGTGGTCGGTGCCGTCAATCGGCGGTGGTGGTCATGGTGTCGATGGCGATAACGGAAACAGTGGCAAAAAGCCCGCTTCATCGCTATCTCAAGGGAATTGAGACCGTCGCATGGCAGAAATGATTTGCGAGCGGCGCTGGATCAAACAGATGGAACGTGATGTCGTCCGAGAACCGCTCCACACTTTTCGGCATCATGCTCTAAACGATCGGAAAACGGGATCATGGCGGCAAGGGATGTGCTGACGAAGAATCAGCTGAGCGTGCTCGAAAAGCTCGAGGCCGCCAGCGGACCGCTCAGCGCCTATACGCTTCTCGACCAGCTGCGCGAGCGCGGTTTCCGCGCGCCGCTACAGGTTTACCGGGCGCTCGACAGCCTGGTGAAGTCAGGCTTCGTGCACCGGTTGGAAAGCCTCAACTCCTTCGTCGCCTGCGCCGAACCGCACGACCATACGCATTCGATGACAGCCTTCGCTATCTGCGACACATGCGGGCAGGTGATGGAGATGTCCGACCATGACGTCGACCATCGGCTGGACGAATGGGTGCGCTCGACCGGGTTTGCTGCGAAGAAGGCGGTGATCGAGTTTCGAGGGACGTGTGCCAAGTGCCTGGCTGAGGCGGCTTAGCTTGCTTCCTACTTGAGCCGAGGCGGTGCGCTATTCTCGAATTCGTTCAAGAATGTCTCATAGACGACGTACCGCGTAGGCCCAGGTGTTAGCTGCTCCATAAGCAGGGGTTTCACCTCGTCGAGCCAAGATAATTTGCCAAGGCCAGACCCGATTTTTGGCAAGGCGATGGATTCTACCCGGTTTTTGTCGGCCCATTTCACAAGCCCGCGAACTGCTTTCCGTAAATAGGGAAGCGTGGCGTGATACATATCTGGCTGGGTTGCCAGATAAATGAAGCCCGGCCGATTGCCGTCTGGCTCCAATGTCCAGATATGACCGCCAATAAACCTGCCGGTCCGAGCATATTTCTTGAACGCAGCCTGCACATTCGGCCACTTTTTCGAAATCTTCAGCGCAAGTCCGGTGCCAAGGCCCTCTTGATTGCCCTCTGCCACGCCTTGAGCGATATAGCTTTCCTTGGCGGCCAGCAGGTCTCCCGTGACAAAGACAATCATCGCACCTTCAATGCGCCTCGTCCCAGTTGTTCGCCGCCCGCGCATCGACATGCAGCGGCACCGACATCGAGATGGCCGGCATCGGCGCGTTCTCCATCACCCTGCGCACCACGGGGATCGTCGCCTCGACTTCCGCTTCAACCGTCTCGAAGATCAATTCGTCATGCACCTGCAAGAGCATGCGGGCGGACAGGCCGGCCTTTTCCAGCGCCTCGTCCATATGCACCATGGCGCGGCGGATGATATCGGCAGCGGTGCCTTGCAGCCTGGCGTTGATCGAGGCGCGCTCGTTGAAGGCACGGATCGACGGGTTTGACGACCGGATCTCAGGATAGTGGATGCGGCGGCCGAAGATGGTTTCGACGAAGCCATGTTCGCGCGCATAGGCCTTTGTTGCCTCGATATAGTCGCGGATGCCGGGGAAACGCTCGAAATACTTCTTGATGTAGGCGCCGGCCTCCTCGCGCGGGATCGACAGCTGGTTGGCGAGCCCAAAGGCCGAGATGCCGTAGATGATGCCGAAATTGATCGCCTTGGCGCGGCGGCGCACTTCGGACGGCATGCCTTCGACCGGCACGTTGAACATTTCCGAGGCGGTGATGGCGTGGATGTCGGCGCCATCGGCGAAGGCCTGCTTCAACTGCGGGATCTCGGCGACGTGGGCAAGCACGCGCAGTTCGATCTGGCTGTAGTCGGCCGAGACCAGTTTCTGGCCCTTGTCGGCGATGAAGGCCGTCCTGATCTTGCGTCCCTCCGCGGTGCGCACCGGGATGTTCTGCAGATTGGGATCGGAGGAGGACAGCCGGCCCGTCGTCGTTGCGGCCAGCGCATAAGATGTGTGCACGCGCCTGGTGTCGGGATGGATGAAACCGGGCAGCGCGTCGGTGTAGGTCGATTTCAGCTTGGTCAGCTGACGCCAGTCGACGATCTTGCGCGGCAGTTCGTGGCCTTCGGCGGCGAGGTCTTCCAGAAGCTGCGCGGAGGTCGACCATTGCCCGGTCTTGGTCTTGGAGCCGCCGGGCAGGCCCATGCGGCCGAACAGGATGTCGCCGAGTTGCTTTGGCGACCCGATGTTGATGCGCTCGCCGACAAGGCCGTAGATTTCCTCTTCCAGCCGTGCCGCGCCTTGCGCCAGCTCGCCGGAGAGCCGCGACAGAATCTGGCGGTCGACCGAGATGCCGCGCTGCTCCATACGCGCCAGAACCGGCACCAGCGGACGCTCCAGCCGCTCATAGACCGAGACCAGGCCCTTGGCGGCCAGCCGCGGCTTCAGCACCTGCCATAGCCGCAGCGTCACGTCGGCATGGCCGGCGGCGTAGGCGGTCGCCCGGTCGATGTCGACCTGGTCGAAGCCGACCGAGCTTCTGCCTGAACCGGCGAGATCCTTGAGCGGCGTCGTGGCATGGCCGAGCCATTTGTCGGCAAGCGAGGACAAAGTGTGGTGGCCGGTGCCGGCGTCGAGCACATAGGAAATCAACATCGTGTCGTCGAAGGGTGCGATATCGATGCCGTGGCGGCTCATGACGACGATGTCGTATTTGGCGTCCTGGGCGATCTTGAGCACCGATTTGTCTTCCAGCAGCGGCTTCAGCAGCGCCAGCGCCTCGCGGACCGGAATCTGGTTCTCCAGCGTGCCGCCGCCGAGCAGGTCGCCGGCGCCGCTCTTGTGGGCGAGCGGCACATAGGCGGCGCGGCCGGGGCCGATCGCCAGGGAGAAACCGATGAGGTCGGCCAGCATCGGATCGGAAGACGTGGTTTCGGTGTCGAAGGCGACGGTTCCGGTCTCCTTGGCTTGGGCCAGCCAGGTCTTGAGCGTTGCCGTGTCGCGGATGGCGACATAGGCGGCAGGATCGATTTTGGCCGCGGCGGCCGTTTCCAGGCGAAGTGCGGCAAGCAGCGAAGGCGCGTCCCCGGCCCTGGCGGTTTCGGTTTTGGCTTCATCCTGTGTTGCCGCAGGCACCGGTGTGCCGGAGCCGACATCGGGGCCGTGCGCGGTGTCGGCGCGCTCGACGGTGACTGCGACAGCCTGCACATCGCCGGCTTCGGTGCTGGTCGCCTCGGCCACACGGCGGGTCAGCGAGGTGAATTCCATGGTTTTGAGAAAGCCGATCAGCTTCGGCCCATCCGGCGCATGCAGCACGAAATCGTCGAGCCCGTCGGTCACCGGCACGTCGTTCTTCAGCGTCACCAGCTGGCGCGATATGCGCGCCTTGTCGGCATTGGCGATGATGGATTCGCGCCTCTTGTCCTGCTTGATCTCGCTGGCCCGGGCGAGCAGCCCGTCAAGGTCGCCGAACTGTTCCAGAAGCTGCGCCGCCGTTTTCGGCCCGATGCCGGGTACGCCCGGCACATTGTCGACGGAGTCGCCGGTCAGCGCCTGCAGGTCTATCATCTTTTCCGGCGGCACGCCCCATTTCTCGATGACTTCGGGGATGCCGATCTGGCGGTCCTTCATCGGGTCGTACATGCCGACCGTGGGTCCGACCAGCTGCATCAGATCCTTGTCGGAGGAGATGATAGTGGTGTCGCCGCCGGCCTCGCACGCCAGCCTGGCATAAGTGGCGATGAGGTCGTCGGCCTCGTAGCCTTCGATCTCGATGCAAGGCAGGTTGAAGGCCACGGTTGCCTGGCGGATCAGACCGAATTGCGGGATCAGGTCTTCGGGCGGTGCGTTGCGGTTGGCCTTGTATTCCGGGTAGAGATCATTGCGGAAGGTTTTCGACGAATAATCGAAAATGACCGCTAAATGCGTCGGTACAATTCCTACATCGGTGTTGCGGGCGTCCTGCATCAGCTTCCACAGCATGTTGCAGAAGCCGGAGACCGCGCCGACCGGCAGCCCATCGGATTTGCGGGTCAGCGGCGGCAGCGCATGATAGGCGCGAAAGATGTAGCCGGAGCCGTCGATAAGGAAGAGATGGTCGCCTTTTTTCATGCCGGCAGGGATAGCGCGGCAGGACGGCGCGGTCCATGGCAAAGGCGGGCTTCCAACAGGTGTTGCGGCGACATGCTGACAGAGCCTGCCTGCCGATAGGTCCTGCTGCTGTTTGCCTCGGCGCTCACGGCTATGTTACAAAAGTGTAATTTTTGTGCCCTTGAAACGCCACGATCCGAGACACAGATAAAGGTCATCGGCAGTTTTCGCCGAGTCCGGAGCAAGGCCCGTCCCCCGCCTATCCCGGACAATTGCGGCAGCCTATCCCCCCTCTCCGGGCTGCCGCATCGTTTCGAGTAAAAGACCGCCGTGGTTCCCCTCCACCACGGCGGTTCTTTTTTGCCTTCTGACAAGTGTTTACGGTCCGTGGTCCAACGATCGCGGGCTTTTCGTTTTGATGCGCTGCCTTTACGGTCCCGGCACCGAAAAGAAAGGCCCGCAGTAATGTCCACCATTTCCTCCGTCCTCGACCGTCTCGACAAAAATCTCGACCAGAGCCTGGAGCGCCTGTTCGGCCTGCTCCGCATCAAGTCGATCTCCACCGATTCAGACTATGCCGCCGACTGCCGCAAGGCCGCCGAATGGCTGGTGGCGGACCTCAAGCTGATCGGCTTCGACGCTTCGGTGCGCGACACGCCGGGACACCCGATGGTGGTTGCGCACCATGAAGGCCCCGCCGGTTCGCCGCATGTGCTGTTTTACGGCCATTACGACGTGCAGCCGGTCGATCCGATCGAGCTTTGGGAGAACGACCCGTTTGCGCCGGCGGTCAATGAGATCGAGCCCGGTCACAAGGTAATCACCGGCCGCGGCTCGGCCGACGACAAGGGGCAGCTGATGACCTTCGTCGAGGCCTGCCGCGCCTGGAAGCAGGTGCATGGCAATCTGCCCTGCCGCATCACCATCCTGTTCGAGGGCGAGGAGGAGTCCGGTTCGCCGTCGCTGAAGCCGTTCCTCGAGGCCAATGCCGATGAGCTGAAGGCCGATTTCGCGCTGGTCTGCGACACCGGCATGTGGGACCGCGAGACGCCGTCGATCTGCGTTTCGCTGCGCGGAATGGTCGGCGAGGAGGTCACCGTCAAGGCCGCCGATCGCGACCTGCATTCGGGCCTCTATGGCGGCGCCGCCGCCAACCCGATCCGCATCCTGGCGAAAATCCTCGCCGACATCCATGACGAGAACGGCCACATCACCATTCCCGGCTTCTATGACGGGGTCGAGGAGACGCCGTCGCAGATCCTGAAATCCTGGGAGACATTGGGCGAGACAGCCGAGACCTTCCTCGGACCGATCGGCCTCTCGATCCCGTCGGGCGAAAAAGGCCGCTCGGTGATGGAACTGACCTGGGCGCGGCCGACGGCCGAGTTCAACGGCATCATCGGCGGCTATACCGGCAAGGGGTTCAAGACGGTGATCGCGGCGGAAGCGTCGTCCAAAATCTCCTTCCGCCTCGTCCACAAGCAGGACCCCGAGAAGATCCGCGCGGCTTTCCGGAAATTCGTCAAGGCGCGCATTCCCGGGGACTGTTCGGTCGAATTCCACCCGCATGGCGGCGGGCCGGCAATTCAGCTTTCCTACGACTCGCCATTCCTGGCCAAGGCCAAGACTGCGCTGTCGGATGAATGGCCGAAGCCAGCGGTGACGACGGGCAGCGGCGGCTCGATACCGGTGGTCGGCGACTTCCAGACCTATCTCGGCATGGAATCGCTGCTGGTCGGGTTCGGCCTCGACGACGACCGCATCCACTCGCCCAACGAGAAATACGAGCTGACCTCCTTCCACAAGGGCCAGCGCTCCTGGGCGCGCATTCTCGATGCGCTGACGCGCTGAGGAGGCTGGGAAGTTTTCTTGTTGATTTTTCAGCGGATCGCGGCGAGGACGAGTTACGCCGCGATCCGGAGACAACTATGCCCGACATCCGCTTCCACAAGAACGATCTGCCCGACCTCGCCCACTACAATGTCGACGCGGTGGCCATCGATACCGAGACGCTGGGCTTGAACCCGCACCGCGACCGGCTGTGCGTGGTGCAGATCTCTCCGGGCGATGGCTCCGCCGACGTGATCCAGATCGCGCCCGGCCAGAAGAAAGCGCCGAACCTCGTCAGCCTGCTCCGCAACCGCGGCATATCGAAACTGTTCCACTACGGCCGTTTCGACCTCGCCGTGCTCTACAACGCCTTCGGCGTCATGCCGGAGCCGGTGTTCTGCACCAAGATCGCCTCGCGGCTGACCCGCACTTATACCGACCGGCACGGCTTGAAGGACATCTGCTTCGAACTGCTTGGCGTCGGCCTGTCGAAGGCGCAGCAATCGTCGGACTGGGCGGCCGAGACCCTGTCACCCGAACAGCTCGAATATGCCGCTTCCGACGTTCTCTATCTGCACCGTCTGCGCGAGGTGCTGGCTGGACGCCTGGCGCGGGACGGGCGCACCAAGGAAGCCGACGCCTGCTTCCGCTTCCTGCCGACGCGTGCCAAGCTCGATTTGATGGGTTGGGACGAAGAGGATATTTTTGCCCACAGCTGATGGCCTTCGGATAACTCTTCCGGCAGCCTTGCAACCAGACACGCGTCGTGGCGTTCTGTCGACTCAATGAGGGGGATGACGTGGCAGACCGCAAACCGATAGCGACCGCCCCGACGGATGGATCCAAGGTCACTGTCCTGTGGAAGGACGGCGCCGGCGTCGTCAGCGAATCCGTCGGGCAATATCGCGACGGCGCCTGGTGGGTCTACACCGACAGCGATACCCAGAAAAAGGTCGACCCGACCAGCTGGCGGCCAGTCTCCAGCGACGATGACGACGACCAATGAGCGTCGCTGGCGGGTGCAACTGCTTTCGCATAGCCTGAAGTCGTTGATATCGAGGCCGATTCGGGGCCTTCCGCTCCGTAGCCTCTCTTCCTGGAGGAACGCGTCATGGGCATCGAAAGCCTTCTCATCTTCATCATCATCGGCGCCATTGCCGGCTGGCTCGCCGGCCTCATCGTCTCGGGCTTCGGCTTCGGCCTCATCGGCAACATCATCGTCGGCATTATCGGCGCCCTGATCGCCGGCTGGCTATTTCCAAGGCTCGGCTTCGCTATCGGCGGCGGCATTCTGGCTGCCATCATCAACGCCACGATCGGCGCCGTCATCCTGCTGGTGCTGGTCAAGGTTCTGAAGCGAGCTTGACGCTCTAAGTTTTCATTCAACGCAATTCCTCAGGAGAAAGCCTGTGCTTTCCTGGAATTGCTGCCAAAGGAGCGCGCCGTGAAACAGAACACTCTCTATCTCCTTGTCGGCGCGCTCGTTGTCGTGGTCATCGCGCTCGGTGCATATGTCTATCACGAACAGACCAAGCCCAAGGGCGTCGAACTGAAGATCGACGACAAGGGCATTTCGATCCAGCAGAATTGAAATATTCGGGGTAGCCAGGGCCTCTGCCTTTTGCGGCAGACAGGCCGCGAGGATGCGGCTTTCGGACCCAGTTGGCGGCAGCGTATTTTAGAAATTCTTAAGGAATTTCAGAAGGGTGCATAAACCCTGCTTTAACGCGCCCTTAAACCGCCGCATCTACCCTCCAACCCGAGCGCCATTGACACCGGGAAGACAGCGCAACGCATGGCGAACCGCAGAGACAGTCGCATCGAACCCAGCTTCGAGGGATCGCCAAAGGCGAAATCCGCGGCCGGTTTTTCGGTGAACGAGGAGGATCGGGTCGTGCCGGCCAATCGCAAATCATCTTCGGCGCGCAAAACCTCCAAGGCAAAATCATCGTCACGCGGCAAGCGCGGCAAACCCCGGCGCGGGCTGTTCGGCGTGATGGCGCGGATGTTCTACTGGTGCTTCGTGCTCTGCATCTGGGGCGGCATCGCGGTGGCCGGCATTGTCGTCTATTACGGCGCCAAGATGCCGGCGGCCACCACCTGGTCGATCCCCGACCGCGCGCCCAACATCAAGATCGTCTCGGTCGACGGGCAACTGCTTGCCAACCGCGGCATGAGCGGCGGGGAGGCGGTCGGCCTGCACGAAATGTCGCCCTACATTCCGGAAGCCGTCATCGCCATCGAGGATCGCCGCTTCTATTCGCATTTCGGCATCGACCCGATCGGCCTATCGCGCGCCATGGTGACCAATGTTCTGGGCCGGCGTTTCTCGCAGGGCGGCTCGACGCTGACCCAGCAGCTGGCCAAGAACCTGTTCCTGAAGCCCGACCGCACGCTGGAGCGCAAGGTGCAGGAAGTGCTGCTGTCGCTCTGGCTGGAGCACAAGCATACCAAGGACCAGATCCTCGAAATGTACCTCAACCGGGTTTATTTCGGCTCCGGCGCCTATGGCGTCGAGGCGGCCTCGCGTCGCTATTTCGGCAAGAGCGCGCGCGATGTCACTCTGTCGGAGGCGGCCCTTCTCGCCGGCCTCTTGAAGGCGCCGTCGCGACTGTCGCCGGCGCGGGATCCGAAGGCGGCGGAGGAGCGTTCGCAGCTGGTGCTGGCCGCCATGCGCGACGAAGGCAAGATCAGCGCCAAGGAACTGGCCTCGGCGATGAGCGCGCCGGCAACGCGCGCGCCGTCCTATTGGACCGGCTCGGAAAACTATGTCGCCGACACCATCATGGAAGAATTGCCCGATCTGATTGGTGACGTGCGCAGCGACATCGTCGTCGACACCACCGTCGACCTCAACCTGCAGAAGCTCGCTGAACAGTCGATCCGCCGGCTGATCGACGAGAGCGGCAAGAAGCTCAGTGTCAGCCAGGGCGCACTGGTGTCGATCGACAATTCCGGCGCTGTGCGCGCCATGGTCGGCGGCTACGACTATTCGACCAGCCAATTCGACCGCGCCTCCGAAGCACGCCGTCAACCGGGCTCGGCGTTCAAGCCGTTCGTCTATATGGCCGCGCTGGAAGCTGGTCGCACGCCCGACAGCGTGCGCAACGACGCACCGATCAGGATCGGCAAGTGGACACCCGACAATTATGGCGGCAAATATTTCGGCAAGGTAACGCTGGCGACCGCGCTGGCGAAATCGCTGAATTCCGTCGCGGCACAGCTGACCATGGAGGTCGGCCCCGACGCGGTGGTCGAGGCGGCGCACCGCATGGGCATCCAGTCCGATCTGATCGCCAACACCTCGATCGCGCTCGGCACTTCGGAAGTGACGCCGCTGGAGCTGACATCGGCCTATGTGCCGTTCGCCAATGGCGGCTACAAGCCCGACATCCATTTCATCCGCCGCATCACCACGACCGAAGGCAAGGTGCTCTATGACGACAATGGCGGCAGCGCGCCGCGCGTCGTCAAGCAGAACATTGTCGGCATGATGAACTCGATGATGACCGGCACGGTCGAGATCGGCACGGCGAAGAAGGCGGCCTTCGCCTGGCCGTCTGCTGGCAAGACCGGAACCAGCCAGAATTCGCGCGACGCCTGGTTCGTCGGCTACACCGCAAACCTCACCACCGGCGTGTGGTTCGGCAATGATGACGGCATGCCGATGAAGAAGGTCACCGGTGGCGCGCTGCCGGCACAGGCCTGGCACGAGTTCATGGTGGCCGCGCATGAAGGTGTGCCGGTCCGGCCGCTGCCCGGCACCTGGAAGTCGACGCCGCCCGACACCATCGTGCCCGACGATATTCCGTCAGTCGATAACAATCAGGCGGCGCCGTTGCCTGCCGTGGCCGTCAGCCGTTCGGAGCCTGCTGCCGCGCCGGCACCTGCTGCTGTACCCGCACAAGCACCGGTCCGCCGTCCGGCCGAAACGGTCGATGCCGACGGCTTCGACATGCCGGGCGACGGCGGCACCACGGCCTCCATCAAGCACCCGGTACCGCCGGGCAGCGTCGGCGGCCCGGCCAAGAAGCGGAAAACCTCAATCCTGGATATTCTCGGCGGTGGCTGAGCGGCTCGTCATTCTGGCTTCAAACCAATGGCGAGCTGGCAATCCGTTCCTCATATGAGAGCTGCGGTGGCAATTCGGCCTCTCGCCACCTCCGCCGCATTCGGCTACATCTCCGGCCGGAGTGACAGACATGGCTGAGACCGACACCAGAAAAACCATCGTGCTGACCGGAGCCAGCCGCGGCATCGGCCATGCCACGGTCAAGCGCTTTTCGCGTGAGGGCTGGCGGGTCATCACCTGTTCGCGCCAGGCTTTTGCCGAGGATTGCCCGTGGCCGGCCGGCCCAGAGGACCACATCAAGGTCGATCTCGCCGACCAGGAGGATGTCGGCATCGCCGTCTCGGAGATCCGTCACCGGCTGGAAGCGCATGGCGGGCAATTGCACGCGCTGGTCAACAATGCCGGCATTTCGCCGAAGCTCAAGGACGGCAACAGCCGCATGGATTCGATCGACACGCCGATGCATGTCTGGCGCGATGTGTTCCAGGTGAATTTCTTCGCGCCGATCATGCTCGCGCGGGGCCTCTTCAAGGAGCTTGCTGCAGCGAAAGGTTCGATCGTCAACGTCACCTCGATCGCCGGCACGCGCGTGCATCCTTTCGCCGGCACCGCCTATGCGACCTCGAAGGCGGCGCTCGGCTCGCTGACGCGCGAGATGGCGCATGATTTCGGCCCGCACGGCATCCGCGTCAATGCGATTGCGCCGGGCGAGATCGACACCGCGATCCTGTCGCCTGGCACCGACAAGATCGTCGAGACGATCCCACTCAGGCGCCTTGGCGCCACCTCGGAAGTCGCCGACATCATCTTCTTCCTGTGCTCGCAGCAGGCGTCCTATGTGACGGGCTCGGAAATCCACATCAATGGCGGCCAGCACGTCTGAGCACTGACAGACTGCTCATTCGGCGATGGTGAGAACAGCCTTGCCGCTGAAGCTGCGCTGTCGCAGGGCGTCCAGAGCCTGGGCGATGTCTGTCCACGGCACGGTCATGGACACACGGGTTTCCAGCCGGCCAGCCGCGACCAGAGCGAGCAGCGAGGCGATGTCCGCGCCAATGGCTGGACCGGATGTGTAGTAGGCGAAAGTCTGAAGCCTCGCTCCCTCATGGCCCGGAACGAACTGTCTGAAGCCAACCGGCGTGAGTTCGCCGCTGCTCGAACCGAACATGACGATGGTGCCGCCGGGGGCGACGCGGTCGATGGCATGGGCGAGGCTTTGGCCGCCGACCGACTCGGTGATCAGAGAGAATGGCCCTTCGGCCAGTTCGATCGACTCGACGACCTCGTGAGCACCAAGACCGCGGAGATCCTCGGCGTGCCGGGCGGCGGCGATTGCAATCACCGCGGCGCCTTGCTCGCGGGCGATCTGGATCTGGAAACGGCCGACCGCGCCGCTGGCGCCGGTGATCAACACCTGCTGTCCCGCGAGGTCGCCGCCATGGCGCAAGACCCTGAGAGCCGTCGTGCCCGCGACCGGAAGCGTGGCGGCGGACCCGAAGCTGACCTCGTCCGGGATGACGGCGAGGCGGTCGGTCGGAACGGCGACCTGTTCGGCCCAGCCGGCCTCGTCGACCAAAGCCACAACCCGGGCGCCGACGGCAGGCCCGGAGCCATCGGCTGCCGCCCGCTTGATTACTCCAACCACGTCCTGGCCAGGTATCCAGCCTTCCGGGCGTATGGTGAGCAGGCGCAATTCACCGCGGTTCAAGGAGGTTGCGTGGACGCAGACAAGCGCTTCGTTGGGGAGGGGCCGAGGGTCCTCGACCTCGGCGAGACTGATCCGGGTGATGCTCTCGGGAGAGATGACAAGCGCGCGCATGGGAAGCCTTCCTGCCGGTTTGTGACATGCCAGCCACGAACCAGAGTCTATCGACTTCCCGCATCCAAGAATTTAGCTATCACGGCGAATAGTCGCTGAAAGCCATCAATCATGAGGCAGCCGCTCCGCTACCCCTGGGTCAATTTCGATGTCGATGATGTGCAGGCACCTGCGATTGCCGTGCGCGTCGATGTCACCGAAACCAAAGCGGAAGTCGCCGCCCATTGGCACCGCAAGGGCCAGCTCGTCTTCGCGCTCGGCGGTGGCGTCACTTGCCGCGTCCAAAGCGGTCTGTGGATGGTGCCGCCGCATTGCGGGGTGTGGATTCCCGGTGGCATGGGACACAGCAATATCGCCACCGCCAATGCGCGGATTTTCTTCGTCTATATCGAGCCGGGAGCCGCCGATCTGCCGGACCGCTGCTGCACGCTGTCGATCTCGCCATTGTTGCGCGAACTGATCATCGAGCTGGCCGATCGCGTGGAGGAGGATGAGGCGAGGGACGTGCTCCTGACCACGATCCTGCTCTCCGAACTGCCGCGCATGCCGGTCCAGCAGCTGCATCTGCCGATCTCCGCCGAGCCGCGCTTGCGGCGGATCGCCGATGCGTTGGCGCAAGACCCTGCCGACCGCAGCACGCTTGCAGAGTGGGCCAGTCGCGTCGCGCTCTCAGAAAGCAGTCTCGCCCGTCTTGTGGTGAAGCAGACCGGACTGAGCTTCGGCCGCTGGCGCCAGCAATTGCACCTGATCGTCGCCATAAGGGAGCTGGCCTCGGGTGCCAGCGTGCAGCAGGTTTCAGGCGATCTTGGCTATGGCTCCGTCACCGCCTTCATCACCATGTTCAAGAAGGCGCTTGGCAAGCCGCCGGCAAAGTATCTCGCCAGCGTCGCGCACAATGGCGGCTCCGCCTTCGTTGGATGATCGATGCGCCTGTGGCAAGCCTCAGGCCGGGGAGGGCTCAATGGCTTCGGGGCGCGGCATCGGCTTTTGCTCCAGCACTTCTTGCACGATGCCGCGGGCGATTTCGCGTTCGCCCATGATGACCGTGTCGGCGCCGAGCCCCTTGAGATGCTCTACCTCGGCATCGGAATGGGCGCGTGCGATGACGTTGATGCCGGGGTTGGCGGCGCGTGCCCTGAGCACGACCTGCCCCGCCTCGAAGGCGTTGGGGATGGCAAGGATCAAGCGTTTGGCCCCCTGCGGATTGGCGGCGGCAAACACGCCCGCACTGGCCGCATTGCCGGAGACGATTTCGACGCCGTCGTCTCTGAGCCTCGCCAGCGTCTTGTCGGCGTCCTCGATGACCAGGAACGGTAGCGATGCCTGTTTCAGCGCCGCGCCGACCAGGCTGCCGACGCGGCCGTAGCCGATCAGGATGGTGTGGCCCGAAAGCGTTGTGCGTGGCGGTGGGCCATTCTCTTTTGCCGCGGCGGCCACCGAGGCCACTTGTCCGGGCTGCGTCGCCGGGCCGACCGGCTTGGCCTCTTCCGGTGGTGCTGCCTTGGCGGCGCGCGCGTCCAGCCATGGCTTCATCCAGTCGAGGGCGAGGAACATCAGCGGATTGACCAGGATCGACAGGATGGCGCCTGCCAGGATCAGTTCGCGTCCCTGTTCGGGCAACAGCTTCAGCCCGACGCCGAGCTCGGCCAGGATGAAGGAGAATTCGCCGATCTGCGCGAGGCTGGCCGAGATCATCAAGGCGGTTCCCAGCGGATAGCGGAAGGCGATGACGATAACGAAGGCGGCCAGCGACTTGCCGATGACGATGATGGCCAGCGTCGCCAGGATCGGCCAGCCATTGCTCATCAGGCTGAACGGATCGAACAGCATGCCGACCGAGACGAAGAACAGCACCGAGAAGGCGTCGCGCAGCGGCAGTGATTCCTCCGCCGCGCGGTGGCTGAGCTCGGATTCGCTCATGATCATGCCGGCGAAGAAGGCACCGAGCGCCAGCGAGACGCCGAACAGTTTGGCGGCGCCGAATGCGACGCCGAGCGCGATCGCCAGCACCGCCAGCCGGAACAGTTCGCGCGAGCCGGTATGGGCGACGTAATGCAGGATCCACGGAATGACCCGGCGGCCGACCACCAGCATGACGATGACGAAGGCGGCGACCTTGGCGAGCGTGAGGCCGACGACGCCCCAGATGCCGTAGCTGGCCGGCAGCGACAAAAGGCTCGCATGGTCATCGACCTGCGGCTGGCCGCCGAGCACGCCGGCCAACGCCGGCAAAAGCACCAGCGCCAGCACCATGGCGAGGTCCTCGACGATCAGCCAGCCGACGGCGATGCGGCCGCGCTCGGTCTCGATCAGCCGTCGCTCCTGCAACGCGCGCAACAGCACCACTGTGGACGCGACGGAAAGCGCCAGGCCGAAGACCAGGCCGGCGCCCATCGACCAGCCGAGCATCCAGGCAAGGCCGGCGCCCAGCGCGGTGGCAAAGCCGATCTGGACGATGGCGCCGGGTACGGCGATGGCGCGGACGGAGAGAAGGTCCTTCAGCGAGAAATGCAGGCCGACGCCGAACATGAGCAGGATGACGCCGATTTCGGCCAACTCATTGGCAAGGCCGGCATCGGCGACGAAACCCGGCGTGTTCGGTCCGACCAGCACGCCGGCGACGAGATAGCCGACCAGCGGCGGGATGCGAAAACGGTTGGCGAGCGCCCCGAAGATGAATGCCAGCCCCAGACCGGCGACGATGGTGGCGATAAGGGGCGTGTCATGCGGCATTGTCTATGGAGCGCCTTTCGGGAAATGTCGGGTGTGCGCCGCCCGCAGCCGCCGCCTTTGCAATATGGTGGAGGGGGTGCGGGCGACGCAACCCGCGAGACGTAAATTGGTGGCCAGAGGCGCCGAAAAACGAAAGGCGCGCGCAGCGAAAACGCTGCGCGCGCGAATGATCTATGAGATAGCGTCAGGCTGCCTGCTGCAGCATGGCCTCGATGTCGATCAGCGGGCGGTTGGTCAGTGTCTTTGGGATCTCCGCCTGCACCTTGTCGGTGACTTCCTTGTGCAATTTCTTGCGCATGGTGCCGAGCACCAGCGGTGGCGCGACCAGCACGATGTCGTCGAAGATGCCGTGATGGGCGAGCTTGTAGAGCCGGTCCGCGATCTCTTCGGCAAAGCGTTCCTTGCCCTGCCGGTGCCAGTCGGTTTCCTCAACCGCGCTGCGATGCACGGAGGGGCCGTCATTGTAGCGGCCGGGACTGTCGCTGCCTTGTTCGCGCGTTGCCGGATTGTCCTGGTTCATCTCTTGGAAGAGCTGCAGGTGCGGATAGAGATTGTCGCCCTCGTTCTTCAGGAACAGCGCTTTCTCGCCATCGGCCACCATGACCAGAAGGCCATGTTTCAGGTTGATCTTGCTCATTTGCGGGCTCCTGTTTGAAGGTTCAAATCCAGCCGACGATTGTCTGTTGCGGCAGGGGCAGAACGCGTGGCGAAGCGGGAACGTTCCACTTCGTTCGCCGAGATCGCACGCAGCCATATCAAGCCCGATCTATCATCTATCGGAGCAATGTCCGAGGTGACGCTTTAATCTACTAGATTGGTAGAATTTAGAAAAAATAATTTTGCAGCTTGGCGGGCTCCCGGATAAAAGAGCCGCAGAACAAAGCCTGCGGCAGCAGCTTGAATCCGCCTGATATGCGGATGTGGAATATTTTTCTCTTGGCCCCTTGGCTTGCGGAAAACCGATTGCCTCCCGTCAGGGGATGCGCGAGTGGGTTCCTTCAGCTTTTTCGCGTCCGCGCCTAAAACTGCCGAATTGTTCCGGAATCTGTTCGTCATGCCGCACGCCAATCCCAAGCTCACCGCGTTCCCGGTCTTCATGCGGGTCGAAGGCGAAGCCGTGGCCATCGTCGGCGGCGGAGGCGAAGCATTGGCCAAGGCGCGGCTGCTCGATCAGTCAAGTGCTGTGCTTCGCATCATCGCCGATGTTGCCGACGCCGAATTGCTGAGCTTCATCGCCGCGACCGGCGCCATCCGTGTCGACGCCCCCTACGACGCCGCGCATCTCGAAGGCGCGGTCTTGGTGTTTGCCGCCAGCGGCGACGAGAGGCTCGACCGCCGCGTCGCCGACGATGCGCGCCGCCTTGGCATTCCGGTCAATGCCGTCGACCGGCCGGAGCTGTGCGATTTCTTCACCCCGGCGCTGGTCAACCGCGCCCCGGTCGCCATCGCCATCGGCACGGAAGGCGCGGGTCCGGTGCTGGCGCAGATGCTGCGCAGCCGCATCGACCGCATGCTGTCGCCGTCGCTCGGGCCGCTGGCAGCGCTTGCCGCCTCGTTCCGGGGTGCCGCCGAAAAGCTGCTGCCGAAAGGCAACGCCCGCCGCCAGTTCTGGAGCAGTTTTTTCCAGGGTGCACCGGCGCGCGCCGTCGAAGCCGGCGAGCTTTCGCAGGCGCATGACGCCGCCGCCGATCTGTTGCTGTCGAAGGCTCCGGCTTCGGGCCATATCGCCCTGGTCGGCGCCGGGCCAGGTGCTGAGGATCTTCTGACGCTGCGCGCGCATCGGCTTTTGATGGAAGCCGACGTCATCGTCTATGACGCGTTGGTGCCGGAGGCGATCGTCGCCATGGGCCGCCGCGACGCCGAGCGGCTGCCGGTCGGAAAACGCAAGGGATGCCACACCAAGAGCCAGGCCGAGATCAATGCGCTGCTGGTCGAGCTTGGCAGGCAGGGCAAGCGCGTCGTGCGGCTGAAGTCGGGCGACCCGCTGGTGTTCGGCCGCGCCGGCGAGGAGATGGCCGCACTGCGCGATGCCGGCATCGCCTATGATGTCGTCCCCGGCGTCACCGCCGCCTTTGCCGCCGCCGCCGACTTCGAGCTGCCGCTGACGCTGCGCGGCGTCTCCTCGTCGATGGTGTTCACCACCGGCCATGATCTGAAGGGCAATTCGCTGCCGGATTGGGCCAAGCTCGCCATTTCCGGCGCCACCGTCGCCGTCTATATGGGCCGCTCGGTCGCCGCCGAAGTCGCCGGGCGGCTGATCGAGGCCGGCCTGTCGCCGGACACGGCGGTTGCCGTGGTCGAGAATGCCAGCTTGCAGAACCGCCGCCGTTTCCACGGCACGCTGGCCGATTTGCCGTCGCTGGAAGCGCGCACCGATCTGGCCGGTCCGGTGATGACCATCATCGGCGACGCGGTTGCCGGCGCCAACTTTGAACGTTCCGAGCCGCTCGCGGCACATAACTATGAGGGCGCCGCCAACGCGGCCGGCGCAGAGGTCGAGCCATGAAGATACTGACCGCAAACCGCCTCTCCGACGGCATCGCCGTCTGGTACGCCGACGGCGGCTGGGCCGAGACGGTCGACCATGCCGACCTTGCCCAAGACCAAGCGGCAGAGGACAGGCTGGAAGCAATCGGCGCCAAGGCCAACGCCAACAATCAGGTTGTCGACGTCAATCTGATCGACGCTGAAGTCGTCAATGGCATCGTCGTGCCGGTGCGGCTGCGCGAAAAGATCCGCGCCGCCGGCCCGACCATCCGGGAAGATCTGGGCAAGCAGGCTGCGCGGGCAGCGTAACAAAATACGGGCGGACGCGCCCTGAAAGACGAAACATGTACCGCTACGATGAGTTCGACCACGATTTTGTCCAAGCCCGCGTCGCCGAGTTCAGCGACCAGGTCGAACGCCGGCTGTCCGGCGAGATCACCGAGGATCAGTTCCGGCCGCTGCGGCTGATGAACGGCGTCTACCTGCAGCTGCACGCCTACATGCTGCGCATCGCGGTGCCCTATGGCACGCTGAACAGCGCCCAGTTGCGCATGCTCGGCCACATCGCGCGCAAATACGACAAGGGCTACGGCCATTTCACCACGCGCCAGAACATCCAGTTCAACTGGCCGGCGCTGTCCGACATTCCGGCGATCCTGGCCGATCTCGCCAGCGTCGAGATGCATGCCATCCAGACCAGCGGCAATTGCATCCGCAACGTCACCGCCGATCATTTTGCCGGCGCCGCCGCCGACGAGGTCGCTGATCCGCGCCCCTATGCCGAGATCCTGCGGCAATGGTCGTCTGTGCATCCGGAATTCTCGTTCCTGCCGCGCAAGTTCAAGATCGCGGTGACCGGGGCCGAGCGCGACCGCGCCGCCATCCAGACGCATGATATCGGTCTGCATCTGAAGAAGAACGCCGCCGGCGAGCTCGGCTTTGCCGTCTATGTCGGTGGCGGCCAGGGCCGCACGCCGATGGTGGCGCGCAAGATCCGCGACTTCCTGCCGGAAGCCGACCTGCTGTCCTACTGCACGGCGATCCTGCGCGTGTACAACCTCTATGGCCGCCGCGACAACAAGTACAAGGCGCGCATCAAGATCCTCGTCCACGAGACAGGCGTCGAGGAAATCACCCGCCAGGTCGAGGCCGAATGGCAGGAGCTGAAGGACGCCGAGCTGAAGCTGCCGGAAGCCGACATCCGTGCCATCGACGCCTATTTCGCGCCGCCGGCACTGACCGCCCGGCCGGAAGGCGACGCGGCGATCAAGCTGGCGCGGCTCGATTCCAAAAGCTTCTCGGATTGGCTCGACCAGAATGTCGTGACGCATCGCCATCCCGACTATGCCGCGGTGACGATCTCGCTGAAAGGCATCGGCGAGGTGCCGGGCGATGCCACCGACAGCCAGATGGAAGCGGTCGCCGACATCGCCGAGAAATACGCGTTCGACGAACTGCGCGTCAGCCATGAGCAGAACCTGATCCTGCCGCATGTGGCGCGCGCCGATCTCAAGGCTGTCTATGATGCGCTGGTCGATATTGGTCTGGCGACGGCCAATTCCAACCTGATCAGCGATATTATCGCGTGCCCTGGCCTCGACTATTGCGCGCTGGCGACGGCGCGCTCGATCCCGATCGCGCAGGAGATTTCGCTTCGCTTCGCCTCGCTGGAGCGGCAGCGCGAGATCGGCGAATTGAAGCTGAAGATTTCCGGCTGCATCAATGCCTGCGGCCACCACCATGTCGGCCATATCGGTATCCTCGGCGTCGAGAAGAAGGGCTCCGAGCTCTACCAGGTGACGCTTGGCGGATCGGCCGACGAGAACACCTCGGTTGGCGAAATCATCGGCCGCGGCTTCTCTTCGGAAGAGATCACCGACGCCATCGAGCAGATCGTCGACACCTATCTCGGCCTTCGGCTCGGTCCCAGTGAACGTTTTATCGACGCCTATCGCCGTGTCGGTCCCGCGCCGTTCAAGGAGGCGCTCTATGCTGGCGAAACCAAGGCCGCTTGACCGCATCCTCGACGTCGACGACAGCATCGCCGCCAAAGCGGCGGGCTTCGACGCGCTGTATGGACATCTGAGCCCGCTCGACATCATCGAACGCGCGGCGAGCGAATTGTTTCATGACGAGATCGCCGCCGTGTCGTCCTTCGGCGCGGATTCCGCCGTCCTGCTGCATATGATCGCCAAGGTCGACCGCACGCTGCCGGTCATCTTCCTGGACACCGGCAAGCATTTCGAAGAGACGCTGGGCTATCGCGATGCGCTGGTCGCCGATTTCGGGCTGACCAACATCAGGGTGATCAAGCCCGAAGACGCGGCGCTCGAGCGGGTCGATCCGACCGGCAATCTGCACCAGAGCAATACCGATGCCTGCTGCGACGTGCGCAAGGTCGAGCCGCTGGCGCGCGGCGTCGCCCCCTTCCGGGCCTGGCTGACCGGCCGCAAGCGCTTCCAGGCGGCGACGCGAGCCGCGCTGCCGGTGTTCGAGGCGGTCGGCCCGCGCGTACGCATCAATCCGCTGGCGCACTGGACGACATCCGATCAGGCCGACTACATGCGCGCGCATGCGCTGCGCGAAAATCCGCTGGTTGCGTACGGCTATCTGTCGATCGGCTGCTTCCCATGCACGCAGCCGGTGCAGCCGGGCGAAGATGCGCGCAGCGGACGCTGGGCCGGTCATGCCAAGACCGAGTGCGGCATCCATCTGTCGGGACTGGAAGTGTCGCTGACCGACGCATCCCTTTAAGCTATGGTGATATTCAGGTGAGGTTGGCCTGCAACGGCGGCTTCCGCCCGGAGGCCGCCGGTTTCGTGTGGACCGGCTTTCGCGGACTTCGATTTTGGGGCTTTTAGGAATTTTCGATGACTGAACCGACGACAGCGGAGACCCGCCTCTGGACCCGGACGGGTTTTCGCGAGGACGAGTGGACACATGCCGAAAGTGCGGATGCACTGGCGGGCAATGGCCGCTTCATCCTGCCGTTGCAGGCATTTCTCGGCCTCGATGCCGAAGTGCGGCGCTCGGCCAAGGAGCGGCTTGGCGTCGCGCTGCAGCCCGGCGACCAGCTGGAAAAGATTGTGGATCTGCTCGACCAGCTGTCGCTGGTGGCGCTGGCCTTCCCGGCCTTCAGCGACGGCCGCTCGTTTTCCAAGGGCGAATTGCTGCGCAGCCGCTACCATTTCGAGGGCGCGGTCCGCGCCACTGGCCAGGTGCTCGTCGACCAGCTGCCGCATATGCTGCGCCTCGGCTTCGACGAGTTCGAAATCTCCAACCCGGTTCTGCTGAAGCGCCTCGAAGAAGGCCGCACAGGCGGGCTGGGCCTTTACTATCAGCCGACCGAAGCGTCGGAGCCGAAGGGGCCGAAATACTCCTGGCGGCGCGTTCGCAACAGCTGACGCAGCGGTAATTTCGCCTGTCTTTACAAAGACTGTGATCTCTTGGCTGTCCGGACGGAAGTATCCGCCAGGGAGGAAGCCGCGCTGATCGGCGGCAACACCAATGCAGCGACCATCATGATCGCCGAAAAGGCGGCTGACGTGATCAGGGCTGCAAGGTCCTGATGCGGAGCGCAAGGCAACCTGAGCAGATCTTCTGGGAGATGCAGCCGCCCCTTTGGTGCGGCGGTTTATTTCTTGTTTTATGCGATCCCGAGGGAAAGCGCTGCGCGGTTTTCCCGGGAAAACCGCTTCACTTTGCTGGAATGCTTTTAGGCCAAGGCCCGCGCTTCGCGAAACGAGATCAGCTTGCGGCGATTCTCGTCCCATAGCGCCAGCTTGACGCAGCGCAGGCTGTCGAGAAGCGTGACGCGGCCGATGCCGCGCAATTCCGGATAGTCGCGCAGCACTTCCTGCAACCGGTACCCCGGCACCTTGGCCGAGAGATGGTGCACGTGATGGACGCCGATATTGCCGGTGAACCAGTTCAGCACCGGCGGCAAATCGTAATAGGACGAGCCGTGCAGGGCGGCACGCTGGAATTCCCACTCTTCGTCCTTCGCCCATTCCGTCTCCTCGAACTGGTGCTGGACGTAGAACAGCCAGATGCCGGCCGATCCGGCCAGGATCACGATCGGCAAATGGACGATCAGGAAAGCGCCGGGGCCGACCAGCCAGATAAGCAGCGCTGCCGCAACCGCGATGCCGAGATTGGTGGTCATCGACGACACCCAGGGCGTCAGGCCGCCGCGCATCATGCCGACGGGCAGCCTCTGCTCGAAGATGAACAGCCAGATCGGCCCGAGGCCGAACATCACCAGGGGATGGCGGTAGAGACGATAGGCAAGGCGTCCCCGCCAAGACAGCTGCCGGTATTCAGCAACCGTCAACGTCCTGATATCGCCCATGCCGCGCTCGTCAAGATTGCCGGCGCTGGCGTGATGGGTGGCGTGCGCGCGCCGCCAGCAATCGTAAGGGGTCAGCGTCAGCACGCCGAGCGCGCGGCCGATCCAGTCGTCGGCAGTGCGGTTGGCGAAGAAGGAGCCGTGGCCGCAATCGTGCTGGATCATGAAGATCCGCACCAGAAAACCGGCGGCGGGAAGGATCAGGATCAAGCCCCACCAGTGGCCATAGGAATAGGCTGCCGAAGACAGAGCCCACAGCGTAACGAAAGGAATAAGGGTGATGGCGAGTTCAAGAGTGCTGCGTCGCCGGTCGGGCTTCTTGTAGCGCGCCAGGATCTTCAACCAGGCGCGCTTGCTGTTGGCGGCCGTCTCGGGGGAAATCATGTTCATCAGGAAGCATAGGCGGGGCGTCCCGCTGCTGCAAGGAAAAGCTCACGCGAAATTACTGCGCGTAATTGTCGCGCGATTGCATCGCTATTGACGGCGTTGGCCGCCGGCCATGCTGGCTTCTATGCCGTCCAGCCGATCGAGCAGGTCCCGGAAACGGGCGGGAATGTCGGCCTCGGTGCGGAAGGCCGGCAAGGTGCGCAAGAAGCGCGTCGTCGCCTCGGTGCCGAACTGGCGCCTGATGTCGGCGGCGAACTCTTCGCTTCTGTTGCCAGTATTGCGGTCCATGATCTCAAATCCTGTGTCGGTTTCAAAACTCCTCCAAGCTTTGAATGGTTCCCCATAGCGGGGTATTGGCAAGCAAAGGCTGCCGTTACGGTAAAGTTTGAATTAATTCTGAACGTCTTTGCGTCCCGCACCAAGTCCGACGGGCAGCCCGCAACATTGTCTGCTGTTGGGCGTCCTTCTTGGCTTGCCCCTTGATTTTTGGCCGCCAAACCTCGATATCGGGCGCAAATCCAAACCATTCGAATGACGGGAAATGGCGATGAGCGACCAGACAAAAGACGAACGCGCGCCCGAGGATATCGAAACGGCCGAGGCCGAGCGCACGCAAGGCGGCATCGACGGCGACTATGAAGCGCTGGTGCGGCTGCTGAAGGAAAACGAGGAGCTGAAGGACCGCGCGCTGCGCGTCGCAGCCGAGATGGAGAATCTGCGCCGCCGCACCGCCCGCGACGTGCATGATGCGCGCGCCTATGCGGTGGCCAATTTCGCCCGCGACATGCTGTCGGTGTCGGACAATCTGCGCCGCGCGCTCGATGCTATCCCCGCCGAGGCGAAAGCGGCCGGAGATGCCGGCTTCAAGGCGCTGATCGACGGCGTCGAGATCACCGAGCGCGCCATGCTGTCGACGCTGGAACGGCATGGGGTGAAGAAGCTCGAACCGGAAGGTGAGAAGTTCGACCCGAATTTCCACCAGGCGATGTTCGAAGTGCCCAATCCCGATGTGCCGGCCAACACGGTCGTCCAGGTCGTGCAGCCGGGCTATTCGATCGGCGAGCGCGTGCTGCGGCCGGCCATGGTCGGGGTCGCCAAGGGCGGCCCCAAGATCGCGGCCACCGAAGCGCCGGTCGAGCCGGGGCCGGTGAACGAGCAGGCCGAGAAGGATGCGTGAGTAGGGAATAGGCAGTAGGGAATAGGGAATAGGGAATAGGGAATAGGGAATAGGCAGGCGTATCAATCGCGCGGCTTCGTGTTATTCATACTTTCCCTAATTCCCAATCCCTACTACCTCATGTCCCTGACACCCATCGACCTCCTCGACTATGCCGGCGTCGCCGTCTTTGCCGCGACCGGGGCGTTGGCGGCTTCGCGCAAGCAGCTCGACATTATCGGCTTCCTGTTTCTGGCCAGCGTCACCGGCATTGGCGGCGGCACGCTTCGCGACGTCATCCTCAACCTGCCCGTCTTTTGGGTCGCCAACTCCGGCTATGTGCTGGTTTGCGCGGCGGTTGCGGTGCTGGTCTTCTTCATCGCTCACCGCGTCGAATCCCGCTGGAAATGGCTGCTCTGGCTCGACGCCATCGGATTGGCGGCCTTTTCGGTAATGGGCGCGGCCAAGGGGCTGGCCATCACCGGCTCGCCGGTCGTCTCCGTTGTTATGGGCGTGCTGACCGCTACGTTCGGCGGCATCCTGCGCGATCTGCTGGCCAGCGAGCCATCGGTGCTGCTCAGGCCCGAAATCTACGTCACCGCCGCACTCGCGGGCGCCGGCCTCTACACACTTGGCGATCTTGCCGGCCTGCCGCCGCTCGCCTCGGATATCGCCGGCTTCGTCGCGGCTTTCCTGGTGCGCGGCGGCGCGCTGAAATTCGGCTGGACCTTTCCGTCCTACAAGAGCCGCCCGGAACGGCGACCGGAGGATATTCCGTAGGGAGAGGGATTAGGGAATAGGGAATAGGGAATAGGGAATAGGGAATAGAATAGTCGGTAGTCAGCATTCGCGGCAGCCTTCACTACTGCCTACTGCCTACTGCCTACTGCCTACTGCCTCACGCCGCAAAGCGCTGCGCTTCCCCGCCATAATAGTTGACGTAGCGGGCGCCGATTTCCTTGACCGGCATCACCACGAACACATCGACGGTGGAGAACTCACGGTCGATGACGCAGCCGTCGCCGATGCGGGCGCCGACGCGCAGATAGCCCTTGACCAACGGCGGCATGGCCGCAATCGCCGCCTTGGCGTTGACCGCCTCGATCGGCATCAGGTCCATCGAGCAATAGCGCCCGGAGACCGCCCGCACATCCCAGGCGGAGTTGGTCCGGCAGTGATGGGCAAGGTAGGTGAGCGCCTCGGCATGCGCAGCCGGCACCGTGCCAGGGAACGAGGCACAACCGGTCATCACGCCGATCTCATAGTGGTTGATGTAGGCCCAGATGCCTTGCCACAGCGCCTCGATGGTGCGCTTCGAGCGGTATTCCGGCAGCACGCAGGAGCGGCCGAGCTCAAGGAAGCGCTGGCCAGGATGGCGGGCGATCAGCTTGGTCAGTTCGAACTCGCCTTCGGAATAGAAGCCGCCGGCGGTCGCGGCAATCTCTTGCCGCAGCAGGCGGTAAGTGCCGACGATGCGGCGATGCTCGGGGCCGGAGATCGAAGTGTCCAGCACGAGGAGATGGTCGCACAGCGGGTCGAAGCGGTCGGCGTCGCGCCGGTCCTGCGCCTGGAACAGGTCCTTCCTGGCGCCAAGCTCGTCATAAAACACCCGGTAGCGCACTTCCTGGGCGGCGGCGATTTCGGCCTCATTGCGGGCAAGCCGCACTTCGAGATTGCCGATACGGCCCAGCGGTGCGCCTGTTGCGACGGCATCGGCGTTCCGCGCGGCGAGCAAAGCGCCGCCTGCGCTGGGCCGAGTGTCACATTCCGGCATAACTGTATGCACGAGTGATTCTCCTTCGAGCCATCCCTCTTGGCACGGGGATACGGTGTAGGTGCAACAGGATTGTGACAGTACCGTGATACGGCGCGACGGGCAATACTTCGTCGGCTGGCGAAAACCCTCATTCGGCTACCTACGTGACGCGAGGATTGCGCCAGCGTCGCCTTGAAGCGCGTCGCGCTGGGACGATTCACGCGACGCGCTTCAAGTCTTTGTTTTGTGCATGTCGTCTTCTCAAAACCGGGGCCACTTTTGAGCGACATGAATTCAGGCGGCCACCTGGCCCTCGACGGCATGGACCAGCGCGTCGGGATCGAGCGGCTTGGTGACAAAGCCGCTGGCGCCATGGGCGAGCACGGTGTGGCGGGTCTTTTCCTGGCTGTCGGCCGAAAGCACCATGATCGGAACCGGCGGCACAGCCATTTCCTCCTCGTGGCGGCGGATGGCGGCGATCGCGTCCAGCCCGTCCATAACCGGCATGTGCAAATCCATCAGCACCACATCGAAGCGATTTTTCAGCCCGGCTTCGGTCACCGCCTCGACCGCGGCCTTGCCATTGCCGACCACTTTCACGCGATGTCCCGCCTTCAAAAGCGTGGCGCGGGCAAGCATGGCGTTGATGTCGTTGTCTTCGGCGATCAGCACCGACAAACCTTGCTGGCGCCCGCCATGGGCACGAAGCGAGGACGAGCCGGTCTTTTCCGGCTTGGGCGGCGGCAAGGCAGGGGCATGACTGGTCAGCAGCACGCGCAGCAGGGTTTCGCCGCGCACCGGCCTCGCCAGGAAGGTGGCGTAGCCGTTGGTGCGGAATTCGCCAAGCATGCCGCGGTCGGTCGGCGCGATCAGCGTGATCGCCTCGCAATCGGCAAAGCCACTCTGGCGCAGCCGCTTGAGCAGTCTGCCGTCGCCGTCCTCCAGGGCCGCGTCGATCAACAGCACATCGCAATGTTCGGCGAAGGGCGTCGCCTGGGAAGCGGTTGCGGCGACGTCGACGGCGCCGCCATGGACGCGGATGGTGCGGGCGATGGCGTCGGCCTCGACGGCGTTCTTCGACACGATCACGGCGCGCCGGCCGGCCAGGATGTTCTGCCGGTTCTGCGGTGCCTCGGTTGCTCCTGCGGCCGGGATCTCGAAGATGAATTCCGATCCCTCGCCAAGCCGGCTCGACACCGAAATGGCACCGCCCATGGCGGCGACCAGGCGCCTCGATATGGCCAGACCGAGGCCGGCGCCGCCATGGGTGCGGGTCGAGGTGCCGTCGGACTGTTCGAACTCCTCGAAGATGCGCCCCATATCCTCTTCGCGCAGGCCAGGGCCGGTGTCGGCGACGGTGAAGCAGATGCGGTCGCTGGTCTCGGTGCGGGCCCGTGCAACAGAAACCAGCACGCCGCCGGTGTCGGTGAACTTGATCGCATTGCCGATCAGGTTGAGCAGCACCTGCCTGACTCTTCCCGGATCGGCCATGATCATCTGTGGCACGTCGGGCTCGACATGACAGCCGAGGCCGATGTTCTTGGCGAAGGCTTTCGCCGCCATCAGTTCGATGATGTTGTCGGCGATTTCGCGCAGCGATGTCGGCTGCGGCTCCGGGTCGAAACGGCCGGCCTCTATCTTGGAATAGTCGAGCAAATCCTCGATGAGCGCCAAAAGGGCGCTGGCCGAGGTCGAGACAGCGCCGACATAGGTGCGCTGCTCGGGCGACAGATTGGTGTCAGCCAGAAGCTTGGCCATGCCCATGATGCCGTTCATCGGCGTGCGGATCTCATGGCTGACGGTGGCGAGGAAGCGCGACTTGGCCTGGCTGGCATATTCGGCGCGCTCACGCGCGGTGATCAACGAGGATTCGGCGCGCTTGCGGGCGGTGATGTCACGGGCAATCGCCCGGTGCGAGACGGCGCCGCTATCCTTGTCGCGCACCGACAGTTCGATCCACGAGAACCAGCGCGGACCGTTCGGCGTGCGGATGGAGACGTCGGTGGAACTCAGGCATTCGTGATCCGAAAAGGCGGCGTCGGGAACGATACCGACATCGATGCCGAGGTCGGCCAGAGTCCTGCCGGCAAGGTCGCGCTGATCGGTTCCGACGAGGCCGGCGAAAACCATGTTGGCATAGACGATGTGGCCGTCGCGGTCGCGGTGGACGACGAGATCGCCGAGCGCATCGATCAGCCCGCGAAAACGCTCCTCGCTCTCCTGCATCTCCCACATGCGGTCGGCCAGCGTCTCGATCTCGGCGCGGCTGCGGGCCGCGGTTTCGTCGAGCAAGGCCGCCGCGCGACGTACGGTGCGCCGGCTGCGCAGGTGCATGGCGACGCCGGCAACGCCTGTCGCCAACAAGCCAAGGGTGATGAAGATTGGCGCGCCGGTGAGGTGGGATAGGCCCGCCAGCACGACACTGGCGACCACCGTCAGGAACGGCAGGCCCTCGGACGTGGGGCGCGGCAAATCCGGCGCCAGCGGCGGCGCGGCAACATGCTGCCGCTTGGGCGTCGCCGGGTTCGGCCCGTCGATGCTTTCGGCGCGGCTCTTCTCTTTCCTGGCGGACTCCGCGATCATGCGGAACTCCTTGCCAGATAGAGATTATGGAAAAGCGCGGCGGATCGTTCGAATTTTAGCGGTCATGCATTTTTGGCGGTTTTCCGCATCGCCTGATCTTTTCCGAAACCTGATTCCCTTTCGGGATCATGCTTCGGGAGCCTCACATATCGACAACCACGCGGCCCCTGATCTTGCCCTCGACGATGTCATGGGCGGCGGTGATGATGCCGTCGAAGCCGATGGTCGTCGACAGGCCGGCGAGCTTCTTGAGATCAAGATCGCTGCCGATGCGGCGCCAGGCTTCCAGCCGCACAGCCTTTGGCGCCATCACTGAATCGATGCCGAGCAGCGAGACGCCGCGCAGGATGAACGGGGCGACGCTCGACGGCAGATCCATGCCACCCGCCAAGCCGCAGGCGGCGACCGCGCCGCCATAGGCGGTCATCGACAGCACATTGGCCAGCGTGTGGCTGCCGACGGCATCGATGCCGCCGGCCCAGCGCTCCTTGGCCAGCGGCTTGGCCGGCTGGGAGAGTTCCTCGCGCGAAATCACTTCGGCGGCACCGAGGTCGATCAGATAGGAGCTTTCGGCGTTGCGGCCGGTCGAGGCGATGACGTGATAGCCAAGGCTGGACAGGATCGAGACCGCGACCGACCCAACGCCGCCGGCTGCACCCGTCACCACCACCGGGCCGCGATCCGGCAGGATGCCGTGCCGCTCCAGCGCCATGACGCTGAGCATGGCCGTATAGCCGGCGGTGCCGACCGCCATCGCATCGTGCGCGCTGATGCCGTCGGGCAACGGCACCAGCCAGTCGCCGTTGACGCGGGCGCGCCCGGCATAGGCGCCGAAATGCGTCTCGCCGACGCCCCAGCCATTGAGGATGACCTTGTCGCCCTTGCGCCAGTCGGCATGCGATGAGGAGAGGATGTTTCCGGCGAAATCGATGCCCGGCACCAGCGGCCAGCGGCGGATCACTGGCGCTTTCCCAGTGATGGCCAGCCCGTCCTTGTAGTTGACCGTCGTCGCCTCGACCGCGACGGTTACGTCGCCTTCCATCAGATCGGCTTCGCCGAAATCGACGACCTCCACCGACTGTTTCTTTTCGGCGTCGCGCGAAACGAGGATGGCTTTGAAGGTTTCAGGCATCTCTTCTCCTCGGCTTCGCAAAGGCTGGCGGTCGGCATTGGCTGGCTCTGGCCGAACTGTGCGGCGACCGTCCGGCGAGGTCAATTGGTCAAAAGAGTCGGGCCGTCAGGCTTCTGGGCCTTGCGGCTTGGCCTCGCGCCGCCAGCCTATGAACTCGTCGAAGACGACCAGCGCCGCGCCGACCGAAATGAAGGCATCGGCGAGGTTGAAGACGGCGAAGGACCATACCGGCGTGTGGAACAATATATAGTCGATGACGTGGCCGTAGACGGCGCGGTCGATCAGATTGCCGATCGCACCGCCGATGATCAATGCAAAGCCGATGCGGGCCAGCACATGGCCGGCGGGGGTGCGCGTTGCGAGGTAAAGCACAAAGGCAACGACCACGACCGCGATGACGACCAGGCCGGTGTCGCCGAAGGACGAGAACATCGAGAAGGCGATGCCGGTATTGTAGGTGCGAAACAGCGCCAGGAATGGCACCAGGTCGAGCTTTTCCTGGAAGCCGAGGCCGGTCTCGATCAGATGCTTTATCCACTGGTCGAGCGCGATTGCCACCACCACCAGCAGCGCATAGGGAGACCATGATTTCACGATGTGGCGTCCTCGGGGGCAAGTTTCAGCGCTCCGCGCCGAATCTCGAACAGCATGATTCCGGTGGCGACCGCCAAATTGAGTGAATCGGCGCGGCCGGCCTGCGGAATCCGCAGCAGCCGGTCGCAGCTTTCCGCCAGATTGTCGGGCAGGCCCTGCTGCTCATTGCCCATCATCAAGAGCACCGGTCCTCGGGAGAAATCGACCGAGCGGTAGTCGACCGCACCCTTCAGGTGGGTGCCGACCACCAGGCCCGAGAAGCTGTTTCGCCAAGCCAGAAATGCTTCCGGCGTCGCCTTGGTCACCGGCACGGCGAAGATCGAGCCCATGGTGGCGCGCACGGTTTCGACCGAAAACGGATCGGTGGTTTCGCCGACCAGGATGACGCCCTTGGCGCCGACGGCATCGACGGTGCGGATGACGGTGCCGAGATTGCCGGGATCGCGCACCCGGTCGAGCGCCACCCAGACGTCGCCGTCGTGAGCGCGGATGTCTCTTAGCGGCAGCAGTTTTTGCCGGAAGACGCCGACCACCATTTGCGGATTGTCGCGGCGGGTGATGGCGACCAGCACTTTTTCGGACACTTCGAGCACGGTGCCGCCGGCGGCAACCGTGCGCGCCGCCACCTTTTCGACCGCCGCATTGCCGCGTCCGGCCTTGGCGAAAACCAGCGTCCTGATCGACCAGCCGAGGTCGAGGGCGTCGATGACCAGCTTCAGCCCTTCGGCCATGAAGGCGTTCTGCTGGTCGCGGAATTTCTTCTGGGCGAGCGCCTTGATGTCCTTGATCAGCGGATTGGCAAGGCTGGTGACTTCCTTGACCTGCCCGGGCGCACCTGCGTGCCGCTCATTCATTCGGGACTCCCGGGCATTCAGGTCTCCCCGGCATTCAGGCCACCCAGCGCGAAAACAGCGATGTCGACAGCGCCCGGCCGGCGGATTGCTCGCGGATGATCAGTTCGCCTGATTCAACGGTGCCGCCCATGCCGGCAAAGGTGTCGCGCATCAAGGCATGGATGGCGAAGAAGGAGGCGCGGATGGAATAGGCGGTCAGCACCACGGTGAGCGGTTTCGGCGTCAGGATCGCGCGGCAAAGATCGGTCAGGCCGGGCAGGTCCTCGAACAACTGCCAGACCTCGCCCTTGGGGCCGCGGCCATAGGCGGGCGGGTCGAACAGGATGATGTCGTAGCGGCTGCCGCGGCGCTCTTCGCGCTCGGCGAATTTCACAGCATCGTCGACGATCCAGCGGATCGGCTTGCTGCCGAGACCGGCCATTTCCTGGTTTTCGCGCGCCCAGCCGACCGCCTTCTTGGAGGCATCGACATGGGTGACCTCGGCACCGGCGCGGGCGGCTACGAGAGACGCGAGCCCGGTATAGCCGAACAGGTTCAGCACCTTGACCGGGCGGTTGGCCGCCGCGATCAGGCTGGCCATATGGTCCCAGTGCGAAGCCTGCTCGGGGAAGACGCCGACATGGCGAAACGAGGTGAAGCGGCCGAGATAGTCGATGCCGTCATGCTTCATCGGCCAGGTCTCGCCCAGCGGTACCTTCGGGAACCGCCAGCGGCCGATGCCTTCCTCGTCGGTGTCGCCGGTGAAGATGGCGTCGGCTCGGTCCCAGTCCCTGGCGGGCAAGGCCTTTTGCCAGATCGCCTGTCCCTCGGGCCGCACGATGCGGTAGGGGCCGTATTGTTCGAGCTTCTCGCCGGCACCGCTGTCGAGCAGTGCATAATCCTGATTGGGCGCCACTTCGAGGATCACCGGCAGGCGCTCAGTGGGCAGGATGCCTTCGCAACGCGCCAGGATACGGGGGGCGGGCTTCGGATCAGACCGGTCGTCCGGTTTTGTTTCGTGGCGTTGCTGTCTGGCTTCGGGTCGGATTGGTACGATCTCCGGCTGTGGCCGCGCATGTTCGGTCCTGCCTTTTGCGGGCGGACGGTTGTCGCGGCGTTTGTCGCGAAAAGACTTCAAGCAGAGCGTCTCCGGAGGCGGCAGGCCGCTTTTGACATAGGGTCACCGGCTGCGCAAACAAAATGGTCCAGCGTGCGAATGTCTGAGGTGGTGGACCTCGCTGAGGAAACAGGCAAATCTGGAATCATGTCCCGTTCCGAACGCCTGCTCGACTCGATCCAGATCCTGCGCCGGCATCGCCGGCCGGTGAGCGGTCGCACGCTTGCCGGCGAGATGGACGTTTCGATCCGAACGCTCTACCGCGACATTGCCACGCTGCAGGGGCAAGGCGCGCCGATCGAGGGCGAGGCTGGGCTGGGCTATGTGCTGAAACCCGGCTTCATGCTGCCGCCGCTGATGTTCACCGACGAGGAGATCGAGGCCATCGTTCTGGGATCGCGTTGGGTTGCCAGACAACCGGACAAGCGGCTGTCGGCCGCCGCCACCGACGCGCTGGCCAAGATCGCCGCTGTGCTGCCGGATGATCTGCGCGAGGACCTCGATGCGACCGCGCTTTTGGTCGGGCCGCACGGCGATGCTGTCGAAAGCATCGACCTTGGCCTGGTGCGCCAGGCGATCCGCAACGAGAGAAAACTCGGCTTTCTTTACCGCGACGCCGGCGGCGCCGCCTCCGAGCGCTTGATCTGGCCATTCGCGCTCGGCTTTTTCGACAAGGTGCGGGTGGTGGTGGCCTGGTGCGAGACGCGGCAGGATTTCAGACATTTTCGCGCCGACCGGATGTCGGGGCTCAACACCACGTATATCCGCTATCCGCGTCGTCGGCAGGCGCTGCTGAAGGAATGGCGCGCGACGCTGGACGCACCGAAGCGCCAGCCTGGCGCTTAATGCTCCTTTCCACGCGCCCACAAGACGCTGCTGCCAGAATCTGACAGTGGGGTCACCTATGCTCCTCCAATCGAAACCCTGGAGAGCAGACATGAACACCCCCAATTTCGTCATCCTTTATGTCGACAGCCCGGAGCGGAGCGGCGCCTTCTACGGTGCGCTGCTGGGACGCCAGCCGGTGGAGACGTCGCCGACCTTCGTGCTGTTCGTGCTCGACAATGGCTTCAAGCTCGGCCTGTGGTCGCGCCACACGGTGGAGCCGTCGGCCGCGGCCGCGGGCGGCGGTGCGGAGCTCGTCTTCGCGTTGGACCGGCCTGATGCGGTGGGCGCCGCCTACACGGACTGGGCAGGACGCGGCTTGACCGTTCTGCAGACGCCGACCGACATGGACTTCGGCCGCACCTTCGTTGCGCTCGATCCCGACAAGCACCGGCTGCGCGTCTACTGGCTGAACGACGGAGAACAGGCCAATGGGGAACAGGCCAATGGAGAACAGAAATGAGTGCGCACTGGATCGCGGTCGCTTCCGCCGAACATGTCCGGCGCGGCCGCGAGGCCGGCTTCATGCAGGTCAACCACGGCAAGGCGGCACCTTTGCGCCGCATCAAGCCCGGCGACGGCATCATCTACTACTCGCCGACCACAATTCTGCGCGAGAAGGACGGCCTGCAGGCCTTCACGGCAATCGGCACCGTGCGCGAAGGCGAGCCTTATCAGGGCGACATGGGCGGTGGCTTCACGCCGTTCCGCAGGGATGTCGAATGGGCCAAGGCCGAGGAGGCGCCGATCAAGCCGCTGCTCGAGCAGCTCGACTTCACCGCGGGCAAATCGAACTGGGGTTATCAACTGCGCTTTGGCCTGTTCGAAATTACGGCGCATGATTTCGCGCTGATCGCCGAGGCGATGGGCGCTGCCATGAAGGCAGGCTGAAGCATCCAGCCGCCGGATCGGCAAGGCACCGTGACAAGGCTGCTGACACCAAGTTGTCAGCAGCCTTGTGCGACAAGCGATTGTCTTCAGATAGCGTCGCGCTTGCCCCAGGAGAATAAGATGGACTTCGTCTCGATCCGCATCATTACCGATCAGATCAAGCCCTTGGTGGCATTCTACGACACGATCACCGGGCTTACCGCAACCTGGTTCACAGACGATTTCGCCGAACTGGCAACGCCGTCCTGCACACTGGCGATCGGCAGCACCCGCACGCTGGCCCTGTTCGGAACTGATGTGGCGCAGCCGGCCGCCAATCGCTCAGCGATCATCGAGTTTCGCGTCGCCGATGTTGATGCTGAGTACAGCAGGCTGGCGAAAATTATCGGCGATTTCGTACAGACGCCGACGACGATGCCATGGGGTAACCGGTCGCTGCTGCTGCGCGATCCCGATGGCAATCTGGTGAACTTCTTCACCCCGGTCAGCGCGGAAGCGATCAGGAAGTTCGATCGCAGAACCGGCGCAGACGCTACTGCTTGAGCGCGTTGTAGACGGCAATGCCGGCGGCAAGGTCCTCAAGCGCGGCGCCGACCGACTTGAACAGCGTGACCTCAGTGGGGCTCTGCCGGCCCTGTTTTTCCCCGCGCGCCAGCTCATGCAAATCGGCGACGATGGCTTCCGGCTTCAGCACGCCGGAGGCGAGCGGCTGGACGATGTCGCCGGCTTCCTTGGTGGCGCCGGCGCGGGTGTCGACATAGACGCGGGCGCGCGCGATCGCGTCGTCGTCGCTCTCGCGCATGGTCGGCGTGAAGCCGCCGACCAGATCGACATGCGCGCCCGGCTTGAGCAGCGCACCCTTGACCAGCGGCGTCGTCGTGATCGTCGCCGATGAGACGATGTCGGCCTCGGCGAGTTCGGCGTCGAGATCGCTTGCGGCCTCGGCGTTGAAACCGTCCGCGCGCAAATCAGCCGCGACCTTTTCGGCATTGGCGGGCGTGCGGTTCCAGATGCGGATGGTCTTGATCGGCCGCACTGCGGAGTGCGCCTTGGCGAGGAACGGCGACAGCGCGCCGGCGCCGACCACCAGAAGCCGCGATGCGTCCTCGCAGGCGAGATAGGAGGCCGCCACCGCCGAGGCGCAAGCGGTGCGCCACTGTGTCAGCCGTTGGCCGTCGATCAGCGCTTCGGGCTCGCCGGTGGCGCCGTCGAGCAGGAGGTAGAGCCCCATCACCGCCGGTTTGCCGATGGCGTTGTTGTCGGGCGATACGGTGACGATCTTGACGCCGATATGACCCCCGACCGACGTGCCGGCCGCATGGAAGTCGGTCCACGCCGGCATCAAAAGCAGCGTGGATGTGGCACCGTCGGGCCGCTCGACCCCGTGATGATGGCGGACGGGTTGCACAGCACCCTCGCGGAAGGCCGCGCGCAATGTCTCGACCAGCCCGGGAAAGGTCAGCGCCTGGTCGACAGCGTCGGCCGAAATGGTCAGCATGCAAAACTCCGCGAAGATAAAAGCGCCGGCTTCAGGCCGTTGGCTTCGGCAGCGCCGGCCCGGTGGCCGCGCCCTGCTGCACGGCGGGTATACGGCTGACCGCCTGGCGCAAATTCTCGGCCTCGACGCCGCGCTGGCGCGCCAGCTTGCGGTAGCGGCCCTGCTTGACCCAGGTCGCCAGGCTGCCGACGACCATGCCGATGGCGAGCGCCACGAACAGGAAGATGAACAGCGGCAAGGTCAGCGTCAGTTTCGGATTGCCGGGGTTGAACGGGTCGAGCGTGAAGGCGACCAGCTCGCGGTTGGCGACGGCCAGCGCAATCAGGATGACGGCGAGCGGCACGAAGACCACGATAAGTATGAAGCGGTTCAACATAGAGATTCCCTGGAGAAGGCAGGCCTTGATAAGGTCGGCGCGTGGTCCGCGCCTACTTGCCGCCATTCAGCCTTTCACGCAATTCCTTGCCGGTCTTGAAGAACGGCACCCACTTCTCCTCGACCTCGACGGATTCGCCGGTGCGCGGGTTGCGGCCGGTGCGGGCAGGGCGATTCTTCACCGAAAAAGCGCCGAAGCCACGCAACTCGACCCGATTGCCTTCCGCCAGGGCATCGGTGATCTCGTCGAAGATCGCTCCCACGATGTTTTCGACGTCGCGCAGGAAAAGATGCGGGTTGCGCGTGGCAATGATCTGCACAAGCTCGGATTTGATCATCAGAAAGGTCCCCGTGAAAGCGCTGCGGTCAAATTATCAGGATGATTTTATTTGCTTTTTTACTCGCCCCAACCGGCAGATCAAGGGTGCCAGACGGAAACGAGACCGTCAAGAAACAAGCGATCCGCGCCAATTTCGTGAAGCACGTCGCTGCCGGCCTCCGACAGGCCGAGCGCGCTGCCGACGCTGCGCGCTATTGCTTTCGAGAACAGGAAGCCGCCACGCCGCTCGGTGTCCTTCCATTCCACCACCTTGAGCTTGGCGTCGACACCCTTGGTCGCCAGCCAGTCGATCGCCACGCTCTCGCCGCCGACAGCGTCGATCAGACCGTTGGCAAGGCTCTGGCGGCCGGTGAAGATCGAGCCGTCGGCAAGGGCCAGTGCCTGATCGCGGGTCATTTTGCGGCGCTCGGCGACGATGCCGACGAACCAGTCATAGCTGTCGAGGATGAGCTTGCGGACCATGGCTCGCTCGTCTTCATTGGTCGGCTTGAAGGGCGAGGGCGATGCCTTCAGCGGCGAGGATTTCACTTCCTCGAGCTTGATGCCGACCTTGTCCATCAGACCGCTGACATCGGGATACTGGATGAGCACACCGATCGAGCCGACGATCGACGTCTTGCGGGCAACGATATGGTCGCTGGCACTGGCGATCATGTAGCCGGCCGATGCGGCCAGCGTGCCGACCTCGGCCACCACCGGCTTGTCGGCGGCAAGCTTGCGCACCTCCTCGTAGATCGATTCGCCGCCGACCGTGGTGCCGCCGGGCGAATCGATCGCCAGGATGACGCCCTTGACCTGCGAGGATGTGCGGATGGTTTCCAGCCGCTTGATCAGTTCCTCGTCCTCGGTGATGGTGCCTTCGATCCTGACCTTGGCGATGTGGTCGACGGAAGAACCGCCGAGGTCGCCGCCATAGAACCAGCTTGCAAGCGCAATCACCCCAAGGGCCACGATGGCAATGGCGGCGCCGCGCCAGAAGGTCAGCTTGCGCCGCAAGCGGCGGCGGTCGATCAGGTCGTCGGCTCTCAGTGCCATGGTCTGCCTCACAGTCGGTGGGAAGCGATGCTTTTAAAGCAAGCGTCCGCGCCCGGCTACCTCTTCCTCAAGAGCCTGCGACGAAGCGACCTTCACGACGGAGGCATTTCAGGAAAAAATGACGCGGCGCGTTCGTTTCTGCTATGAAGTGGCGAAATTGTGTCGCCTGAGTTCCGTCTGTAAAACAGCGGCCGTCACATTTTTGCGGTTTTCCTCCGCTTGTGCTTGCTTGCGGGGGCCGGCAACCCACCTATAGCAGGTGTTTTGGCGGACAAGGGTTTGTTAGAAGTCAGTCATGCTTGCGCGATCGAACGAACCGACCAACGCCGATGCGGCCTTGGCGCCCACGGCGCCAGCGGGCACGCGTGGCGACGCCTTCGACCGCGCCCAGCGCCACTCGCGCCGCGTGCGCGTGCTTAAGTTTGCCGTGCCGGTGCTTGCCGCCGGGATCGCGGTTGCGTTTCCGGTCTATTCCTATCTGGCGGCGCCGATCAACATTTCGATACAGGCAGACGGCACCGCTTTCGCGGATGGCAAGCTGGTGATGGCCAATCCGAAGCTCAACGGCTTCACCAAGGACAAGCTGCCCTATTCGCTGACGGCCTTGCGCGCCATCCAGGATGTCGGCAAGCAGGACATCATCGAACTCGAAGGCATTCATGCCAAATTGCCGCTGACGGCCGACAATGTGGCGACCGTCGACGCCAAGCGCGGCATCTACAACAGAAACGCCAACACGATGGACATGACCAGCGACGTTANATGTGGCGACCGTCGACGCCAAGCGCGGCATCTACAACAGAAACGCCAACACGATGGACATGACCAGCGACGTTACCGTCACCACCACCGACGGCGTCGCTGCCATCTTCAAATCGGTCTTCCTCGATATGGGCAAAGGCTCTATGAAGACAGGTGATGCGGTCGATGTCAGCCGTAACGGCTCGCGGATCACCGCGGGTTCAATGTCGGTCGAAGACAATGGCAAGGTCATCGTTTTCGAGAACAAGGTAAGCGTTCACATCGATCCGGCCACTATGAAGGCGGCAGAGGCAAAGAGCGGAGAAACGAATGCGTCCCAGTAATTCGGCACGGCTTGTCGCCGCAGCTTCGGCCTTGCTGTTGCTGGGTATGGCGCCGTCCTGGGCTCAGTCCAGCGCCAGCAGCCAGTCCGGGCTCAAACTGTCGGGCGACCAGCCGATCCAGATCGAGAGCGACAAACTTGAGGTTCGCCAGGCCGACAGCATGGCGCTGTTCAGCGGCAACGTCACCGTCACGCAAGGGCCAACGCTGCTCAAGGCCGGCAGCATGGAGGTCTACTACGTCAAGGACCCCAACGCCGCCAAAGGTGCTGCCGCCGGCGCTTCGGCGATGACCGGTTCGGCCAATATCGACCATCTGGTGGTCAAGAACAAAGTCTACATCAAGTCGAATGACCAGATCGCCACCGGCGACAACGCCACGTTCGACATGAAGACGCAGGTGCTAGTTCTGTCGGGCAAGGAGGTCGTCTTGTCCCAAGGACCCAACGTCCTCAAGGGCTGCAAGCTCACCGTGCAGATGAAAAGCGGCCTTGCTCAGGTCGATGGCTGCGGCGGGCGCGTCATCATGTCGATGACGCCGCCACCGAAATCCGAGGCCCCGAAGCCCGAATGACTGGCGTGTCTTCGCTGCTGACCCGCCTTCCGGGACGGGCGGCCAGTAAACTTGCAGCACCGGCCACAGTCACCGTTGATTCCTCGAAGTTCAAGGGCACCCTGATCGCCAAGGGTCTGACCAAGAGCTACAAGGGCCGCAAGGTGGTCAGCGGTGTCACCATCGGCGTGCGCGCCGGCGAGGCTGTCGGGCTGCTCGGGCCAAACGGCGCCGGCAAGACCACCTGTTTCTACATGGTCACCGGCTTGGTGCCGGTCGATGAGGGCACGATCGAGATCGACGGTTTCGACGTCACCTCGATGCCGATGTACCGCCGCGCCCGCCTCGGCATCGGCTATTTGCCGCAGGAAGCCTCGATCTTCCGCGGCCTGAATGTCGAGCAGAACATCCGCGCCGTGCTCGAAGTGGTTGAGAAGGACCGCAAGGTGCGCGAGCGCAATCTCGACGAACTGCTCGAGGAATTTCACATCAGCCATCTGCGGAAGTCGCCGTCCATGTCGCTGTCGGGTGGCGAGCGGCGGCGTCTTGAGATCGCCCGAGCTTTGGCGACGCGCCCGGCCTACATGCTGCTCGACGAGCCGTTCGCCGGCATCGACCCGATTGCCGTCGCCGACATCCAGCAGCTGGTTCGTCATCTAACGGCGCGCGGCATCGGCGTGCTGATTACCGACCACAATGTGCGCGAAACGCTCGGCCTCATCGACCGCGCCTACATCATCCATGCCGGCCAGGTGCTGACTCATGGCCGTGCCGACGAGGTGGTGGCGAACCCCGATGTGCGCCGGCTCTACCTCGGCGAAGGTTTCACGCTCTGAGCGTGAAATTTGTTTCCTGACGTGATTTTTGCCGCCCCGCCGGGCTTTTTTCTCCGATTTTGCGTGAGATAATGCTTCGGTAGGGGCCTTTTGCCATCGTTCGCCTTGACAAGCAAAAGCCGGGCCAGTTTCTATGGAAGGTCGGAAAAATTCATTTTCCGGCAGCTTCTGATGTGTAGGCTTCCGGGTGCAGAAGGGCGTTTGAAACCGAACCATGGCGTTGGCGGCGAAACTACAGCTACGACAATCCCAGTCGCTGGTGATGACGCCGCAGCTGATGCAGTCGATCAGGCTGTTGCAGCTCACCCATGTCGAGCTCGACCACTTCATCGACGACGAGATCGAGCGCAATCCGCTGCTGGAGCGCGCCGAGCCCCAGGATGACGCCGCAAGCGACCAGGTGCAGAAGGGCGATGCCGCTCCTGAGCCTGCCGCCGATGGCGACTGGTTCGAAAACGAGACGGCGTGGAGCGCCGAAGCGATCTCCGACAAGCTCGACAGCTCGCTGGAAAATCTGTTCCCCGACGATCCCGGCACCAGCGAGCGGCTCGGCCCGGACCTGACGGCGCAGTGGAAGTCGGCCACCGGCAATAGTTCGTCCGGTTCTTCCGAAGGCTTCGACGTCGGCGACATGGCAGCCGCGGCGATCACGCTGCGCCAGCATGTTGGCGAGCAGATCGCGCTTGCCTTTGCCGATCCGGCCGCAAGGCTGATCGCAGCCGAACTGGCCGACGGCCTGGACGAGGCCGGCTATCTGCGCGCCGATCCCGCCGAGATCGCCAAACGGCTCGGCGCCGATCAGGCGATGGTGGCCAATGTGCTGGCAGCCTGCCACACATTCGAGCCGGTCGGCCTGTTTGCGCGCGACCTTGCCGAATGCCTGTCGCTGCAGCTTGCCATGCGCGATCGTCTCGATCCGGCGATGAAGACGCTGATCGGCAACCTAGAACTGTTGGCGCGGCGCGATTTCCAGACGCTGAAGCGGCTTTGCGGGGTCGACGAGGAGGATCTCCTCGACATGCTGGCCGAAATCCGCGCGCTCGACCCGCGCCCGGGCATGGCGTTTTCGGGCGGCGCCAGCGACGCCATCGTCGCCGATGTCGAAGTCCGCGCCGCCAATGACGGCAGCTGGACGGTCGAGCTCAATGCCGAGACGCTGCCGCGCGTGCTTGTCGATCACATCTATTTCGCCCAGGTCTCGCCGCATGCGAAGAATCAGGCGGAGAAGGATTTCCTGGCCGAGTGCCTGCAGAATGCCAACTGGCTGACGCGCAGTCTCGACCAGCGGGCAAAGACGATCCTGAAAGTGGCGTCGGAAATCGTGCGCCAGCAGGACGCTTTTCTCGTCCATGGCGTGCGTCAGCTCAGGCCGCTCAACCTGCGCACGGTGGCCGATGCCATCGGCATGCATGAATCGACCGTCAGCCGGGTGACGGCCAACAAATACATGCTGACGCCGCGTGGCGTGTTCGAGCTGCGTTATTTCTTCACGGCTTCGATCGCGGCGTCGGGCGGCGGTGATGCGCATTCCTCGGAAGCGGTGCGCGACCGCATCAAGCAGCTGATCGACGAGGAAAAGCCCGCCGATGTGCTGTCCGATGACGCAATCGTCGATATGTTGAAGGAAAGCGGCGTCGATATTGCCCGGCGCACGGTGGCCAAGTACCGGGAGGGTATGAATATTCCCTCGTCGGTGCAGCGGCGGCGTGAAAAGCGCGCTCTGGCGAGCGCGGGGCGCTAGGTCTGCTTGCCCGGCAAGGCTTTTGCTATGGCTGGATTCCACAACTTTCCGACCTTAAAGCGCATCGCGCTGAAACGGATTCATACGACGCGCTTTAAGTCTTTGTTTTGATGCATGTCGTTGTCCCAGAACCGCAGCGCACTTCTGGGCGACATGCATTAATTGACAAGCTGCAATGAACTGTCTAGAAGCCCGCCCGCATGAGACGGGCTCGCGGCCCGCATGCGGATGGTCCGTCACGATGAAGGCCACGGGACGGCCAAGAAGGCGGATTGTGATCAACCGGAAAGTTCGGATCTAAAATCGGCGCGAGTTGACGCCGCAAAGCTTGTGCGCACGGATCACGAGTATAAACTCTGGCCAGTTTGAAGCCTGAGCAAGGAAGGTCAGTTTTCAGATGAAATTGCGCATATCGGGTAAACACATGGATATCGGCGATGCGTTGCGTACGCGCATTACCGATCGTGTCGGCGAGGCGATTGGAAAATATTTCGATCGCGGTTTTTCAGGGCACGTCACGGTCATCAAATCGGGGTCGCGTTACTCGGCCGATTGCATGATCAGGCTGGATTCCGGCGCTTCGCTGCAGGCAACCGGCGATTCCCAGGATCCGACACTTGCCTTCGAGGCGGCCGCGGACCGCCTCGAAACCAGGCTGCGGCGCTACAAACGCCGTCTGAAATCGCACAATTCAGGCACTGGAAATGGTGAAATCACCGACATCGCCTATACGGTGATGGCGCCGCTGACCGATGATGATGAGGACATTCCGGAGGACTACGCCCCGGCCATCGTCGCCGAATCAACCATGACGCTGCAGACCATGTCGGTGGCGTCGGCGGTTATCGAACTCGACACCAAGGACAGCCCGGTTTTCGTATTCCGCAACGCCGGAAACGACCACCTCAACATCGTCTATCGGCGGCCGGACGGAAATATCGGCTGGATCGACCCGTCGACGACCAAAGTCGCACAGGCGTGACGACAACGACAATGGTCGCACAGGTGACGACAATGGTCGCACAGGGATAATAGCCAGCCGCGCGAGGGGCGAGGACTGGCGACGGCAGGCGAATAAGGGATTTCAAATATGGATCTGAGCGATCTTCTCAACGTTCCGGCGATCTTGCCGGCGTTGAAGGCGAACTCCAAAAAGCAGCTTTTGCAGTTGCTGTCCGAGAGAGCGGCGGCGATTTCCGGCATTCCGGAGCGCGAAGTGTTCGACACCATCCTGCAGCGCGAACGGCTGGGCTCCACCGGCGTCGGCAACGGCATCGCCATTCCGCACGGCAAGCTCGCCGGGGTGAAGCGCATCGCCGGCGTCTTTGCCCGGCTGGAGACGCCGGTCGATTTCGAGGCCCTGGATGACCAGCCGGTCGATCTGGTGTTTTTGCTGCTGGCCCCGGAAGGCGCCGGCGCCGATCACCTCAAGGCACTGTCGCGCATCGCCAGGGTTTTGCGCGACGCCGACACGGTGGCCAAGATCAGGGGCACGCGCGACGCGGTCGCCATCCACGCTCTGCTGTCGGACACGCAAGCCTCGCACGCCGCCTGAAGTTCTTTGGAATTAAGTCTTCCAGGGGCCGCCGAAGGCGGCCCTCTCCATTTCAACCGCCAGCGGTCGCCTTAGTGAATGGCGACGGTGGTCAGGTCGTTTTCCATGGCGCCGGCCAAAGCCCGGTCCTTCGCATCCGAAAGCAGGATCGGCTGGCCGTTGGCGGCAAACAGCGCCCACAGCACCATGCCGGGCGCGATTTCGCCCAGATTGGGGAAGCGGCCGAGCAATTCGTCGCTCGAGACCTTGCGCAGATAAGCGACCGAGCCTTCGCCGAGATGGGCGAATTCGCCGCTGGTCATGATGATGGTTTCGTCAGTTCTGGTCATTTCAAGCCTCCTTGGCGCGAGGACGCCGCTCAAGGCCATCCCGCATGAGAGCCATCGGTAAAGATCAGTCTTTCACCGATATATTTATTTTCCGTACCAGCCGTTCGGTATCCGGCCGATCGAGATCGATCGACAAAAGGCCGTTCTTCAGTTCCGCTGCGATCACCCGCATGCCGTCGGCCAGCACGAAACAGCGCTGGAACTGGCGCGCGGCGATGCCGCGGTGGAGGAATTCGCGCTCGGTGTCGTCGGTTTGACGGCCGCGCACGACCAGCTGGTTTTCCTCCGTGGTGACATCGAGATCGCTTTCGGCGAAACCCGCGACAGCCAGCGTAATGCGCAGCCTTTCGGCCTTGCCGTCGGCACCGCTGAGGCGCTCGATGTTGTAGGGAGGATAGCTGTCACCGGATTTCGCCAGTCGTTCCAGGGTCTTTTCCATGGCATCGAAACCAAGGAGAAGCGGGCTGGAGAAGGGCGTCATTCGGCTCATGTTACACTGTCCTCTTTGGAGCGACATAAACTGGAAAAACCCGGATGGCATTTTTCCCGATGGTCTTGATATGGTCCGCGCCGCGGCCAAGTTCAAGCCGCCGAACACCCCCGCCAAAAGACTCCCCCGCATAAGGAAATGAAATGCCCCAGACCCGCAAGATCATCATCGACACGGATCCCGGCCAGGACGATGCCGTCGCCATATTGCTGGCGCTCGGCAGCGCCGAGCTGGAGATCGTCGGCATCTCTGCTGTTGCCGGTAACGTGCCGCTGAAATTGACCGAAAAGAACGCCAGGAAAATCTGCGAACTGGCCGGACGGCCCGATATCAAGGTCTATGCAGGCGCCATCCGCCCGTTGGCGCGCGAACTGGTCACCGCCGAGGAAGTGCATGGCAAGACCGGCCTCAATGGCCCGCAACTGCCAGATCCGAAGATGAAGCTGCAGGGCCAGTATGCGGTCGACTTCATCGTCGAGACCCTGATGAAGGAAGAGGCCGGTACGATCACCCTGTGCGCGCTCGGGCCGCTCACCAATGTCGCGCTGGCGCTGATCCGTGAGCCGAAGATCGCGCCGCGCATCAAGGAAATCGTACTGATGGGCGGCGGTTTCTTCGAAGGCGGCAATGTCACGCCGACCGCAGAATTCAACATCTATGTCGATCCGCAAGCCGCCGACCTGGTGTTCAAATCCGGCATTCCGATCGTCATGATGCCGCTCGACGTCACCCACAAGGCGCTGACCACGGCCAAGCGCACGCAGGCCATCCGCCAGCTCGGCACCCGGGTCGGCACCGCGACGGCCGAGATGCTGGAGTTCTTCGAGCGCTTCGACGAGGAGAAATACGGCACCGATGGCGGCCCGCTGCACGACCCCTGCGTCATCGCGTATCTGTTGAAGCCGGAGCTGTTCAAGGGCCGCAACTGCAACGTCACCGTCGAAACCACCTCCGAACTCACCATGGGCATGACCGTGATCGACTGGTGGGGCGTGACCAAGCGGCCGAAGAACGCCATGGTGATGCGCGACATCGACCATGACGCCTTTTTCGCGCTTCTGGTGCAGCGGTTGGCTCGGCTTTAGCTCTGTCTTTCCTTTCTCCCCATTGTGGGTTCCGAAGGGACGGGGCGAGACAAGTGGCTCGCCCCCGGGCGGTGTCGCCGAAGGCGACGGATGTGGGGTGTTCCAGGGAACGCCCACGTCTCACTCCGCTGGAACACCCCTCATCCGTCTCGGCGCTATCGCGCCGATCCACCTTCTCCCACAGGGGAGAAGGAAGGCGCCGCCGCCGTTCACTTTGCAAATCGATAGAAGACCATTCCATTCTCGCGCGTGACGCGCTCCATGTTTGCCGTCGCGCCGATCAGATGCGGCCGGTCGTCATCGACAAGAATGGACGAACCGCTTTCGAGCGAAACCAGATAAAGGGTGTGGTCGTGGTCCGATTGGGCGCTTTTGACCGTTGCGTGGATTGGCTCGACTGACCGGATGGGGCTCGCATCATTCGTCCATTTGTAGAGCGCCGAAGGAACCATCATCGCGAACATGGCGACGATCAGGACCACGCCGGGCGCGTTCCTTTTCAAATCCCTATAAGTCCATGACATTTGAAAGAATCCCCAGCACAAAGTCATGTGGTGGCGTGGAGACTGACTTTCAATCAGCCTTCACGTACGGGCTCATTCTGCCGTTGGAAACGACCGTCCACGGTTGTTACTTCGCCTTCGAAAAAGCTAGCCACAGGCCGCCGCCGACCAGAAAGCTGCCGCTGATCCTGGACATCAGCTTGATGCGGCTGGCCGAGAGCAGGCGGCCGGCGCGGCTGGCGGCGAGAGCATAGGTGGAATCCGAGACGGCGGCGAAGATCATGGCGGTGAGGCCCATGACGACGATCTGCAGGGTGTAATTGCCCTGCGGGGCGATGAATTGCGGGAAGAAGGCGCCGAAGAACACCAGGGTCTTGGGGTTGCTGAGCGCCACCAGCAGACCCTGCAGGAAGAAGCCGCCACGCGGCTTTCTCGCCGTGCCGTCGGCGTTCAGCGTGCCCTTGGCGCGGAACATCTGCACGCCCATCCAGATCAGATAGGCGGCGCCGATCAGACGCACCCATTCGAACCAGTGGCCCATGCCCGCGATCAGCGTGTTGAGGCCGATGCCGACGATGGCGATCATGATGGCAAGCCCGGCCTGCGTGCCGGCGACATTGGCAAGCCCGGCGCGCGCGCCGTGGCGGATGCTGTTGGCGATGATCAGCGTCACCGTCGGACCGGGCACCAGGATGATGACGATGCAGGCAAGGACATAGGCGGCGTAGAGTTCCAGCGACATGGGGATTTCCTCGAGGATGCGCTTAGGCGGCTGGCTGCAATCAATGCATGGCGGCGGGGCTGGTGCAAGCCGTCGCAGACCGTGCCGCCCCTCGCGTCAGGACGCCCCCGCCTGCCAAGGCAAGGTCGCCTCATAGGCCGCGCCGGCCCTGAGCACGGCGAGGTCGCCGCGCGGGCGTCCGATCAGCTGCATGCCCATGGGACGGCCTTTGTCGTCGAAGCCGACCGGCACATTGAGCGCAGGACAGCCGCCGAGCGTGGCGAAGGCCGAAACCTGCATCCAGCGATGGTAGCTGTCCATCGTCCGCCCGGCGACCTCACTTGGCCAATGCGTGTCGACGTCGAAAGGAAACACCTGCGCAGTCGGCAGCGCGATGAGATCGAAGTGCTCGAACAGCGACAGCAGCGTCCGGTGCCAGGCGGTGCGGATGACCGAGGCCGCGCGGATTTGCGGCGCCGTCAGCCGCATGGCGTTCTCCACCTCCCAGACGGCTTCCGGCTTCAGCAGGGCGCGCTTGTGCGGGTCGTCATAATGGACTTTCAGCGCCGAGCCGCTGCTCGCCTGCCGCAGCGTCACGAAGGCTTGCCACAGTGCCTCGAAATCGAAATCCGGCAGCAAGGGCTCGGTCAGGAAGGATGCCTCCGCGAAGCGGCCGAGTGCGGCCTCGCACAGATCGAGGATGCCAGGCTCTACCGGCAGGTGACCGCCGAGATCACCGAGCCAGCCGACGCGGCCGCCGCTTGCCGGCGTTGCCAGCCCTTCGAGGAACGAGCCGGGTTTCTCCCAAGACAGCGGCGCGTGCGGGTGGTAGCCCGCCTGCACATCGAGCAGCAGCGCCATGTCGCTGATGCTGCGGCCCATCGGCCCGTCGATGCCCATCTGGGCATGAAAGACTTCGAGGTCCGGCCCACCGGGGACAAGGCCCTGCGACGGGCGGAAGCCAAAGACATTGTTCCACGCCGCCGGATTGCGGAGCGAGCCGCCGAAATCGCTGCCGTCGGCGACCGGGACCATGTCGAGCGCAAGGGCGACCGCTGCGCCGCCGCTCGAGCCGCCGGCGGTCAGCGCCGGATCGAACGCGTTCAGCGTCGGTCCGAAAACATTATTGTAGGTGTTGGATCCCAGCCCGAATTCGGGAACATTGGTCTTGCCGATGATGATGGCGCCGGCCTTGCGGATGCGCTCGACGAAGAAATCATCCTCCTGCGGCACGAAATCGGCGAAGATCGGCGAGCCGAAACTGGTCCTCAAGCCTCGCGTCATGGCAAGGTCCTTTATCGCCACCGGCAGGCCAAACAGCGAGCCGGCCGGCCCGCCTTGCGCTAGATGCGCGTCCGCCGCGTCGGCCTCGCGCAGGATGTCGGAGCGCTCGCGCAACGAGACGATGGCGTTGACCAGCGGGTTTACCGCGTCGATGCGGTCGAGGAATGCGGCGACCAACTCGCGCACGGACAGGCGGCGCAGCCGGATCGCCTCGGCCAGGTCGACAGCGGACATCTGGCAGATGTCGCCGGCGGGGGGCACGGCGTGCTTCGTTGCGGGGCGCAGGGCTGTCATCCGGCGTTGTTGCGCAGGGCGGTGTCGACATCCGCCGCTAGCGGGATGGCCGGCTGGGCGCCGGGCTTCAGGCAGGCGAGCGAGCCGGCGGCTGCGGCGCGAGTGAGAGCCTGCTCCAGCGGCAGGTTGGACGCCAGCCCGGCAGCGAGATAACCGCAAAAAGTATCGCCGGCCCCGACCGTGTCGACCGGCGTGATTTTCAGCGCCGGCACGGTCAGGAAATCCTCCGGGGTCGCCGCCAGCACGCCGTCGCCGCCGAGCGTGACGACGATGGTGCGGCCGGTTTTGCCGGCGAAGTCGCGCATGCGCGCCGGGCGGTCGCGGCCTTTCAGCGACAGCGCCTCGCCGTAAAGGTCGAATTCGGTTTCGTTGGCGACGGCGTAGTCGGCCTTGCCGAGCAACGCTGCCGCCTCGCTACGGAACGGCGCGGTGTTGAGCACGGTGACCGCGGCGGCGGCGCGTGCGGCGTCGAGCGCTGCATCGACAGTCTGCAACGGGATCTCGTGCTGCAGCAGGACGACGTCGCCCTTCGCAAGGAAAGCCTTGGCGAGATCGCCGGGCAGCACCGAATCATTGGCGCCCGGCACCACGGCGATGACATTCTCGCCATCGGCGCCGACGAGGATCAGCGCCGTGCCGGTGGAGGCGAAGCTCTGGCCGACGCCGGAGAGATCGACCTTGCCGGCCACGAGCAAAGCGAGGGCTTCGGTTGCGAAATTGTCCTTGCCGACGGCGCCGACCATGCGCACCTTGGCGCCGGCGCGCGCCGCAGCCAGCGCCTGGTTGGCGCCCTTGCCGCCGGGCGCGGTGGTGAAGCCGGAGCCGCGGACCGTCTCGCCCGGCGAAGGCAGGCGGTCGACATTGGCGATAAGGTCGAGGTTGATCGAGCCGACAACGATGATCAAGAAAGCCTCCTGCGGAATGCGCGGGAAGCTAACCTGTAAGCCGGCGGCTTGCCAGAGCGTGCGGATGTTTTGCGCCGGGAGCTCGCAAAAAGAAAAACACCGGCGAAGGGATTTCGCCGGTGTTGTTTGATGCGGGCAGCTTCAGGACGCGGTCTGGCCCGCTTCCCAACCGAGCATGGCGCGTTTGCGGGTCAGGCCCCAGTGGTAGCCGGTGAGTGCGCCGGACTTGCCCAGCGCCCGATGGCAAGGGACGACGAAGGACAATGGGTTGGCGCCGACCGCCGCCCCCACCGCCCGGCTGGCGTTTGGCGCGCCGATCCTGGAGGCGATCGAAGAATAAGTGCAGGCCTTGCCCATCGGGATCCTGAGCAGCGCGTCCCAGACGCGCAGCTGGAAGTCGGAGCCGATCATCACCACGCGCAGCGGCTGGTCGGCGCGCCACAATGTCGGATCGAAGATGCGCGCCGCATAGGGCTGGGTGGCGCTCATGTCCTCGACATAGGTGGCGTTCGGCCAGCGGCCCGACATGTCGGCGAAAGCCGCCCGCTCGCCGCCCGGATCGTTGAAGGCGAGCCCCGCAAGGCCACGGTCGGTGACCATGATCAGGGCGATGCCGAAGGGCGAGATGTGGTAGCCGTAGCGGATGGTCAGGCCAGCGCCGCGCGTCTTGTAGTCGCCCGGCGACATCGCTTCATGGGTGACGAACAAATCGTGCAGCCGGCCGGGGCCGGACATGCCGAGTTCGAACGATGTTTCGAGGAGCGGCATGCCGGAATCGAGCAGTTTGCGGGCATGGTCGAGGGTGACCGCCTGCAGGAAGGCTTTTGGCGACAGGCCGGCCCAGCGGGTGAACAGTTTTTGCAGGCCCGTGGGTGTCTCGCCGACATCGGCTGCCAGGGCTTCCAGCGAGGGCTGGTCGCGATAGTCGAGGCTGATCTTCTCGATGGCGCGGCGCACGACCTCGTAGTCGCTGCCCTCGGGGGTGATGTCGTGCTGCAGGATCGCTGTCGGTTTCATCTGCGTATTCATGGTCATCTGGGCGTTCATGGCAATATCTCCTTGACCGCGAATATCGGTCTTTCCGCCCCTTGCAACCACCCGAAACTTGCCTTGTTGCCGCCTGTTCCCAGATAAATACTGGATTGCGCCCCGGGAGATGCCAATGGCCGGCGAAAGGGTGAATCTGAGCGGAGCAAGGGAGACCTTGCTGATGACGCTTTATGGCAAGGCACTGGAAAGCCGGCTGCCGCATTCGCTGCTCGGGGACCGCTTCGCCGACGAGGCCGTGCGCAAGATCGACTATGATTTCTCGCACCTCAAGGTCGACACCAATCTCGGCATCGGATTGGCGATTCGAGCCAAGACCTACGACGTGCGAGTTCAAGACTTCATCGCCAGAAATCCCGGCGCTATCGTGCTGCATCTCGGCTGCGGGCTCGATACGCGCATTTTCCGTGTCGATCCACCCGAAGGCGTGGAGTGGTTCGATGTCGATTTTCCGGATGTCATCGCGCTCCGGCGCAAGCTTTACCCGTCCCGGGACCATTACCACCTCGTCGGCTCTTCGGTAACCGACCCGGACTGGCTGGCAGAAGTGCCGCGCAATCGTCCGGCCGTCGTGGTGATGGAGGGGTTGACGCCTTATCTCCCGGTAGAGGAGGGGCCACGGCTGCTGTCACGCCTTGTCGCGCATCTTGCCGGCGGCGAGCTGATGTTCGACGCCTACAGCCGCTTCGGCCTGAAGATGCTGCGCCTCAATCCGACCATCAGGGCGACGGGCGCCGAGGTTCACTGGGCGATCGACGACCCGCAGGTACTGGAGCGTGCCGTTCCGAAGCTGCGCTTTGTCGACGATATCTCGGCCTACAGCGCGGAACGCACAGCGCACATGAGCTGGTCCGCAAAACTGTTCATCGGGCTGTGGAGGCATATCCCAGCGCTGCGCAAGGTCGGCCGGATCTTGCGCTATCGGTTCTAACGCCGGCTCATCGTGTCTTGGCAGTTGCCAGGGCGCGCGAAAATGCAGTGGCAAAACTCTCGCGGGAGTCGGGGTCCAGGAATGACCCGATCGGCACATTCTTCCCCTGTGCTTCCACCACCATTTTGGTGATGCCGATCTCGGCATGGCGAGCGACGGAAAAGCGCGCCCAGAACGGGTTGAAGCGATGCGCTTCCGACTTTCCCGAGGGCGCCGTCTTGCGGATGTCGAGGCTGGTGCGCGACACCGACACTTCCTCGCGGGCACGGGCGGCACGATAGTTGGCGCGGAAGGCGACGTAGACGGCGATGACGTCGAGGCCGAAGAAGCCGAACACCGGCCAGGCGCCGCGCGACAGGAAAAACGCCCCGGTCACCACCCAGCCGAACAGCAGCGCGCCCATCAGCACGGCAAAGCCGGTGCGGCCCAGCGAGCGGTGCGGTGTCAGCAGCGCCTGGAAGAATGGCTCGTCGGCCTGAAACGAGGCGTTTGTGTCGCTCATCCCAGGATATTATAGGAAGGGGATGGCGAGCCCCAAGTCCAAAAACCTTTCCCAATCCAAAAGTGAACTGCCGCCCGGGCGGCGCGACGGCTCGAATGCCAAGCCGCGACCGCGGCCGGCCCGTTCGCTCTACAGCGCGGCCGAGGTGCATGAGATCTTCCGGCGGTTTTCGGTGCAGCGGCCCGAGCCGAAGGGCGAGCTCGAGCATGTCAACGCCTTCACGCTGCTGGTGGCCGTGGTGCTGTCGGCGCAGGCGACCGATGCCGGCGTCAACAAGGCGACGCGGGCGTTGTTCAAGGTCGCCGACACACCTGAAAAGATGCTGGCGCTGGGCGGAGCCAGGGTCGGCGAGTACATCCGCACCATCGGACTCTGGCGCAAAAAGGCCAAGAATGTCGTGGCGCTCTCGGAGGCGCTGATACGCGATTACGGCGGCGAGGTGCCCAGCGAGCGCGATGAGTTGGTCAAGCTGCCGGGGGTCGGGCGCAAGACCGCCAATGTCGTGCTCAACATGGCGTTCGGCCAGCACACGATGGCGGTCGACACCCATATTTTCCGCATCGGCAACCGCCTCGGCCTGGCGCCAGGCAAGACGCCCGAACAGGTCGAGCAAGGGCTGCTGCGGATCATCCCGGACGAGTATATTCGCCATGCGCATCACTGGCTGATCCTGCATGGCCGCTATGTCTGCAAGGCGCGCAAGCCCGATTGCCCGGCCTGCGTCATCGCCGATCTCTGCAAGGCCGAGGTGAAGACGACAGACGTGCCGGCGCCGCTCGTGGAAATCGCGGCGCCCGGCGTCCCGACAACTAGCTTTCCTCCACGAACACCTCTTCGCGCTTCTTCTTGACCGACGGCAGGAAGACGACGACGAGCACGGCAAGTGCGACGAGCAGCAGGCCGGCGCTGATCGGCCGCGTCACGAAGGTCGAGGGGTCGCCGCGCGACAGGATCATGGCGCGGCGCAGGTTTTCCTCGAGCAGCGGGCCGAGCACGAAGCCGAGCAGCAGGGGTGCGGGTTCGCAGCGCAGCTTGGTCAGGATGTAGCCGAGCAGGCCGAAGAATGCGACCGCGTAGAGATCGAAGGCGTTGGTGTTGACGCTGTAAACGCCGATCGAGCAGAACGCCATGATGATCGGGAAAAGCACATGATAGGGGATCGTCAGCAGCTTCACCCACAGCCCGATCAGCGGCAGGTTCAGCACGATCAGCATCAGATTGCCGATCCACATCGAGGCGATGATGCCCCAGAACAGCGCCGGCTGCTCGATCGCGACATTGGGGCCGGGCACGATGCCCTGGATGATCATGGCGCCGATCATCAGCGCCATGACCGGATTGGCCGGAATGCCCAGCGTCAGCATCGGAATGAAGGAGGTCTGGGCGCCGGCATTGTTGGCCGATTCCGGGCCGGCGACGCCGGCGATGGCGCCCTTGCCGAACTCCTCCGGGTGTTTCGACACACGCTTTTCGACCGTGTAGGAGGCAAAGGCCGCAAGCACCGCGCCGCCGCCGGGCAGGATGCCGAGCGCCGAACCGATGATCGTGCCGCGCACGATGGGCGCGGCCATCGCCTTGAAGTCGTCGCGGGTCGGCATCAGGCCGGAGACCTTTTTGATCATCACCGAGCGCTCGTGCTCGTTTTCGAGATTGCGCAGGATCTCGGCAACGCCGAAGACGCCGACCGCCACCGCGACGAAGTTCAGCCCGTCGGCATATTCGCGGATGCCGAGCGTGAAGCGCGGCGTGCCGGTGTAGATGTCGGTGCCGACAATGCCGAGCAGCAGGCCGAGCACGACCATCGCCAGCGCCTTGACGATCGAGCCGTGGGCGAGCGCGATGGACGAGACGAGGCCGACGATCATCAGCGAAAAATATTCGGCCGCGCCGAATTGCAGGGCTATTGCCGTCAGCGGCGGGGCAAAGACGGCGACGAGAAAGGTCGACACCGTGCCGGCGAAGAACGAGCCGATCGCGGCGATCGCCAGAGCCGCCCCGGCGCGACCGTTCCTGGCCATCTGGTAGCCGTCGATGGCGGTCACGGCCGAGGAGGATTCGCCGGGCATGTTGATGAGAATGGCGGTGGTCGAACCGCCATACTGGGCGCCGTAGTAGATGCCGGCCAGCATGATGAGGGACGAAACCGGGTCGCCGATCTGAAAGGTGATCGGCAGCAGCATGGCGATGGTTGCGGTGGCGCCGATGCCGGGCAGGACGCCGATCAGCGTGCCGAGCAGAACGCCGATGAGGCAAAAACCCAGATTGGCCGGCGTGGTGGCCGTCGAAAAGCCGAGTTCGAGGTTCCTGAGGAGGTCCATCTCAGCGCCTCACAATGCCAGCCATTGGGGCAACCAGGGGCCGAAGCGCTGGAATGGCAGCCCGAGCGCGTAGCTGAAGACCAGCACCGAAAACAGCGTCAGGCCGGCCGACAGCAGAAGTGCCGTCAGCGGCTTCATGCGGGCGCTGGCAAAAGAGGCGATCAGCGCCGTCAGGAAGATCGACGGGACGAAGCCGAGGCCGCGCACGGTCATGCCGAAAAAGATCGGCGCCGGCAGGATGAAGAGCATGCCGCGCCAGGCAATGGGGCCGATCGGCTCGCCCTCGACGCGCACCGCCTGGACGAGGATGATGGCGCCGAGCACGATCAGCACGATCGCAAGCACCAGCGGGAAATAGCCCGGTCCCATGCGGAAGGCGGTGCCGATTTCGAGGCCGAGCGATTGTATCGCGAAAAAGGCGCCGAAAAAGATGAACAGCGCGGCGCACAGGCCGTTTGTCCTGTCGATGGCGAAAGGTTTCATGGCGGTCCTCCCCTGACCTTGCGACGGGCTGCCGTTGCAAATGTGAAACGGATGTCAAAGCGAAAACGGGCGCCGGCAGCGCCCCGTTCAAGCCTCAGTCGGCGTATTGGCCGGCGGCTTCGATGATCGGCTTCCAGCGCGTGATCTCGCCTTCCAGCTTGGCCTTCAGCGCTGCCGGCGTCGCGTCGGACTCGGACGACGGCTTGGTGCCGAGTTCGGCAAAGCGGGCGATGACGTTGGGGTCCTTCAGCGCGACCTGGAGCGATTTCGACAGTCGGCCGGTGATCTCGGCCGGCGTGCCCTTCGGCGCATAGAGGCCGTGCCAGATGCCGACCTGCACCGCGGGCAGGCCGGCTTCGATGGTCGTCGGCACGTCCTTCAGCACGTCGAGGCGCTCCGGCGTGGTGACGGCATAGGCCTTGATCGTGCCGCCCTGGATCTGCTTGGTGGTGTTGGTGGTCTGGTCGCACATAATGTCGACCTGGCCTCCGAGAAGGTCGGTCATGGCCGGGCCGGTGCCCTTGTAGGGCACGGTGACCAGCGGCGTGCCGATGGCGCTCATGAACAGCATGCCGCACAGATGCGAGGCAGCGCCGATGCCGGCATTGGCGACGGTGATGGTGTCCTTGTTGGTCTTGGCGTATTCGACCAGCCCTTTCAGGTCGGCCGGCTCCAGATCCTTGCGGGCGACGATCGCCATCGGCACCTTGGTGACGAGGCCGATATACTCGAAGCCGTTCAGCGTGTCGTAGGCGAGTTTTCTGTAGAGGGTCGCGCTGGTCGCCATGCCGATGTGATGGAGGAGCAGCGTGTAGCCATCCGGGTCGGCGTTGGCGACGCGGCCGGCGCCCAGCGTGCCGCCGGCGCCGCCGACATTTTCGACGATGATCTGCTGGCCGAGATCCTTCGACATGGCTTCGGCGACGAGCCGCGTAACCGTGTCGGTCGGACCGCCGGCCGCAAACGGCACGACGACGGTGATGGTGCGCTCGGGATACGTCTGTGCGCTGGCGGTGAACGAATAAAGCGTGACGGCCGCGGCGGCGGCCAGGGCGGCTACAATTTTCCTCATCGTAATTCTCCTCCCAGGATATCAATCTCCGATCGCTGTGCAGGTCAGGCAGCAGGGTGCAACAAAGGCAAGCTAACAGATTGTCGCCTGACGCAAACTGCAAAATACAGTCGTGCGCAACCATGGCAATCAGGGGGAGTATGCCCGGCGAAGATGGGGTTTCGTGTTGGCGTTGCTTCAATAACCGTAGCCGCGCGCCATCGCCGCCGCGAAGACCGGGATCAGCAGGAAGATGAAGGCCTCGGCGCGCACATAGGTCTTCACCGAGGCGAGTTCCGCCGCCGGCACCTGGAAGCCGGGACTGGCGCTGGCTTGCCGGTTCCAGGAGATGAAGCGGATGGTCGGGATGATCGACAGCAGGCCAACGATGCCGAACGCCGCCATCTTGGCCCAGAACACCCAGTTGTAGACATAGAACTCCCAGCCCTTCAGGCCGTAGACGACGCGGCCGATGCCGACGATGATGATCGACATCGCGAGGATGCCGTAGTGGCGGTCGATGCCGGCAAGCCGCTTCAGCGTGGCGGCGGAGAGGTCGCCGCGGATCAGGACAAATTCGGCGCCAATGATGCCGGCCAGCGAGAACACCAGCAGATGATGGAAAATGGCAAGCACGAGATCGGTGGTGTCCATGGCGTTCTCCTCCCATTGGCGGTATCGAGACCGGCCCTTGCCGGACCGGTTGCGAAAGGTAGCATCGTTCGGCAGAATTCCCAGAGGCGGACCTGGGTTGGACCATCGGCGTCGCCATCCTGACAGCTGGGGTTTTCTGAAATGACCGGACTGAAGCGCGCCCTGAACCCGATGCCGGACGACATCCGCATCGCCCTGACCGAAAAAGGACTGACAGCGGCCTACGAGGCGCGGCCGGACTACCAGAAGAACGATTATCTCGGCTGGGTCGCCCGCGCCAAACGCAGCGACACCAGGCAGAAGCGGCTCGACCAGATGCTGGACGAATTGCGGCGCGGTGGGCTCTACATGAAGATGGTCTGGCACGGCTGAAAGTAAGCCGACGCTGTTCGCTTCGACCGCCTGGTCGCGCCAGGCCGTTCGGAAGCTTCCCTGGCTGAATGATGATCCGGCTTGGCCCTTGTCCGGGCGCGCTGGTTTGCTAAGCGCTGACCGTCAACGGAGGCAGAGTTTCATGGGCAGTCCAAAAACAGCCGGCGTCCCGGTTCTCGAAACGGAACGGACCATCATGCGGGCGCACCGGATCGAAGATTTCGACGACTATGCCGTCATGTGGGCCGACCCCGTCACCACCCGTTTCATCGGCGGCAAGCCGCGGACGCGGGAGGAAAGCTGGATGCGGTTCCTGCGGCATGCCGGCCTGTGGTCGCTGCTCGGCTACGGCTTCTGGGCGGTCGAGGACAAGGCCAGCGGTCGCTTCATCGGCGAGGCCGGATTCCACGATCTGAAGCGCGACATCGAGCCGTCGCTCGAGGGCATTCCGGAAGCCGGCTGGGCGCTGGCGCCCCAAGCACATGGCAAGGGTCTTGCCAGCGAAGTCGTCAGAAGGGCCCTGGCCTGGGGCGACGAAACCTTTGCCGGCGCGAGAACCGTCTGCATCATCGATCCGGAAAACACCGGCTCGTTGAACGTTGCGGCAAAGTGCGGCTACACCAAGGTCCTGGAAACGACCTATCACGACGGGCTGACGATCCTGCTCGAACGGCGGGTGTGAGGCGCTTCATCGACGCAATTTCCACGTTCTGCCAGGGTTGGCTATTCTAATCTAGCTACGCAATTCCTGTGGGAAAACCGCTCACACTTTTCCTGGAATTGCCCTTTGGGGGAGCCGACCATGCGTGCGATCAATGCGATATTTCTGAAGCTTTTCTGGGCGGGGCTGCTGCTCCTGGCGGCCGTGCAACTGGCGGGCGCCGATGCGACGGTACCGACCGCCGACATCGAGGGCGGTGCCGACAATCATCTGGCCAAGCGCTACGAGGGGTCGTTCATCGTCTCCTACGAAAAATTCGCCTATACCGATTTTACAGTGCCGCTGTCGCCGCTGAAGCCGAGCGCCGATCCGGATGCCCGTGACACGATGAACAACCGTGTGTTCGCGCCGGACAAGAAGGCTGAGGTCGAAGGCGCGCTGACCCGCATCGCCTATGTGCTGCCGGCCGAGCGCTCCCCGCTCGAAGTGCTGCGCAACTACCAGGATGTGATCGCGGCCGCCGGCGGCGAAGTCCTGTTCGAATGCAAGAAGGAAGAGTGCGGCGGCGCCGCCGACCGGTCGTCGAGCGGTGGCGGCGGCGACATGAGCCTGATGATGTATTTCTTCCATGAAAGCGACGTCAAGGACGCGGCCTTTTCCAATGGCGCCTGTGCGGTAACCACCGGTATCAACGACCAGCGCTTCTTCGCCGCCAAGCTGCCGCAGGACGGCGGCGACGCCTATGTCACGGTTCAGGCCTATTCGCTGATCGACGACCTCTACTGCAAGGAACTCAACGGCCGCACCATTGCCGTCGTTCAGGTGCTGGAGCCCAAGGCGCGCGACAAGAAGATGGTGGTGGTCGAAGCGGCCAAGAATGGCGGATTCGCTGTCGGCCACCGGCTCCATCTCGCTCTACGGCATCTTCTTCGACACCGACAAGGCCGACATCAAGCCGGAATCGGAACCGACGCTGAAGGAGATCTCGACGCTTCTGACCAACGAGCCCGGCATGGCGGTGATCGTCGTCGGTCATACCGACAACCAGGGCGCGTTCGACTACAATATCGATCTGTCGTCGCGGCGGGCGCAGTCGGTGAAGGCGGCGCTGGTCTCGAAATACGGCATCGATGGCGGCCGGCTGACCGCCGCCGGCGCCGGCATGATGGCGCCCGTCGCCAGCAATGACGACGAAGCCGGCCGCGCCAAGAACCGCCGCATGGTGCTGGTCAAGGCGAACTGAGGCCGATCACGGTTTCAGCGCCGGCTAGGCGCGCTGCCTGCTCCAGCATCGAGGCATCCTCGCCAAAGGCGCGGGTGGCGCGAGCGGCGGCCTCCAGCAGGTCCGGTGTCATGCGGCGCAGGAACGCCGTATCGACGCGTGTCGACGGGCCGGCCAGCGTCAAGGCGCCGAGCAGAACGCGGCCCGGTCCGAACACCGGCACCGAGACGCCCGCCGTCTCAGGGTCGCGATCGCCGATCGACAGATAGTGGCAGGCCTTGCGGATGGTCTCGTATGGTTCGCCCGGCTGGCCTGAAAACGCTGCCAGCACGCGGCCGCCCGAGCCGGTGAGCAACGGCAGCAGGTCGCCTTCCCGGATCGTGTAGCGGATAGGATGCTTGGATTCGACGCGGTAGAGACAGGTGCGGGCGTCGCCCGAGCGGACATAGAACGCCACGCTTTCCCAGCTGCGCTCGGCGAGATCGCGCATGATCGGCAGCAGGATGTCGACCGCCACCACGGAGCGCTGGTAGAGCGCGCCGAGCCGGAAGGTGGCGGGTCCGATGCGGTAGCGGCCATCGTCGAGCCGCTCCAGCAACTGCCCGCGCAGCAATGAGTTCGCCAGCCTCAAAATGGTGCTTTTGTAGAGCCCGGTGCGCGCCGCGATCTCGGCCAGGCTGAGCGAGCGGTCGGCGGTCGCGAACGCGTCGAGAATGGCGATCGCGCGGTCGAGCGCGGCAACGCCATCGGCCGGCAACGGCTGGGATCGCGCTTCGGTCATCTCACGAACAGTTTCATTCCAGTTTACCTGCTCGGACAAAGGCCGGCCGAAGCGATTGTGCCGCACATCCATGGTTCTGTCTAGTAGAACAGCGTTCCTGTTGACAGAACGTACCGAAATCGGCATGAATTTTTGCCGAGCGGGTCTGTTTTCAGGCTACGTTTCTGGCAGGCACCGGAGGAGGTGTCGTGATTTGGAGGAATCCCATGCTGAACAGACGCAGATTTTTGATGAGCACCGCGGCCGCAGGCGCTGCCGGATTCGTCGCAACGCATTTGACGCCCGCTTTCGCTCAGGATGCACCGCAGATCCAGATCTTCGTGCCGGCCGCGCCCGGCGGCGGCTGGGACCAGACGGGGCGCACCATCGACCAGGTGCTGCGCAGTGAAAAACTGATCTCCGGCTCGCAGATCACCAATGTCGGCGGCGCCGGCGGCACTGTCGGCCTGCCGCAGTTCATCAGCCAGTGGAAGGGCAAGGGCAATTCGCTGATGGTGGCCGGCATGGTCATGGTCGGCGCCATCATCGCCAACAAATCGGCCAACAACCTTTCCGAAGTGACGCCCATCGCCCGCCTCACCGGCGAGTTCGAGGCGCTGGTGGTGCCGGCGGATTCGCCGTTCAAGACGGCCGGCGATTTCGTCGCCGCGCTCAAAGCGGATCCGACCAAGGTTCCCGTGGCCGGCGGCTCGGCCGGCGGCTCCGACCACATCCTGTTCGGGCTGATCGCCAAGACGGTCGGCGTTCCGGCAACCAACCTCTCCTATGTGCCTTTCGCCGGCGGCGGCGAGGCGCTGTCGGCGCTGCTCGGCAACCAGGTGGCGGCCGGCATTTCCGGCTTCGGCGAGTTCTCCGAGCAGGTCAAGGCGGGCGCGCTTCGGCTGTTGGCGATCTCCGCCGACAAGCGCCAGGACGGCATCGACGCACCGACGATGAAGGAAGCCGGCATCGACGTCGAACTGTTCAACTGGCGCGGCGTCTTCGCACCGCCAGGCGTCTCCGACGCCGACAAGGCGGCGATGGTCACGATGATCGAGACCATGGCCAAGAGCGATGCCTGGGCAGCCGAGTGCAAGAACCGTAACTGGACGCCCATCCTGCTCACCGGCGACGATTATGCGAAATTCCTCGTCGACGACACCGCCCGCATCACCGCGATCCTCAAGGATCTCGGCCTCGCCTGATGTCTTCAGGGGCGGCCACGGCCGCCCCTCCGACATTCGCCTGCGGCATGGACATATCATGCGCTGGGAGTGAAACTGCGGATGCGGCCGGCGGGAGGATGCCGGCCATCTCGGGAGGACATCGATGAGCACCAGCGACCAGCAGCCGGCGCCCCCGCGCCTTGCCATGCCCGAATTGTTGATCGGCATCGGGCTTCTCGCCTGTGCTGCGGCCGTGGCGTGGCAGACCCTGGCGATCCCGGTTTCGCCGCTCTATTCCAAGGTCGGGCCGACCGTCTTTCCCTACATCACCATGACCGGCATGATCGTGCTTTCGCTGCTGCTCATCGTCGCCGCGCTGCGCGGCGGCTGGCAGCCGCAGGAGGAAAAGGAAACGCCGACCGACTGGAAGGCGATGGGCATCGTCGTTGCAGGCCTGGTCGCCAATCTGGTGCTGATCCAGCCGCTCGGCTTCACCGCCGCCTCGGTCATCATGTTCGTGCTCGTCTGTTATGGCTTCGGCAGCAAGCACACGCTGCGCGATGCGCTGACCGGCTTGATCCTGGCGCTTGCCGCCTATTTCGGCTTTGCCAGGGCGCTCGGCGTCAACATTGGCGCCGGCTTCATCGAAAACCAGCTGAATACGGTGGTCGACGCGATCATCGCCACGGTAAGGGGCTGACGCCATGGAGACGCTCGGCCATCTCGCCCACGGATTTTCCGTCGCTTTCTCGCCGATGAACCTGTTGTGGTGCCTGGTCGGCACCACGCTCGGCACCGCCATCGGCGTGCTGCCCGGCCTCGGGCCGGCGCTGACCATCGCGCTGCTGCTGCCGATCACCTACCAGGTGGCGCCGGAGGCGTCCTTCATCCTGTTTGCTGGCATCTATTACGGCGCCATGTATGGCGGCTCGACGACCTCGATCCTGCTCAACACGCCGGGCGAAAGCGCCACCATCGTCACCGCGCTGGAAGGCAACAGGATGGCCCGCTCGGGTCGCGGCGGCGCGGCACTGGCGACCTCGGCGATCGGCTCCTTCGTCGCCGGCACCATCGGCACGATGGGCGTCGCCTTCCTGGCGCCGGTGGTGGTGAAGTTCGCGCTGGCCTTTGGTCCGGCCGAATATTTCTCGCTGATGGTGCTCGCCTTCATCACGGTTTCGGCGGTGCTCGGCTCGTCCTCCGTGCGCGGCCTCACCAGCCTGTTCATCGGCTTCGTCATCGGCATGATCGGCGTCGACCTGCAGACGGGACAGCCGCGCTTCACCTTCGGCATGAACGAACTGCTCGATGGCGTCGATGTCATCATTGCCGCGGTCGGCCTGTTTGCCGTCGGCGAGACGCTCTACATGGCCTCGCGGCGCTATGCCGGCAAGGACGAGATCGTGCCGCTCAAGGGATCGCTCTACATGACAGCGGCCGAATGGGGACGATCGTGGAAGCCATGGCTGCGCGGCGCTTTTATCGGCTTCCCGATCGGCGCCATGCCTGCCGGCGGCGCCGAGATCCCGACCTTCCTGTCCTATGCCATCGAAAAGAAGCTGTCGAAGCACAAGGAGGAGTTCGGCACGGTCGGCGCCATCGAGGGCGTTGCCGGACCGGAAGCCGCCAACAATGCGTCTGCCGCCGGCGTGCTGGTGCCGATGCTCACCCTTGGCCTGCCGACCTCGGCGACTGCCGCAATCATGCTGTCGGCCTTCCAGAGCTACGGCATCAATCCGGGACCGCTGCTGTTGACGACGCAGGCCGATCTGGTCTGGGGCCTGATCGCCAGCCTGTTCATCGCCAACGTCATCCTGGTCGTCCTCAACCTGCCGCTGATCGGGCTGTGGGTACGGCTGTTGAAAATCCCTGCGCCGCAGCTCTATGCCGGCATCCTGGTGTTCGCGACCGTCGGCACCTACGGCATCTCGCAGTCGCCGATCGACCTCGTCATCCTCTATCTCCTGGGGGCCGCCGGCTTCCTGATGCGGCGCTTCGATTTCCCGACAGCGCCGGTCATCATCGGCATGATCCTGGGGCCGCTCGCCGAAACGCAGTTCCGCCGGGCGATGACGATCTCGAACGGCGACTGGTCGGTGTTCTACACACACAAGCTGTCGCTGGTGCTGCTGATCCTCGCCTTCATCGGGCTCGCCGGTCCGCATATCTGGGCCTTCATCGAGCATCGGCGCCGGCGCGGACCGGAGCATGTGCCGGGCGATGCCTGAGCGACCTGGAGCATCATGACCGATCTGCTTGCCGGCATCCGCATCCTCGACCTGACCAATGTGCTGGCGGGCCCTTATTGTGCCTATCAGCTGGCGCTGCTCGGCGCCGATGTCATCAAGGTCGAGACGCCGCAAGGCGGCGATCTGGCGCGCCAGCTCGGCGCCTCGCCGGCGCTCAACAAAGCCGGCATGGGCGCGTCGTTCCTGGCGCAGAATGCCGGCAAGCGATCGGTGGTGCTGGATCTCAAAAGCGAAGCCGACCGCGAACGCTTCCTCGATCTCGTCGCCTCGGCCGACGCGCTGGTCGAGAATTTTCGACCGGGCGTGATGGGGCGGCTGGGTCTCGGCTATGAGGTGCTGAAAGCGGTCCGCCCCGGTCTCGTCCATTGCGCCATATCCGGTTTCGGCCAGAGCGGGCCGATGCGCGACAATCCGGCCTACGACCAGATCATCCAGGGGCTGTCCGGTATCATGAGCATCACCGGCACGCCGGAGACAGCACCCTTGCGGGTCGGCTATCCCGTCGCCGACACGCTGGGCGGGCTGGTCGGGGCCTTCGCCATCGCCGCGGCGCTGGTCAAGCAGAAGACCTCGGGCGAGGGCGCGTTTCTCGATGTCTCGATGCTGGAATGCACGCTGTCGGCGCTGGGCTGGCCGGTGTCCAACTATCTGACCGCCGGTGTCGAGCCGCAGCCGATGGGCAATGAGAACATGACGGCTGCGCCCTCCGGCGCGTTTCGCACCGGCGACGGCCTGCTCAACATCGCCGCCAACAAGCAGGAGCAGTTCGTCACGCTTTGCCGGCTGATCGGCCAGCCGGAACTGGCCGACGATCCGCGCTTTGCCGAGCGCGAGACGCGCAAGCAGAACCGCGCCTCCTTGAAAGGGCTAATCGAGACAGCGCTTGCGAGCGCCTCGGCGGCTGCCTGGGAAGAAAAGTTCAACCGCGCCGGCGTTCCGGCGGGCCGGGTGCTGACGATCCCGCAGGTGCTTGGCGAGCGCCAGGTGGTCGAGCGCGACATGACCGCGCGTTTCCAGGGTCTGCCCGGCATGGCGCAGCCGCTGACCGTGGTGCGCGGCGGCTTCATGGTCGATGGCGCGGCACCCTTGCCGGTCCTGCCGCCGCCTGTGCTGGGCGAGCATATGGACGAGGTTTTTTCCACCCTGCCGCCGCGCGCCAGGAGAAGCGCGTGAGCGAGAGAAAAACCGGCCGCGAACGCGGCGAGGAATGGTGGCAGACCGGCATCATCGAGATGAGCCCCGGCATCATCCGGCTGCGCGGCTATGAAATCCAGGAGCTGATCGGCCGCGTCAGCTTTCCGGCCACGATCTGGCTGATGCTGCGCGGCGAATTGCCGAGCGAGGAGCAGGCGGCGCTGCTCGGCATTGCGCTGGGGGCGGCCGTCGACCACGGGCCGCAGGCGCCGTCGATCGCCATTGCCCGCATGGCCATCACCTGCGGCGTCGGCATCAACAGCGCCATGGCGTCCGCCGTCAACGTGCTGGGTGACGTGCATGGCGGCGCCGGCGAACAGGCGCTGTCCTTCTATGGCGACATTGCCGTGGCACTTGACCAAGGTGTTGCGCTGGACCAAGCCGTAGCCGCACGGCTCGACCGTTTCTTCGCCGAGGAGAAAGGCTATGTGCCGGGATTTGGCCATCGCTTCCACCCGGTCGATCCGCGCGCGCCGCGCCTGATCGCAGTGACGCGCGAGTTTGCCGCGCGCGGCGTCGTCAGCGGACGCTTTGCCGACATCGCCGAGGCCGTCGAATCAGAGGTGGCACGGCGCAAGGGGAAGAAAATACCGCTCAACATCGACGGCGCCACCGCCGTCATCTATGGCGAGCTCGGCTTTCCGCCGCCGTTGACGCGCGGCCTGTTCGTGCTCTCGCGCTCGGTGGGCATCCTGGCGCATGCATGGGAACAGTCGCAGCAAAGCGAGCGCAACAAAGGGCCGCTGCCGCGCGAATGGCTGTGGGCCTATACGGGCACGCCGCTGCGGCCATTTCCCGCTGAGGGGGATGAGGGTCCCGCTGAAGGGGACGAGGGCAAGTGAGGTTGGTCAGGCCGGGTCCGGCACTGCCGGCTGAGGCGGCGCCAGGTTGGCCATCAGCGTCGAGAGATCCGGCTCATCGATGAGCAACGCCGCGTCCTGCGGCTTGAGCCATGCCCGCTGGCGGCTCTTGGCCTCCTGCCAGTTGGCCAGTTCCTCGGACACCTCCAACAGATAGACGACGACGTCGACGCGCACGAAATTGTGCTCCAGCCGTTTCCAATAGGAATAGCTGCCGGCCGGCGCCTTGCGGGTCTTGCCGAGCACGCCGGCTTCTTCGCGCGCCTCGATGGTGGCGGCCTTGCGCCCGCTCTTGCCTTTCATGGGCCAGCCCTTGGGCACGATGAACCGCTTCGTCGCTCGCGACGTCACCAGCATCACTTCGAAATTGCCTGAAACGTCCAGGCGAAAGGGAATGGCGGCGACCTGGCGAATGCGTTCGCCTCGCCTTGCCTTGCGTACCGCCTTTTTCTTGGTCGTCGCCATGTGCTGAAAATCCGGTCGGCGGGCGCACCGCCGCACGCCGCCTGCAAACCCCTGATATGCCCGCGAGGCAATGAGGCATTTTTAGTAAATAAGTCGACTAAGTAAATCGCAAGCGACCGATATCAACGGCAAACACGCACAATCTGGTTGTTGACGATCTGAATCGGACAAGCTTGCCGGACGACGGGCACTTCGGGGCGCGGCTGCGGCACGATCCGACGGTCCTGCTCGCGATATTGCTGCTGCTGTTGCTGGAACTGCTGCCGCTGCAGGCTGTTGCGCAATTGCTGCAGCTGGTTCTGCTGGATCAGCCGGTTGGCGCTGGGATTGACGGACTGAGCCGCAGCAGATTGCATGATGCCGGCGAGCGTTGCCGCCGCCAGCATTGCCGACATGAGAACTGTCGATAGGCGAAGCGTCGACATCAGTTCATTCCCGTACAGATATAACCTCCTCTCTATATAGGGCGTTCGTCTCGATCTGCCATGGGCCGGTCTGCCATTGGCCGATCTGCCACGGGTTGGCGAAATCCCTGAGGATGCGGCCTGCCGCACTTGACAGAAAAGATCGATTGACCGCTCTATCGGGCGCGGATCTCGGGCTCAATCGCGGCTGACTCGAGGCACAATCGGGAGCATATTGATGAAAAGCAGGCAAGTATATTTCGCGGCGCTACTGGGCAGCATCTGTATTCTTGGCCCGGTGGCAGTCGCGGCGCAAACCAAGACCGACAAGGCGGCGCCTGCCGCCGCAGCGCCCGCCCCTGCTGCCGGCCCGACATTGCCTGGCGGCGCCTCGGCGCTGTCCGAGACACATGGCGACTGGACGGTCAATTGCCAGGTAACCGGCACGGCCAAGGTTTGCAGCCTGTCGCATCAGCAGTTCAACAAGCAGTCCAACCAGCGCCTGCTGGCGATCGAGCTGTCGAGCAAGAGCGGCGACGATGCCGCCGGAACGCTGGCGCTGCCGTTCGGCCTGGCGCTCGCCAAAGGCGTCAGCCTGACCATCGACGACCAGAAGCTGGAAGGCAGCCTGCCGTTCAACACCTGCCAGGCCGTCGGCTGCCTGGTGCCGGTGGCGTTCGATGCCAGCGTCACGCCGCTGCTCAAGGCAGCCACCACGCTGAAGATCGACGCCTTCGCGGCCGACACCGGTCAAGCGGTGAGTTTCACCATCCCGCTCAACGGCTTCGGCGGCGCACTGGCACGGACCGCGGAACTCTCGGCGGACTGAGCGGAAAACGTCCGGTCACTCAACCTCGCGCAGCCGGTACCCAACGCCGGTCTCGGTGGTGATGTAGCGCGGCTGGTCGGGCGACTTTTCGATCTTCTGCCGGAGCTGGCGGACATAGACCCTGAGATACTGCACGTCGGTCGAATCGCCCCACACCTGCTTCAGCAGGAAATGGTGGGTCAGCACCTTGCCGGCATGCTGCACCATAATGCGCAATATGTCGTACTCCTTGGGGGAGAGCTTTATCTCCTTGCCTTCGACCTTGACGATGCGCTTGACCAGGTCGACGCTGAGATCTCCGGTGTGGAACACCGGCTTTTCGCCCTGCTGCTGGAATTTGTGGCGCAGCGCGACGCGGATGCGGGCGACAAGCTCGTTCATGCCGAACGGCTTGGTGATGTAGTCGTCAGCGCCGAGTTCGAGCGCCGCGACGATGCCGGCTTCGTCGGTGCGGCTGGACAGGATGACCACGGGCACGTCGAGGCCGTCGTCGCGCCATTTCCGCAGGAGATCGAGGCCACCCATGCCGGGCAGGCCGAGGTCGAGCAGGATCAGATCCGGCTTTTGTGCATCGACGAGTTCGATCGCAGCCTTGGCGTTGGGCGCTTCGCTGACCGCATAGCCCTGGCTGCCGAGGCCGACGCGCAGCAGTTTGCGGATCGGCGGCTCGTCATCGACGACCAGTATGCTGACATTGGAATTTGTCATGCCGGATCACCAGATGCTTGCTCGTCCACACCTGATACGTCCGTATCGGACGATTGTACCAACCTCGGCATGCGGATTGTGAAGACTGCGCCCGGGCGATCGCTGCGGTTCGCCGCCATGATCGTGCCGCCCATCGCCTCGATGAAGCCCCGGCAGATCGACAGGCCGAGCCCGGTGCCGGCCTGGACCTGATCGCGCTTGCGCACCCGGTAAAAGCTGTCGAAGACGCGCTCCAGGTCGGCGGGCGGAATGCCCGGTCCCTCATCCATGATCTGCAGCGCGACGGAGCCATTGTCGGCCCAGCCCTGCAGCCGGATTGTCGATCCCTGTGGCGCGTATTTCGCGGCATTGTCGAGCAGATTGAACAGCATTTGTTCGAACAGCACGGGATCAAGCTTCAGCATCGGCAGGTCGGCCGGAATATCAACCTCGGTCTTGTGCCCGGCAGTGATCTTGCGTGCCCGCTGCAAGGCCGAGCCAACGACATCGCCGACATAGTGCAGGGCGAAATTCGGTTCCATGGCGCCCGATTCAATCTTGGTCATGTCGAGCAGATTGGCGATGAAGCGGTTCAGCCGTTCGGACTCGTCGAGCACGGTGGTCAGCAGCTCGGCCCGATCGTCCTCGGGCAGTGCCGGCGCAAATTCCCTGAGCGTGCCGGCCGCGCCCATGATTGCCGCCAGCGGCGTCTTCAGATCATGCGAGATCGACGTCAGCAGTGCCGAGCGCAAGCGGTCGGCCTCGGCCGCCAGCCTGGCGCGGTCGACATCGGCGACCAGCTGGATGCGCTCGATGGCAACCGCCGCCTGGTCGGCCAGCGCGTCGAGCAGGCGCTGTTGCTCGGGCGTCAAGAGCGGCCCCTGCTTGTCATTGTCGAGGCCGACGACGCCGATGGCGGTACGGCCGGTCCGCAAGGGCAGGTAGAGCCGTTTTGCCCCGGGCAGGGTATCGGCGCCACGGCCGGCAGCCCGGTTGTGTTCCCAAGCCCAGCGTGCAGCCGCGATGTCGGCCTCGGCCAGCGTGTCATCGGGGGGATAACCGGCCTTGACGGTGATCGTGCCTTCTTCCGGCAAAAGCAGCACCACGCGCAGCTTCAGCATCGAGGCGATCTGGAAGGCTGTGGCCCACAAAACGTCGTCGAGCGTGCCGGCGCCGGCGAGCTTCTTTGAAAAGAGGTAGATGTCCTCGGTGGCCCGGGCGCGTGAACGGGCGGCGGCTGCCTGACGCTGCACACGCGCCGTCAGATTGCTGGCGATGACGGCAACGACGAGGAAGACNAAGACGGCGAAGGCAACGATGCTCTCCGGATCGCGGATCGTCATCGTGTAGCGCGGCTCGAGAAAGAAGAAGTTGAAGGCAATGGCGCTGAGGAAACAGGCGTACAGCGCCGGCCACAGGCCAAAGGTCACTGCCGATGTCAGCACCGCCAGCAGCAGCACGCTGGCAAGGTTGCGAACGTCGAGGAACTGATCGAGGATGGCGCTGACGGCAAGCGCGCCGGCGACATAGACGGTCGAGAAAAGATAAGGCCAGATTTGAAATGGCGTCTGCTCGGCCGCCGCCTTGACCCTCGACGTGGCCTCGTTGTCGCGCTCCGTTCCTGAAATGACATGGACGCTGATATCGCCGGCATTGCGGATCAGATCGTAGGTGAGCGAACCCTCGATCAGTTCGCGCCAGCGCGAGCGGGTCGGCCTGCCGACGACGATATGGGTGAAGTTGTTGGCCGTGGCGTGGCGGACGATGTCCTGGGCGACGTTCTGGCCCGGAATGGTCGTCACCTCGGCGCCGAGCTGCTCGGCCAGGCGCAAGAGCGTGGCCAGCTGGTCCTTGTGTTCCTCCGACATGGCGGCCGAACGCGGCGTGTCGACATGCAGCGCCGTCCACGGTGCGCGCAGCCGGTCGGCCAGCCGGCGCGCATAGCGGACACGAGACGCTCCGCCCGGACGCGCATCGACGCAGACGAGCACCCTTTCGCCCGCCGCCCAAGGGCCGGGAATCGCGTGCGACTGCATGTGGTTGAGCAACTGCTCGTCGACGCGCTGGGCGGTACGGCGCAGCGCCAATTCCCGAAGCGCGGTCAGATTGCCCGGCGAGAAATAGTTTTCGACTGCGCGCTGGGCAGTGTTGGGGAAATAGACCTTTCCCTCTTTCAGCCGCTTGATCAGGTCGTCGGGCGTGAGGTCGATGATCTCGATGTCGTCGGCCTGGTCGATGATGGAGTCCGGGACCGTTTCGCGCACCCTGACGCGGGTGATCTGTGCCACGACGTCATTCAGGCTCTCGACATGCTGGATGTTGAGCGTGGTGTAGACATCGATGCCGCGCGTCAGGATTTCCTGGACGTCGAGATAGCGCTTGGGGTGGCGGCTGCCTGGCGCATTGGTGTGGGCGAGTTCGTCGACGAGCACCAGCGCCGGCCGGCGGGCGAGAATGGCATCGATGTCCATCTCGTCCAGCACGCGGCCTCTGTAGTCGACCTTCTGGCGCGGGATCACCTCGTAGCCTTCGACCAGCGCCAGTGTTTCCTTGCGGCCGTGGGTCTCCACGACGCCGACCACTACGTCGACGCCGTCAGCCAGCCTGGCGCGGCCGGCCATCAGCATTTCATAGGTCTTGCCGACGCCGGGGGCAGCGCCGAGAAATATCCGCAGACGGCCGCGCTCTTCCCGTTCCGCATGCTCGAGCAGCGCGTCCGGAGAGGGTCTGGTATCGTTGCTTCTGGCGTCCGGCATCAGGCTCGATCATGAACGGCGCCGAGGATCGTGTCGATCCCCGGCCCCTGGCTTCAGAGATTGTCTCTCACTGCTTGGTATCGTCCAGTGCCAGGTTGAGCGCCAGCACATTGACGACCGGCTCGCCGAGGAAGCCGAGTTCGCGGCCTTCGACATGGCTGTCGACAAGCGCCTTGACCTTGGCTTCGTCGAAGCCCCTGGCCTTGGCCACCCGAGCGACCTGGAAATAGGCGGCGTCCGGGCTGATAGCGGGGTCGAGGCCGCTGCCGGACGTCGTCACCAGATCCATCGGCACCGGCTGGTTCGGGTTCTCCGCCTTCAGCTTTGCAACATCGCCCTTGATGCGGTCGATCAGCTTGGGGTTGGTTGGACCGAGATTGGAGCCGCTGGACGCTGCGGCGTTGTATCCGTCGCCGGCAGCCGAGGGGCGGCCATGGAAATACTTGTCGTCGGCAAAGCCCTGGCCGATCAGTTCGGAGCCGATGACCGTGCCGTTTTTCTCGATCAAGCTGCCATTGGCCTTGTGCGGAAACAGCGCCTGGGCGATGCCGGTCATGCCCAGGGGATAGATCAGGCCGGTCAAAACGGTGAAAAAGACGATCATGATAACAGCGGGTCTTATCTGAGTGAGCATGGACGTATTTCCTTAAGCGAGGCCGAGGCCGGTGACGATCATGTCGATCGCCTTGATGCCGACGAAGGGAACGATGATGCCGCCGAGGCCGTAGACCAGCAGGTTGCGGCTGAGCAGCGCGCCGGCGCCGATGGCGCGGTATTTGACGCCTTTAAGCGACAGCGGGATCAGAGCGATGATGATCAGCGCGTTGAAGATGATGGCCGACAGGATGGCGCTCTGCGGCGTCGCCAGATGCATGATGTTGAGCGCTTGCAGGGGGCCGATTGTATGTCCCGGCGCAACGTAGAAGACGGCAAACATGGCCGGGATGATGGCGAAGTATTTGGCGACGTCGTTGGCGATCGAGAAGGTCGTCAGCGAGCCGCGCGTCATCAGCAGCGCCTTGCCGATCTCGACGATCTCGATCAGCTTGGTCGGGTCACTATCGAGGTCGATCATGTTGCCGGCCTCGCGGGCGGCAACCGTGCCGGTGTTCATGGCGACGCCGACATCGGCCTGCGCCAAGGCCGGCGCGTCGTTGGTGCCGTCACCGCACATGGCGACCAGCTTGCCCTTGGCCTGTTCGTCGCGGATCAGCTTCAGCTTGTCCTCGGGCGTGGCCTGGGCGAGGAAATCGTCGACGCCGGCTTCGGCTGCGATCGCAGCCGCAGTCATCGGATTGTCGCCGGTGATCATCACGGTGCGGATGCCCATTTTGCGCAGTTCGGCAAAGCGCTCGCGGATACCACCTTTGACGATGTCCTTGAGGTGGACGACGCCGAGCAGGCGGCCGTCACGCTCGACGGCCAGCGGCGTGCCGCCCGACTTGGCGATCTCGTCGGCGATCGCCTGGAGATCCTTGACGGTGTCCCTGCCGGGGCGCGTGCCGTGAGTGGCCGATGTCGACTGGCTGACATAGGCGAGAACCGAATCGACGGCGCCCTTGCGCACCGACGAGCCACCGATGTCGACGCCGCTCATCCGGGTCTGCGCGGTGAAGGGCACGAAGCTGGCATGCAAGGTTGCCATGTCACGGGCGCGGATGGCGTATTTCTCCTTGGCCAGCACGACGATCGAGCGTCCCTCAGGCGTCTCGTCGGCGAGCGAGGCGAGCTGCGCGGCATCGGCCAGTTCCTGTTCGGTGACGCCCTTGACCGGGCGGAATTCTGTGGCCTGGCGGTTGCCGAGCGTGATGGTGCCGGTCTTGTCGAGCAAAAGCGTATCGACGTCGCCCGCCGCTTCCACGGCGCGGCCGGACATGGCCAGCACGTTGAAGCGCACCAGGCGGTCCATGCCGGCAATGCCGATGGCCGACAGCAGGGCGCCGATGGTGGTCGGGATCAAGGTGACGAACAGCGCGACCAGCACCGTCACCGGGATATAGCCGCCGGAATAGGAGGCAAAGCTCGGGATCGTGGCGGTGGCCAGCACGAAGATCAGCGTCATGCCGACGAGCAGGATGTTGAGCGCGATCTCGTTGGGCGTCTTCTGGCNTCTTCTGGCGCGAGGCACCCTCGACCAGCGAGATCATGCGGTCGAGGAAGGTGTGGCCGGAGGCGGCTGATATGCGCACGCGAATCCAGTCGGACAAAACCTGCGTGCCGCCGGTGACCGCCGAACGGTCGCCGCCGGATTCGCGAATGACGGGTGCGGACTCGCCGGTGATTGCCGCCTCGTTGACCGAGGCCACGCCTTCGATCACTTCACCGTCGGACGGGATGATGTGGCCGGCTTCGACCAGCACGATGTCGCCAACCTTCAGGCTGGTGCCGGGCACCAGCTTGAACCTGGAGCGGTCTTCGCCGGCAAGCAGCTTGGCCTGGGTTTCGGTGCGCGCCTTGCGCAGCGAATCGGCCTGCGCCTTGCCGCGGCCTTCGGCGACGGCCTCGGCGAAGTTGGCGAACAGCACGGTGAACCACAGCCAGATGATGATCTGCAGCGTAAAGCCGAAATCGCCGCCGCCGGTGGCGAGATCCTTGACGAACAGGACCGTGGTGAGAAGCGAGACGATGGCGACGACGAACATCACCGGGTTCCTGACCAGCGTGCGGGGGTCGAGTTTCCTGAAGGCGCCGCCGATGGCCGGCCACAGAATGCGGGCATCCATGATGCTCGCGGATTTGGACTGGCTCATTTGGTGGCTCCAGTATCTGAACTGTTGGCCGGCACCGACCGATCGGATGCCGAAAAGAGGGGCGGCGGACCATAGGCCAGCAGCCAGATCACGATCATGACTGCCGCGAGGCCGAGGAAGGTAGATACGCCGGGGAAGGGAGGGGGCGGTTCCTCCCCCTCATTGCCGGCTCGTGGGCCGGCTCGCGGCCGGGCCTTCATGCGTTTTGGGTAGAACCAGGACATGACAAGCCTCAGAATGTCTGGCCGTTGATGGCAGCCAGGTGCTCGACGATCGGTCCGATCGCCAGTGCCGGGAAGAAGGTCAGGCCGACGACGATCAGGATGACGCCGACGAGCAGGCCGACGAACAGCGGGTCGTCGGTCGGGAAGGTGCCGGCGGAAGCCGGAACCGTCTTCTTCGTCGCTAGCGAGCCGGCAATGGCAAGCGCTGGAATGATGACGAAGAAGCGACCCACCCACATGGAGATGCCGAGCGTGATGTTGTACCAGGGCGTGTTGCCGGAAAGGCCGCCAAAGGCCGAGCCGTTGTTGGCCGCCGCCGAAGTGTAGGCATAAAGAACCTCGGAGAAGCCATGCGGACCGCCATTGGCCATCGAGGCGACGGCGCTTGGCAGCACGACCGCTATTGCCGTGAAGACCAGCATGACCAGCGGCAGAGCTAGGATGGCGAGCATTGCCATCTTGACCTCCTTGGACTCGATCTTCTTGCCGAGATATTCGGGCGTGCGGCCAACCATCAGGCCGGCGACGAACACGGTGATGACGATGAACATGACGATGCCGTAGAAGCCGGCGCCGACGCCGCCGACGATGACTTCGCCGAGCTGCATGTTGAGCATCGGGACCAGGCCGCCAAGTGCTGTGAACGAGTCATGCATGGCGTTCACCGCACCGCAGCTCGCAGCCGTGGTGATGACGGCGAATAGTGCCGAAGCGGCAATGCCGAAGCGGCTCTCCTTGCCTTCCATGTTGGCGCCGTCGACGCCCAGCGCATGGACCAGCGGATTGCCCGCGGCTTCCGCCCAGTAGCAGATAACGACGCCAGCGATGAACAGCACACCCATCGTGGCCAGGATCGCCCAGCCCTGGCGCTGGTTGCCGACCATGCGGCCGAAGACGTTGGTGAGTGCGGCACCCAGCGCGAAGATCGTCACCATCTGGATCATGTTGGAGATGGCGTCGGGGTTTTCGAAAGGATGCGCGGCGTTGGCGTTGAAGAAGCCGCCGCCATTGGTGCCGAGCATCTTGATGGCGACCTGCGAGGCGACCGGCCCAAGGGCGAGCGTCTGCTTGGCGCCTTCGAGCGTGGTGGCGTCGACATAAGGCCCGAGCGTCTGCGGCATGCCGAGCCAGACATAGACAAGGGTGAGCACGATGCTGAGCGGCAGCAGGATGTAGAGCGTGCAGCGGGTCATATCGACCCAGAAATTGCCGATCGATTTGGCCGAGGCGCGGGCGAAGCCGCGGATCAGCGCCACCGCAATGGAAATGCCGACGGCGGCGGACATGAAGTTCTGAACAGTCAGGCCGGCCATCTGCACGAGGTAGGACAACGTGCTTTCGCCGCCGTAATTCTGCCAGTTGGTGTTGGTGACGAAGCTGACGGCAGTGTTGAAGGCGAGATTGGGTTCGACCGATGCCATCCCGGCCGGATTGTAAGGCAGGACGCCCTGCAGGCGTTGCAGAAAGTACAGCACCAGGAAACTGGCAAGGCTGAAGAAGATGATTCCTGCCGCGTAGGTCGTCCAGTGCTGCTCCTCGAGCTCGCTGGTTCCCGAAATGCGGTAGAGGCCGCGCTCAACGGGCCCGAGTATGGGCGAGAGAAAGGTGCGATCGCCATTGAAGACGCGGTACATGTAGCCGCCGAGCGGCTTCACCAGCAAAACGACGATCCCGCAATAAACCAGGATCTGTATCCATCCGTTGAGTGTCATGGCTTTCCGTGCCTTGCTTCAGAAGCGTTCTGGGCGAACGAGGGCGTATGTGAGGTAGACGAGCAGGAACAAGGTCACGCCGCCACCGAGGATGTAATCGACAAACATGTTGCGATCCTTCCGCTTAAAGAGCGTCGCAGGCTTTGATGTAGGCGAGGGAAAGGGCGAAAAACAAAACCTCGATCCCGATGACGACAATGTCCATTGTGTTGGTCCTTGCTTGTACTTGGCGCCAGTTGCTGGCAGGCCGTAAATTCCATGAGAACGACCCGCCGTAGCTTCGAAGGCTACGGCGTCCGGAGCGTTTTGCTCGTGGTGGAATATGGACCCGATCGCCATAAAGGTTCGAGACGGGGCCGGGAGGAAAGATATAAAATTCCTATAAAGATTCCAGGAGATGGCTCCGTTCCGGGCCGCTAGAAACCGACGCCATGATATCGCGACCCCTCTTGCGGCGCCGCCGTCTTTCGAAACAATGGGAACGCAAAACGAGGGAAAAACAGATGCTCGACATGGCACCATCGAAACAGGCGGCGACATGGCTTTGCGCGCTTGCACGGGCGCTGGAAGCTGATGACGCCGAGGCGGCCGCCAACCTGTTCGTCGAGGATTGCTACTGGCGCGATCTGCTGGCTTTCACCTGGAACATCACCACGATGGAAGGCCGCGGTGCGATCCGCGACATGCTGCAAGCGACGCTGGCGGAAGCGAAGCCCTCACACTGGACGCTGTCCGGCGAGGCGACCTCGGATGAGGGCACCGTCGAGGCCTGGTTCACGTTCGAAACGTCGGTCGCGCGGGGCGAAGGGATTGTGCGCCTCACGGACGGCCGCTGCCGGACCTTGTTCACGGCGGTGCGGGAGCTCAAAGGGTTCGAGGAGAAAAAGGGACCGGCGCGGCCGCTCGGCATCCGCCACAAGGCCGACCCTGCACGCGAGACATGGGCGGAGGCGCGGGCGCGCGAGACGCGCGATCTCGGCGCCACTGAGCAGCCCTATTGCCTGGTGATCGGCGGCGGGCAGGGCGGCATCATGCTCGGCGCGCGGCTGAGGCAGCTCGGTGTGCCCACCATCATCATCGAGAAAAATGCGCGCCCCGGCGATTCCTGGCGCAACCGTTATCGCTCGCTCGTGCTCCACGATCCGGTCTGGTACGACCATCTGCCCTACATTCCGTTCCCGGAGAACTGGCCGGTGTTCACGCCCAAGGACAAGATGGGCGACTGGCTGGAGATGTACACCAGGGTGATGGAGCTCAACTACTGGGTCGCCACCAAATGCCTCAGCGCCAGCTATGACGAGGCCGAGAAGGTGTGGACTGTGGTGGTCGACCGCGTCGGCCGGCATATTACGCTGAAGCCTAGGCACATTGTCTTTGCCACCGGCGCCTATGGCCCGCCGCGGCAGATCGCGTTGCCCGGCGCCGAGACCTTCAAGGGCGAGCTGCTGCACTCCAGCCAGTATGCCAGCGGCGAGAAATTCCGCGGCAAAAAGGTCGCGGTCATCGGCGCGGCAAGCTCCGGGCACGATGTCAGCGTCGATCTCTGGGAGAGCGGCGCCGATGTCACCATGATCCAGCGCTCGCCGACGACAGTGGTGAAATCCGACACGCTGATGGAGGTCGGCTTCGAGATCTTTTCGGAAAAGGCTCTGGCGCGTGGCATCAGCACCGACAAGGCCGACCTGATCGTCGCGTCGACGCCGTTCGCGCTGGTGCCCAAGGGCCAGCGAGATCTGTACGAAGTTATCAAGGCGCGCGATGCGTCCTTCTACGACCGGCTGCGCGCCGCCGGCTTCGCCATCGATTTCGGCGAGGACGAGACCGGGCTGTTGATGAAGGCCTACCGCACCGGCTCCGGCTACTACATCGATGTCGGCGCCTGCGAACTGATCATCAATGGCGAGATCAAAGTGAAGAGCGGCGTCGGCATCAGTTCATTGACGCCGACCGGCATCCTGTTCGACGACCGCAGCGAGCTGGCCGTCGATGCGATCGTCGCCTGTACCGGCTACCAGTCGATGAACGAGACCGTGGCGGCCATCGTCTCGCGCGAGGTCGCCGACAAGGTCGGGCCATGCTGGGGCCTCGGCTCCGGCGTCAAGGGCGATCCCGGTCCTTGGCAAGGCGAGCTGCGCAACATGTGGAAGCCGACGGCGCAGGACGCGCTGTGGTTCCACGGCGGCAATCTGGCGCTGTCGCGGTTTTACTCGAAATATGTGGCGCTGCAGATCAAGGCGCGGATGGAAGGGATTGCGACGCCGGTGTTTGGGGCGGTGAGTAATTCGGGGTAAGGTTCGACCCCCACTCCGTCGAGCTTCGCTCGACACCTCTCCCCCGATCGACGGGGGAGAGGAATGGCGCGAAGCGATTCCAGCTGGCGCCTTTCCTCTCCCTCCGGAGGGGGAGAGGTGGCTCGGCGAAGCCGAGACGGAGTGGGGGAAGGCGGTCCTCAAACGCGCCGCCGAAAGACAGACCATCTCCCATGAAGGGGAGACCAGCTAATCGTGCCTACGCCCGAAATGCCGTGCCGCGACCTCGACATGCGTATGGTGCGTGTGGGCCTCGAAGCGCTCGGTCTCGTTGTGGTCGGCGGCTTCGTTCGGCCACCAGACACCACCCACGACGATGCCGTCCGATGTGAGCCGCTGATCCGCGATCAGCGCCGCACCGACCGCATCGACGAAGGTAAAGCGCCCGGGGCGCAGTCTCAGCACCGCGACATCGCCGACACCGCCAACTTTCAGCGTCCCAAGCTCCGGCCTGGCGATCGCCTCGGCTGGCCTTTGCGTGGCGGCGCGCAGCACCTCGACCAGCGGCATGCCCAGCGCCATTAGCTTCGACATGCAGACCAGTATGTCGAAGGCCGGACCGTCGACGCAATAGAGATGCACGTCGCTGGAGATGACGTCGGGCGCGAGGCCCTCGGCCAGCATCGCTTTCGCCACGGCGAAGTCGAACGATCCCATGCCGTGGCCGATGTCGAAGATGACGCCGCGTTCGCGGGCCAGCCGCATGTCCGGCCGCACCGCGCCGGAGGCGAAGACCGGCGCGTTGGGGAACGGGCGAAAACAGTGCGTGAGGATGTCACCCTTGCGCAGCCGCGGCAGCACTTCGGAGCGGCCGGGCGGCGGCTCGTCTATATGCGCCATCAGCGGCAGGCCGGCCTGGTCGGCGGCTTCCAGCGCGAGATCGACCGGCGCGATGCCGCTGGCGCCGCCGGCATGCTTGCCGGAGCGCACTTTTACGCCGACGACGACATCGGCGTGCTCGCGCACCGCAGCCACCGTCTCGCGTGGCTCGCAGAGCCTGAGATCGCTGCATTCGCCGACAGAGACGCTTTGCGAGAAGCCGAATATGCCGGCAAAGGAGATGTTGACATAGGCCAGGATGCGCACCTTCGAGCGCTCGATGACATGGCGGCGAAAGCCCAGAATATTGCCGGCGCCGGCGCTGCCGGCGTCGATGAAGGTGGTGGTGCCGCTCTTGGCCGCCAGCCGGTCGGCATCGACGCCAAGCGAGGTGCCGCCCCAATAGACATGGCTATGCAAATCGATGAGGCCGGGCGTGACGATGCAATCACGAGCGTCGACTATCTTGGTGGCGTGCTCGGCATCGATCGCCGCCTCGATGGCCACGATGCGTCCGCCCGCAACGGCGACATCGCGCGGCGCGTCCAGGCCCGAGGCCGGATCGATCAGACGGCCGCCCTTGATCAGGAGATCGAACTGCATCGGCGCCTGCCTCTCTTCGTTTTGGGGCATGATCTCTGGACAAAACGGTTTCCGTTTGTCCGAGAAAACCCCGTCTCCACTTTTCGGGATCATGCCCCGGCTGGTCAAACCGGCCGGTAGGCGACGGCTTCGACCTCGATCTTGATGTCGATCATCAGCCGCGATTCGACCGTGGTGCGGGCCGGCGGATTCTTCGGGAAGTGCTTGGCGTAGACGGCATTGAAGGCGCCGAAGTCGCGCGCGTCCTCGAGCCAGACCGTGGTCTTGACGACATCGTCCATGGTGCAACCGGCCAGCGCGAGTGCCGCCTTCACATTCTGCAGCACCTGCTCGGTCTGCTCGGTGATGCCGCCCTTGACCACGATGCGGTCGCTGTCGACCGGCACCTGGCCTGAGATGTAGACGAAATCCCCGGCGCGCACGGCCGGCGACAGCGGCACGTGGGATGTTCCAAAACACTCTTTAGGCAAAGGAAACTCCTGTTCAGAATGGCGGTCCGCGCCCCGTTTTCGACGACCGCTCTACGCCTGTCCCGGTGATCCTCATAGGGGGCTTTTTGGAAAGCAGCATTTTTCCAAACGCGTGTTGCTTTATCGCAGGCTCGCCAGCATCTTGCGCGTCGCATTTTCCCGACAGGAGATTTCAATGACCTTCGACAAGAACCCGTTTCCAGAGGGCGATGCCGATCGCCACGCGCTCTGGGAAATGTTGGTGCGGCGCGACATCGACGCCTTTATCGGTCAGGACTGGTCGATGGTCGAGGATGATTTCCTCGCCGACAGCTTCTTCGGCATGCATGCGCATTTCCTCAGCGATGCCGACGCCTGGCGTCTGCAATTCCCGAGCCTTGCCGTCTATCGCGACGAATGGCTGCGCCAGGCCAAGGAGACGGCGGCGGCCAGATTCGCCGAGCCGCTGCGCGAGGCGCTGTTTCGCGTCACCAACATGCGCGACATCGATGTCGATGGCGACCGCGCCGTGCTGCACAAGAAGTTCAACGGCTCGGTGGCCAAGGCCGATGGCAGCGTCGACAAGCTGAAATGGCAGACGCTGTATTTTTGCAGGAAGGTGGCGGGCCACTGGAAGATCGGCGGCTTCGTCGGCTACATGCCACATCCCTTGGGGATCTGAGGTTTACCCGCTTATGCTATTGCCGGCCTTCGCGCACGAAGACGTCCGCTTCCGGGCTGCAGCTGTAAAAGCTCGCCAACCGAACCCACTCGAGCTCAAGCGAGTTGAACGGGACAGGTTCGTCCAACAGGGCTAGCGGGAGCGGTGGTCGAACACAACCGCCATGGTCTTACCAATTGCCGCCATGACGACGAGTTCGACGAGATCGTCGTCGCTGTCGACACAGGTTGGATCCATGCGGCGGATGGCGTCGAGCGCCGCCCTGGTCGAGACGGTATCGCCGGCGCGGAATCTGGAAAGCGCAGAGGAAACAAGGTTCTGGGTTGTCACGTCGATGACAGGTACGCTCGGCACTACGTTCATGGCTTCCTCCTGCCAAGAACCCTCTCCCGAAGGAAATAATACGCCGAACGACGGCGTGTGCCAGCGGAATCGTGGTCCGACCAGATTGCCTGGAGGGCACGTTTGCGTGTTTGATAGGATCGAGCCCACAGCGTCCAGGACGGGACATGAAACTGTACTTCAGCCGCAATCCCAATCCGCGCCTCGCGGTTGCAACTGCACGTCATCTGCAGGCCAAGGTCGAGTGTGAGTTTGCGGCACCCATGGCGCCCGGGCAGGCTGAGCGGTTTCGTCAGCTCAATCCCAATCTTACCCTGCCGATATTGGCATGGCCGGGCGGCAGCCTGTGGGAAGCAGACGCCATAGCCTGCCTTCTGTCGCGCGAAGCGGGTTCGGATTTCTGGCGCGGCGGCGATGACCAACCCGACATGATCCGCTGGCTGAGCTGGGGCAAGGAGAATTTCGTCCGGGCCTGCGACATCGTGCATTTCGAGCGCGGAACCAAGCAGCGCTACGGGATTGGGCCCGTCGACCAGGGCAAGGTCGAGGAGGGGCTGGCGGAGTTCCGCATCGCGGCAGCGATTCTCGAGGCGGAGCTCGCCAAGCGGCCATGGCTTGTGGGCAAGTCGCTCTCCTATGCCGATTTCCGTATGGCGACGTTTTTGCCGTTCAACGATGCAGCCGGCCTGCCGCTGGCGGACTATCCCTCTGTTCTGGGTTGGTATCGCCGGCTCGAAGCCATCGATGCCTGGCGCGATCCCTTCGACGGGCTGGACGCGCCGCTTCTGCCGCCGGTCAACTCCGCTTGATGTGCTTCCCTTTGGGCAGATGGGCTGATGTGTGGCGCTTTGGCAGCATAGGTGTGGAACAGCGGGCGAGTTGCCATGGCGCGCTCGACGGCTCGCGGCCGGGTTGATAAGCCCTGTCCGCAAGGAGAGTCGTGACATGACCGTAGCCATCGAGATGGGACAGACGACGGCGGGTGCGCCGGCGGCGCTCGACCTTGAGGAGCTGCTGGCGACCCGGCTTCTGGTGCAAGGCAATTCCGGCTCCGGCAAATCGCACCTTTTGCGCCGGCTCCTGGAGCAGAGCGCGCCCTGGGTGCAGCAGACCATCATCGACCCGGAAGGCGATTTCGTCTCGCTGGGCGACCATTACGGCCATCTGGTCATCGATGCCGAGGAGCATACGGAGCGTGGCCTGCAAGCAGCCGGCGAGCGGGCGCGCATCCACCGCGTCTCCACGGTGCTCAATCTCGAAGGGCTCGATGCCGAGAACCAGATGCGGCGCGCCGCTGCCTTTCTCGGCGGGTTGTTCGAGGTTGCCCGCGAGCATTGGTATCCGATGCTGGTGGTGGTCGACGAAGCGCAGCTGTTCGCGCCCGCCGTGGCCGGCGAAGTGTCCGACGAGGCGCGAAAGCTCTCGCTCGGCGCCATGACCAATTTGATGTGCCGCGGCCGCAAGCGCGGCCTTGCCGGCATCATCGCCACGCAGCGGCTGGCAAAGCTCGCCAAGAATGTCGCGGCGGAGGCGTCCAATTTCCTCATGGGCCGTACCTTCCTCGATATCGACATGGCGCGCGCCGCCGACCTTCTGGGCATGGAACGGCGTCAGGCCGAGGCGTTTCGAGACCTGGAGCGCGGGCACTTCATGGCGTTGGGCCCAGCGCTGTCGCGCCGCCCGCTCGGCGTGCGCATCGGCCAGACCGAGACCAGCCCGCGCAACGGTACGCCGCGGCTGATGGCAATGCCGGAAACAGCGCTCGAGGACGCACGGGCCATCATCCTGGCAGCGCCGCCGCCCGAGACGATGCGCGCGCCGCGCCGGATGGCGTCGCCCGATTTGCTCGACCAGCTGATGGCGGCGAAGTCTGCGGCGATGGAGATCCGCCCGGAACCTGCGGAACCGGCGGTAAGCGCCGAGGATATGGCCGAGCGGCGAGAGCGGGTGGACCGTGTCCTGCGCGCCATCCTGGCGCAGCCCGATGCGGGTTTCCGCGTCATCGGCGTGCTTTATCAGGAGTTCGTCGTCCGCTGCCGCATCGAAGGCCTCGCTTCGGTGGTGCCGGACCTCTCAGAATTCCGTCGCATGCTGACGCGTGCCCGCGCCGGGCTCGGCGCCGACATGGCAGGCGATGACGCCTGGCAGGACGTTTCCGTGCGCGCCTCGCTGCTGCCCGAGGACATGCAGGGCGTGTTCATGATGATCGCCCGCGCCGCCAAGGAGGGCTGGCCGTGCCCGAGCGACGCGGCGATCGCGCGCGCCTACGGCTCGCATTCGCTGCGCCGCGCCCGGCGGCTGCTCACCTATATCGAGGAGCAGGGCCTCATCGTCTGCCAGCTCGACGGCACCGGCCGCCGCACGGTGACGCTGGTCGAGCTCGCCTGGGCGACGGCGCCGGGCGACCCCAATGCCGCGGAGGCGGAACAGGGCAGCCTGGCGCTCTGAAAGGCGAACAGGCAGCTACCTGACTTGCTTGCGCGGTTCTGAACAAGATGTGTTTCGCCGATCGGCGCGCGACGATTTATGATGGGTTTCCGAGAATCGCAGAACGGTTCGGGCGGGAGGGTTGTCCGGTGCGGTTGAAATCTCTGGCTGTCTTTGTCTTTGGCCTCCTCGCCGTCGCCGGCATCGCCTTGACGATGTCTGCCCGGTCTTTTGCCGCGTCCTCCGATATACCGGCCTGGCTGCAGGCCCACGTCGGCAATGACGACGGCGAGATTTCGCAAGTGGTGCTGGAGCGGGCGCGCGCGCTTTACCTGAAAAAGGTCGCGCAAGGCGCGGTCCACAATGGCTGCTATTTCGCCATGGATGCGACGCGCCCCGGCGATCTCGGCAATGGCGTGCTAGGGCGGCGCTACTACGTCATTTGCGAGGCCAAGCAGTCGTTCAGGGCGATCTCGTCGGGCCATGGCGGCGGCCGCAATTTGAAAGGCGTGGTCGATTTCTCCAACGGCAAACGCTGCGCGAAAAACTTCGGCAATGCCCTGGACTCGTCCTTGACGACCGGTGGCGCCTATATGACCGGCGAGGCAAAGACCTCATTCAAGGGTTTTTACCGCATCGGCGCAAAAAAGGACCAGGCGCTGCTGCGCACCTTCATCCAGTTCGACGGTGAGGGGGAGACGGCGAATGCCAGGCAGCGGGTGATCGGTGGCCACGCGGCGCGGCTGTTGCGCGGCATGTGCCTGCACAAGAACCCGAACAGCTCCTATGCCGACCATGACGGCTTCGTGCCATACGGCAAGCTGGTGGATTATGCCGGCGGCCGCAGCAATGGCTGCACCAGCTGGTCGCCGTCCGACGCCGACCAGATCATTTCGATGGTGAAGGGCAATCCGACGACGCTCTATATCTACCCGGAATCGCGCGACATCACCGCCGTTGGTAAATCGGGCGCCTATTGGAATGCGTCCTGCCTGAAGGAGATCGGCAAGCCGAAATTCTGGCCGCGAAAGAGCCTTGAGCCGATCATCGCGCAATACGCCAAGGACAACCCGCCACCGCCGCCACAACCGTTGCCGATCTGCACCGGGCCGTGAGGGATGAGTCCTCGGCTCGGCATTGTCGGCGGCGCGGACTGGCTGGGCGGCGCCGCCGATCCGATGGGCTCTACTGATTGATCTCGGGTTCGACGAGCTTTGCCAGATTGCGCAGCGACTCCTGCCAGCCGAGATAGCAGGCTTCGGCCGGAATAACGTCCGGAATGCCGGCCTGCGTGATGTCGAGTTCCGTGCCGACCGACACTTTCTTCAGGAGCACGGTCACTTCGATCTGGCCGGGCAAATTGGGGTCGTCGAACCTGTCGGTGTAGCGCAGGCGCTCGCCGGGAACGAGTTCGAGATATTCGCCGCCGAAGGAATGGCTGCCGCCCGTCGTGAAGTTTCGGAACGACATCTTGAAGGCGCCACCGACTTTCGCGTCGAAGCTGTGCACGGTGCAAGTGAAGCCGTTCGGCGGAAGCCATTTCGCCAGCGCGTCGGCTTCTGTGAATGCGCGGTAGACCTTCTCCGGGCTGGTCGTCAGAACGCGGTGCAAACGTACGGTGCTTGGCATCTCTTCGGTATCCTTTGTGGTTTCGTTGTTCGATGCCCCAAGGACGGGTGAACCTCACCCGGTCCGACATAGCCTGTCAAATTTTCTTGAGCCCTTTGCCGGCAGCCATCCGCCCGCGACTTCGAGTCGCCGCCTCAGGCAGGCGGTCGTGTCGCGTCAAATTGCATGAATCATTGACAGGTTGCCTAACCTTTCGGCGCGGATCTCACAATTTATTAAAATTGTAAGTCTCTCCTACAAAGTTGTATTAGGATCAGCTTAACGCCTTTGGCATTATCTATTAAATGATGGGCGACGATCTCCTTGGTGTACTATAGAATGATTCCCTGGAACGACGGATCAATTTAAGAGTTGATCCGAAATGGTCGCTCGAAGGTTGTCGAACGACCAAGGCAGCACGCGCAAGGAGTGTCGGAATGACCACAGTCCTCAACGCCAAAGGCATTCCACTTCCCTATACCGGCGCTTCCACCCATTGGTTCTCGGCGACTGGAGGCGCGCCTTACCGCTACGGCACCTCGGGCAACGATTCCTTCTGGGGCGACACCAACGTCAAGGTCACCATGTATGGCGGCGCGGGCGACGACTATTACCATCTCTATTCGACGATCAACAAAGCGGTCGAGAACTACGGCGCGGGCGTCGACACGATCGATACCTGGATGAGCTACAAGCTGCCCGCCAATTTCGAGAACCTCGTCGTCACCGGCGACGGCCACTATGCCTTCGGCAATGCTCAGGACAACATCATAACGGGCGGCGCTGGCAGCCAGACGCTGGACGGCGGCAAGGGCAATGACGTGCTGATCGGCGGCGCCGGCGCCGACACCTTTATCATCACCAAGGGCAATGGCAGCGACCTTATCTCCGATTTCGGCGCGACCGACACGGTGCGCCTTAACGGCTATGCCTTCACCTCGTTCGAGGCCGTCCACGCCAATATGGTCCAGGTGGGATCGAACGTGCAGCTGAACCTCGGCTCGAGCGAGGTGCTGGTGTTCCACAACACCACGATCGACAAGTTTCAGCCCGGCCAGTTCGAGCTGCCGATCGACAAGACCGGCATGACGCTGTCCTTCAACGACGATTTCAACACGCTGAGCCTGTGGAACGGCCAGAGCGGCATCTGGGATTCCAATTTCTGGTGGGGGGCGCAGAACGGCAGCTCGCAGCCCCAGAACGGCGAGCTGCAATGGTATATCGACGCCAATTATGCGCCGACCAGCTCGGTCCATCCGTTCAGCGTCGCAAGCGGCGTGCTCACCATAACCGCGGCGCATGCGCCCGACGACATCAAGCCGCTGATCAACAATTACGAATACACTTCCGGCATACTGACGACGCACGACACCTTCTCGCAGACCTATGGCTATTTCGAAATGCGGGCCGATCTCCCGGAAAATGCCGGCGCGTGGCCGGCCTTCTGGCTTCTGCCCGAAGACGGTTCATGGCCCCCGGAACTCGACGTGATCGAAATGTATGGGCAGAACCCGAATGCGCTTCTCATGACCGCGCACACAAATGAGACGGGAACCCACACCACGGTCGGGTCGACGGTGAATGTCTCCAACACGGACGGCTATCACACCTATGGCCTGTTGTGGACGCCGGACAAGCTGGTCTGGACCTATGATGGCGTCCAGGTCGCGGAAGCGGCGACGCCGTCCGATATGAACAAGCCCATGTATATGCTGGTCGACCTTGCGGTCGGCGGTCAAGCCGGCGCGCCGCCCGACCATCTGGCGACGCCCGCGCAAATGAAGATCGACTATATCCACGCCTATACGCTGAACGATTTGCAGCAGAGCCATCTGAGCACGACAGGCGAGCACGCGGTCTAGATGTCGCGAGACCGCGCGCCAATCAGCGATGCGGCCATCGGCCTGCGCCCGGTCTTCCTGCGTGGCATCGCCGACATCGGCATCTTTTCGTTGCTGATCAACATCCTGCTCCTGGTGATCCCGCTCTATCTGCTGCAGGTCTATGACCGGGTGTTGCCGTCCTCCAGCGTCGAGACGCTGCTTTATCTCTCGGCCATGGCGGTCCTCGCGCTCGCCTTCCTCGGCCTGCTGGACGCGGTCCGCGCCATCTACGCGCAACGTGTTGCGGCCACCGTCGACCAGAAACTGGGCGCGCGGACATTCGCCGCCTCGCTTGGCGCCAGACATGCCGGCAGCGGGCTGTCGCCGCTGAACGACCTTGCCACGACTTGCGCCTTCATCAGGTCGCGCGGCGTGGCGGTGTTGTTCGACCTGCCGTTTGCGCCCGTCTTCCTGGCCTTGCTCTATTTCATCCATCCCGTCCTGTTCTGGCTGACGCTCGCCGGCGCCGTGCTGCTGTTTCTCTTGGTCGTGGCCAACCAGCTTGCCATCGGCAGGAACGATGCCATGTCGGCGGAACGCTCGGCGGTGGCCAGCCAGGCGGAGCAGGCCTTCGCCCGCAACACCGACACGCTGCGCGCCATGGGCATGGTGCAAAATGCCGCCGCGGTCTGGGGACAGCACGTTGCTGAGGCGCTGACCCTGCATGACCGTTCCGGAAGCGCCAATGCGATCTTCAGCGCGACGTCGCGGGCGCTGCGCATGATGCTGCAACTGGCGATCCTCGGCGCCGGCGCGTGGCTGGTGCTACAAGGGCAGATGACCGCCGGCATGATCTTCGCTTCGTCGCTGGTGTCGTCGCGCGCGCTGCAGCCGCTCGACCAGCTGATCGGATCCTGGCGGCAGATCGTCGACGCCAAGCGATGCTGGAAGCGGCTGGACACCGCCCTTGCGGCGCAACCAGCGCAGGGGCGCAAGCTCGCACTGCCCGATCCATTGGGCGCGATTTCGGTGCAGGATCTGTTCTTCATCGCGCCGACTGCGGCTTTCGGCACGGAGCCCATCCTCAAGCGGTTGAATTTTGCCATCGGCGCCGGCGAAGCGGTGGCGATCGTCGGCCCGAGCGGGGCCGGCAAATCGACGCTGGCGAAATTGCTTGTGGGCGCGCTGCAGCCGACCGGCGGCGCGGTCAGGGTCGACGGCGCCGACCTGAGGAGCTGGGACGAAACCCAGCTTGGCAGGCATATCGGCTATCTCGCGCAGGAGGTGGAGCTTTTCCCGGGATCGATCGCGCAAAATGTCGCCCGCTTTGAACCCGACGCCGATGACGCCGCGATCGTCGAAGCGGCCAGGCGCGCCGAGGCGCATGAGCTGATTCTCACGCTGCGCGACGGCTATCAGACCGTGATAGGCCCGTCGCATACCGTGCTGTCGGGCGGCGAGCGCCAGCGGATAGGGCTGGCGCGCGCCTTCTACGGCAAGCCACGCATGCTGGTGCTGGACGAGCCCAACGCCCATCTCGACGGCAGTGGGGAGGCGGCGCTCGAAGGGATGCTTTCGGCCGCGCGAAGTGTAAGCGTCACGACAGTCGTCATCACGCATCGCCCTTCGATCGCCGCGGCCTGCGACCGCGTCATGGTCCTGCGCAACGGCATGGTCGAAGCTTTCGGCCCTGCGAGCGAGGTGCTGAGGCAACCGGCGGCCGGCAAGGCCGGGAGCGCGGTGGTGACAGGCTCGTTCGTGCCGACCGTGCGCCCGCACAGCGTCCGCTTCGGGTCATAGACGATGATGCAGCAGAGCCTCGCCTTCGAAGGTCGACCGCGCACCGACTTCCGCCGCATGGCCGTCGTCGGCTACGTGGCCATAGCGCTCTTCGTCGGCTGCTTCGGCTATTGGGCGGCGAACGCGCCGCTCTCCGGCGCGGTGATCACCTCCGGCACGATCTCGGCGACGGGCGGCAACATCCTCATCCAGCACCCCGAGGGCGGCATCATCGAGCAGTTGCTGGTGCATGAAGGCGACCGCGTGCAACAAGGCGAACCGCTGGTCCTGCTCGACCGCAGGGCGGCCGAGACCGACCTCAACCGGCTGACCAGACAGACGATCGCGCTCAGGGCAAGTGCCGCGCGACTTGAGGCCGAGCGCGACGGATCGGACAGGCTGGCGCCGATCGCCGAAGCAGCACCCGCGCCGTTCCAGCGCGATTTCGACAATCTGGTGCACGAACAGCAGAAGGAGTTCGAGGCCAGGCTCGCCCGGTTCCGCTCCGAGCAGTCGATCCTGGCGCAGCGCGTCGCCATGCATCGTGAGTCGGCGCTGGGACTGGAGGCGCAGAAACTCGCCATCCAGCAACAGGCCGAGATCGTGAAGAAGGAACTCGGCATCAAGACCGGCCTGCTCGACAAGGGTCTCACCAACCGCAGCGAATATTCGCAGCTTCTGCGCAGCGAGGCCGATCTGGTCGGCCAGGCCGCCGCGCTGGAGGCGGATATCGCAGCGACCAAGACGCAGATCGTCGAAGCCCAGGCGCAGGTCGAGCGCGCGACCACGCAGCGCGTCGAGGACGCGCTGACCAAGCTCGACGAGGTTCGCACCAGCCTGGCCGACATCGGCGAACAGATCACCGCAGCCGAGGCGGTGCTGGGGCGCACGACGATCAAGGCGCCGGCAGCCGGCATCGTGGTATCCTCGATCTACAACTCCAAAGGCAGCGTGATTGCGCCGGGGCAGAAGATCATGGAGATCCTGCCGACCGCGTCGGGCCTCATCGTCGACGCGAAGCTGCGGCCGAAAGACGTGGACCTGGTTCGCGTCGGCCAGCCGGCGAAGCTCAGGCTGTCCGCCCTGAACGCGCGCCTCACCCCTGAGGTCCCGGCTACGGTGACGCAAATTTCCGCCGACCGGCTGATCGATGAAACCACGCATGAGGCGTATTTCCGCGCCAGGCTGGAGATCACCGACACGCTGCCGCAGGGCGTGAAAGCCGAGCAGCTTTACCCGGGAACGCCGGTCGAGGCGTTTATCAGCACCGGCGACCGAACCTTCCTCGAATATCTGGCGCGGCCGATGCTGGACTCGTTCGCGCGGGCGTTCACGGAGCGATAGGCGCCAACTCGTCCTCCCAGGCGACGCCGCCGTAGAACACCCTGAGAATCACCACCTGGTCGCCTTCTACGGTGAAGGCCACAGTCAGGCGGCGCTCGAAGCCAACGATGCGAAGCCCCGGCCGCACATCATCCCTTAGGGTTCCGCGTTCCGAGGATAGTCGAGACCCAGGCAAAATCGCTCGATCCGCTCGATGTAGCGAAGGGCGGTGAGGTTGCCGGATGCGTGAGCGACCGTATCGTATATCCATAACAGGTCCGTCTGGGCTTCCGGCAACGGACAACATGCCGGCGCTTCACACGTTCCCCTTGAGGCGAGCTGCGTGATGTGCGCGGATGCTGTCAAAAGACTTGTCGGCCGGGATGGCCTGGGAGGGGTCTGCCTTCCACCTATCATAGGTCGGCGTGACCTCCTCACGCAGCCAGCGCTCCACCGCGGCGTCGCGTTCCTGCAATGCGCGAAGACCGGCGCGGATCACTTCGCTGCTGGTCGCGTATGTGCCGGACCGAACGAGCTGGTCGATGAAAGCAGCCTGCTCGGCCGGCAGGCTGAAGGTGCGTTTTTCGGTGGCGGACATGGATCCCTCCTATCAGGTTGGTATGATATTATCATACCAACGGCGAGATCGCACGCCCCAATATAGGCTTAGGGACCGCTCCCCTTGCCGTCGGCAAAGACACCGGACATTCGGTTCGGATGCCTGAGATGGGTCGGCGTGATACCGGTCTGATGGCGGAAGACACGGCTGAAATGGCCGGCATTGGGAAAACCGCAGCGGTAGGCGATGTCGCCGATTGCCAAGTCGCTCCCCTCCAGCAGCGACTTGGCCTGATGTACGCGCAGCGCAAGATAGGCGGCCATCGGGCCGATGCCGAGCTCGGCGCCGAACAGCCGCTCAAGCTGGCGCCGGGATAAATGCAACCGGCCCGCGATCTCGGCGACCGACAGCGTCTCCTGGAGATTGCTTTCCATCAGAAGCAGCGCCCGTTTCACCGCTCGGCTCGACGCGGCCGGAAAGAGATCGCCGACGGGCTGCACATCCAGGCTCGAGCGGATGCGGTCGAGCACGAGGATCTTGGCGGCTTTTTCCGCAGCCTTGCGGCCGATGAACTGCGACACGAAATGGCCGGCAAGGTCGGCCGCACCCGTGCCTCCGGCGCAGGTCGAGCGGCCCCTATCGACGGAAAACAGGCTGTCGGCATGGGCGTTCACATCAGGGAATTGGCTGCGGAAATCCTTGATGTGAAACCAGCTGACGGCAGCACTGTAGCCATCGAGCAGACCGTAGCGCGCGAGCACGAAGCTGCCGGTGCAGAGTGCCGTCAGCGGCACGCCCTTTTCGGCCGCCCGCAACAGGAAGGCCTCCTTTTCGGAGCTGAGGCTGCGGTTGGTGTCGAGCAGGCCACCGACCACGACGACATTGTCGAACTCCTGCGGATTGCCGATCGCCTTGGTCGGCAGCAACTCGACACCGCAACTCGCCCGGATCGGCAGGCCACGCTCGCCGACGATCTCCCAGTCGAACTCGATCCGGCGGCTGCGGTCGCCTTCATCGCCGGCCAGCCGCAGCGTGTCGATGAACAGCGACAGCGGCGACAGCGTGAAGTCGCGAACCAAGAGAAACGCAAACCGCCTGGCCATTGTTGCTCCGAAACGTTCCTTCGGGTGGATGGAAGCAAAGATGTCGCACAGGCGAGCACGCGGCGCTTTTCAGGAGAAGCCACCGGATGTCGGAGATGAGATCGACGGCCTCAGTGCGGAGCTGGAAATTCTCTGGGTTGTGTGGTGGTCATGGGATGTCGTCATCTACGCTCACACAAGACAGGCAGATGGACCAGTGGAATTGATCAGCATGGCACGGCGTGAGAAAAACCCTATCGTGTTTGTGTAACCTGCAGCACCAAAGCGGAGCCCAAGCCATGACCCTCACCAATCGCGATATCATCGAGCTGACGGCATGGCGCCGCAAGCTGCACCAAAACCCGGAAATCTCCAACGAGGAAGAACAGACCGCCAAGGAAGTCGTCAGCTTCCTCGCCGATACAGCGCCGGACAAGGTGCTGACCGGCCTCGGCGGTCATGGCGTGGCGGCGGTCTATGACAGCGGCCAGGCGGGACCGACGGTGCTGTTCCGCTCGGAGATCGATGCGCTGCCTATCGAGGAGCTTTCGGGCGTCGAGCATGCCTCGCAGGTGCCGGGAAAATCGCATATGTGCGGCCATGACGGCCACACCGCGATCCTCGCCGCACTTGGCCGCCAGCTCGGGCGTGAGCGGCCGGCCCGCGGCCGCGTCGTCTTGATGTTCCAGCCGGCGGAGGAGACCGGCAATGGTGCGGCCGGCGTCGTCGCCGATCCACGCTTTGGCGAGATCGCGCCGGACTTCGCCTTCTCGCTGCACAATCTGCCGGGCGTGCCGTTCGGCGAGGTGCGGCTCAAGCCCGGCGTGGTCAACTGCGCCTCGCGCGGCATCCGCATCGTGCTGGAGGGCAAGACCGCGCATTCCTCCATGCCCGAAACCGGCGTGTCGCCGATGCCGGCGATCAGCCAGCTGATGCCGACGCTTCCGGCACTGGGGCGCGGCACCTTTGCCGACGATGATTTCAGCATGGTCACCGTCACCCATGCGACGATGGGCGAGGCCGTGTTCGGCATCGCGCCCGGCTACGCCGAGGTGTGGGCGACGCTGCGTACAAGGCGCGACGAGCGCATGGCGGAACTGGTCGCGGCGGCGGAAGCGTTGGCCACCAGGATCGCGGCCGAGCACCACCTTTCCGTGCGCTGCGACTATCACGAGATCTTCGTCGCCAGCGTCAACGCTCCAGACGCGGTGGAACATCTCAACCGCGCGCTGGACGAAGAGGGCGTCGCGCGCAGCGAGGAAGCCTTGCCGATGCGCGCTTCGGAAGATTTTGGCATCTTCGGCCACAAGGCGAGGTCGGCGATGTTCTTCCTCGGCGCGGGCGAGCGCACCCCGTCATTGCACAATCCCGATTATGATTTTCCCGACGATCTGATCCCGATCGGTTCGAAGATCTTCATGCGCACGGCGCGCAACCTGCTGGGGTGAGCGGCCCTGCAAAATCCGCATCCTGGAGCTGCCTTTTTCCCGCTGGAATCGTCTTGTAGTCGCCTCCTACATTAGGAGGGGCTTGCGGATGAGAATTGCAATGGTCGTCGCGTTGACTGCGACAGTGGCAGGGTGCGTATCGTCTCCGGTCCAGTATGGAGCCTCGCTCTCGACCCAAGACCCGAAATGGGCGACGCCGGAATGCCAGCAGGCCCGCACCGATGCCATGAATTACGACGCGCGCGAGAAGGAGCATCCGGGATGGGCCGCCGGCGTCGTGCTGGGGCCCTACAGCATGGGCCTCGTGGCGGCCATCAAGGAGAACGAGCAGAAGCAGCGAAGGCTGCTCGCACGCGAGGTGCATTTGCAGTGCTCAAGCCTGCCCTTGCCGAGGGATCTGGACTTCGATCCAAAGATCTACGCGCCAAAGCCGACGCATTACCCCTGAGGGTGGCTTGCCGGCGGCGATCATGATGCGCCCTTGGCGTCAGAGGCCAGTCGACCGGCCCGCGCAGCTCGGGTAACAATGACCGTCTTTGGCGAAAGGGGTCCAATGCGGCAAGTGCCCATCGTGATGCAGCCGTTTGGCGGCATGGCGAACAAGATGTTCCAGTACATGTTTTGCCATGTGCTGGCGAAGCGTATCCCCGGTGGCTATGTCTGCGACGCCGACCTGCCGGAATGGTCCATTGCCAGGGTGCGGCCGCCTTTGTTGTGGAAATACCGGCTGCTTCGGGTCGACGGCTATCACCGCTACGACCTCGACGGGATCATAGCCGCGTTCCGCGACAGGCGGGCGCGGAGCATCCGCTTCAAGGGCTTCGCGCAGCGGCTGGGTTATTATGACCGGGACGAGGTCTCCGGGCTGTTCGACGGGCGTGCCGTCGCCGCGCCGACCCATGGCGACGATTTTCTCGTCATCCATGTGCGGGCCGGCGACATCCTCGACGGCTTCCACCGCAACTATTGCCCGATGCCATTCGGCTTCTTCGAGACGCTCATCAAGGATAGCGGCCGCAAGCCGGTCTTCGTCGGCCAGACCCATGACGACAACGATTATTGCCGGCGCCTGCGTCAGCGTTTTCCCGATGCTGTCTTCGCGCCGAAGGCGTCGCCATTGACCGATTTCGAGACGCTGCGCCGGGCGAGCCATCTCGTCACGGGGGTGAGCAGCTTCTCCTGGCTGGCCGGTTGGTTGTCTTCGGCGCGGACGATCCATCTGCCGGTGGCCGGCATATTCGACCGGTGCATCAGGCCGGATATCGACCTGCTGCCCCTTGACGACCCACGCTATCGGTTCCACCAGTTCGACATGGGCGACTGGACGGGCTCTTCGGAGCAGCTTGCGGCATTTTATGGCGATGCGATCCCGTTCCGGCAGGTCGAGCCTCAAGCAGCAGCGGGTGGCGCGGGGAAAGCGTTGCGATGAGAATTCCGTTTTCCGTCAACAGGCCGGTGATCTGCGCGATCATGAAGCTGGAGCAGCCCTATGTGATCGAGTGGGTCGCCTGGCACAAGCTGCATGGCTTCGACCTGATGATCGCCGACAACTGCAGCGCCGGACCGCAGACGGCGGTGCTCCAGGCGTTGCGCGATGCCGGCTGGATCCGGCTGGTCGACTGGCGACACGACACGGTGCTGCCGCAGCGGCGGGCCTATTCCTATCTTTACTGGCAGGCATTGCTCCACGGCTATCGCTATCTGGGCTTCATGGACGCCGACGAGTTCCTCGAGCCGCTCGACGCGCCGCCCTGGAGCGGAGCCGAACTGGTCCGCTCGCTTTTGAGCCGCCCGGGCGTGCGCAGCGTCGCCTTTCGCTGGGTGAATTTCGGCAGCGACGGCAAAGAGGCCTATGACGACGAACTGGTGACGGTGCGGTTTCAAAGGCGCGGCACGCATGACGCCCCGACCGCGCGCTGGAAGAAGTCGTTTGCCCGCGTGTCCTCGGTGCTGCGCAAGGCGCTGCGGGATCCCGGGCAGTTCATGCCGCACCCGCACGGTTTCCGCATCTCGCTGCGCAGGACGCTGGTCGACGGCATGACGCTCGACAAGCACCCGGCGGCCATGCCGATGGAATGGAAGATCGGCTGGATCCGCCACTATGCCGTGAAATCGAGGCAGGAACTGGCCGACAAGCATGCCCGCGGCGGCGGCTTCACGCCGTCGAGCGAGGCGCCGTCGCTGGACGAGTACCGGGTATCGAGAGATCAGAACGATATTCTCGATCCGCTCGACGATGCGACGGTGGGCGCCTTGCGGGCAAAGGTTTCGGAAATCGTCAGGTCGCTCGACCCGGCGGTCATCCCCCAGACGCGGCCGCTTTTCACGCAGCGGGGTTGAGGATCAGCGGCGCGGTAGCCATGCCGTGAAACGACATCGAGGCGCGGCGCTCGGCATTTGCGGCATCGAGCCGCCATCCGGGCGCACGGGTGAACAGGGCTTCTATCATCGCCGCGATCTCGATACGGGCGACATGCTGCCCGAGGCAGACATGCAGGCCGGTGCCGAAGGTCATCGACATGGCTGGCGGGCGCGTGAGGTCCAGCCGGTCGCCATCGGCGAAGACGGCATCGTCGCGATTGCCGCTGCCGAGCACCGGCACGACCGCTTCGCCAGCCGCAATCCTGACGTCGCCGAGGTCGATGTCCTGCGCCGCGATGCGGGCGACGGCGTATTGCACCGAGGCGCCATAGCGCAGCAGTTCGGCCGCCGCGCTGCTCCAGTCGACAGCGCCGCGCTCGAGCAGCGCGCGCTGTTCGGGAAAGCGATCCAGCGCAACAATTGCGTTGCCGAGAGCGTCGACGACAGTCTCCTGTCCGGCAAACAGCATGAAGACGATGTTGGCCACCATGTCCTCGCGCGACCAGCGGCCTTGCGCAACCTCCCGCACCATGCCGGCAACCATTCCGTCCGGCCGGTAGGCCTGTCGAGCCAGCCGCTCCTCGACAAAAGCCTGGCATTCGCGATAGGCCTCGGCGCTTGCTGCCGGCGGCTGCGCTCTTCGCAGGTCGAATGCGCTGGCCATGCGGCGGGTCACCGATTTCAACGCCCAAGGGTCCTCGATCTCGATGCCGAGGATTTCCTGCAGCAGCCAGAAGGACACCGGCACGGCGAGCCCGGCGACGGCGTCGACGCGGCCATCCGCCAGCGCACGCTCGACCAGCTCGTGGCTCAGCGCGCGAAGACCTTGCGTCAGCGCTTCGATGGCCGGCCGTGAGAAAAAGCCAGCGACCGGCCGGCGCAAGGCGCCATGCTGAGGCGGATCGGCAAGCAGCACCGAGCGGCTGAGCAGAGCCATGGGCGCATGGTCGACGAGCTTGCGGCGGACCTCTTCATATGTACCCGGCGGCGCCTGAACAAGAGCGGGATGCTTCAGCGCGCCCGACACCAGCTCATGGCTGAACACATAATGCGCGTCGGCCAGTTCGGGATAGGGCGCGACGCCGCGCGCAATGCCGCCGGCGGCGCGCATGCGGGCGAAATGCGGAAACGGGTCGTCGCCGAGCGCGAACGGATCGAAATGCGGAGCTGTCATGACGGCTCGAATCTCATGCCTTGAGATTCTTGGCTGAAATGACCCTGAAGCCGCCTGACGTGGCGTCCTGCGGGAAGAAGTCCGGCATGACGTAGAGGAACTCGCATCCGTAGACGCGGTAGTGCATGCGCAGCAGCGGATCGCGGATGATCTCTTCCAGCGGCGGTCTTGTGCCGGTCTGGTTCCAGCGGTCGATGGTGGCGCGGAACCGCGCATCGGCCTTGACATGATCATACTCTTCGCCCGAGGAGCCGGCATAGGACGAGCAGCGGCCATCGCCGATCAGCCAGCTGGCGCCCAGGCGGCGGCCGTGGCTCTCCATCTCCTTCAAGAGCCGCACCGCCGTGTTGGAGCCGCGATGGCTCGGCCGGACGCAGAGATTGTAGGCGTAAAGTGCGTAAACCGGCTCGCTGCGCGGCAGCGATGCATAGGCATCGAAATTCCTGGGGAAATCGGCGCGCACCAGCGGATCCTGGCTGGTCTCGGTAAAGCAGATGGTGCCAGCAAGCAGATCGCCATCGATCGCGCCGAACATGGTGTGTCCGAGTGCCAGCCGGTGGCGGATGGTCGTTTCGCTCGCCTGCAGCGGTGCGGCCCAGGCGGCAGCCTCAAGCTCCATCAGCAAAGGGATGTCTTCCAGGTCTAACCGGCGGACGGGTATCGCAACATCGTCTAAATTCATGTGTCGGCTGCCTCGACTTCTAACGCGTTGATGGCGCATGGCAGTTTCTTGCCAATGCGGTTTGCAGCTTCACGGAAACGTCAACCTGTTCTATCTCCTGTTTGACGGATGCCGGATCGAGAACCATTTCACGGCTTTCACAAGCCTGTCTAATTATCATGGTTCCCCTTTGCAATTACATACGGACAACGGAAACGCATGATATTTTACGTCGCGCACCGGGAGCACGCCTACACGCAGGCGGTGGTGCTTCTGTATCACCGGACTGACCTGGAGGCGTGGTTCCGGCTGGTGCGCTACGAGGATGCCGGGCTGCTGCGCGGCGTTCGCGCCGGGGTGGTCATCTGGTCCGACATGGACCGGCTGACATCGGACGAATTGAGCCGCGCGGCCGGCATCAGCGCCGAACTGGCTGACAACACCGGCCTGACGCAGCTCAATCACCCGACCGCCAGCCTGCAGCGCTTCGACCTGCTGCGCCTGCTTCATGCCGACGGCAGCAACGCTTTTCGTGTGTTCAGGCCGGACGAGCTGGAAGAGGCGATACGCTATCCCGTTTTCATCCGCGACGAGACGGGCGCACTCTACAGGGAGCCGCCGCTGCTGCACGACCGGCCGGCGCTGGACGCCGCGATCGCCCGGCTGGACGGTAGCGATCTGGCGCGGCCGATGGTGGTGGAGATGATCGGCACCCCCGGAATGGACGGTTATTTCAGGAAGTACGCGGCGTTTCGGGTCGGCGATACGATCTACGGCCAGCATTGCGCCATGTCGAAATCGTGGTTCGTCAAGAATTCGCCCGAGCAATTGCTGCCGGCGCATATCGAAGAAATCAGGACCTATATCGATACGAATCCTGACGCCAATGCGGTCATGCAGGTCTTCGAAAAAGCCCGCATGCAGTATGGCCGCATCGACTACACTTTCGTGGACGGCAGGCTTGTAGTGTTCGAGATCAACAGCAACCCCACCGTGCTCAGCGACCCGCCGACGCCGTTCGCCATCTATGACCCCAAGCCCTTTGCCGATCTTCAGGCCGACGCGCTGCTCGCGCTGCCGCAGGCTACCGAGGCGGACTCGCTGGCTGCAATCGACACCGCCCACCAGTCGGCGCTGGCCAAGTTGCGGCGCCATTACCAGATGAGGCGGTTGAAGTTAACGCTGCGAAAAGTGCTCAGGAAGAGGAAATAGCCGCCGCCTCCTCCGCAACCCGAAAGTACACCACGTCACGTTTCGTCGGATCTTGTCACAGCCTGCCTGGAACCAAATCACGGGCTAGATTGTTCAAGTTGGTTACGACGCCGACGAGCCCTGCCGGTTGGGTGAGCGGCGCACTTGAGGAGCTCCCACCATGACCATCTCGTCCAGCTTTCGTTCGCTCGCGGTTGCGGCCATCACAACTGTGTCCGTCAGCGCTGCCAGCGCCGCGCATGCCGATAGCGGCACGATCCGCTTTGCCGTCTACAAGGCGGCCTTCTTCGTCGGCGGTTCCGGCGGCGAGGGGACGCTGACCTTCCACGGCCGCTCCTATCCCATCACGATCGGCGGCGTTTCGGGCGGCTTCGCCTTCGGCGTTTCCAAGACCTATTTCCGGGGCACCGTGCGGCATATCAGAAGGGTTCGCGATGCGACCGGGGTTTACGGCGCGGCGGGTGGTGGCGGCGCGCTCGGCAAGGGCGCGCAGGTGATCGTCATGACCAACGACAAGGGCGCCCAGCTCGAGCTTACCGGCCGGCAGGTGGGCCTGCAGGTGAATGCGGATCTGAGCGGGATGGCGATTTCGTTGAAGTAAGGGGCGTTGCGTCTGGGTGGGCAAGGTCGCCCAGGATGGTGGCAACCGCATAGGGTGCTCCCCCACTCCGTCTCGGCTTCGCCGAGCCACCTCTCCCCCACATCCGTGGGGGAAGAGGAAACGCTAATCTCCGAGGTCGCGGCCTTCAAAAGTTTGGGTGTCCCTCTCTCTCGAAAAGCTTGGGTTCCTCCACGCCAAAAAGCTTGGCATTTCCTCTCCCCACGGACGTGGGGGTAGAGGGGGCTCGGCGAAGCCGAGAGGGAGTGAGGGCTGGCGCTGGCCTCGGCCCCTACCGCTCCTCCACAATCCGCAAATATGCCGCCGTCACGAACAGCACGATCAGCCCGAACAAGATCCGCCGTGCCCCCTCCGGCATCTGCAGGATGGTCAGCAGTGTTGTCAGCACGGTCAGGATCAGGGCGCCGATGATGGTGCCGGTGTAGCCGCCGCGGCCGCCGAAGATGGAGGTGCCGCCGATGACGGCGGCGGCGACCGAGGGCAGCACCAGCGGTTCGGCGAGCGACAGCGACGGCGCCTTGATCAGGCCGATATAGAGCAGGCCGGTGATGCCGGCGAGCACGCTAGAGGTGACGTAGAGCGCGGTGATGACCTGCCAGTATTGCACGCCCGACAGGCGGGTCGCGCGCTCATTGTCGCCGACGGCGTAGAGCAGGCGGCCGAAGCCGGTGCGGGCGAGCGTGAAGACGATGAGGGCGGCGAGCGGCACGAACAAAAGCAGCGCGTTGGGGAAGCCCCATGTCACGCCGGTGCCGAGCCAAGCCAGGAAGTCGGGGATTTTTGCGCCCGACGCGATCACCGTGCGCTGGTAGACCTGCAGGCAGCCGGTGCCGATCAGGCTGGTGCCCAGCGTCATGATCAGCGGGTGGACGCGGAAGACACCGACGCCGATGCCGTTAACGAGGCCGATCAGCACCGCCGGCATCATCGCCAGGAGGAACGCCACCGCCGGGTCCTGGTTGACCACTTGCGTCGCCATGATGAAGGCGCTCATCGTTGCCACCGTGCCGACCGACAGGTCGATGCCGCCGGTCAGCATGGTCATGGTCTGGCATCCCGCCAGGATCGCCAGCGGTATGGCGAATTTAATAGTGTTGGCGATCCAGCGCTCGTTGACGATGCCGGGGCGCAGGATCTGCAGGATTATAACCAGGATGGCGAGCAGGACGATCAGCGGGATGAGCGGGCGATCGGCCATGAAGCGCTTTATGCGGCGGCCGAAGGGGACCGGGGTGATGGCCGTGGTGCTCATGGGGCGGCTCTTGCTCGCGATGAGGTTTGCAAGGTGCGGCAAGTTGGCGAGGACAGTGCTCTACGGCGCCCCCCTCTGGCCTGCCGGCCATCTCCCCCACTTGTGGGGAGATTGGCAGCTTCAGCGCCTCGCTCATTCGTGCAAGGTTGGAGATTGGCGAAGGTCGTCGCGACATCCAATCTCCCCCCTTGTGGGGGAGATGTCCGGCAGGACAGAGGGGGGCGCGAAGGAACGCCGACGTCTCTCTGCGACAGCACACCCATCATTGCCGCCCCCGCATCGTGATAAACGCGCCGAACATCACCACCGCCACCATGATCAGCCCCTCGATGATGGCGGTGACATTCGGGTCGATGGCAAGCAGCGTCAAATCCGTGCGCACCAGGCGCAACACGAAGACGGCGACGATCGGGCCGAGCAGGCCGCCCTTGCCGCCGCCGAGCGCGACGCCGCCCAGCACCACGGCGGCGACGCTGGCGAGCAGATAGGGGCCGGGGATGGGGGCGCCGATGCCGGTGCTCATGGTCAGCGCCAGGCCGCCAAAGGCGGCGAACAGGCCGGACAGCGCATAGGCGATGATGCGAGTGCGCTTGACCGGCACGCCGGAGCGGAACGCCGCCAGTTCGCTAGAGCCGATGGCGTAGATGGAGAGGCCGAGGCGCGAGCGCCTCAGTGGTATCCAGATGACGCAGAGGCACACGATCAGCACCAGCAGCGCCTTGGGCAGCCAGGCGTCTATGGCGTCGGGCAGGCCGGGGATCGGTACGGTGCCAGAGATCAGCGCCTTCAGCCATTCGGCGATGCCGCCGCCTGGCGCTTCGAGTACCAGCAGGGCTGCACCCTGCAGCACGAACAGCATGGCCAGCGTCACGACAATGTCGGGCACGCGGGTGACGACGATGAGCAGGCCGTTGAGTGCGCCGAGCACGAAACCCATGGCCAGCACGAAGGGCACCACGAACAGCGCGTATTCCTCGCTCGCGCCATTCATCATCGCCGCCGCGGTGACGCTGGTCAGCGCCATCATGGCGGCGACCGACAGATCGATGCCGCCGGCGATGACGACCACCGTCTGCGCGGCGACTGCGAAGGCATAGGGCAGAACGGCGCGGGCGAGCGAGCCGAAATCATTGCTGCCATAGGCCGGCTGGATGATCCTGGTGGCGATGAACAGGACCATGAGCAGGGCGAAGAGGCCGACAACCCAACCCTGGCGGCGCAGGAAATGGCTCATGGCGTTGGCTCCGTCGAAGCCGAAGCGTCGGCCGTGGGATCGGCCAATATGCCGATGTCGGCCTTGGCGCCGCGCGGCAGGCCGTAGGCGGCGCGCATCAGCGCCGGCTCGTCGGCCTCCTCGACCGGAAAAATGTCGACCAGGCGGCCGCCGAAGATGACAATGACGCGGTCGCAGACGCGCTGCACCTCTTCCAGTTCCGAGGTGTAGAACAGCACCGACTTGCCGTTGCCGGCGAGCTCGCGCAGCAGTTTGTAGATCTCCTGCTTGGTGCCGACATCGATGCCGCGCGTCGGGTCGAAGCACAGGATGGTGCGGGCATCCGCCGCGATCCAGCGGGCGATGGTCACCTTCTGCTGGTTGCCGCCCGACAGGCGCTGCACTTCGCCTTGCGCCCGGGTGTCGATCTGCAGCCGCTCGATGGCGCTGAGCACGGTCGCGCGCTCGCGGCGCATGTTGATCGGCCCCCAGTTGCGCAAGGCAGCGCTGAAAGGCAGCGCGATGTTTTCGCGCACCGAGCGCTGCATGGCGAGCGCCTCGGAGCGGTCGCCCGGCACATAGGCTAGGCCGGCGCGGATGGCGTCGATCGGGTGGGCGAATTTCACTGGCTGGCCATCGACTTCGATCGTGCCGCCGGAGGGCCGGATCGAGCCGGCAAGGGCGGCGAACAACTCGTCCTGGCCCTGGCCTTCGAGCGCGACGACGCCAGCGACTTCGCCGTCGGCAAGATCGAAGGAGACGTCACTGAGCTTGGCACCGACGCGGAGATTGCGCACGGAGATGCGCGGCCGGGCAGCTGCGGGCGCGGCCTTCTCGGCGGCACTGCGGGCCGCGACATGGGTTTTGACGATGCGGGTGCCGAGCATCAGCTCGACGATCTTTTCTTCCACGCCCGGCACGACGTCGACGACGCCGACGGTCTCGCCATCGCGCAGCACGGTAGCGCGGTCGCACAGTGCCGAGATTTCGACGAAGCGGTGCGAGATGAAGATCACGGCGCGGCCGGCATCGCCCTGGCGGCGCACCACTTCCAGCACTTTTTCGGCGAGGTTGGCGGGCAGGGCCGCCGTCATCTCGTCAAGCAGCAGCACGTCGGGCTCGACGGCGAGCGCCCGCGCGAGGTCGAGCACGCGCAGCACGGCCAGCGGAATGTCGCGCGCGGTGTCGCGCAGATCGAGGTCGGTAATGCCGAGCTCGCGCACCCAGGCGCGGAACGGCTCGACCGGCGTGCCGGTGAGCCTGAGATTGGAGAGAACGTCGAGATCGGGGATTAGCGACGGCTCCTGGTAGACCGGCAGCAGCCCGGCGCGGCGCGCGGCGGCGGGCGAGCGAATGTCGCGCGCTTCGCCGCGGATCAGGATGCGGCCGGCATTGGCGGGAATGGCGCCGGTGAGGATCTTCACCAGCGTCGACTTGCCGGCGCCGTTGGCGCCCATCAGCGCGTGGACCTCGCCCGGCAGCACGGAGAGCGACGCGTTGCGAAGTGCTGCAACCGCACCGTAGTTCTTGGCGACGCCGGTGGCGTCGAGGAGGGGGCTGGTGGTCAAATGGTTTGTTGTCAAAATTGATGGTTCCAGAAACTAATGTCGGCGCTCTACGGCGCCCCCCTCTGTCCTGCCGGACATCTCCCCCACAAGGGGAGAGATTGGCAGTTCCGGCGCCGCCCCTCGTCTTGCGACGTAGAAAATTAGCGAAAGCCGAGATGACAGCCAATCTCCCCACCTGTGGGGGAGATGTCCGGCAGGACAGAGGGGGGCGCCGTAGAGCGCTAGTCTGTGTGGCGAGGACGGCCGTTCGCCGTCCTCGCCAGTTCATTCAAACCAGGCTTACTCCCCCGGCCCCTTGCAGGCCACGATCTGCTCCTTCGTGTAGGTCGTCCACTCCGGGATCGAGATCGAGACCGGCCATTCCGGGCTGAGCGACGGGTCGGCGGCTGCCTTCAGCTTGGCCTTGCCTTCGTCGGTGGCGTTGTCCCACAGCTGCGGGTCGACCAGCACGGTCTGCTGCGCCGGCTTCTTGCCGTCGAGGATCTGCAGCGCCAGCGTCACGCCCGCGCCGCCGATCGAGCCGGGGTTGGTGACGGCTGCACCGACGAGACCTTTCACCGAGCTCAGCTGGCCGACGAAGCCGGCATTGTCGGCGCCGACCACCGGCACCAGCGGCGCCTGCGATTCGACCAGCGCGTCGACGATGACGTTGTCGATGCCCGACGTCCACACGCCGTTGAACGGCGTGCCGGTGGCCAGGAACGACAGCATCTGCTGCTTGGCCTGATCCTGCTGCCAGCCGGTGAAGACTTCCTGCGCCACCTTCACGCCGGGGTTTTCGGCCAGCGCCTTCTTGAAGCCTTTGTCGCGATCGCTATCGGCCGAGGCGCCGGCGGCACCGCGCATGTAGAACACTTCGCCCTTGCCGCCCATCTGCTGGAACAGCCATTTGGCGCCGAGATAGGCATACTGTTCCTGGTTGTTGGAGATGATGTAGGCCGACGGTTCGGTCACCGCCTGGTCGACGGCAACGACGACGATGCCGGCCTTGGTGGCTTCTTCCAGGCCCGCCTTGATGCCGGCGGGATCAGCGGGGTTGACGACGATGGCGTCGACCTTGGCGCTGATCAGATTGCGGATGTCTTCGAGCTGGCCGGCGGCATCGGTGTTGCGGTGGGCGATGTTGAGCTTCGTCACTTCGCCCGAAGCCAGCGCCTGCGCCTTCATGGCGCAGACCATTTCCTCGCGCCAGCCATTGCCCTGCACGGTGTTGGAAATGCCGATCGTATATTTGGCTTCGGCCGACGACACGCCCATCGATGCCAGCAAGGCAGCGCCCGCAAGCAACGGGACCATGGTCAGTATTTTCTTCATGTCAGTACTCCTCCACATTGTTGTTTTTCGTCTCAGGGTCAGACCCTTCGGCAGGTTCAGACCAAGTCATTCACCTCGTCATTTGACGAAGGGGCGCAGCACGTCGCGGGCGAGCAGGAAGCCCCGCTTCACCGCATCGTCGTTGCCTTCAAACCGCCTGTCCTCATGTTCGATGATGACCGAGCCGTCGTAGCCGGCGCGGTAGAGGCCGGNCGTCGTTGCCTTCAAACCGCCTGTCCTCATGTTCGATGATGACCGAGCCGTCGTAGCCGGCGCGGTAGAGGCCGGAGAAGAAGCCGCTCCAGTCGACATCGCCCAATCCCGGCATGCGCGGCACCTGCCAGCGTATCCCGGCGGAAAGAATCCCGCGCTCATACAAACCATCATGATCGATCATCAAATCCTTGGCGTGGACATGCAGCATGTAGGGGCCGAACTCCTTGATGAAGCGGCCCTGGTCGATCATCTGCCAGACCAGATGCGAGGGGTCGAAATTCATGCCGACCTCGCCGCCCCAGGCCTCGAGGATGCGCCGCCAGATGTAGGGCGAATAGGCGATGTTGTGCCCGCCCGGCCACTCGTCATAACTGAAGATCATCGGGCAGTTCTCGAAGGCGAGTTTTACCCCGTGGCCGCGCGCATAGGCGACGGTCTCGGGCCAGACTTTCAGCGCGTCCTGCCAGTTGACGTCGACGGTCTTCGAGGCATCGCCACCGCAGAAGGTGTTGACCACCGGCACGCCCATATTGGCGGCCAGCACGATGACCTTCTTCAGATGGCCGATGACGGCCTCGCGATGGGCAGGGTCCGGATGCAACGGGTTGGGATAGTAGCCGAGGCCGGAAACCGTCAGCTTCTTCTCCGTCAGCGAAGCGACGATCTCCTTGGCCTGCGCGGGCGAGGTGGATGCGGCATCGATATGGCTGGTGCCGGCATAGCGTCGCGTCGCGCCGGATGTCTTCGGACAGCAGGCGATTTCCAGCGCCTCGAAGCCGGCCGAGTGCGCCCAGTCGGCGACCTCGCCAAGCGGCGTCTCCGCAAACGGTGCTGTAAGCACTCCAAGTTTCATTCTGCCTCCCTAGACCGACGACTATAATGCCGATTGTTTGGATCGCTTCAACCTCGCGACCTCATCTTGTTCGAGACTGTGCCGGACAGCCGCCATCGGATCGTCCGACAGCAGGTCGCCCAGCGCCGATATCACGGCTGCGCGGAACGTATCGTCGGCGGCAAGGCCGGGGCCGAATATCCCGTCGATGGCAAGGATGGCGGACACCAGCGCGCTGGCATCGTGACCGGTCGCGTCGGCGATTCCGGCGACCTTGCCGGCATAGGGGTCCGACACCGGCCAGCGTCTGCCGAAACGTCCCGAGGCCTGGATCAGATAGGCCATCCAGCCGGCGACCGGCACCGACAGCAGCCCGATGCTTTGGCCCTGGCTCAGCCGGTCGCGGATCGGGTTGAGCAGGCGCTGGACGATCTTCTGCGAACCGTCGGTGGCGACCTGGTGGTTGCGGTGGCGGATCGCGGTGTTCTTCAGCCGGGCAAGGCTCTGCTCGACATAGGCAAGGGGCAGGACGCCCGGCACCGGCATCAGCGTCGGCAGCGTCTCCTCGACCAGCATGCGCCGGATGAAGTCCGACAGCAGCGGGTCGGCCATGGCATCCGATGTGTGCTCGAGACCAGCTAGAACGCCGAGCGTGGCGAGTGCCGTCTGGGCGCCATTCAGCACCCGCATCTTGAGATGCTCAAACGGCGTGACGTCGTCGACGAAGGTGGCGCCGACCAGATCCCAGCGCGGCATGCGGCCGGCGAATTTTTCCTCGATCACCCACTGCCGGAACGGCTCACCGACAGCGACGGCGGCATCGTGGTAGCCGAACCATTGTTCGACACTATCGAGGTCATCTTGCGTCACCGCCGGCGCGATGCGGTCGACCATGGCCGCGGGGAAGGCGACATTGGCCTCTATCCAGCGGGCCAGCCCTTTGCTCCGCCGTTCGGCAAACGTCCGCACGACATTGTTCAGGATAGTACCGTTGGTCGGAATGTTGTCACAGGAGAGAAACGTTATGGGTCGCTCATGTGTGGCCCTGCGCTGCTCCAGCGCCCGCACCAACAGGCCGGGGATGCTGCGTGGCGTCTCGGGGCTGGCGAGGTCGTGGACGATGTCGGGATGGCCAAGGTCGAGTTCGCCGCTGGACGGGACGTGGCAATAGCCTTTTTCGGTCACCGTCATCGTCACCAACTCGATATCCGGTGAGATCAGCACACCCAGCGCCGGTGCGGCACTCTCCTGGCTGTCGACCACCCGGACGATGCTGCCGATGACGCGCGCCTCGATGTGGCTGTTCTCGCGGATCAGCCTTGTGTAGAGCCCGCCCTGCCGTCCCAGCGTGTCGGCAAGGCGGGGCGGACGGATGTTGATGCCGACGATGCCCCAGCGGTCGAAGCGCAGCGAGATGAGATCGTCGGTGTATTCGGCCTGATGGCAGCGATGGAAGGCGCCGACGCCGAGATGCGCCATGCCGGGCGCCAGCATCGTGCGGTCGTAGGACGGTGTCTGGACCGAAGCCGGCAAGCGATCGAGCAGCGCCGGGCCGAGCGGCTCTATGGCGCTCACCGGTTCGCCCCGATCACCGCCTGTTCCTGGTCGATGACCGCGCCGGTCATCGGTCCGGCGGCATCGGAGAGCAGGAAGACGGCGAGGCTGGCGATGTCGTCCGGCGTCAGCAGCCGGCCGAAAGGCTGCGCGGCATTGGCCTTGTCGAGCCAGCCAGGGCCGTTGCCCAAAGTCTCCGCCTGCATGATGCGTTCGGCCGGCGTGTCGGTCCAGCCGACATTGATGCCGTTGACGCGGATGCGATCGAAACGGTGGGCGTTGGCGGCGTTCTTGGTCAGCGTCGCCAGCGCGCCCTTGGTGGCGGAATAGACGGCAAGCTCCGGCGAGCCGCAATGGGCGTTGATCGACAGAATGTTGAGAATGGCGCCACCTTGGCCGCGCTGCTTCATGTCGGCAATCGCCGCCTGCATCAGGAAGAACGGCGCGCGCGCATTGACGGCAAACAGTGACGCCCAGTCGTCGAGGCTGGCGTCGAGGAAAGAGGCGCGATCGGTCAGGCCGGCGGCGTTGACCAGCGCATCGATGCGGCCGAAGCGCTCGATGCAGGCCTGCGCCAGAAGGGTGGGGGCGTCAGGATCGGCAAGGTCGGCGGCGACGAAGATGGTCGGCGTGCCCAATTGCGAAAGCTCGGCCGCCACGGCCTCGCCACGCGCCCTCTCGCGCCCGGTGACCAACAGCCCGGCGGCACCGGAACGCGCCAGCGTCTCGGCAATGGCGCGGCCAATGCCTTGCGTCGACCCGGTGACCAGAGCCACCTTGCCGTCAAGCCGGATCTCCATTCCTCCTCCCGGGAATAAAGTTTCTATTTTGAGAAATATGGAACGGCAATTCCCGATAGTCAATTGGACCAGTGACGCCTCATTCGTCGCGCCGCGCCGCCACGCCATGGACCAGCGCCATCCCAACGGCGAGCGAGGCCGCCAGTGAGCGGAAGCCGGCAAAGTCGGATTCCACCACTTCCAGCCAGCTGTCCGAGAGCGGGATCAGCGGGCTGAAGGTGCTGTCGGTGACGGTGACGATACGCGCCTTGCGCTCATGCGCCACCGCGACGAGATCGGGCGTGATCGAATTGTAGGGGCTAAACGAGACAGCGAGCACGGCATCCCGGCCGCTGATGCAGCCGATCTGGTCGAGTGCGGAGGAGCCGACATTGTCGACCAGCACATTGCGCACGCCCTGCTGCGACAGTGTCAGGGAGAGATAGGCGGTGACGGGAAAGGCGCGCTTGGAGCCGATGACATAGATCAGCTCGGCGGCCGCCAGCAGCGCCACCATCTTGTCGAAACTCGCGACATCGAAGCCCGCCTCGATGCGGCCAAGCGAGGCCTGCGACGCGCCGACCATGCCGTGCAGGAAATGCAGATTGGGCTCGGTCTCGGTGCGCGGTTCGCCGCGCCCTTCCGGCCATGAGCCCTTGATGTGCTCCTTGAACAGGCCCTGGAAATCGGAAAAGCCGGAATAGCCGAAGATCTGGGCAAAGCGCACCAGCGTCGAGGGCTGCACGCCGGCCTGTGCCGCAACCTGCGCGATGGTGCCGAGCGCGACGTCGCTCGGATGCTGCCACAGGAAGATTGCCACCTGGCGCAGCCGCTTGGGGAAATGCACCGTGCCCGACGACAGCACCGCGCGTAGCTCCTCATAGGTCTGCGGCTGGATGTAGCCAAGCGCGGCCAGCGAGCGTCCGCGCTTGCGCGTCGCCGCCTCGTCGGTGCTGGACCGTCCGGATGCCTTGCTTGCCCCACTCATGATTTCAGGCTAGCGCGATACGATCGTTTTACAATATGAAAATTGGAAATCGTATTCGAAAGCGGTGTGCCGGGAGGAGCTTGAAAATGGTCTACGCAACATCGGACGGATCAGCCGGCAAGCGGCTGCGGGTCGGCATGGTCGGCGGCGGCCGCAATGCCTTTATCGGCGCCGTGCATCGGCTGGCCATGCGCCTCGACGACCAGATCGAGCTGGTCGCCGGCGCGCTGTCGTCGGACCCGGAAAACGCGGCCGCATCGGCCGCCGAGATCGGCATCGCGCCGGATCGCAGCTATGCCGACTATCGCGAGATGGCGCGAACCGAAGCAGCGCGGCCGGATGGCATCGAGGCGGTGGTCATCGTCACGCCCAACCATCTGCACGCGCCGATCGCCACGGCCTTTCTCGAGGCCGGCATCGACGTGATCTGCGACAAGCCGCTGTCGACGACGCTGGCCGACGCAGAAGCATTGGTGGCGCTGGCGCAGGTGAAAAAGCGCCGCTTCGTCGTCACGCTCAACAACACCGGCTACGCCATGGTCCGCCAGGCGCGTGAGATGGTGGCGGCGGGCGCGCTTGGCCGCATCGTGTCCGTGCATGGCGCCTACATCCAGGACTGGCTGACCAAGCCGATCGACGCCGAGGGCCAGAAGCAGGCGGAATGGCGCACCGATCCGGCGCGCGCCGGCCAGTCGGCGGTGTTGGCCGACATCGGCGTGCATGCCTTCAATTTGGCGAGCTTCATCTCCGGATGCGAGGCCGAGGCGGTGTCAGCCGATCTGTTCACCGCCGTCCCCGGACGCCGGCTCGACGACAATGCGCATGTGCTGGTGCGCTGGACGGGCGGCGCGCGCGGCACGATCCTGGCCAGCCAGACCTCGCCCGGCCACTACAACGATCTCTCGGTGCGCATCTATGGCGACAAAGCCGGGCTCGAATGGTCGGGCGGCCGGCCGGAAGAACTGCGCTTCTCCATCTACGGCGAGGAGACCCGCACGCTGGTGCGCGGCGGCCATGGCTCGACCACTGAGAGCCAGCGCGTGTCGCGCATGCCGGCGGCGCATCCGGAGGGATATATCGAGGCCTTCGCCAATATCTACCGCGACGCCGCCGATATCATTCGCGCCCATCGCTCTGGTGGGGTGGTCGATCCGGCGCGTGCGGCGCAGGTGCCCGATGTTGTGGATGGTGCGCGCGGGGTGAAGTTTGTCGCGGCGGCGGTGGAGTCGAATGCAGCGGGTGGGGCTTGGACGGCGGCAAGGTTTGGGTGAGGACGGGAGCTGCCGCGGTTCAGCGGTAGAAGCAATCACCTGGGGGACTGGCGCTGCCCTAAGGGATTGACCTGCCGAAGGCGCTACCGCCGCCGCAGCAGACCTGGCAGCGGCGGGGCGCCAAGTACTCTTCGGTCGCTTTACTGGGCAAAACGCTGCTATGCATGTGTTAATCATGATATGGGTTGTTCATTGTCAGAGCATCGGCCCAGCCGTATTCGGTAACAATGCGCAACTTGTCTCTCTTCCTTGCTGCCAGCCTCGGCTGCCTCGTTCTCTCGGCGGTTTCCTTCGGCGCTCCGCAAGGCCTGCTCGTTACCCTGTTCCCGGACAGCAATGCAGCGAAGGTGGCGCAGTGCAGAAGCCTACTCAAAATCCGTTTCGACACGGGCGAATGGCCGGACAAGGGCGCGGCTGACTACATGCGCTATGACGAGTGCTACTATCTGATCTGTGGCGGAACCAGGCCGAGCGCTTGAAGGCTTGGTGCAGCTATCCCTTGATCGCCGAGCCGACGATGGAATCGACGAAGAAGCGCTGCAGGAAGACGAACAGGATGAGCGGCAGCACGGCGAGCGTGGCGCCGGCCATCACCAAGCCGGTGTTGACCGCACCTCTGTTGTAGCTGAGCAAGCGGCTCAAGCTGATTACGATCGGATAGGCGTCGGCATTGCCCTGCAGCACGGTCAGCGGCCACAGATAGCTGTTCCAGTGATAGACGAAGGCGAAGAGGGCCAGAGCCGCGATTGCGGGTGCGATGCTGGGCGCGACGATCTTGTAGAGGATCAAGAACTCCGAGGCGCCGTCCATGCGCGCGGCGTCGATGAGCTCGTCGGGCACGCCGGAGATGAACTGGCGCATCAGCATTGCCGACGTTCCAGGCGACGATGCGGGGAGAGTGAAGGCACGGAGGCCCGGCACATGGCCAGGCCTCCAATTTCTATCGCTGGAATTTTCCGGATGTTCAACGCCGCTTCGGGCGCCCGGCAGGCGATTTGTTGCCGCGCGGGCCGCTCTGAACCGGCGTGTTGCCCTGGTTTTCCTCCGACAGCTTGCGCCAGCGGGCAAGGCGCTCAGGGTCGAGCGTACCCGCCTTCAACGCAGCCTGCACCGCGCAGCCCGGTTCGTGGACATGGGTGCAGTCGCGGAACTTGCACAGCGGTGCGAGCTCGGTGATTTCGGCAAACAGCGTGTCGATGCCGGATGCGACGTCGCTGACATGCAGCGTGCGCATGCCCGGCGTGTCGATTACCCAGCCGCCACCGGCGATGGGGTGCAGCGACCGCGCCGTGGTGGTGTGGCGACCCTTGGCATCGTGCTCGCGAATGCCCGCAGTCTGTTGCGGCGATTGCTGCGCCGCTCCGGCCAGCGTGTTGACCAGCGTCGATTTGCCGACGCCGGAGGAGCCGACCAGCGCCACCGTCTGCCCTGCGCCACACCAGGGAGCAAGCGCCGCTGCGGCATCGGCGACGCGCGGGTTCAGCGTCACTACGGGCAAACCACGCTGAAGGGCGGCAGCCTGGCTTTGGTATCTCTCGGCATCGTCAGCGGTGTCGGCCTTGGTCAGCAGGATCACCGGCGTCGTTCCGGCCTCGTTGGCCAGCGCCAGATAGCGCTCGAGCCGGGCGATGTTGAAATCGGCATTGCAGGACGTCACGATGAACAGCGTGTCGACATTGGCCGCGGCCAGCTGCGGGATCCTGCCGCCCTGGGTACGGCGCTCCAGCACCGTCTTGCGGGTCAGCCGGCGGAGCAGCAGATGTGTATGCTGCTCGACCAGCACCCAGTCGCCGACGGCGTAGTCGCCGGTGTTGGCATTGGCCGGCAGCGTCAGATCCACTGGCCCTGCCCGGGACAGGCCGGCCAGGCGGTCGCGGTGCACCGAGGCGATGCGCGTCGGCACGAGGTCTGCCTCATCGGCTTCAAGCTGGTCGCCGAAGAAATCCGTCCAGCCCAGGCTTGCGAGGGAGGCCGTCACGGCTTTGACCAGGGGGACGGCGTCACAGACATCGGAGAGTATCCTTTGGCAAAATGGGCGCGGACCCTCGGGGCGGTTGTTCAAGCCGTGTATGGGCGGCATGGCGGCATTTGGCAAGCCGAACCGCGCCGATGGCCGAGCCGTTTCGCGCACCACGTTGGAACGCATCGCGGCGGTGGTTCGCTGATGCGCTTACGCGTCGTTACTCTCAATGTCTGCAACACGGAAGGCGAACCGGAGCGCCTGGCGGCCATCAACCGGGAGCTGAGGCGGCTCGACCCCGATCTGGTCGCCTTTCAGGAGGTCGTCCAGACAGCCGATGTGAAATTCCTCGATACGCTGCCCGATGGTTTGGATTTGCATGCAACGCATCAGGCCTCGTCGTCGACCTCGAAGTTGGCAAGGACGGCTGAGGATGGCAGGTCGGGAAGCCTGGTAGAAGGGAGGGGGATGGCCGGCGCCACAGGGGGCGGGGGTTGGGATGGGGTTGCCTGAAGCACCGGCCAAAGCGGGACAAGTCCCACGTCCACAAGCTAGCAGAGGTTGGATCGGTTCATATGGTGTGATCGCGGAACTGGCGCCAAAGCGCTTTCACATCCCCGCGCAGGCGTCGGCAACGGGCCCGCAACCGGGGGTTTCCGGTCGGTTGGTGGGTTGCGCAAGCGCCGGTTGAAGGCGCTGCGGGAGGCTGTCGTTTTTAGTGGGGTTCGAGTGCTATGCGCTCAGCGACAGGTGCTCAAGGCAAGGCAATCGCATGGCGCCACCACATGCCATTGTCCTGCTTACGCCACCGGCAGCATCCGCCCCGCAATCAGATCCGCCGCCTTCTCCGCAATCATGACCACGGCGGCGTTGGTGTTCGACGACACGATGCTCGGCATGACCGAGCTGTCGCAGACGCGCAGGCCTTGCAGCCCGCGCACGCGAAGCTCGGGGTCGACGACGCTGTCGGCATCGCCGCCCATCCGGCAGGTGCCGACTGGGTGATAGGCGCTGCGGCCATGTTCTCGGGCGAAGGCTTCGAGTGCTGAGCGCCCCTGCATCGCCTTGCCGGGCAGATGCTCGCGGCTGATGTATCTGGCGAAGGCTGGCTGCGACAGGATTTCGCGGCTGATCTCGATGCCGTCGATGGCGCGTTCGAGATCATAGCGCTCGGCGAACGGGTTGGGGTCGATGATGGGCGCATCGCGCAGGTCCGCGGACTTGAGCGTGACGCTGCCGCGCGAACGCGGGCGCACATGGTAGGAGTTCAGCGTGCAGCCATTGCCGCCGGGAACCGAGCCGATGCCTTCCTCAACGCCGGCGCCGGGCAGGAAATGGAACTGGATGTCCGGCGTCTTCTCCGCGCGGTCGCCCCACCAGAAGCCGCCGGCCTCGACGATGTTGGAGGCCACCGGCCCCTTGCCGAACAGCGCATATTCAAGACCGGCGACCGCTTGCCAGCGCTTCTTCTTGTAACGGTCGATGCCGTGCGGTCCGTTGAGCTCGGCGACGACATCGACGTCCATGTGATCGTGCAGATTCTGGCCGACGTTTTTGGAATCGTGGACCACCTTGATGCCGTGCTCGCCGAGATGCACGGCCGGGCCGATGCCGGACAGCATCAGCAATTTCGGCGAGCCGATGGCGCCGGCGGCGACGATGACTTCGCGCTCGGCGCGGAGCAGTTCGGTGCGGCCATTGACGATGATCTCGACACCGATGGCGCGGCCGTTCTCGACCACGATGCGGCTGACGGAGGCGTCGGTGCGTAGCGTCAGATTCTTGCGGCCGAGCGCCGGCTTCAGATAGGCGACCGCCGTGCTCGAGCGTTTCCCCCGGCGCGTCGTCGTCTGGTAGAAGCCGGCGCCCGCCTGCTTACCGGCGTTGAAGTCGGCGCGGAAAGGAAGGCCCGCCTGCTGCGCCGCCTTGACGAAGATGCGGGTCAGCGGATGCGGCGCGCCGCTGGAGACGCCGAGCGGGCCGTCAGTGCCGTGCTGCGCATCGGCAAAAGTGTCGTTGCCCTCGGAGCGGACGAAGTAGGGCAGCACGTCGGCATAGCTCCAGCCGGCACAGCCATTCTCAGTCGCCCAGCCGTCATAATCCTCAGGGCAACCGCGGGTGAACACCTGGGCGTTGATCGAGGAGCCGCCGCCCAGCACGCGGGCCTGCGGATAGACCATGGTGCGGCCGTCGATCTCCTTGCCGGGCGCGGTGTCATAACCCCAGATCAGCGGCCCCGACGTCATCTTGAAGAAGCCGACCGGCAAATGGATGTAGCGGTCGGTGTCGGGCGGACCGGCCTCGAGCAGCACGACGGACACGTCCGGGTCCTCGCTCAGCCGGGCGGCCAGAATGCAGCCAGCCGAACCGCCGCCGACAATGATGTAATCCGTCATTTCCACTCCCGGGTTCTCTTTGTTGGAGCATGATCTCCGGACAAAACGGTTTCCCGATTTGTCCGAGAAAACCGGTTCCCACTTCTAGGGATCATGCTCCGGCGGGCGATGAAAATCACCGCCCCTTCCTCTTGCGCGCGACGATCTCAAGTCGCTTGTGCCACGTCAAGAGAAAGGGTATGGTTATCGTGTTGAAGGGTTGTCGTACAAGTGGAGGAGCTTGACGATCCTCACCACGAGGTCCCGGCCGCGCTCCCTGCGCAAGATGCCGGGCGGAACAGAATTCAATCGGGAGGTTTCGAGGTATGAACGACACGAAGAATTTTGCGGTCAACCGGCGCACGCTGATGATGGGCGCCACCGCCGGCGTGGCGGCACTCGCGATGCCGAGCGTGCTGCGCGCGCAGGAAAAGCCGACGCTGGTGACGTCGATCCGCTCGCTGTCAAACCCCTATCACGCGGTGTGGAAGACCGGCGCGGAAGCGTATGCCAAATGGGCCGGGCTGGAACACGTCACGCTGGTTTCGGAAGGCAACAGCGAGAAGGGCATTGCCGACATCAAGGCGATGCTGGCCAAGACCGGCGGCAACATGGTGCTGAATTCCGATCCCAACGACACGCCCGATGCGCGCCCGATCGTCGAGGCCTGCGCCAAGGCCGGCGCCTATGTGGTGACCCAGTGGAACAAGCCTGGGGATCTGCACCCGAAGGATTTCAACCCGAACTATGTCTCGCATATCGAGTTCGACGGCATCGACAGCGGCAAGACCATCGCCGAGATCCTGTTCAAGACCATAGGCGGCAAGGGCGGCATCGTCGCACTCGGCGGCCTGATCTCGACCACGGCGGCGATCGAACGCAAGAAGGGCCTCGATGCGGCGCTCGCCGCCAACCCAGACATCAAGCTGCTCGATTTCCAGGTCGCTAACTGGAAGTCGACCGAAGCCTTCGACCTGATGGGCAATCTGCTCACCCGCTTCGGCGACGACATCAAGGGCATCTGGGCGGCCAATGACGATATGGGCTCCGGCGCACTGGAAGCGCTGCGTGCCGAAAATCTCGCCGGCAAGGTGCCGATCGTCGGCGTCGACGGCATCAAGACGGCGGTCGATGCGGTGCGCACCGGCGAGTTCGCCTGCACCGTCACTTCGGATCCGTTCTGGCAGGGCGGCATGGGTCTGGCCATCGGCTACAACGCCAAGATCGGCAAGTTCGACCCGACCAAGGAGCCCGCGGAGCACCGTGAGTTCTACGGCAAGGCGGTGCTGATCTCGCACGACAATGTCGAGGAATATTACAAGACCAATGTCGATGCGAAGCCCGAGATCGACTGGAACGATCTGTGGGGCCGGGTCACCGGAGCAATCCGCACCTGATCCATCGGAGTGGGCTGCAACTCCCTGGCGGCCCGCTTCCTCCCGCAGCCGTCGCGATCCCCTTGTCGCGACGGCTGTCACCAGCAGACGGGAAGCGGTTTCTTGACAATCCATACAGAACCCCTGAAGTCCGTTTCGGACATCGAGCGGACGACGCCTATGACATCGTTCCCCGGCCGTATCGCGACATTCCTGGGCGGCAGGCGCTGGCGCAGCCTGGCGCCGCTGGCGGTGCTGATTGTACTCTGCGTACTCATCGCCATTGCCAACCCCAATTTCATCGAGCTGCGCAATCTGGTGCGGCTTGCGAATTCCGCCGCCGTGCCGCTGACGCTGGCGATGGGGCTGACCTTCATCATCCTGATGGGCAGCATCGACCTTGCAGTCGAAGGCACGCTTTCGGTGGCGGCGATGGTGCTTGTGCTGCTCGCCGCCAATGACGGCAACGGCAACGACTATGGCTGGTGGGCGGTGCTCGCTGCCATCGCCGCCGGCACCGCCATGGGCTTCGTCAGCGGTCTCGTCCAGACCATGCTGCGCATCCCGTCCTTCATGGGCACGCTCGGCATGTGGTTCATCGGCCTCGGCCTGTCGGTCTATATGCTGGGCGGCACGGCCATCAAGCTGAACGACGCCTCGATCCGCGACCTGGCCTTGCACCGTTTCCTCGGCCTGCCGGTGGCGGTCTGGGTCGCGTTCGGCGCCTTCCTGCTCGCCACTGTCATCCAGTATCACACCAAGCTCGGCCGCCACATATTGGCGATCGGCGGCGACGAGGATGTCGCCAAGCTCTCCGGCGTCAATGTCGTGCGCGTGCGCATCACCGCTTTTGCGCTGGCAGGGTTCTTCTTCGGCATTGCCGGCGTGCTGGCCGCGGCACAGCTCGGCCAGTCGCACGCCGTCATCGGCGACGGCAGGCTGTTTGCAGCGGTCACCGCAGTGGTCGTCGGCGGCACCGCTTTGACCGGCGGCGAGGGCGGCGTCGTCAACACGCTGATCGGTGTGCTGATCGTCACCGTGCTTGCCAATGGCATGATCCTGCTCGGCATCTCGCCCTACATCCAGCAGACGGTGCAGGGTCTGATGATCATCGCCGCGGTGGCGCTGTCGCTCGACCGTGTCCGCCTGAAAATCGTCAAGTGAACGCCATGCTGCAGGCGTCCAACATCATCAAGAATTTCCCCGGCGTCCAGGCGCTGCGCGACGTCTCCATCGAGGTGCGGCCCAATGAAGTTGTCGGGCTGATCGGCGAGAACGGCGCCGGCAAGTCGACGCTGATGCGGGTGCTGGCCGGCGGCTACCGGCCGGATGGCGGCTCGCTCACGCTGGATGGCGAACAGCTGCGCATGCGCAACGCCCGTGATGCGGCCAGGCATGGCATCGGCATGGTGTTCCAGGAGCAGTCGCTGGTGCTGAACCTGACGGTTGCCGAAAACATCTATCTCGGCGAAGAGGACCGCTTCACCCGCTTCGGCCTCGTCAATTGGCGCGCCATGAACGCGGCGGCGCGGCGGCAACTGGCCAAGATCGGCATCGACATCGACGTCACCGCGCGCACCTCCGAACTCACCTTCGCCGCACGCCAGATGGTCGAGCTCGCCAAGGCGCTGACCTTGGAGGAAGTGGTCGAGCGGCAGTTGCTCATCCTGCTCGACGAGCCGACCTCGGTGCTCAACGCCGCTGATATCGAGGTGCTGTTAGCGCGGGTGCGCTCGCTTAAATCCCGCGCCAGTTTTGTGTTCGTCTCGCACCGCCTCGACGAGGTGCTCAACATCTCCGACCGTGTCTACACGATGAAGGACGGCGCGGTCGTCGCCGAGCACCGCGCAGCTGAAGTCACCGCGCCGGAGCTGCACGAGATCATGGTCGGGCGCGGCCTGCAGGCCGAATATTACCGCGAGGCCCGCCAGCTCGCGCCGCGCGATATCGTGATGGTCGAGGCCAAGGGGCTTGGCGCCAACGGTTACTATCACGGCGTCGATCTCTCGATCCGGGCCGGCGAGATTGTCGGCATTGCCGGCGTCGTCGGCTCCGGCCGCGAGGAGGTGACGCGCACCGTTGGCGGCTTCGTCCAGCATGATGCCGGCGAGATGAAAATCGCCGGCGAAGCCGTGCGCTTCTCCTCGCCGGAGCCGGCTGTGCGCAAGGGCATCGGCTATGTCCCGCGCGAGCGCCGGCTCGAAGGGCTGGTGATGTTCCTGTCGATCGCGGAGAACATTTCGCTGGCCGATCTCTCCAGCGTCATGCGCCATGGCGCCATCGACTATGGCAAGGAGCGCCGGCTTGCCGCCGACTGGATCAAGCGGCTGCGCATCAAGGCGCCCGGTCCCGATGCCGCCTGCCGCAAGCTCAGCGGCGGCAACCAGCAGAAGGTGGTGCTGGCGCGCTGGATGACGGCGGGCTCGCGCATCCTGGTGCTCGACCATCCCACACGCGGCCTCGATGTCGGCGCCAAGGAGGAGGTCTACGAATTGGTGCGCGATCTCTCGGCGCAAGGCGTGGCGATCCTTTTGATTTCCGACACGCTGGAGGAAACGATCGGTCTGTCGCACCAGGTGCTGGTGATGCGCGACGGTGCAATCACCGCGCGCTTCGATGCCAGTCCGGGCAACAAGCCGAACCAGGTCGATCTTCTCAGGGCAATGGTGTGAACCGATGAATGAGGCGTTCTCCATCAGGCAGGTTTTCGAGGGCAAGTGGACGCAAGGCGCCATTCCGCTGATCCTGCTGGTCGGCCTGCTGCTGGTCATCGAGATCGCCGCGCCCGGCTTCCTCACCGGCGAAACCGTGGCGCTTTTGTTTGCCAACACCTCCGTGCTGTTCATCCTGGCGACCGGCGTCACCTTCGCCATTCTGCTCGGCGGCATCGATTTGTCGATCCAGGCGGTGGCGTCACTAGCCAGCGTCATCCTGGCGCAATTGCTGCCGTCGCTCGGCCTCGCCGCCTTTCCGGTGGCGATCCTGTCGGGGCTCGCCTTCGGCGTGTTGAGCGGTGTCGTCCATGTCAAGCTGCGCGTGCCGTCCTTCGTCGCGACGCTCGCCACCGGCGGCGTGGTCACCGGCCTGGCTCACGATTTGCGTCGGCAATCGACATGGCGGGACTCCTGTTGATGNGTCGTCCATGTCAAGCTGCGCGTGCCGTCCTTCGTCGCGACGCTCGCCACCGGCGGCGTGGTCACCGGCCTGGCGCTCTGGGTCTCCAATGGCCGCGCCATCACCATCGAGGAGGCTGGTCGCGAAAACACGGCGTGGATCAACGCCACCATCATCGGCATTCCGGTGGTGGTGCTGATTTCGGCGGTCATCGGCATCGCCGCCTTTCTGGCGCTGCGCTACACACGCTTCGGCCGCCAGGCGATCGCGGTCGGCGCCGGCGAGCCGGCGGCGTGGGCCGCGGGCATCAATGTCGACCGCACCAAGATCATCGCCTTTGCCGCGTCGGGTATGCTCGCGGCCTTCGCCGGCATCGTGCTGGCAGCCAGGCTGTCGAGCGGTTCGCCGGTGCTGGCCAACCAGCTGCTGCTGCCGGCCATCGCCGCCGTCATCGTCGGCGGCACGGCGATCACCGGCGGGCTCGGCGGCGTTGCCCGCACGGCGGTCGGCGCGCTGATCATCTCGATCGTGCGCATCGGCATGACCTTCGTCGGCGTCAATATTTTCCTGGAAAACATGGTGTTCGGTGCGGTGCTCATTGCCGCCGTCGCCATCACCATCGACCGCAGCAAGATCGCGGTCATCAAGTGATCCCGCCTCCCAGGCAAGCGCGGACAGGACGGGACCGCATCGGCGCGAGGCCGATGCGGTCCGGCCCGATCGGATTACATCGTGTCGAGGCCGATCAGCTCGATCTTGTAGCCGTCGGGGTCTTCGACGAAAGCGATGTGGGTGGTGCCGTGCTGCATCGGGCCGGGCTTGCGCGGGATCTTGGCGCCGCGCTTTTCCAGTTCGGCGCAGACGGCGTAGATGTCGTTGACGCCGAGCGCCAGATGGCCGAAGCCGGTGCCGATCTCGTAGGGCTCCTCGCGGCCCCAGTTCAGCGTCAGCTCGACGACGGCTTCCTTGTCCTCGGGGCCGTAGCCGACAAAGGCGTTGGTGAACTTGCCGCCGGGGTAGTCGTCGCGGCGCAGCAGAGTCATGCCGAGCACCTCGGTGTAGAAGGCGATCGACTTGTCGAGGTCGAGCACCCTGATCATGGTGTGCATATAGCGAAATCCCGGGGCGTCGCTCATTGGGGAAGTCCTCCGAATTCTGTGATTTGCGGGTCTGATCATCCACATCGAACGCTTGGCGGCAAGCCTCGCTTGATGTTCTCAATCAGGGTTGTATGATAACACGACAACGCCGGTATTTGTCCAGCCGTTTTGCCGAGGGGCCCAGAGCCAATCCATGAATGCCGTGCCGCCACCCTCCGCATCGCAGATCGCAGCCCTGGCCGGCTTGCTGCCGAATGGCGGGCTGCTGACCGAGGAAGTGGATCTGGCGCGCTACAGCCGCGATTGGTCGGGCGATCATTTCGGCCGGCCGCTGGCGGTGGCGCGGCCCTCTTCGGTGGAGGAAATGTCGGCGCTGATGCGGTTCTGCCATGCCGAGCGCATTCCGGTGGTGCCGCAAGGCGGCCTGACCGGGCTCGTGGGCGCCGCAGTGGCGGCGGATGGCGGCGAGATCGTCATCTCGCTGGAGCGCATGAACCGTATCCGTTCGATCAGCCCGATCGACTTTGCCATGGTGGTCGAGGCCGGCTGCATTCTCGAGGACGCCAAGCGCGCCGCCGAAGCGAGCGACTGCCTGCTGCCGATCACCTTCGGCGCGCAGGGCAGCTGCCGTATCGGCGGCAATGTCGCCACCAATGCCGGCGGCTTCAACGTGCTGCGCTACGGGATGACGCGGGACCTGGTGCTTGGCCTCGAAGTGGTGCTGGCCGACGGCCGCATCTGGAACGGGCTGAAAGTGCTGCGCAAGGACAATCGCGGCTATGATCTGAAGCAGATCTTCATCGGCTCGGAGGGCACGCTGGGCATCGTCACCGCGGCGGCGCTGAAGCTGTTTCCCAAGCCGACGCAGATCGAAACAGCACTTGTCGGCTTGCGCTCGGTCGAGGATGCGATGGCACTCTATGCCCGCGCCCGGCGCGATTGCAGCGATTTGCTCACCGCCTTCGAACTGATCCTGCGCGGCGGCATCGAGATCACCATGCGCGAAGGCCAGGATTTTCCCGATCCGCTCAGCCAGCCCTATCCCGTCTATGTGCTGATCGAGGTGTCGTCGGGCGGGCTGATCGACCTCTCCAATATGCTGCTGGGGTTTCTCGGCAGCGTCGAGGACATCGTCGAGGACGGCGTCATCGCTTCGACCAGGGCTCAAGGTGAGCGGTTGTGGCTCTACCGCGAGATCATGGTCGAGCGGCAGGGCAGGGGCGGGCGCTACCTGCGCACCGATGTGTCGGTGCCGATCTCCAGGCTTGCCGATTTCGTCACCGATGCGCTGGCCGCCTTGGAGAAAGCCCGGCCCGACGCGCTGGCCGTCACCTACGGCCATGTCGGCGACGGCAACATCCACCTCAACGTCGTGCCGCCGGAAGGCATGGGCACCGAGGCGATGGAACATCTGTTCGAGCAGGCGGAAGCCGAGATCTTCACCGTCGTCGATCGCTATGGCGGCTCTATCAGCGCCGAGCACGGCATCGGCCGGGTCAAGCAGAAGGCGTTCCTCGAACGCATCGATCCGGTGACGCTCGACCTCGCCGCCGGCATCAAGGACGCATTCGACCCGCGCCACATTCTCAGCAACGGCCGCATTCTGGCGTCCGCACCCGCCGTCGACTATAGGTGAGCGATGACGCTGAAACTCGACAAGGTCAATCGCGGCCCACACCTCTCCACTCTGGTGGCCAGTTCCATCTCGCGCGAGATCGCGCAAGGCCGGCTGAAGCCGGGTGACCAGCTGCCGACCGAGGCGGCGCTGGCAACCACTTTCGGGGTCAGCCGCAACGTGGTGCGCGAGGCGATCGCGCGGCTGCGCTCGGAAGGCCGAATCTGGTCGCAGCAGGGGCGCGGCGCCTTCGTGGTCGAGAGCAACAACCCGACGGTGCTGACCATCGACCATGAGACGCTGCAGCGCGCCGACTCGTTTCGCAATCTGTTCGAACTGCGTGGCATCCTCGAAGTGCAGGCGGCGGCCCTTGCCGCAAAACGGCGCAGCGACGCCGATCTCAAAGCCATGGGCGATGCGCTGTCCGGCATGCGCGCCGCCCCCTATGGCAGCGTCGCCTGGCTGCGCAGCGACCTCGAATTCCACCGCACCGTCGCCGAGGCGACGCGCAATTCCTACATGGGCCAATTCCTGGTCTTCGTGTCCGAGCGGGTGCGCGAAAGCATTCTCGCCGCCGGCAACCAGCAAAAGTCGGACGACATGGCCCGCATCACGCTCGGCGAACATGAGCGCATCCTGAGAGCGATCCGTGCCGGCGACGCCGAAGGAGCGCAAGCGGCGATGCGCGACCATCTGGCGGGCGCGGCGCTGCGGGTGGGGTTGCATGAGGGGGAAGCTGCGGAGATAGCGCCGGGGCCCGAGGCGGCGTCTCCGGTACGGCATTCGCGGTTGCGGAAGGCTGTGCGCGGGCAGGCTTAGGGATAGCCTTGCCTTATCCGCGCGCTGGGCCAATCGCCTATGGCGGCGCTGACCCCCACTCCGTCTCGGCTTCGCCGAGCCACCTTGCCGGGGCGAGCCACGGGTCTCGCCCGTCCTTCGGACCCCCCATTTCATGGGGGATGAGGAAATGCCAATCTCCGACATCGCAGCCCTTCAAAGCTTGGGTTTCCTCTCCCCCACGAATGTGGGGGTAGAGGTGGCTCGGCGAAGCCGAGACGGAGTGGGGGAGCGCCATATCAGATTTCACTCGGTCGTCGGCTCAACCAGCTCAGGGCCGGAGATAGGCCGCCACCCACCGCGCTATTTCAGCGGCAAAAACAGCTCAAGCACCACCTCGCGCACCGGTCCGTTCGACGAAAAGTGTCGCTGGCAATAGATCGGAAAGTCGCGCGCCTCCTCGCCGCTGGCCGGAAGCCATTCGCGGTAGAGGTAGAGCGCTGCCGGCTCGAGATTGTTGGTGTTGCCGGGATAGCGCAGCACCGCGCAGCGTCCGGCGGGGATCACGCCGGCCTTCATCTGCGCGTCCTCGATCCGCCCGCCTTCTACCGGCAGGTCGGTTCCGGCACAGATATCCATGCTGTAATCGGCCGGGTTCGCCGGCTCCCTTTCGGAACGGAAGATGTTGAAGGTCGGGCTTGTCTCGGGCGAGAGGCCGGCCGCCTTGCGCCAGGCGATGAAGCGCTGGATGGTGTCCTGGAGCGTCGCCCGGTCGCCGCGATGCTCCATGATCGCCACAGGCGTCGGCGGCACATCGCGGATCATCACGTCGTCGGGTTCGAAGATTATCTGCATGAGCGTGGTCCTTGCTTTGTCGAGCGGCCCGAAGGCCATGAGCCACGACCCCCAGTCGGGAGATTTCCGAAACGACGAAGGCGATTGTCCGAACCGTTGCCTGAAGGCGCGGGCGAAGGCATCCGGCGCGTCGTAACCGGCATCCATCGCTATGTCGGTGACGCTTTGGGCGTCGCTCTCGGCAAGCCGGTACGAAGCGCGCTTCAGGCGGGCGAGCTGGACATAGCGATGCACGGACAAGCCGAAGGTTGACGTGAACTGCCGGTGGAAATGGTATTTCGAGAACGCCGCGACGCCGCTCAACGCTTCCAGGCCCAGATCGCCGTCCAGATGCTGGTCGATGTGGTCCAGCACCCGCTGCATCCGGGCATGGTAGTTTTCAAGTGGCGTCATCAAACGTCTCGTCCTGCGTGGCGACACCAGATAGGCGCTCCCGGATATGTCGCGCTCGACCGATCTTGCGGTTTGACACGGATGGACGCGTGCCGCATCTCCGGCGCGCATTAACGACTGCGGATGGCTGCGGGCAGGTCGCAAGATAGGCAGTGGCTCAGTCTGTCCGGTCGGCGGACTGTTCCAACACGACATCGAGAGTGATCATCGCAGGGCTAAGGTCGCTGGCGGCAGTGTGAATGACCTGCCGTACCCGTCGGATTGGTGAAGCTAAGCAGAAGGCGACGCGTCTTTTGCTTTTACGTCAGAAACGAAGGGAAACTCCGCGCCGTTGAATGCCCACCAGTAGCGATTAATAATCTGCCACCAAGTCAAGTAAATGCGCTTTGACTTGTCGCTGCCTAGGCTTTCGGCAGCAGCATTGTAGGCTATGGCGTCCATTGCGCGCATCGGAGGCGGCTCCTCTGCGTAGAGGCGTTTAAGGGTCGCCTCCCAATCTCTGACCGTTGAGGGGCTAGGCTTGTCGGCCTCAGCGATTTCCGCCGTTAGTTCGTAGAAACGGCGTTGCAAAAATTCATGTGTGCGCGCCTTACCTCCAAAGTCGAACACCAACTGCAATAGTCCCGCCATGGTTGCCACAAAAGCCAGAACCGCCGGGGGAGCGAAGGTCTTCTCAAAATCGGCTACGGCCGCTGCGCCCGCTGCGACAATTATCAAGCTCATGAGCCGGTTGAGCAGGTCGTAGTAGTTGCGCCGCGCGGTGTGGTAGATCGCGTTTCTGAGCGCATCAAAATTGATTTTAGACGGTTCGCGCATCGCATTTGCCATCAGTTTGGGGGCGGTTTAACTCCCGGCCCCGCCATCCTAATATAGATCTTATTCCCGACCGGAGCAAATATGAGAGGTTTGATACTCTCGTATCCAAGTTTTTCAGTTATCGCTCCAAGCGCATCAACGAAGCCAGACTTATACGCGTCGAAATTGTCAGATTTTAGAACGGCGCGAAAATCAGAAGCGTCATTTTGTGACACCTCGATGTATGAAATCTGTCCGGCCTTGGCATTGGCGATCAATGCACCTGGCTGCCCATCAAGCATCACTTGATATTCCCCAGGCGGCACGCGGTATTGCCTTACGAGGGGAAAACCGGGCAGGTTCCATTCAAAATTGTCGAGAGAATTGCCCTTCGCATCGGTGGCGGAAATGGACAGTTCTTTGGACGGATTTTGGACATAGACTGCTATCCCACTCTGATCGGGAGGCATCTCAATCCACTTCTGTACATCGCCAGCAAATGCTGGAAGCGCGGCCGATGTTGTTGCAAGAAAAATCAGTGCTGCCCGCAACATCGGGTTCCCCAAATTCGATGAAGTGAGCACGGATAATGACATATCTATGGATTGATTGCTATCTGCGCTTTCTGGACTTGCCCAGGCCTGCGGATTCGTCTTTGTGTCTCTACTGTAGCCATGCAGCTGCGGCGTTTTGAGCATTCGCTTCAGCGTGTCTTTAGCTGCATATATCCGTTTTTCACTAGGTTCTAGAATGGCCTACGACGAATTTGAGATTGACAGAATTAAGCACGCTCTTGGCGACATGTGCATTGCATGGGCACATCTTGAGGAAGGGTGCTTCATGGTCCTCTTTTACACCATGCGGGATATCGAATACACGGCCTATGAACTTATCCGAAACGAGCTCGACCTTCGCGGTGCTTTGCAGGTCTGCAAGGGACATGCGGTCGCTAACCGCTGGGAGCGCCACAGCGACCATATCCCTATCCTGGTTGACTTGATCGATGGTGAAATTCGAGCAGCCCGCAACCGATTTATCCACGACCCAATCACTAGTGGGGTAACATCGTACATTCGCCAATCATACGTGACGCGCTACCGAAAGAGCCCACACAAACTCGACGTGCATATCGGCACCCATACCGAGGTGAGCTCCGAAGAGATTTATACATTCACGCGCGCCGTGCGGGCACTAGAGCGCTACGCTGGGTCAATCGTCCAATATCTCGATTGGTTGGATGGTGAGCGTCAATTCGATTGGGAGTTTCCGTCCATGGAACTCGCTCAGCTAGGCGCGCACTTTGCCATCACCGAGTACACCCAGATCGCCAAATCGCGGGGTTCAGTTCGATAATCCTCTGGCACCCATGGCGCTCAAATATATGATCGCGCTGCCCTATCGCTCCAGTCCCATCACTCCCCCGCCGTCTCCACCAGCGACACCCCATTCAACCCCGCGACAATATTCGACAATGCCGGCACGAACTTCTCGCCGTGGCCGGTGGCAACCGCCGTGGCAAACCCATTCCGCACGGCAGCGCCGATCGGGTTGGCCACACCTGCGGCCTGGGCGAACGACGCGAGGTAGGTCATGTCTTTCAGCGCGTTGGCGATGGCGAAGCGCTGGGCGTTTTCGTTGCGGTTGAGGACGAAGTCGAAGAAGGCCTGGTAGAAGCCGCAATCCATGCGGCTGCCGGAGATGACGCTGTTGAAGACCTGCGGCGTCAGGCCGCCCTTGGCGCCCAGCGTCAGCGCTTCGGAATAGATCGCGGAATAGCCCATCGAGACGAAATTGTTGAGCAGCTTCATGGTGTGGCCGCTGCCGGTCGGGCCGGTGTGGACGACACGGGCGGCAAAGGCTTCGAGCACCGGCCGGGCGCGGGCAACGACTTCCGCCGGACCGCCGACCATGACGTCGAGCTTGCCTTCAGTGGCTTCCTTGGGCGTGCGCGCCAGCGGCGCGTCGATCAGCGCTATGCCTTGCTGGGCGAGATCGGTGGCAAGCGCTGTCGTCGATGACGGGTTGGAGGTCGAGCAGTCGATGATGAGCAGAGGCGTCGCGGCCGCTGCCAGCCCGTCCGGTCCCTTGACCAGCGCTTCGACCTCGCGCGTGCCGGTGACGCACAGGATGACGATGTCGCAGGCGGCGGCAAGCGCACGCGGGCTTGCCGCTTCGGTGGCGCCGGCCGCGATCAGCCGGTCGGCGGCGGTGCGGCTGCGGTGGACATACACCGCCAGTGGCCAGCCTTTGCTGAGCAGATTGTCGGCCATGCCGGCGCCCATGCTGCCCAGGCCGATGAAGCCGATGCGTTCTTTCATGCAATCCTCCTTGGACCCGCGTCGGCGGGCTCACCTTTCGTCACCTTGCGGCGAACACCTGTCGATGCAATCCTTCGAACAAGAATCGAACCGGAGTCGCGCCGATGGCGGAGCCCATGACTTTCGATGCCATACCGCAGGCGCCCAATCTCAGGACCGGGCTCGTCAACACGCTGATCGCGCAGATCGAATCCGGTGACCTGGCGCCGGGCCAGCGGCTGCCGACCGAGCAGGAGATTGTCGCCGCCACGGGCGTCAGCCGCACCGTGGTGCGCGAGGCGCTGGCGGCGCTGCGCGCCCGGGGGCTGATTACCACGCGCCAGGGCCTCGGCGCCTTCGTCGCCAAGGATCCGATGCCGAAGATTTTTTCCGTCCTGCCAGACGATCTCGAATCGATCGACGAGGTGCTGCGCGTGCTCGAACTGCGCATGGGCATCGAGGTCGAAGCGACCGGCCTTGCCGCCGAGCGGCGCAGCGAGGCGGCGCTCCAGCAGATGAGCGCGCGGCTCGATGCGCTGGAAGCGGCGGTGCGTGCCGGCGGCTCCGGCTCGGAAGAGGATTTCGGCTTCCACCGCGCCATTCTCGCTGCGACGCAGAACCCGAATTTCACCCGGTTGTTCGACACGTTCGGTAGCGCCATGGTCCCGCGCCATTGGACGCGGCTCGACCGGATGACGGAGGCTGAGCGGGAAAAATATCTCGACCGCATGCAGCGCGAGCATCGCGCCATTCTCGGGGCAATCGAAGCCAGGGACGTCAATGCCGCGCGGCGCGCCATGCGCAGCCATCTGACCAAAAGTTATGCCCGCTTCGAGGATCTGCGCGACAAGGCTGTTCACGATTAGGGAGCCAACCACGGTTGACGGACTGCTCATCCGGCGAGCCCGCCGAGATAAAGTTCGCGCATCAGCGACATGTTCCTCCCGGCTCCAAATTGTTGCAATCTTGCCTGGTTGTCATACAACCCTGTAATCTGGTAAATCCCAGGAAGAGGGATGTCAATCGCGTTGCCATGCGATATGAGGCTCCCCGAAGAATCGCAATCATGGAGCCGGCATTGCCGGCGAAGCCGCAGTCAGGAACAGCGAGATGCATTCACGGAAATTTGGCCGTACTGGCAGATCAGTCAGCGAGATCGGCTTCGGCGCTTGGGCGATCGGCGCCGCCTGGGGCGAGGTCAATGACAACGATGCGGTCGCAGCCCTGCATGCCGCGCTCGATGCGGGCGTCAGCTTCCTCGACACGGCCGACGTCTATGGCGACGGCCGTTCGGAAAAACTGATCGCACGGGTGATGAAGGAACGTGGCGGCGCGCGTCCGTTCATCGCCACAAAGGCCGGACGGCGGCTGCCGAAGCAGACCGTCGAAGGCTACAGCGTCGAGAACCTCAACGGCTGGATCGACCGCAGCCTGAAATACCTCGAGACCGACACGCTCGACCTGGTGCAGCTGCATTGCCCGCCGACCGATCTTTACTACCACCCGGAGGTGTTCGAGCGTCTCGACCGTTTGGTGGAGCAGGGCAAGATCCGCAATTACGGCGTCAGCGTCGAGCGTGTCGAAGAGGCGCTGAAGGCGATGCAATATCCCGGCGTCGTCAGCGTGCAGATCATCTTCAACGCCTTCCGCCAGCGCCCGGCCGAGCTGTTCTTCGACCAGGCGAAAAAGAACGATGTCGCCATCATCGCCCGCGTGCCGCTGGCCAGCGGCCTGTTGTCCGGCAAGTTCAGGGCGGACACCAAGTTCGAGACCACCGATCATCGCCTGTTCAACAGGACTGGCGAAGCCTTCGATGTCGGCGAGACGTTTTCGGGCGTGCCCTATGAGGTCGGGCTGGCGGCGGTCGAGAAGGTGCGGCCGCTGGTGTCAGGCGACACCACGATGGCGAAATTCGCGCTGCGCTGGATCCTGATGTTCGACGCGGTGACGGTTGTCATTCCCGGCGCCCGCAATCCGGCGCAGGCGGTTTCCAATGCGGAAGCGGCGGAGCTTGCGCCGTTGTCCTCCGAGTTGATGGCCAAGGTGGAGGCGGTCTACGACGAGAACATCAAGCCCTACGTGCATCAGCGCTGGTGAGCCAGCGCCTGCCGCCCTCATTTAATCGGCCGCGCCGCTTGTTATTGTGCAGTGCAGCAACGATATTGCTGCGTGTGCGTTGTGTGCACGAGTCTGCCCATTCCGGCGCGCAAGGATACCGATTTGCGAGACATATCCGATACGATCGCCCGGCTGAGCGCGATGCGCGGCCGGCCAGCCGGTGCAGGACAGAGCAAGGACGATCACCTGTCCGAGATGACAGGGTTCGGGTCCAATCCCGGCGCCTTGCGCGCGCGGTTTTATCTCCCTGAAAACCTGCCGAAGCAGGCAGCGCTGGTCGTGGTGCTGCATGGCTGTACCCAGAATGCAGCCGCTTACGATCATGGTTCCGGCTGGACCGAACTTGCTGCCGAGCAGGGTTTTGCCGTGCTTTTCCCCGAGCAGCAGCGCGCCAACAACGCCAATCTTTGCTTCAACTGGTTCGTGCCGGGCGATGTAAGCCGCGACAGCGGCGAGGCGCTGTCCATCCGCCAGATGATCGAGGCGGCGGTGGTCACCCACGGTCTCGACCGCAAGCGGATATTCGTCACCGGTCTTTCCGCCGGCGGCGCCATGGCGGCGGTGATGCTGGCGACCTACCCGGACGTGTTTGCCGGTGGCGCGATCATTGCCGGGCTTGCCTATGGCAGCGCCTCGACCATCCCCGAAGCCTTCGACCGCATGCGTGGCCATGGCGGCCCGTCCAGATCCGAGCTGCAGCGTCTGTTGCGGGAGGCCTCGCCGCACAAGGGGCCGTGGCCGAGGATTTCGGTCTGGCAGGGCTCGGCCGATACGACCGTGGTGCCTTCCAATGCCGACGCGGTGCTGGCGCAATGGCAGGGCGTGCACGGCCTCGCTCAAGCGCCGACACGCACGGAAAAGGTCGACGGTCAGAGCCGAAAAGTCTGGTCCGACGGCAAAGGCCGCGACGTGGTCGAGGCATACAGCATTGCCGGCATGGGCCATGGCACACCATTGCAGGCGGGCGGCGACAATGCTCTCGGCAAAGCAGGGCCGTTCATGCTGGATGCCGGGATTTCCTCGACGCGCCACATCGCCCGTTTCTGGGGGCTGACGAAGCCAGAGGTACGACGCACGGCGAAAGCCGAGGCCGCTTCAGGCACTGCATTGCAGCCTTTCTCGCCGAAGGAAAAACCGCGAGCTGTCCGTGTCGATCCGGCCCCGGAGCCTGTCAATCCGCCAGGCGGTCCGGCGGGCGGGATTACCAAGGTCATCGAGGACGCGCTGCGGGCAGCGGGATTGATGCGCCGAGGCTGAGGCTCGCCCCGCACGAAGGACAAGGGCAAGCACCAGCATCATTATCGCAGCAGGCCTTCGTCCTCGAACGCATCCCAGCCCTTCAGTCCGGGCGGCGGGCCCTCAGTGTCCCGGGCGTTCCTCGCAGTGCGCGCTTGGCCGGTGCCCTTTCCCGCGCGCGTCAGCGCGGCCTTGCCCGCGCCGCGCCGCCTGTTCTCGGCGACCTCCCGGACATCCTGCTCTCTCCAGACGGTTGCCAAATCGCGGTCCAGGACGTCCTCGATGTGCCGCGGGTCGAAAACGTGGAAGGTGACAGACTTTGATCGCCCACGCATCTTGACGGTGCGTGTGCCGGTGCTTTGCAGCCGACCGTCCTTGAGCCATTTGTGGCGCTCGCGCGAAGAGATCGTAAGGATATCCTCGACCTCGCGCGGAAGCACAGGCAGCGCCTCCACTCCCTCCAGTGTTTTGGAGATACTGGCAGAGGCGGCCTTGAACGCTTCCGCTTCGGATCTCGACATTCGCAATGCGATGCGGCCCGTCTCGGCCTTGACGTGCTTCCTGACTGCCCATGGCAGGCGGGCTCTGACTTCACGTTCGATCCCCTTGGAGCGCACGGCGGACCCGAGTGTCGCTGACGGCGACAACGGCCATTCGGCAATCAGTTGCGGGGACGGGCTCATGCTTTCCTGGGGCTGGTTTCGCTGGTTCGATGCTAACACGGCAGGAGCCGGTCAAACCAAGGCAACAGCGAAAAGGGGCAGGTCCGATGAGAACCCGCCCCTTATGGCCGAATTGAACGCCGCTTGCAGCGCGCCGACAGCACCCTTGGCCCCGCCGCCGTACGGCGGCGGGGCTCGATGATCAGAGTGGGCTGGCGTTGCGCGTTCTGTCGCGCTCGGCCTCGATGTCGGTGTAGGGGTCGGCATTGGCATCGAAGCCGGTCCAGCCACCTGCTTCATAGGCGCGTCGGCGGTCTTGCAGATCGACCGACTTGGACTCGCCAAGAATACGCTCGGCCTCATCGGCGAGTTCGTCACTGACCCTGGCGGTCACCATCGTGCCACCGCGGCGAACGCCCTCCGCATAGACATGCGCATCCCTTTCGGGGACGCCTGACTCGGTCAGCGCCCCGACGATGCCGCCGGCAGCGCCACCGACGACCGCGCCGCCAACGGCGCCGACCGCGGTGGCGGCCAGCCATCCTGCGGCCACGACAGGACCGACGCCCGGAATGGCCATGATGCCGAGCCCTGTCAGAAGCCCGCCGGCGCCGCCAATGACGGCTCCGAGACCGGCGCCGCCGGCTGCATCCTCGGCGGCGTTGGAAGTGTCGCCCTCGTCGTACCAGTCATCCGAATTGTTGGCGACGATGCTGATGTCGGCCTGCGGCACGCCGATTGCCTCCAGTTCGCCGACGGCATCGGAGGCATCATCGTAGTTGTCGAAAAGTCCTGTTACGGTTTTCATGGTCTTGATCTCCTCGATCTGGTTCAGAGGTTCAGTTGGCGCCGGCAACGACGTTGCCCTGATAATCGAGCGCCACGGTCGTGGTCTTGCCATCCTTGGTGGCCTGACCGCGCCAGATGCCCTGGTCGTCTTTGGTCAGCTTGGACACGCCGGAGAAGCCGGCATCCTGAATGCGGCTCTTCGCCTGATCCTCGGTGAAGCTGTTGGCACCCGGGACCGGGGCGGCCGGATTGGTGGTGTCGGTCGTGCTCACGGCCGGGGTGGTGGAGCTGGTGGTCGACGATGCATTGTCGGTGGAAGCGATCTTCTCGACCATTTCCTGATGCATTTTGAGCGTCGGCAAGGTCTCGGAGGCGAAGGTCTTCAACTGCGCGTTGTCGCCGTCCTTGGCATAGCTCTCGAACAGCGTGACCGCCTCCGAATGCGCATCGCGCTGCATCTGGACATAGGGCTTGTCGACGGCATCGTTGGCATTCTGCAGAGCCTCCAGATCGGCCTTGTGCTTGGCGTCCAGCTCCGTCGGCACTTTCAGCTTCTGTTCGCCGGCGATGGTCGCAAGCTTGGCGTTGGCGGCGCCGTGATCGTCGATCATCTTCTTGGCGAAATCCTTGACGCCTTGATCCTGGGCCTTGCCCTCGGCGATCTTGCTGGAATCCACTTCGAACAGGCCGCCGATGGCAGCCTTGTCGACAAAGTCCTGAGCACTGTCGGCGGCGAAGGCGGGCAGGGCGAAGACCATGGCTGTGGCGGTGGCCAGCGAAGCTAGAAGAACACGTGTTTTCATGGACAGAGATCCTCGTTGGGGCACACATCGTGCTGTGAGCCTAACCAGTGCGGCCAAGCTTTGTTCCGCCGCCCAAGCGTTATAACCGGGAGGGTCGATGCCGCGATGATGGCCCCTCATCCTCGGATTTTGCGCCTTTGCGATGTCGACGCGTGGCTCGGACGGCGACCCGCTCGATGGGCGCCTTGCAAGTCCATCGCAAAGGGAAACGAGGCCTTCGCCGCCCGCAATGAATAGCGCCCGCGGTGGCCTATCGAGGTTCAGCGATCGTTGCGTTCGAGGCGGCGCGCAACCTCTGTCTGGGCGACCTGCAGCAGCGTGTCTATTTCGAACATCGCCGCCGCATGGCCGCCGTCGCGAATGACACGGCGGGCGCGGTGTAGCAGATCGGAGACCGTCCGCAGCGTTTCAGCATGGCTCGATCGATTCGACAAATGCGTGCCCTCCATCAGCCACAACCGTTGGATCGGGAGAGTGTTCCCAAAGTTGGCGGCCGGCCGGGTGAATGACTGTGAGCGCAGGCAGCGGAACCATCCTTGTCCGTTGGCCGTTCCCCCTGCCTCAACGAAAGGAACAGCCATGGCCGACAACGACACCCCGAAGGACACCGCGAAGGACACCCCCAAGGACACCCCGAAGATGTCCGCCCGAGAGGCCCAGGAGGCCCTGGAGAAGCAGGTCGCATCGCTGAAGCGCGAGATCAGCAAGATCAACCGGACGCTTGCCGACCGCGCAGAAGATGCCGCCGGCGAAGCCGGCGGCTGGTACGGCAGCGCGACCGAGCGCGCGGCACGGGCAACGCAGCAGCTGAGATCGCAGGCGCAGACGGTGTCCGAAGCCGTCCAGCAAAATCCCGGCACCATCAGCAGCGCTTTCGTGCTTGGCGGCATTGCCGGGTTGTTGATCGGCATGCTGCTCGGGCAAAGCCAGGAACGCGACCGAAGCTGGTTCTAGCGGCGTATCTTATGACTATTGCGCCCGCCGGCTTTGCTGGCGGGCTTTGTATGGACGCCAGATCACTGTGGCTTTGAGTGAAAAACTCCCCGCTCGGGTAAACGGGATTTGTGGTCGGCGCCGCCCGCGCGGCGCCCCCCGCGCGGCGCCCTCGACAGGTGAGTTGAGTTTCCCTGCCGCGGTCGTATGTTGTTGACCGTAGTGGAGGATCACAAATGCCCATTCGACGCAAAGCCACCGAGGCCGGCGTTTTGCAGCCATCCGAACTCGAGCTGTTGGGCCGTGTATTCGAGCAGCTTAAGCGCGACGGTCAGTCGCCCGAAGCACGCGACGCCATCGCATCCCGGATTATCGCGAACTATATGGCCGGCGTGGTCGACGAAGCCGAGCTCGTCAGTCTTTCGAGGCAACCGCTGGGCCGGTAGTGCGCTTTCCATTCCGGGTTCAGAAGAGTTTCAGGTCGTCACATCAGAGGGATAAGGCAATGCCGACTGACCCACCGATAGAGCGACGGTCGCATATCCGTGATCTTGTTCTGAAGGAAGCGACAATCCGCGTTGGCGACGCCAGTATCAATTGTCTGGTTTGTAACCAGCACGCCCACGGTGCGGAGCTGCGGGTGAAGGCCGATATCGCAATCCCCGACCGTTTCGTGCTTCACGTGCCGGTCGATCATACCAGCTATCGCGCCGTGGTGCGGTGGAGACGGAACGAGCGACTTGGGGTGCAACTCGATTCGGGACGGCAGGCGTAGATGGCGGTAGCCGGGACGGATCACCCAGCTGTTCAAGTGCAGGGTTGATGGGACAAGGCAGGGCTCGTTTGCGGCACGAACGCTTCCTTCCATGCTGCTTGCAATTTGCAATCAGTTGCGATAGCCTCTGACCGCTTGCATTACAAGCGGTTGGTCCGTGGACCCACTAGGTGAAGGCGCTGCTTTTGGGCAAACTTATCTTGGGAATGAACGTTTCCATCGATGGCTATGTCGATGACCTTGCCGGAAATCTGGTCATGGGCGCACCAAGCCAGAAGCACTTCGAGTACTGGATCGAGACGATTCGCAACCATGCCGGCGCTGTGTATGGCCGCCGGATGTACGAGGTCATGCGCTATTGGGACGATGATCACGCGGAATGGGATGCTTCGCTTCGCCAGTTCGCGACACTCTGGCGCAAGCTGCCCAAATGGGTCGTTTCGCGCACACTTTCTCGGGTAGGCCCCAACGCCACCCTCATCTCCGGAGATATTGAAACGCAGATTCGCGAGATCGCGGCCCGCACGGAGGGTATCCTGAGCGTTTCCGGTCCGGAACTGGCCGGTCTTATGACCGGGCTGGGCCTGATTGAGGAATATCACCTGCACGTGAGGCCGTTCGTGCTCGGCAAGGGCAAGCCTTTCTTCCACGAGGCAAGGCCTCCGCTGCAACTGGTGTCGAGCACATTGATCGATGACGATACGGTTCATATGATCTATGTGCCGCGAGGCTGAACGATAAGGCGCTTCAGCGCCAACATGCGAACCAACACGTACGTTCGCAGTGGGCCTGGTCCCGGCCTTCGCACCGAGGTCTCACATGTCAGCTTGCGTGCTGGGTACCCAAGCAGCAGAGGGTCTGCTGTCGGCCGAAAATCTGCCGGTCAGCAATGCGCCCCATGCCGGTCAAAGAGGCCTTGCCGCCGTTCCTCCATAAGCAGACATTGCAGACCTACAAGGACGTCGCTTTTACGCCCGAAGCGCCGCTTCGGTTGGTCCTTCAGTGACCTGGCGGCCCAAGAGCGTCGTCCTCCTCCGCCCGACCTCGTCCGCAACTCATCGTTGCCGCCAGCGGCTCTGCTCCTGGCCTTCCCGCGATAGTGAAACATCATGGTCAAGCCTGAAAAGCAAGGTCCAACCTAGCCGCTTTTCCAGGCCTGCGTCATCATCGTCCAGCAGTTCAGGATCCTGCGTGCGCCAGCCGGGTCCGTCGGGTCGGCCGGCCGCACAGTTTTTTTCATCCCGCTGGAACATTGGCGAAGGAATGCAGTTGGTGTCGCTGCAGATGCCGCCGCGCGGTGCCTGTGGGCGATTGGTGGCAACACCTGATCGGCCGCCGCTCCTTTACGAGGCGGCTTAGCGTGTGAGCCAATCCTGCAGCAAAGGCCTAGGGATTGGAACGACCAACAGGAGGCAGTCATGAAGCACCAGACACTCGATCAACTCCAGTCAGTCGCGGACATCAGTCCACTATCGCCGGCTCTGCTGGCTACAAGGACGCAACGGATAGAGCGGTGGGCGGAACTGCTCTATCGAAATCCGACGCGCTCCCTTGTGGCTCTCACCGGGACTGAGCATCTGCATCCCTCTGTCCGCGGAGAAGCGCGCGCGGTCGGATCGGCGATCAGTGTCGCCTTTGACGATCCACTGCTGCGTGCGTCGGGCATGCAATCGGATACCTACGGGGAAGCCAGACGCTTCTTCGAACTCTCCGATTGGCAGTTGCATGAGATCGTCTGCAGTTGCCACACCGGCGCCACCATGCAGGCTGGCTGGGCCGCCGGGCGTGTCCGCAGGGTCCTCAATGGGAGCAAGATATTGGCTTGGCTGAGAAAAGGATTCATGCCGCACTGAGACACAGCGCTCGCGCCTGAAGAAGCATGCAGGCTCCAGCAGAGATTGCGTCGGCGCCGCGAAGGCATGGCTGACCTCAATGGAGTAGGGCGGCCGAGTTGCTTGCGACTTCAGAAATGACGTTCACCATTGCTTAGTGGACCTCGTCAGGGTGATCGGCAATTTCGTGAATAGCGAGTGCCAGCGCCAGTTTCGACCAACCGGTCGGCAGCGCCCTCGTGACCAAGCGGGGTTACTTATCCTCGGTGCGTCACATGTGCGCTTCGTCAGCGGTATAGCCTGCCAATCCCTCCACAGCCGTTTTGACGCTGCGGAAAGATCGAGGCGTGAGGGGGCAATTTAACCCAGGAATCCCGAAAACGGACCTTCCGCTTTCGGCCCCGAAATTGAAATTCGAGGCCCGCCCCATCACCCCGGAAAGATCGTAAACCCGCCATCGACGCGGAGCACCTGCCCATTGATAAATCGTGCCCGCGGGCCAGCCAGAAACGCCACCGCCTCCGCGATCTCTTCCGGTTCCGCATAGCGGTTCAGCGACTTCCTGCTCGAATCCATGCGCTCCGGATCGACCGTGCGGGTCGCCTGGAAGCGTGCCGTCTTGGTGGCGCCTGGGCTGACCGCGTTGATGCGCACGCCGTCGTCGATCAGTTCCTTGGCGAGACAGCGCGTGTAATGCACGACCGCGGCCTTCAAAGTGGAGTAAACGACCTCGGGCGAGCAGCCGAGATGTGCCGCCGCGGAGGCGATGTTGATGACGGAGCCGCCGCCGCGCTGCTTCATCGGCGGCACGAAGGCCTGGCAGACCAGCATCGTGCCGATCAGATTGTTCTCGGTGAGCACGCGGATGTCGTCCAGTTCGATGTCGAGGGCGTTGTTCGGGTTCGGCTTGCCGCCCCTGGCGCCGATGTCGCCGCCAGCGCAATTGACCAGCACATGGACGTCGCCGAGATCGGCCTCGATCCTGCGCTTCATCTCGGCCACCGCCTTCTGGTCGCCAATGTTGCCGGTCACCGACGTGACCTTCGTGCCGTGCCGCTTCAGGCGCTCGACCACTTCGCCGAGATTGGCGAACTCGCCGTACTTCGCCGGCGCTCCCTCGTCCATGTCGTGGATCGCGACATTGGCGCCGAGTTCGGCCAGGCGCTCGGCCATCACACGGCCGAGGCCACGGCCGGAGCCGGTTACGAAGGCGGTCAATCCATCGAGTTCACGTGCCGTCATCGGATATTCTCCATCAGTTTGCGCATGTTGGCGGCGCTGCGCCGGATCATGTCGAGCTCATAGGAAACCAGTGAGACGTCGGCTTCGCGCTCCCAAGGCGTGCGGTAGTCGGCATCTTCGGGCAGCCGGTTGCGCTGCGCGGCCGCCAGGCAGGCGGCAAATTCGCGTGCCGTCTTCTGCGGATAGCCGCGCCACCAGTCGTCGCTGAGATAGCGGACATGCCGGGCCTCCAAGGCGCCCGGTTCGAGAACGGCGGTCATGCGATCGTGGTGCTGGCCAAGAATGGCGAACAGCTCGGCAAACGGCACCGCACCGTCGCCGATGGCGCAGCGGATCAGCCGGTAACCTTCGGTCGTGAACTGCACGCGGTAATCCTTGAGGTGGACATGGCGGACATAGGGGGCGATCACCTTCGTAAAATCGAGCGGCGCTTCGCCGACCGGGAACGTGTTGCCAGTGTCGAAGGTGACGCCCACACTGTCACCACCGAGGGCGCAGAAATCGACGAGTTCCCGGCTGGTAAAGTCCTGGTGGTTTTCGATCGCAAGGACATACCCTTCGGCATTCGCGCGGGGACCCCATTCCACCAATCGCTCTCGAATGATGCCGACGTACTCGCTCCATTTTTCGCCGGCCGCGTTGCGGTCGCCGCAGAGAATGGGCGTCAGCGCCGTCCGGATGATTTTGGCGTTGAGCAGGCGCGCGGCCCGAAACGCATCGTCGAGCGGTTCGCCCACCAGCAGGCCGCCGCTGACGACCGGCGCGATGCGAAGGCCGGCGAGCCGTTCGCGCAGCGCGATCATCGCGTCGTCGGAAAGCTCGGTCAGCCATGGCACCCAGATCTCCAGCACGCGCGCGCCGAGATCGGTCGCGAGCGCGATGAAACCTTCGAGCCCCGCAGGTCTAGGATTGGCGCGTGGCGTGCCGCGGCCCTGGAGGCCGAGATGATAGGTCAGGCCGTAGGGGTTCAGGCCGACCTCGAGCATGAAGCGATCCTTTGAGTCAGGTGTGGTCATCGCAGGCCGGCATCCACGGTGATCGACTGCTTGGTGATCATGCGGCTGTCGTCGGCGGCGAGGAACAGCACCGTGCGCGCGATCTCCTCGCCGAGCAGAACCTTGCGGATCACCTGGCGCTGCACGACCTGGTCGACCGAACCTTGGGTCTTGTACCAAAGCTCCCGCTGCCGGTCGGTGATGACGGCGCCCGGCTCGATGGCGTTGACGCGGATGTTGTCGGGGCCAAACGCCCGCGCCAGCGCGAAGGTCAGCCCGATAACGGCAGCCTTGGCCGCCGCATAGGGCGCCATCTCTGACGCGCCGAAACGCCAGGCGATCGAGGAAAAATTGACGATCGAACCGAAGCCCAGTTCCTGCATGTGCGGATGCACGGCCTGGGCGGCAAAGAAGTGGTGCCTGAGGTTCACATCCTGGGCGTGGTCCCAATATTCCTGCGTCACGTCGGCGACGGAGAGGCGATTGTCATCGGCGGCGTTGTTGACCAGCACCGCGACAGGCCCTAGGCGGTCGCGCACCGTGCCGATCGCGGCCTGCAGGGCAGGGATATCGGTCACGTCGCAGCGCAGGAACAGTGGCGGATGCGCTGCCGTGGCGGCGAGGTCGCGGGCAAGCTGCTCGCCGGCCTCCTGCTGCAGATCAAGAAACGCCACTCGTGCGCCATTGGCGGCGAAGGCGCGGACCGTGTCGGCGCCGATGCCCGACGCACCGCCGGTGATCAGCACGACACGCTCGGACAGGCTCGGATAGGTGGCGAAGGACAAGGCGGAACTCTTTTCAGATCAAGCTTCGGTCAGATCGGGTCAGATCAGGCGTTGGGTCGTCGGGTCGAACAGGCACGCCCGCGCCATGTCGATGCCGAGCGTCACCGTCTCGCCCATAAGCGGCGTGCCGTCGGGGTCGAAACGGCCGGTGATCTCCTTGCCGCCCAGGCGCAGGACGGCCATGGTCTCCGCGCCTGTCGGCTCGACCAGTTCGACCACTGCATTGATCTGCGCGATGCCCGGCTTGCGGCGCGCAAGGTCGGGATCGAAGCGGTAGATATGCTCGGGACGGATGCCGAGCACGAGCTGTCGCGGCGTGTCGGATGGGAGCGCCTGGACGATCGGCAGGCTGGCCGTCTCGCCGTCGGCGGTCTGCAGGACGACAGTCGGGCGGCCGTCTTCCTGGCTCAGTTCCGCGGCCAAAAAATTCATCGCCGGCGACCCCATGAAGCCGGCGACGAACATGTTGGCCGGACGGTTGTAGATCGTGGCGGGATCGTCGAATTGCTGGACCTCGCCCTGATGCATCACGGCGATGCGCGACGCCAGCGTCATCGCCTCGACCTGGTCGTGGGTGACGTAGACGGTGGTCTTGCCGACGCGGTGATGCAGCTTCTTGATTTCGGTGCGCATGTCGACGCGCAGCTTGGCATCGAGATTGGAGAGCGGCTCGTCGAACAGGAACAGTTTGGGATCGCGAACCAGCGCCCGGCCCATGGCGACGCGCTGGCGCTGGCCGCCCGAGAGCTGTCCGGGCTTGCGGCCAAGCAGCGGTTCGATCTGAAGGAAAGCGGCAACCCGTTTTACAGCCTCGTCCTGCTGCGGCTTCGGCACGCGGCGGCTTTCCATGCCGAAGGTGATGTTCTCGCGCACCGTCATCGTCGGGTAAAGCGCGTAGGACTGGAACACCATGGCGATGTCGCGGTCCTTCGGCGGCACCGAATTGACCAGCCTTCCGTCGATGCGGATCTCGCCGGAGGTAACAGATTCGAGCCCGGCGATCATCGCCAGCAGAGTGGACTTGCCGCAGCCGGACGGTCCGACCAGCGCGATGAACTCGCCGTCCTGCGCCTCGAGATCGACGCCCTTCAGCACCTCGACCGCACCGTAGTTCTTGCGCAGCGATCGGATGGTCAATGTCGACATGCAATGCCCTTCACTTGACCGCGCCTCACTTGATCGCACCCTGGGTCAGGCCGCGGACGAAATACTTGCCGCCGAAGAGATAGATCAGCAGCGGCGGCAGCGCGCCGATCAGCACGGCGGCGCTCATGACATCGTAGGCGCGCACATTGGTGCCGCTTGCCGTCAGCGCGACGAGCGCTGCCGTGATCGGCTGTTGCTGCCCGGAGGTGAAGACGACGCCGAACAGATATTCGTTCCAGATGCCGGTGAACTGCCAGATCACCGTGACGATCAGGATCGGTGAGGAGAGCGGCAGAATGATCTTGCGGAAGATGCGCCAGAAGCCGGCGCCGTCGATGCGCGCCGCCTTGATCAGGTCGTCGGGGATGCTGACGTAGTAGTTGCGGCAAAACAAAGTGGTGAACGAAATGCCCTGGATGACGTGGATGAGGACGAGCCCGTAGACCGAATTGCTGAGGCCGAGATTGCCGAGGATGAACGCCCACGGCATCAACGAAATCTGGCCCGGAATGAAGACGCCGAGCAGCATGCAGGTGAACAAAGCTTCCGAACCCCTGAAGCGCCATTTCGACAGGATGTAACCGTTCATCGCGCCGACCGCCGTCGAGATGATCGTGGCCGGGATCGTCATCTTCAAGGAGTTGTAGAAGTTGCGCTGCATGCCCTCGCAGGTGCCGCCGATGCAATAGGTGCTCCAGGCCTGGCCCCAGGCATCGAGGCGGAAGCTGCGCGGCAGCGAGATCAACCCGTTGCGTGCGATCTCCTGCTGGTCGCGGAATGAATTCAGCACCACGACCAGCAACGGGACCAGGTAGATCGCCGCGAAGACGACCAGCAGCCCATAGATGGCGAAGCGGGTGAGAAAATGCTGGCGCGACGCGACTGCGGCAGCGCGACGGTCGAGCGACTGGTCCAGGGAGACGTCAGCCATGGCCGGCTTCCTTGCGCCGGCGCCAGACCACCCAGAATGAATAGGGCACCAGCACCACGGCAACAGCGGCAAGCATCATGATGGCGGCGGCCGCACCTTCGCCGATCTGGCCGCGTTGGAACATCAGGTCATAGACGTAGATGGCGGGGAAGGTGGTCGAGATCCCCGGGCCGCCCTTGGTGAGGGCCGCCACGAGGTCGAAGGTCTTGATGGCGAACTGGATCTGGATGACGGCGACCGCCAGGAAGATAGGCGCAATGGTTGGCAGAAGCACCTTGCGATAGATACGGAACGTCGATGCGCCGTCGATCTGCGCGGCCTTGACGAGGTCGGAATCTACCGAGCGCAGGCCGGCCAGGAACAGCGCCATGGCAAAGCCCGAGGCCTGCCAGACGCCGGTGATGATCACCGCGTAGATCGCATAGTGCCGGTCGCTGGCCAGTGCGAAACTGAAGCTCGTCCAGCCGAAACCGCGCACCATGGCCTGGATGCCGTCGGTCGGATTGTAGAGCCAGCTCCAGACCGTGCCGGTGACGATGAAGGACACCGCCAGCGGATAGAGGAAGATCGTGCGCCAGGCCGCTTCGCCGCGCACGCGCTGGTCGATCAGGATCGCCAGCAGCAGTCCCACCGCCATCGAGCCGACGATGTAGAAAGCGCTGAAGAAAAACAGGTTGTTGTAGGCGATGTTCCAGCGCCGGTTCGCCCACAGCGACGCGTAGTTGTCCAGGCCGACGAAGCCGTAGGTCGGCAGCAGCGAGGAGTTGGACAGCGAGATATAGAGCGTCCAGCCGGTGAACACGAAGACGTAGACGAAACTCGCCACGAGAGAGGGGCCGAGCACCAGCAAGGGCATCGCGGAGCCCAGCCGCTCGCGCCAGGGGCGGGCGGGCGCCGGTACCGACAGGATCAGGTCGTGATTTGACATTCAGAGCACGGAGATTGGCAGAGCACAGGACTGGCGGAGCGCGGGACCGGGATGGCGGATGGCCGGGTGCGGATGGCGCCCGGCCATTGCCATCTATTTCTGTGCTTCCGCCGCGTCGGCCATCGCATTGGCGCCATCCTCGGGCGACATGTCCGGCGTCGCCACGAACTCGGTAATGGAGTCCATGATCGCGCCGCGCATCTTCTGCGGGATGGTCATGTTGTGCGCCATCGAGCGGACCAGCGTGCCGTCCTTGATCGAAGCCTGCAGATCCTTCTGCGAGAGCTGCTGGCACGGATTGAAGCCCTTCGACAGATCGATATCCAGGCGTGCGGGGATCGAGCCCTTGGCCTGGTTGAAGACCGTCTGGAAGTCGGGCGACAGGATCAGGCTGGCCAGCAGCTTCTGGCCGTCGATGTAATCCTGGTCCTTCTGCTTGAAGAACACGACCGAGTCCGAGTTGAGGATGAAGCCGGGTTTGCCCCAATCGGTCGGCGCCTGGGCGCAGACATAGTCGGTGCCTTCCTTGAAGCCGGCGGCGGTCAAAAGGCCGATCGTCCAGTCGCCCATGATGTGGAACGCCGCGTCGCCCTTGCCGACCAGCGCCGACATCGAATCCCAGTCGCGGCCGACCATGCCCGGATCCATGTATTTGCTCGTCATCAGGCGCATCTGCGTGAAGGCCTTGACCATCCCCGGGCTGCGCATGGACTCGACATCGCCTTCGACGAAGGCCTTGCGGTAGAGATCGATGTCCTGGCCGTAGAGCACGACCTCGAACACCGTCGAATCCGTCCAGTCGGCGGTCGAATGCGAGATGCAGATCTTGCCTGTGGCGATGATCTTGTCGCAGGCCGCATTGAACTCGGCCCAGGTCTTGGGCATTTCCGCCACGCCGGCCGCCTGCATGACCTTGGGCGAGGCCCAGAGCCAGTTGATGCGGTGGATGTTCATGGGCGCGGCGACCCATTTGCCGGTCGGCTTCATCACCGGAAGCAATTCCGGCGCCACCACTTTCTCCCACCCTTCCGAGGCCGCCAACTCGTCGAGATCGGCGGTCATGCCGGTCTCGTTCCATTCGGCGATCTCGGGGCCCTTGAGCTGCACGGCAGGCGGGGCATTGCCGGCGATCACGTCCGCGCGCAGCTTGGCCAGCGTATTGGCGGTGTGGCCGGCGATCGAGGTCTGTTCCCATTTGCCGCCCTTGGCGGTGAACATCTCGCCGAGCTTGGCGATCGCCTGGGCGTCCGATCCGGTCGCCCACTGGTGCAAAAGGTTCGTCTTGGGTTCGGCGAAGGCTGCCCCGGCGAAAAATGTGCACGCAGCAGCGGCCGCAAGCGCGGTCATGACGGACTTCATCGTTTCACTCCCATATCGTGTTGCACGGTTCGTCTCGACCGCTTATGGCCGCGGTTTGAAGCCGCCGCCGGCGAGATGCGTCAATCTCGAGTTCTTTCCAAGATGACATATTGGAGCTATCAGTCAACGATGTTTATGTTGAGCCATGACAAAACCTTCGCTTAGAACCTGGCTGGTCGACAGACCCTCCGCGTCGCCGGAGAGCATGATCGTGCGCTGCCTGAGCGAGCGCGGCGCACTCTCCGCGTTGCAGATCGCACGCGCCACCGGTCTGGCGCGCTCGACGGTGTCAACCGCGCTTAACGGCTTGAAAAGGTCTGGAATGGTGATCGAAGCCCCGACCAGCCGCGACGGCATCAGAGGCATCGGCAGGCCAGCCGCGGCGGTGACGCTCAATCCGACAGCGGGCACCTGCGTCGGCATTCACCTGGCTCTTCAGCAGATACGGCTCATCGTCGCCGATGTCTCGCATTCCGTCATTGCCGAACAAAATATTCCAATGGCGCTGGACTACCAGCCGCAACAGGCGGCCCAGGCGGTCAAATCGGCGATTGCCCAATCTTACAGGGAAAATGGTCTGCCGATGGCGGGGCTCCTGGGGGTTGGTGTCTCCGTCTCCGGCCCTGTCAGCCGCGATGGAGTGGTGCTGCGCGCAAGCATGGTTCCAACATGGGCCGGCGTCAACATACGAGATGTGTTCGGACCCGTCCTGGAACAGCCGATCTTCGCCGACAACGAGAGCAACTGCGCGGCCATTGCCGAGCTGATGTGGGGTGCGGCCGTCGGCCAGGACGATTTCGTGCTGTTCAAGATCGATCTGGGTGTCGGCGGCGCCATTGTCCAGCATGGCCGGCTGGTGACGGGCGTCGCCGGCGGCGCCGGCGAATTCGGGCACATCAGCATCGATCCCGGCGGCGACCTTTGCCGCTGCGGCAATCGCGGATGCCTGGAGCTCTACGCGAGTTTTACCCGGCCGCTGGAACAGATTTCGCGTGTCGTTGGGCGGCAAGTCACCATGGACGATGTCATCGCCATGGCCGAGCAGGGCGACGTCAGGGCGTTGCGGATGATCGAGGATACCGCCGAGATCGCCGGCCGGGGTCTCGGCCTGATCGGCTCGGTGCTCAATCCGCCGCTTATCATCATCGGCGGCCACATGGCTTTGGCAGGGGACATTCTGTTGACGCCGCTGATCGCGTCCTATGAACGCCACACGCTGATCAAGTCCCGGGATGTCGCTCCCGCGCTGCGCACGCGCATCATCGTTGGCAGGCACACCGAGAACGATGCCTTGCTGGGCGCGGTCGGCCTCGTTTTGAGACACCAGACGAAGGAACTGTCGCTGGGGTGATCGTCAGGACCAGCCTGTGCTTGTTCAAGTCAATTGCACGTGTCCGCAGCCTTGAGCGCTTCGGCGCGTGACGATTTGGGCAAATCCGCGATCCGCCGGACAGAAGCGTAAAACCTTGGATAGTCGCCCGAACACAGGTCGAACAAGCGAAGAAAGGCCGGAACCTGTTCACCGTAGACAGAAGTTGCCGCGAGCTTGGCGTTGTTGATCGGGGCAGCGAACCAGGCGTCGTATCCCCGGTATCCCGCCCAGTGCTTGTCGCGCATCTGCCGGTAGCGCGCCCGCAACCGGTCGATGGTTGCTGCCTTGGCGGCCGCCATCTTTTCCGGGGTGCGGGGACTACCATAGACCTGCCTTAGCTCGTCGCGCGTCTTCGCCACCAGTCCGAGAAAATCGGCGCTGCGTTTGCGGTCGGCTTCGTATCGGCGCAATCCGGCCCGGTCGCCGGCGGCGCGGAGCCATTTCCTGACGCCGCTGGTTTCGACGGCAACGGCGAACGCCTCGTTGAATGCGGAATCGCCATCCACATAGAGGCGCTGATGCGCCAGCTCATGAAAAACAAGGCTGGCGAGATAGGTGTCGTCCTGACGCAGCATGGTGCTCAGCAGCGGGTCACTCGACCAGCCAAGCGTGGAATAGGCGGTGACGCCCGAGACATAGACGTCCAGCCCCTGTCTTTGAAGTTCGACTGCGTTCTCAGTCGCGGATTTCCGGGAGAAGTAACCCCGGTATGGAACGCAGCCGAAAACCGGAAAGCACCATGTTCGTGGCGCCAGCGAGAATTGCGGCGCGGCAAAAACGGCCCAGGTCACGGCGTCGCGATGGATGTCGACATAGCTGCGGTAGCTGCTGTTCTCGGGCAATGCCAGTTCATCCGTCGCAAACCGTCTTATGGCGCTGGCCGACGTCAATTTGGCGCGCAATGCCTCGGGCGTCGAAGGGTCAAGGATGAGTTTCCCGACATTCCTGCGCGCGGCCATGATCTGCGCGTGACCCTGCAACGACTGCGCGTAGTAGGAAATGCTCGTGCAGCCGGTCGCCCCGGACGCGATGATCGCCGCGGCAAGCATCCGAAGAACGCGCTTCACTGTTTGCCCACCTTGCCCATCTCCCCATGCAGCAAACGTCCTGGTCCCCCCTCAAACAGGAGGCACCGGTTTCCGTCAAGAGCTGCAGGGGCAGGGGGCGACACCGACCTGGGCAGGGCAATGCGGGCATTCGCCTAGGATTGACGAAAGTCCACCGCAGGGCGGAGCGGGCGAGATACGGACCGTCCGTTGGGACGCCGTTCCCCCAAGCTGCCGCGCGCTACTGGTCCGAAAACCTCACGCTCACGCCGCGCTGGCGAAAATAAGCCTGCATCAACTTACGGCCCGAGCGGTTGTTCTGCGCCAATTTTGCCGGATCGAACACCGCCTGTTTTGCGCCCTCTCGTGTCAGCGCAGCCTTGAGCGCCGCGATATGGGCGTCGATGTCGGCATTGTCCGCCCGCAGCGAGGCATAGATACTTTCGGTCGCTTCGGCCACAGTCGGTTCGCTCACAGATGTCGTCCTTTGGTTGGTTGGGCGGCGGCTTTACCACAGATTTGCGGCTCCGACGATATCGACCGAACCGTCAGAGCACAGCGCCCAGGGCGCAAAACCGCAAAACGTATGTATTCGGCCCTGCTAAACATTGCCCGGCAGGCGAATGGGTCTAACTATCGCTAGGAAACGGGGGGAATCACGTGGCTGCCAATCGTCGAAACGACATCTCATCGTCCGAGCGAGGGCTAGGACGGATTCTTGCGGCAGGCAATGCCCATCCGCGCACAGCTCTGCCTACCGTGGCAACCATCGTCACGACAGTAGCTGCGCTGTATTTCGGTCGTGAGGTGTTCCTTCCCATTGCCATCGCGCTGCTTTTGACCTTTGCGCTGGTGCCGATGGTCTCCGCACTGAAGCGTGTCGGCTTGCCTCGGCTGCCCGCAGTGCTTCTGAGCGTGATTGGCGCATTCGCGGCTCTGGGCCTGTTCAGCTTCATTGTTGCGACCCAGGTAAGCGAGCTTGCTCAGAACATTTCCGTCTACCAGACAAACATTTTGACCAAGGTGCGTTCCCTCAAGGAGACGGGCGTTGGTGGCGGCATAATTGCCAGGCTGAGCGGGGTGATCGAGCGCGTCGGTCAGGAGATCGACAAGCAGGATGTGGCGCCGCCTGCGGCCGACAAGCCCCGGCGCGAGCCTGTTCCCGTCGAGATCGTCGCCCGCGAGAGACCTCTGGAGGTATTGCAGAACATCATCGGACCGTTGATCAGCCCGCTGGCATCAGCTGGCCTGATCATCATCGTCGTCATCTTCATGTTGCTTGAGCGCGAGGATCTGCGCGACCGGTTTATCCGCCTCGTCGGCTATGGCGACCTCCATCGCACAACGCAGGCATTGCAGGATGCCGGCAAACGGGTTGGCCGCTATCTGATCATGCAATTGGTGGTCAATATCGTCTACGCGATACCAATCGCGATTGGCCTTTGGGTGCTCGGCATTCCCAACGCGCTGCTGTGGGGGTTGCTGGCACTGGCGCTGCGCTTCGTTCCCTATATCGGCCCTGTTATCGGCATGCTGCTGCCCTTGTTTCTGGCCTTGGCGGTTGCGCCCGGCTGGTCGCTGGTGCTGTGGACCGCCGCACTGTTTGTCGTCATGGAATTGGTAACCGGCAACGTCATCGAACCGTGGCTCTATGGCTCGCGCACGGGACTTTCTCCTTTGGCAATCATCGTTGCGGCAATTTTCTGGACATGGTTGTGGGGGCCGCTCGGCCTGGTCCTTTCGACGCCGCTGACAGTTTGCCTCGTCGTCCTCGGGCGACATGTTCCGCAGTTCGAATTTCTCGACGTCCTGTTTGGCAACGAGCCCGTCCTTGAAGCTCACGCCCGGCTCTATCAACGGCTCCTGGCCGGCGATCCCGACGAGGCAACTGACCATGCCGAGGAGATCCTCGAGGAGAAGTACCTGATCGATTTCTACGACACTGTCGCCATTCCTGCTCTCCTGTTAGGCGAGCAGGACCGCATGCGTGGCGTGATGGGCGATCAACAGCGAAGGCAGGTGGCGGCGAGCGCCCAAATTCTTGTGGCAAATCTTGCCGACGATGCACAGGAAGAGGCAAGCGAGGAAGATGCGCCGACAACCACCGCGGAAGGGAGCGCGAGCAGGGAAACAGATGGCGTCGAAGAGGAAGAGATCGAGCTGCCCGACGGCAAGGACATGTCGGTGCTTTGTGCCGGCGGTCGCGGCGAACTCGACGATGCCGCTGCCGCCATGCTCGCTCAGGTGCTGGAGGTGCAAGGTGCGACGGTGGCGAAGGCCAGTTTTGTCGATATGGAGCCGGCAGGTATTCGTCGTCTCGAACTAGAGGCGATCGACACCGTCGTGGTCGGTTTCCTGAACCGGGATTCGCTCAAGCATGCCCGCTTTCTGGTCCGGAGACTGAAGCGCGCCAAGGCAGGTTTGAGAATTGGGATTGTGTTCTGGTCAGACGCGGAGCAGGGCGATGTCGGGCAAGAAAGGCAAGCTTTGGCCGCCGACATCAGCGCCGATTTCGTAGCGCACGGCATGGTCAACGCTGTGCTTGGCGCACTTTCTCCAGCGCCGGCCGTTCCCCTCAAAGTCGTTTCGAAACGCCGCGATCGACGCCGTCCGGCCCCTCGAAAACGGATCCCGGCCCAGGCAACGGCCGCAACAGCCTAGCCGCACCGCCATGTCTCAGATTGCCGCGCCGGCGCTGGAATGCCTGGTGAGACGGCAAGATCGTCCCCCACTCGCAAGCCATGGAACAATCTCGCGGCCTTGCGGTTCCTAACATCGAAGGAGACCCCCCATGCTTAGATTCCTTATCCGCCTTGGCGCGATCTATGCAGCGTTCCAGATCGGCAGGGAGTTCGGCCGCAAGGAGACCGAAGTCGTGCTCCTGCCGCCGCCCGTTGACTATGAGCGGCACCCGACGTCAAGAAACGAAACCGAGTTCGGAGAGACATAGGACTGCTCAATCTGCCTGGTCGATCTGGCCCATGCTGGCGCCGTCCCTGCGCGGGGCGCATTATCGTGCGAACGGACCGGCCTCTTGGCTGTGCCAGGATGGATCCGGGTAATGCAAATTGAGCCGCTATCTCCGCCGCTCAAACGCGGCACAAAGAGGTTGACCGTGCGTCGAGGAATGAGTCTCTCGCAGATCTTGGCGTTGAGCCGATGGAGAAGGCATGATCAGCACAGGCAAGGCACGACCCTAAGAATGTGGAAGGGAAGAAGCACTGGTGCTGTCAATTGCCAGGGAGACCGGCATCACCGAGGATCACGGGCGCGACCTTGTTCGCCTGATCGGCACCGGCCGCAATTCGCTGCTCCGTGAGGCGCGGCAGCTGCTCCGGCAGCGCCTGGCTAATTTAGACCAAAGGTGCTCAGAGCACGGCTATCCCGTCGCCTTCTGCTGCCCGGCGGTCATCGCTTTGAGAGCCCGGACCACCTCTGCAGGTCCGGCGGGTTTCATCACTCTTACGCCAGACGAGAACGCTTCGGGGGTTTCCTCGAGCCCCAGGCCGGAATAGACGATGAAAGGAACCGCCCGCCCTGCCAAGGTTTTTGCCGCGTCAACAGCCTCGCCGTCCGACAGCCTGACGTCCAGGATCGCTGCGGCGGGGGTATGGTCCGCAAGAAAACGTTTCGCCTGGGAACATGTCGCCGCCAATGCCACGGCAAAGCCCGCCTCCGAAAGAGTGGACTCCATATCCAGTGCTATCAAGGCTTCGTCGTCGACGACAAGGACCAAGGGTTTGCCCATGCGCGGATGATCGCACGTTTGTAGATGGAAGACGAGTCGAGGCTACGACCCTTTTAGGGTCCGGTTCCCGTACGCAGCGGGTCGAGATCCCGAGCGATGGGAACCAAGTGATCCAAGCCGCATTATATTTGGTTGGACTGAACAAGGTGTTTGGGATGCATGAAGCAACACAGGCGAATGTTGTCGCCTTCGAAAACCCGGGGGTGTCCAGCAATGACGGTCTGGATTTCGATTACAAGGATTTCTTCGAAAACGGCGCCGTTGCCCTGCATCTGGTGAACGCAGACGGCGTGATCGTGCATGCCAACCAGGCTGAGCTCAACCTTCTCGGCTATCCCGCAGAGGACTACCTCGGTTGCCACATCGCCGAGTTCTATCCCGACCGGGACGTCATAGAGGACATTTTGGGTCGCCTTGCCAATGGCGAGAAGATCGTAAGATATCCGGCGCGATTGAGGGCCAGCGATGGATCGATCAAGCACGTCGAAGTCACCTCAAGCGGACATTTCCGGGACGGCAAGCTGATCAACACCCGGTGCTTCACGGTCGATGTAACCGACTTGGTACACACCCGCTCGGAGCTCAGGCAGCATGACAGTACCTATCACCAGATACTCGACGGCCTACCCGTCGCCATCTACACGACCGATCAGGATGGGACGATCACCTACTACAACCGCGCCGCGGCCGATCTGGCAGGCAGGGAGCCTGAAATCGGCAAGGATAAATGGTGCGTGACGTTCAAGCTGTTCACTGCCGACGGCAAGGAATTGCCGCACGATGAATGCCCGATGGCCATCGCGCTCAAGGAGAATAGGCCGGTCCGCAATCAGCAAGCTGTTGCGCAGCGTCCCGATGGATCGTTTTTTCCGTTCCTGCCCTACCCGACACCGCTGCGGGACGAGCACGGCGCTCTGATCGGCGCCGTCAACATGCTGCTGGACCTGACGGACCGCCAACGCGCGGAAGAAACCAGGCAGCACCTTTCAGCGATCGTGGAATCCTCATTTGACGCTATCGTCAGCAAGGATCTCAACACCATCATAAAAAGCTGGAACCAGGGCGCCGAACGGCTTTTCGGCTACACCGCCGAGGAAGCGATTGGCCGGTCGGTGACCATGCTGATCCCCGAAGACCATCAGGACGAGGAACCCCGCATCCTCCAACGTATTCGCCGCGGCGAGCGCGTCGAACCATTCGAAACGACCCGCCAGCGCAAGGATGGCAGCCTGGTTCCGGTTTCACTGACGATATCGCCCGTGCGTAACGCAACCGGGCAGATCACCGGCGCATCGAAGATAGCGCGAGACATCACGTCGACGAAGGAGAATGAATATCGCATCCGCATGCTGATGCGCGAGGTCAACCACCGGGTGAAAAACCAGTATTCGGTCATCCTGTCGATGATCCGGGAGACCAACAAGCGATCGGAGACGCCAAAACAATTTGAAACCCAGGTGCGCGAGCGCATCATGGCGTTGTCACGATCTCACGACCTGCTTGTATCGGCGGATTGGAAGGGTGCCACGATCAGCGACCTTTTGGCGGCCCAGGTCGAGCCTTTCCCGCGGGGGGATGTGATCGAAATGTCGGGCCCATCATTGGTGCTCAGTCCCAACGCAGTTCAGTATCTCGGGATTGCCTTCCACGAACTGGCGACCAACTCGGCCAAATACGGGGTTCTCTCAGGGGACAAGGGCCGGATCTCGGTCACATGGGGCATCACCGGTTCCGGTGCTTCGAGGCTCTTTCACCTCACCTGGGTCGAAACCGATGGGCCGCAGGTTCAGACTGTCGGACAAGGTGGCTTTGGAACCGTGGTGCTGAAGCGGGTCGCGCCCGCAGCGGTCAGTGGGCAGGGAATTCTCGAACACGGTCCGCATGGCATAACATGGAGCCTGGAAGCGCCTTCGGTTTCCGTGGCAGCTTCTGTCGTCCAAGAAGCTTAGAAGCAGGAAGCAGCCCTGCAACGAGCATTCGTCAATTGGAAGCCCTTGATGCGGCCTTTGCCGAGCGAAAACCCCGTTTCCGCTAAAGATCGCCAGAGCCATTGCTAAAGTCGGCAGAGCAAATCACCGGCAGAGGGCGCATTTCGTTGCACGGAACGGGACAGGACCGGCGTAGCCAGAGGCGAGGTAACTATGGACATCGACGAGTTCCGTGCGACCCTTCAGGGTGTAGAGCCCCCGGCGAATCTTGGGATGGCGCTCCACGCTCTATGGTGGGATAGACAGGGCGATTGGGAGCGGGCGCATGAGTGTGTGCAGGCCAACGAATCTGATCCGGCCTCTGTATGGGTTCATGCCTATCTGCACCGCAAAGAAGGCGACCTTTCTAATGCAGCCTACTGGTACCGCCGCGCCGGGCAGCCTGTGGCAACTGGCAAGCTAGACGCAGAGTGGGAGTCGATTACAGAATCACTTCTTGCAGGATAGTGAGGGTCGCCCAAGGGGCAGCCTAGCGCCTCATCGCCCCCGTAGAGGCGAAACTCACCTCCGCCCGATGGGATCGGCTGGGCCCAGGAGGTCCGAACGTTTCCGCATAAATTCATGCAGCGAGATTGTTCTCGCGATTCCGTAAGGTCTCTGTTTAATAAGCTATATCTAATATTGGCTACTTTCTGTCGCTCAAAAGTCGCAGACTTCATTTTACTGATCACCGTTAGCTTCTTGGTAGCTCTCATGACTATAAACTTCTTGCGGGCGAATAGCTTTCATGCTGCCGTCGCGCACTCAGGAATCAGGGAGCTTAGGCATGGCGGAGCGGATTGCGCGTGATGGGTTTTGGGTTTTGCATCTCGCGCGCTTGCCGCAAGTCGTGTCGCTTCGCTCCAGCACTTCCGCCTTGACGATCCTAACTGTTGCCCTTGCGCTGAGCGCCGCGCCGGCTCGGGCCGATGGCGGCAATGGTAGCAGCGCAGGCGCTGGACAAGGTGGCGTTGACGGCGCGCTCGCGAGTGCCACGGGTCAGAATGCCGCCAATGGCGCGACCGCTGGTGGCGGTGGTGGCGGCATTGACCTCACGACGGGTGACGGGGCGCCAGGAGGATCGGGAGCGGTAAGTGGGACAGCCAACAACCCAAATGGCGTTGCCGGTGCCACTGGTGCTACGGGTCTGGTCATCTCGACAGACGGGACCATTGCAACCAGCACCAGCGGCGGGGCCGGCGGTTTGGGCTCCCCTGGCACGAATGGCGTCGTCAGGAGCGGCGGCGGTGGCGGTGGCGGTGTGGGCGTCAGTGCCACGGCCGACGTTACAGTCACTGGCACAGGATCGGTGAGTGGTGGCACTGGCGGCCGAGGTGGGACCAATGGCAACAGCGGCAGCGGTGGTGGCGGCGTCGGCATATTCTCGTCCGCAAACGTGTTTGTAGAGGCGGGCGGCAGCGTTACCGGCGGCACGAGTCTCTCCACAATTGGGGTCCAAGCAGGTGGTGGCGGCGGCGCAGCTGCCATCGTCCTGATGGGCGGCGGGACAATCCAGAACAGCGGGAATCTGCTCGGGGGTGCCGGTGGAAGAACAGTTCTCGGCGGCGGTGGGGACGGTGGCGCCGCTGTTCTGCTGCTTTCAGGTGGAACCGTCATCAACAAGCTAGGTGCGACGATCGTTGGCGGCAGTGGCGGTCAGGGCTCCTTGGCAGGCGGCGATGGCGCCGCAGGGATCAAGGGCGCCAACATCGCGGTCATCAATGCGGGTACGATCAGCGGCGGTGCCGTCGGCACCGGTGGCGGAACGCCGGCAGCCGGCAAAGCCATCCAGTTCACCGGCGGCGTCAATTCGCTGGAGATTCAGGCCGGCTCCACCATCACAGGCAATGTGGTCGCTTTCAGCGCCGCGGATACATTCAAGCTGGGTGGCGATATCAGCGCCAGTTTCGGTGTGTCGCAGATCGGCGCTGGCGCCAAATATGACGGGTTTGGGTTCTACGAGAAAACCGGAAACAGCACCTGGACCCTAACGGGGACGACAACTGCCGTCACGCCTTGGACCTTGTCCGGCGGGATCCTGCAGATTTCGAACAATGACAATCTGGGCGCCCTCTCGGGCGGCTTGACCTTCGACGGCGGCACGTTGCGCACGACCACCAGCTTCGCCACCAATCGCAATGTCCTGATCAATTCGACCGGCGGATTCGACACGGTGGCAGGCACGCAGTTGGACGTGTCAGGCCAGGTGACCGGCACCGGCACACTGGTCAAGAGCGGCGCCGGCACCCTCAACGTCACCAATTTGTCCAACAGCTATACGGGTGGCAACATCGTCAATGCAGGAACGCTTGCCGGCAACACCGTGGCGATCCGTGGCGACATCCTGGACAACGGCGCTGTCTCGTTTCTCGACCTCGGCCCCCACACCTTCGGCGGAAATATCTCCGGCTCGGGCAGCGTCGACATCGAAGGCTTCGGCACGCTGACGCTGACCGGTGCCAACACCCACAGCGGCGGCACGAAGGTCGGGACCGGCAAAAGCATCTCGGTCGCGTCGGACCAGAATCTGGGTGCCGCAACGGGCCTGCTGACACTCGACGGCGGCGAACTCGGCACGACAGCAAGCTTCGCCATGAGCCGCGATGTCAACCTCACTTCCGCCTATGGCTACTTCCGCGCGGCGGCGGGTACGACGCTGACCGCCAATGGCGAGCTGAGCGGCGTGGGCGGCGTCTACAAGGAGGGCGCCGGCACCCTGGTGCTCAAGGGCGACAGTACCTATTCCGGCCGCACCACCGTCGACAGCGGCAAGCTTATCGTCGAGGGCTCGCTCGGCAGCACCGAAACGACGGTCAACAGCGGCGGCACGCTGGGCGGCTCCGGCTCGATCGGCGGCGCGGTGATCGTCGCCGATGGCGGTGTGCTGGCGCCGGGGTCCAGCCCTGGCACGCTTACGGTCGGATCGCTCAGCCTGAGCTCCGGTTCTATGCTCGACTACGAGCTCGGCCAGGCGGGCATTGTCGGCGGCGGTGTCAACGACCTGATCGAGGTGACCGGCGCGCTGACGCTGGACGGCAGCCTCAACATCACCGATGTCGGCGGCTTCGGGCCTGGCGTCTACCGGCTAATCAATTATGGCGGCGCACTCACCGACAATGGTCTCGAGCTCGGCAATCTGCCGGCCGGTGTCACGGCCGCCGACCTGACGGTGCAGACCTCCGTCGCCAACCAGGTCAATCTCGTCAGCAGCGTCGGCACCGACTTGCTCTTCTGGGATGGTGACGCGGCCGGCAATGCCAACAATGATCTGGTCGACGGCGGCAACGGCACGTGGACGGCGACAAGCCTGAACTGGACGACGAGCACCGGCCTGGTAACTGGCGCGATGAAGCCGCAGCCCGGCTTCGCCATCTTCCAGACGCTCGGCGGCACCGTCATCGCCGACGGCAGCGCCGGCGCGCTTGCGATTACGGGCATGCAATTCGCCGCCGATGGCTACCGCATCGAAGGCGACGCCATCACGCTTGATGGCGCTGGCGGCGAGAGCATCATTCGGGTCGGCGACGGCACGGTGGCCGGAGCAGGTTACACCGCCACCATCGCCTCCGTGCTAACCGGGACCAGCAGCCTGACCAAGACCGATGCGGGCACGCTGGTGCTGTCCGGCGCCAACACCTACACGGGCGGCACCACCGTCCTGGGCGGCGTGCTATCTGTTTCAGCCGACAACAATCTCGGCGTTGCCGCTGGCGGCCTGACGCTCTCCGGCGGGACGCTGCGCAACACAGCGGCGTTCAGCTCGGCGCGCGACGTCACGCTTTCGTCGGCCGGCGGCACCTTCGACACTGTGGCCGACCTGACCTTGTCCGGTGCGATCTCTGGCGCTGGCAGCCTTGCCAAGACCGGCGCCGGCACGCTGACGCTTACGGGAACGAACAGCTATGGCGGCAACACGTTGGTCAGCGCTGGCACGCTGGTCGGCGATGCAACCTCGATTCGTGGCGACATCGGCAATTCCGGCACTGTCGTGTTCGACCAGGCGGCGGACGCCAGCTTCGCCGGCGATATCTCCGGCACCGGCGCAATGATGAAGGATGGCTCCGGCGTGCTGACGCTGTCAGGCACGTCGCTGCTGGACTGGACCGTCAATCAAGGCGGCCTCGTCTCGGCAGCCGAGCGCTTCGGTGGCGATGTCGCGATCGGCGCCGGCGCCTCCTTCACATTCGACCAAGTCGCCTCCGCCAGCTATGCCGGCGTGCTCTCGGGCGCCGGTACGTTCATCAAGGACGGCCAAGGCACGCTGCTGCTTGCGTTGGACAACTCAGGCTTTATCGGCGCCACTACGGTCAGCGGCGGCACGCTTGCCGCGGGCGCTGCGAACGCGTTCAGTTCCTCCTCGCAGTTTTCCGTCGCCTCGGGCGCCACGCTCGATCTTGCCGGCACGTCCCAGACGATTGCGGGGCTGAGCAACGCCGGAACGGTGCGCATCGCGGGTGGCGTCCCAGGCGACACACTTACCGTAAGCGGCGACTATGTCGGCAATAGCGGCGCCGTCGTTCTCAACGCTGCGCTCGGTGGTGACGGTTCGCCGACAGACATGCTGGTGATCGCCGGCAACACGTCAGGGACGGGTACCCTTCAGGTCGTCAATTTCGGCGGGTCGGGCGCCCAAACGGTCGGAGGCGTCAAGATCGTCGACGTCGGCGGCGTCTCGAACGGCAGCTTCTCGCTCGACGGCAATTATACCTTCGAAGGCGATGCAGCGGTCGTCGCGGGCGCCTATGCCTACAGGCTTTACCAAGGCGGCGTCAGCACACCGGCCGATGGCGATTGGTATCTGCGGTCGGCCCTGGTCAACGGCGATCCCGATCCGCAGCCGCTCTATTCGCCCGGCGTGCCGCTGTACGAGGCCTATGAAGGGGTGCTGCAGGCCTTCAATGAACTGGGCACCATGCAGCAACGCATCGGCAATCGGTCGTGGGGCGAGGGTGCTACGCCGCAAGGTGCGGACCTGCCAGGCCAGGGCGCGGTCGACGGCAAGGCGATATGGGCGCGCATCGAAGCTGCCCATGCCGAGATCAAGCCGGAGACGTCGACCTCCGGCACGAACTATGACGTGACCACCTGGAAGCTGCAGGCCGGCGTCGATGGCCTGCTGCACGAAAGCGAAGCCGGTACCCTGATCGGAGGGATTACGGCCCACTACGGAACCGCGTCGTCGGACGTGTCCTCGATCTTCGGGGCAGGGTCGATCGCTGCCACCGGCTACGGCGTCGGCAGCACGCTCACCTGGTTCGGCAGCGGTGGCTTCTACGTCGACGCGCAGGCTGAGGCGACATGGTATGACAGTGACATCCGGTCGGCCACGCTAGGCACCACGCTTGCGGACGGCAACAACGGTTTCGGCTACGGGCTGAGCATCGAGACCGGACAGAAGATCGCCCTCAACGGCAACTGGTCGCTGACTCCGCAGGCCCAGCTTGCCTATTCGTCGGTCGACTTCGACACGTTCACCGACCCGTTTGGCGCCGTCGTGTCGCCCGGCAGCAGCAACAGCCTCGTTGGCCGCCTCGGCCTCTCCGCGGACTATGAAGACCAGTGGGTGGACGATGCCGGGCAAGTAAGCCGCACCCACATTTACGGGCTCGGCAACCTTTACTACGACTTCCTCGACGGAAATGATGTCGATGTCTCTGGCACGAAGCTGGTCAGCGAAAATCAGGCGCTATGGGGCGGTGTCGGCCTTGGTGGCTCGTTGAGCTGGGCGGACGGCCGCTACGCAGTCTTCGGAGAAGGGACAGCGCGGACAAGCCTCAAGGATTTTGGCGACAGCCACGCCCTGGGCGCCAAGCTCGGGTTCGCTGTGAAATGGTAGCCGCGATCGAGATGGACATGTCAACCTTGGCTTGAGCGTCGTGTCCGGCAAGGCTGTGGAATCCGGACTTGCGGGCCACCCGGCTCGTCGGCCCTCGGACGTTTCCTTACCGGCTGCCGGCATCAAGTACCAGGCTCGAATCCGAAGCACCCTGGCGCTCGATCACAGGGATGCTAGCGCGCTGGACATGCGCTCCAACCCTTGGCGCAACAGAGGACGCGGGCAGCCGACATTCAGGCGGATGAAGCCTTCGCCGCCAGGCCCGTAGACGCGGCCATCGTAGAGATTAACCTTGGCCCAATCGACAAAGAACTTCTGAATTCCACCCACTCGGCCATCGAGCGCGCACGCGTCCAACCACACCAGAAACGATGCGTCGGGCCGCATGGGCGTGATGCCTGGAAGGTGTTTACCGGCGAACTCGCAAACCAGATCGATGTTGCCGGCGATGTAGCGCGTGAGTTGGTCGAGCCATGGCGCGCCGCTGCTGTAAGCAACCTCCAGGGCCAGGCGGCCGAAAAAGTTCGCATTCACCATGAATGACGCCTGCATTGCGGCAAGAAGCGCCTCGCGGCGCTTTTTGCTGGCTACCGAAATCGTTGCCGAAGGAACCCCGGCAAGATTGAAAGTCTTCGTTGGAGCGGTGCAGATGAACGATTTCTCCGCAGCATCTTCCGAGATGGAGGAGAAGACGATGTGGGGACGATCCGACAACCTTATGTCGCAGTGAATGTCGTCGGATATGACCAGGATCCCATGGCGCTCGCAGATGTCGTTGAGCGCCGCCAATTCTTCGAGGGTCCAGGCCATTCCGGCAGGGTTGTGAGGATTGCACAGCAGGAATGCCTTGGCGCCGCCGGCCGCCAGTTTCTCGAAATCCTCGAAATCGAGCTCATATCTGTTGTTCTGCAGCCTCAGCCGGTTCGTAAGCAGAACCCGCCCGTTTCCCTGAACAACTTCGAAATAGGGCGAGTACACGGGCGACTGCACAATGACGCCGTCACCGGGCTTGGTGAAGGTTCGCAGTATCGCAGCCACAGACGGCATGATCGCCGGCGCGGGAAGCAAGGTCTCCAGTTTCGGCGACCAGTTGTGCCGGTGCGCGAACCACGATTGCACGATCTCATAGTGGCGCGGATCGCGGCGTGTGTAGCCGTAAATGCCATGCTCCGCAGCCTCGCGCAGTCGCGCGATGACGGTTTCCGGAGCGCGGAAGTCCATATCCGCCGTCCACAGCGACAGCAAGTCCTGGCCCTCGACCTGAGGCGAGAACTCGTCCCACTGGTTGGCCCATTTGACGGATCCGAACTGCTGACGGTCGTGGATCTGGTCGAAATCTATTCCCGCGATATGTCGCTGCCCAAGCGCCGATGCGGGCGTGTCTGCACAAGCCATTTGATAGTCACCTTGCCGCGGGCATTGCTTGTGGCATCATCATCGCCTCCTAGGATTTGTGGCCACGCGCCAATTGGCGCTCCATAGATTGCGAGTAACGCGACATGCCGAAGCAAAAGCTCCAGTAGACCAACCCCGCAAAGAGGTAGCCGGTTGATGAGATCGTCGGGCCTGCCCAGTTCGGATCGAAGCGCGCCGTTTCGACGGCCTTCAGGAAATCCGCGATGCCGACGATGGCGACCAGAGTCGTGTCTTTGAACAGACCGATGAAGGTCGAGATGATGCTCGGTATGACGATCGTCAACGCCTGAGGGAGGACGATCAGGCGCATCATGTCGAAGTAGCCGATGCCGAGAGCCTTGGCCGCTTCGTGTTGGCCCTTCGGGATCGCCTGAAGGCCGGCTCTCACGACCTCGGCCATATAGGCGGACGAGAACAACGCTATCGCGATGAGCGGGCGCAACAGACGATCAGGTGTCAGATAATCCGGGACGAAGAGCGGCATCATGAAGTTCGCCATGAACAACACTGTGATAAACGGCACGCCGCGGACGACTTCGATGAACGTGACGCAAACCGTCTTGACGAAAGGGAGTTCCGACCTGCGTCCAAGCGCCAGGATAACCCCGATCGGTAGCGAGAAGACGATACCCACGATCGACATCAGCAACGTGATCAAGAGACCGCCCCAGACCGTCGTATCGATGACAGGCAAATGAAGCCAGGCAACGCCGCGCACGAGAACGAACGCGGCCACGGGGTAGACGAGGAAGAACAGCAACGCCGCCACTTTGCGCCGCGGAGCCTTCGTCCACAGGAGCCAAACGATGAGGATGGCGCCGATCGCCTGCGCAAGGTCCACCCGCCACCGCTCGGAAACCGGATACGCGCCGTATCGCAGGTAGTCGAACTTCTCGGCGATGAAAGGCCAGCAAGCCCCCTGGCTGTTCGTACGGCAAGCTTCGTGGCCGCCGCTCCAGACCGCGTTGAAGATCGCAAAGCTCAGGAAGTGATGCAGCAGCCACGCGGCGAGGAGGACAAAGCATATTGTCAGCGCGCCTGAAGACGGCGTCGAAAACAGGTTCTTTTTCATCCAGCTCACTGGACCCGGTCGAACGTCCGCGGGAGGCGCCATGGCTGGTATGAGCGCGCTGATCACAATTGGCGAACGCATGGACTGATCGCTCACCCGTCACCTCTCAACGATTGCAAAATGTTGGTTGCACGCGTTCATGGCCAACGACGTGGCAAGGGAGATAACGAGATAGACCGACAGGGTAATCGCCATGACCTGGACGGCGGCTCCGGTCTGGTTGAGCACCGTGCCGGCAAAGATCTGAACGAGGTCGGGATAGCCGATGAACACGGCAAGCGACGAGTTCTTGATGAGGTTGAGATACTGGCTTGTCAAAGGGGGAATGATGATGCGCAGCGCCTGGGGAACGACGACCAGACGAAGCGTCTTGCCCGGCGCCAGCCCCAACGCATGCGCAGCCTCGGTCTGGCCCTTTGGCACTGCCTGAATTCCACCTCGCACGATCTCGGCGATGTATGAACCGGTGTAGACCGACAGACCGATTAGGAGAGCGGCAAACTCCGGATAGAGCTGATGCCCGCCTTGAAAATTGAAACCCCGTAGCTGCGGGGCGACGAACGAGACCGGCTCGCCAGCCGCCAGGAACACGACCAGCGGAAATCCTATCAAGGTCGCCAGACTGACCAGAAGCACCGGCAGCTGCTTGCCCGTCCGTCTCTGGATGCTCCTGGCCCGAAACCAGAACGCAACGCAGCAGGAAATGGCCGCAACGAATGCCAGGCCCACCAGACCCGCTCCCGGATGCAAATGAATCTCCGGAACGATGAGGCCGCGATTGTTGAGGTAGATGCCGCCGGGAATGGCGATGGACGCCTTCGGCGAGGGCAACGGCTTGAGGACGGCGTTGTACCAGAACAGCAGCTGCAGCAATAACGGAACATTGCGCACAAGCTCGACATAGGCGGTCGCCACCTTCGAAACGATCCAGTTCGGCGACAGGCGGGCAACGCCGATGACGAAGCCAAGCAACGTCGCAAACAGGATTGCGAGGACACTGACGTAGAGGGTGTTGACCACTCCCACCCAGAACGCCTGACCGTAGCTGGACAATGCATCGTACGGTATCAGGGTTTGATTGATGTCGAAGCCGGCAGACTCGTTCCAAAAGTCGAATGAGAGCGGAATCCCCCGGACCCGCATATTCGATGCAGTCTGCATGCCGATGCCCAGGGCCAAGGCCAGCAGGCAGCCGGCGAGCAAGAGCTGGTAGAAGATGCCCCGCACCTTCGTATCGTGCAGCGACAACCTCCTGCGCGACGGCGCGGGAAGCGACAAATGGGACATGGGCTGTTCCTATCGGGTCCGTGCAAGGCACTGACGGTAACACGCCAGCGCCTTGCAACCATGCCTTTGCCTAAGCGCGTCGGGTTTGAACGGACTCAGGCGACGCGCTTTAGGGTCTTCGGTATGCATGTCGTTGTCTCAAAACCGGGGCCATTTTTGAGCGACATGCATTAGCGGATCGGCGGAGCGTACTGAACGCCGCCTTTGTTCCAGAGCGCGTTCATGCCGCGCTCCATTTTCAGCGGCGAATCCTTGCCGACATTGCGTTCGAACACTTCGCCGTAATTGCCGACCTGCTTGATCACCTCGACCGGCCAGTTATCGCCGAGCCCGATGTCCTTGCCTATGCTGCCTTCCACGCCAAGCAGGCGGCGGATGCTGGGATTGTCAGACGATTTCATGGCATCGACGTTCTTGGAGGTGACGCCGTATTCCTCCGCAGCCACCATGACGTAGAGCGTCCACTTCGCCACATTGAACCACTGGTCGTCACCCTGCCGCACCGCCGGGCCAAGCGGCTCCTTGGAGATCAGCTCGGGAAGAACAATGCTGTCGTCCGGCTTGGCCATGCGAAGCCGCGACGCGTTCAAGGTGGAGGTGTCTGCGGACAAGACGTCGCAACGCCCCTCCTCATAAGCCTTCACGACAGCTTCCTCGTCTGCGAAACCAACCGTCGTGTACTTGATCGACTGCGAGCGAAAATAGTCGGCAAGGTTCAACTCGGTCGTGGTGCCTTGGGTGACGCATATCGATGCGCCGTCAAGTCCCTTGGCTGACGTGATATTGTCCGCCTTGCGCACCATGAACCCCTGGCCGTCATAGAAATACGTGCCGGCAAACAGTATGCCTAGCGACGTATCGCGGGACGATGTCCAGGTTGCGTTGTGGGCGAGAAGGTCGATCTCTCCCGACTGCAAGGCGGTGAAGCGATCCTTTGGCGTCAATGGGATGAACTTGACCTTTTGCGCGTCCCCGAGCACGGCAGCGGCCACGGCGCGACAATAATCGACGACAAATCCGGTCCATTTGCCTTCATTGTCGGGAAGGCTGAAGCCAGCCGTGGCCGAATTCGTGCCACAGGTCAGCACGCCATTTTTCTTGACATTGTCGAGGGTTGCGGACCACGCCGAGGAGGCGGTGCACGCGATGGCGAGGGCAAGAAGGCCCTTGAACGTTGATCTCATTTCGGCATTCCCCTGTTATTGTTGAAAGGGAATGTGCTCTCCAGCCCAAGTATTCGTCAAATCGATTGTTCTCATGGTGAAAATGAGCGCTGCTCATAGTTTCGAAGCACTCCCAGCTGAAAAGCGGTTGAGTGGTGAAGCAGCGCGCGCGACCTATTTTACGGCCGACCCCGGTGCTCCGACGGTGCCTTGGTGTCTCTTGCTCCGCGATTCGTTGTAGATTCCCACGATGATTTCCCGGAGCCACCTGGTTCCCGGGTCATTCGCCATCTGGCGGTGAACAATAAGCCAGGCATTCACATTCGCTATCGGAAGGGGTGGCGGGACCAACGTCACCTCACTCCTCTCATCCAGCATTTGCAGGATGGCATCACCGCAATGGGTAATCAGTTCAGTGCCGCGAAGCGCCCAGGGCAGCACCGGATAGTTCGAGATGGTCGCAACGACATTGCGGCGAAGACCCATCTGTTTGAGGGCGGCATCCGCGAGGCCTTCCGCCAGGCCATCTGCGGAAATCTGGAGGTGGGAACTGGCCAGATAGGTTTCCAGCGTCATTGCGCTTCTGGCGATCTTGCTTCCGCTCCACACTGCGCAAAACAATCGGTCCTGGCCAAGCTCCACCTTCAAGAGACCTGGGTCGTCGCGTATCGCTGCTCCCGTCAGCGCGCAGTCAACTTGTCTCAGATAGACCGATGAACCGATTTCGGGTCCGTTTGCGGGAATGACGTTCAGCGTCGCGCCAGGAGCTTGCCTGGAAAATTCTCGAATGAGGCCCGGGATGAAAACCATGGCATGATAATCTGTAAGTCCAACGCGAAAGTTGCGCCGCGTCGTTGCTGGATTGAAGATCTGATGCCGGTCGATCGATGCGCGGATCGTTGCGAGTGCGGCGGAAATATTCGACAGCAGCTCAACTGCCCGGGGAGTTGGCCGCATCTCGCCGCCATCTCTGGTGAACAATTCATCCTGCAATAGATACCGAAGCTTCGACAGGGAGTGGCTTACAGCTGATTGTGTTCTGCCCAATTCGGTAGCCGCCCGCGTCACGCTCCTTTCCCGCATCATCACGTCAAAGACCCGCAATAGATTGAGGTCGATATCGTTATAATTCATGGAATTACCTCATCTGCGACCTGAGACCGCACCAGGCGGCACTAACGCGTTGGTTGCGACGGTGACAGATGGGGCACGAAGAGTGAAGACAGAGGTCCGGCTACGCCTTTGAAACTCTGGCGGTTGAACAGGTGACGGCGACCGCCGGATCGCTCCGCGGCATTTCTGAGCCTGGCTTGGCGAGCAAGCCGGCAATCCGCCATGAACCCAGGGCGAGCATGTGAAGTAAAGTCAGCCGCACCCGCTGGGTGGGAAATCGCAGGCGGTTTCATTGGCTTGATAATGGCGGAGAGAGCGGGATTAGACGCCAAACAGCCGTATGCCCTTGAAATAGTTGATTATGCTTGGTAATCGCCCCTTGGAATTGGTCTAAGTGGATGGTCTAAGCATGGCAGGTTTCAAGGGCAGAGCGCGGCGGCACCTCTCGCTGAGGGGGCGAACGTGGTGGTTCAAGATGGCGATACCGGAGGCGGCTCGCCATGAGTTCAAGCGCCGCACGGCCATCGTGGAAAGCCTCGAAACCGGGGACATCCGGGTTGCAATGGAAAGGCGAGACGCGAGAGAGCGGACAGCCCTCGACCTATTCAAGGCCATCAAGGCCGGGGAAGCGGTGACACCGGAGCAGATCGACGCGACCTCGCGGGGTGCCATCGTTCGGGAAGCGATCAAAACCCTTCAAGATGCAGGAGATACCGACGCGCTGCACGACGCTGTGAGCGCCGCCGAGGACGAGCGTGACCATTACAGGGGCAAGGAACGGAAGCTGTTCGATGCTGCCGTGTCTGGGAAGGTGCCCGTCGATCAGCACCTTGAGGCATACCTGAAGGAGGCCAAGCTCGCCGATAAGACCACCGCTGAGTGGCGAGGACTGGTCAAGCGGTTTGCCCGATGGTGCGCCGAGAAGGCCCTCAGGCTGGCCGACATCGACCGCAAGAACGCGGGCCGGTACGTCTCGGAGGAGATCGCCGAGATGCACCCGAAGACCGCCAAGAAGCACCTTTCGGCGGTGCGGGGTTATTGGGACTATCTGGCGCGGCGCGGCCTCGTCGACACCGAGCAGAGCGGCAATCCATGGGACCGCCAGCTACAGCCCCAGCGGCGCAAGAAGGGCTCTGCCGAGGCCACGCAGGGGGAACGACCATTCACCCCGAAGGAATTGAACGCGGTGCTGTATGGTGAGCAGCTCGACAGTGGCGACAGGGAGGCGGGACAATTCGACCACCAGCTTCAGGACGCGGCGTTGATCGGGGCGCTGTCTGGAATGCGCCTGGAGGAGATCGTGACGCTTCGGGTCGGGCAATGCGCCGGGGGATGGTTCGACATACGGGACGCGAAGACACAGGCCGGGGTGCGGCGGGTGCCGATACACTCGGGGCTGACCAAGCTGGTCGGGAGCCGGACGAAGGACAAGAAGCCCGGGGATTGGCTGTTCCATGAATTGGCCAACGAACGGGACGCGGCGGCGGTGACGACCAAACGGTTCACGCGCTACCGGGTGGCTTGTGGTGTCGACGACAAGCGGGACGGCAGGCGCAGGAGCTTGGTCAACTTCCATTCGTTCCGGCGCTGGTTCGTCTCTCAGGCAGAACAGGCGGGCATACCTGAGACAACCGTGGCGGCTGTTGTCGGGCACGTCGAGGGACGCAAGTCGATCACCTTCGGGGTTTACTCGGGAGGACCGAGCGATGAACAGAAGGTGGCGTGCGTGAAGGCCGTGAAGTTGCCGCCGCCCGGGAGCGCTATTTCGACAGCGCGGCAAGGAATAGAAGCTCTTGCACCACAACTCGAATTTCAGGCAGCAACTGTTGCACGTCCGAAACCTGAGCAATGAACCTACGACTGTGGGCGGACTTGTCACCGACGTCCTTGAGACGCGGCAGTGCTGCTTTGCAGTTTCGTCCGAGGTTCCACGTCTGCTCCTTCAACGCCTTCTCGATCATGTCACGAAGAAACAGGAAATCCCCGGATGGTCCCTTGATCCGATCAGCGATTTTGTGTGCCTCGAACGCCTCGATGATCAGGGTCTCAAGTAGTCGCCTAATCATTACCGCGCTCGCGTCGTACCAGCCATGCTCGTAAGTGCCGTTGATTTGGTTCGCCACCTTCTCGATGTAGCCCCGAGTGCCCCTAACAAGTGACATCGGCACGACAAGCTGGCGTTCTGACGGGAGGCCGGTCTCGGGCGGTCCCAAAACAGCGTCAATCTCGCTTGTAATGCCCTTCGCAAGCCGGATCGAATTGGTGACGTCGGCAGCCATTAAGAGGCAGTTCCGTATAGGTGCTTTGCCATACTCGAAAAGACCTTGTCGATCTGTTCGAGGGAGGCATCGGATGAGATGTGGACCTGAATGTCGATGTGAAGGGAGGGCGAAGCCGGGTTGGGCCGCTGAAGTTGCGCCGGGGCGGCGGAAGCAGGCTGGCGCTTTGCCGGTGTATCATGGCCGGGGTGGTCTTGAGGCTCAGCCGCGTCGTCAAAATCGGCCTCCTCAACGAGCGTTTTGAACGTGCTTACGGTCTTGGAGATTGCCTGCTTTCCCACCGACGAACTTGAGGCGAAGACATTTTCCAGTTCCGCATTGCTTCTTTTGTTGGCATCCGGGTAGACGGCAAATAGTTCGGAATAGCCAGACTTAATTCCTCCCCCTAAGACCGAACGATGCTTAGATGTTCGGTACTCGGACCACTTGGGTGTGGGGACGGCATGGCCGTCGATCAGGCCGGCAACGCGCAAGACGGGGATCAGCGTTCCATCGTTGCTGGAATTGAACCCAATCCCCTTGAGCCACTTCTGAGTAACCTTTGAGGGGACACCCGCTCCTCTGATTTTTGTCAGAAGGGTTTTGATTTTTCCCGGTACTGTCGTGTAAACAATGTCAACCATTCATCCCTCCGTCCCATCTTGTTTGCACAGTTCTCTTTAACTCAGAAGACTGCAAGCAGGGATGATCACAATCCCCCGGGAATATTTGGTAGAAAAATGTGCGCGGGAGATCGGATAACTGGCACGCGCCAGGACCCCCCGTCCCCCCTTCGGTTCGATTACACCGCCGGGAGGCTGCCCGCTGGTGGAGTGAACAAAGGTATTCTTTTTCTCACAGCGCCGTTGACATGTGAACTTAGCGTGAGGTAATGGTCGTGAACATTGGCTCTTAGGAGATAGTTCACATCATGGCAATCGTTGGTTACGCCCGGGTCAGCACGACCGACCAGAACACAGCAGTCCAGATCGACCAGTTAAAGGCGGCAGGGGTGACCGATGACCACCTGTTTCAAGACCGGCTGTCAGGGCTAGACAATGACAGGCCGAAGCTGGCCGAGGCGCTGAGGTTCGTTCGGAAGGGTGACACGCTGGTGGTCAGCAAGGTCGACCGACTGGCGAGATCAGCGGCGCACCTCCACCAGATTGTGGAAGACCTCGACAAGCGGGGGGTCGGGTTCCGGGTGCTGAACGACCCGTCGCTCGATACGACCAATCCGCATGGCAAGCTGATGTTTGGCATCCTCGCCAGCATCGCAGAGTTTGAGACCGCCCTCAGGAAGGAGCGGCAGATGGAAGGCATCGCCAAGGCGAAGGCCCGAGGGGACCACCTTGGCAGGCCCAAGACGGTGACCCAAGAGATTGAACAGAGAGTACGTGGCATGAGGGCGGAGGGAGCATCCCTGAGGGCCATTGCCGCCGCCGTGGGATACTCCACAGCGACCGTGCAGAGCGTGCTCAAGGAAACAGCCTCAGCGGCAATAGCACAGGAGAGAATGCAGTGACGAAGGGAAGGAAGTTCCTTGGCGGTAAGTCAGGGCGCTATGAATACGCCGGACCGAAGCGGTTCCAGGCGGGATGGGAGCATGACGGCTGGGACTTCAAGGATGTCGTGAAAGCCAAGTTCCCAAAGACCGGAGAGGAAAGCCGCGCGGTGAAACGCGAGCGGATACGCAAGGCGCTCCGTTATTGGGCACGTGGGCAACTTCGGGCATGGCGCGCCGACTGGGAAGTCTACAAGCCGATGATGGTCGAGATTGACGAGATGGTGAAGGCCAAGCGGTCGGCGGGTGCCATCCAGATCATGGTGATGGAGCGAGTAATGGCGCGGAGCTTCTCGGCGGGAACCTCCGAGTATCAGACATGGGATGGAAGACAGCCGGGGATGGGCGATAGCATCGATGAAATAGAGGACCATTTCCTCCCAGAAAGCAGGCCAGATGAAGGGAAATACGTTCAGAAGAGCAAGGAAGAATTGGACGACGAACTGCAGGAAATCTTCAGGGATGCTCAGATGGGCCGATAGAGGTTACTTGGGCGGATAAGCCCCACCTGTTCGGAAAGAAACACCCTCTCCTCACGGCTTCTCACCTACCGATCTGTCAAGCGTTCTCCCGCTGCCTGCTCTGTTCCCTTCCGGGGTCGTGGCGCGCGGTGGCTGTGGCCGGTCGGTAGATGTGAGGCCGTGTGTGCCCCTATCTGTCCTCCCCTTTTGGACTGGACGGTTCAGGGTGGCGGGTTCCCTCATACAACAACAATCTGAAAGGTGAACATGATCACAGGAGCGGCTGAGGCATTGGCCGGCCTCATAGAACTATCAGGGTCCCGCCAGGACAACCTCAGCAGGCCCGACAGATTGCCGCTTGGTGGCGTGAGGGTGCTGCCAGACCTATTCCAGCCACGCGGCGGGATGGATGAGCGGCATCTATCCGACCTTGTGAAGCTCCTCAGGAGCCGGAAGGACCTCGACCCGGTGACCGTGATGGTTGCCGGGGACGGCTATGTCCTGATCGACGGGCACCACCGGCACGAAGCGTACCAGCGGGTGGGCAATGACAGCATCCCCACGGTGTACTTCGAGGGAACCCCCGAGGAGGCCGTTCTGGAGGCAGGCAAAGCGAACGCCAAGGCCAAGCTGCCGATGTCCTCCAGTGAGCGGCAGGACTTCGCATGGCGGCTTGTCGTGCTGGACCGATACAGCAAGGCCGAGGTTGCGGAGGCGTCGGGGACCTCGACGTCACAGGTGGCCACCATGAGGAAAGCCAAGAAGGCATTGGGGGTGGTGGACGCCGGGAACTACGTGACGTGGTTCAAGGCGAGGAAAGCGGCGGAAGGGAAAGACATGAACGGGGTGGACGGATTGGACCCTGAAGAATGGAAGCAACAGGTAGCAGATCGGTTTGCCGATACGCTTGCGAAGACGTTCTCGGGGCGACTGTTACGAGACCCCGAGATTGCCGCTATGGCCCTCGCTACGTACTTCGGAAGGCGGCTTCCTGAGGTGGTCGGGGAACTGCAAGGGTTCCTGCCCAAGGAGACCGACGAGGAGTTCTAAGGGACCCTCAAGTGTACAAACACTACGGTGTACAGATTGTACAGGCTGGACCCTGAGAGGCCCGGCCACAGCATCAACACGACAGCAGAAAGGACCTGAGAAATGCAGGACGAAGCAACGCGCCGGCAGTGGCGTGAACACAAGCGCAAATGGCGTGAGGCGAACCGAGAGCGCAACCGGGAAATCGACAATGCGGCCTATTACCGGAACCGCGACACCATCAACCAGAAGCGGAAAGACATGCGGACGCTGTTCGCTGAGTGGCGGAAGGAAGTCAGGGCCAAGGCGGAAGGCAGTCAGGCCAATGGCTGAGGCCATCCGCAAGATCACGTCGGCAATCCGCGTTGTCGAGACAGACCGTGAGTGGATCATTCAGGCGGTCGAGACCAAGCGGACCCGCAGGCGCGGCACCAGCCCGACCGGCGAATGGACCAGCCGCGCGTACATCACCAGCCGTTCGATGCTGAACATGGAACTGAAGCGGCTGGTCGGCAAAGACGCGGAAAAGGCCGGTCTCGGCGGGAATGTCGAACAGGACGCGCTGGATTGGCTGAACGGGTTGCCGGTTCGGCATCCGTCGCGCGACTGCCCCACGGTACTGGACATGCTGGAGGCATCAACAGCCGGCAGCGAGCATGGCGAAACGTTCCACGACCATCTGCCGCTAATCGTGAAGCACGGGCCGCTAACGTGGCGCAACGACCGGAATGCCCGCTTTGACCCTTGACGACATCAGGCGGCGGGACTGGGTGGCGACCTATCCCACGCGGGAAGCGGCTCTGGCTCTGGTCGAATGGATCAAGGCCGACGACTGGGAGACCGTGTCGCAACTCGACCGCAGGCTGCTGGGGATCGGCATCGAATGGACCCAGAGCTTCAACACGGCTGCTGAACGATGCTTTGAAGTCTATGGCTATCCCGAGCTTGAGGCTGTGGCAGTCGCACGGCGTATTGCCGAGATGTCTGTGAGACCCACAGCGCCGCGTGGAAGGGTCGCCGGAGGCAGCGATGGTCTTACCGGAGCAACTGCCCCAACCGGCCTTAGCGCGCGTCCTGAAGGCCCGCAGACGATGACCTTTGGGTTCACGCCAAGGCGCTGACCCAGCCACCACCAAGACCGACATACCGCACCCGGAGCAATGACGCGCCGGGGCGATCCATCACGACCAGAAGGAACGAACACCATGAACGATTTCAGCAAGGCCTCCGGGCTCCAGATCAACAGCAACCAGATCGACATTCGCGGACAGGAAGCACGGGACCGACAGGGCCTTGAAGACCGCGTGGACCAGATGCGGCGCGACCATGAGCAGGCCGAGAAGGACCGGCAGGAGGCAGCGTTCCAAGAGCGGATCGCGGCCCAGACGGAGGCCGGACTTCGGGCCAATCAGCAAATGCAGGCCAAGCGAATGGGCATCAACACCGGGCAGGCGCTAAACGACGGCCAGAAGGCACAGGTAGCGGCAGCAAGTGCAGGCGCATTCAACGCGGCACCGCAAGCCCTTGTCGACCAGCTTCCGGTGACCATCGGCGGCATCCAGCTTGGACCACAGCAGGCCAAGGACATGCTTGCCCGTGGCGAAATCGGGCGGGCGGATTACGTCGCGGCTGTAAATGTGGCGCTGACGCCATACGGCTCGTCTTTCAGGTAACCACGGGGGCCGAGAGTGACGGGGCGGGTGATGCCGCTCCGTTGCCTACCGTGGCTGACGAGGCCAACGATACCGAGGAACTGACCGAGGACCAGAAAGAAGAGAAGCAACATGCCGAGTTTGTGCGCATGGCCGATCAGAGCCTTGACCGCTTCAGGGACACCCATAGTGACACCCAGCAGCAATTCATCGTGGACGCCTACGTCGCGACCGGAGAGATACCTGTGGGTGAAGCCTTCGGGATCGAGGAGGTTGAGGCGGCTGTGGTCGAGACTGCGTTCAGTCAGCACCTCGATAGGAACGTGCTGCGGCAGCATGGGCTGAACCTTCAGACCTACTTCGAGCATGTCGACGAGGCGGATTACCCGGCGCTCCGCAGGGCTGCCGCCAAGGGTGAATGGCACGTGTTCCATGGCCACGCCCAAGCCATAGCTGCCGCTCGTAAGGACGGTTCGGCCTACAGCGACTAACCCTTTCCTGCTCCCGATGCATCGCCCCAAGAGGTGCGTCGGGGGCGGGTCCGTTGAGACAGAAATCGCTCCACTGGTGGGACAGTCCCGCTAAGGGAATAGTTCCGCTAACGCATTGAATTTATTTGATTTGACGACTTCGCTAAGGGCTCCCTATTTCGGGGGCGTCCAGAGACGAGATAGGAGCAAGCCCGATGACGACCATCGACTACAGCACCCTTCAGGCCGACGTGGCGGTATGGCTCAAGAGCCACCTTGAACACGTTCGCGAGACCTTCGGGGAAGGCGAGGCATACGCAGCGGCGGTGGAATTGGAGGGCGACCCTTGGATGGCCCTTCAGTGGTACGTCGAGGATGTAAGGAAAGCCGCCTGAGCAATGAGGCCAGATTGGTCTAAGTGATTGGTCTAAGCCACCAGCAGGCTATCCTCTAAGGTACTGATTTTGCTGGAGAAATACGACTATTCTGTGGGATGGCGGAGAGAGCGGGATTCGAACCCGCGTTACGGTCTCCCGTAAACACACTTTCCAGGCGTGCGCCTTCAACCACTCGGCCACCTCTCCGTCCTTGCATTCGCGCCGGCCGGTTTTGCCACGCGGGTTGGGGAGATGCATCCCTTTGGGATTTGCGGGAAGACCCGCTTGATGGACACCGCCAACCAGCGGATGCCCTTCCCGGCGCCCGTCAATCAAACAGGCGCGGGGCTCATCTAGTCGATCCGGCGCCGAATGCCAAGCCATAACGGCAGTCTATTCGCTTTGCCGGCCATGCATCGTTTCGCGGGGCGTTGAACGGCTCCGCTTCTAAGGCGCTTCGGTTCTGAATGGTGTGCACGGGCAAGGCGGCAGGGCCGGCCGCGCTTGACTTCGCCCCTCGCCACCTGTCGAGTGCGGCGGAGGCTTTGCGGGGGCAACGTCCAGACATGACATCGAGCAATGAACAGCCGGCCAGCGGAACGCCGGCCGGAGGCATGCCAGGCGGGCTGACGCCCGCAGGGCCTCCGGACAGCGGGCTGTCCTTCGTGCCCGTGGTCTGGCTCCTCTTCGTCATGGCATGGTCGGTCTACTGGCTGGTCTCGGCGCGGTGGCTGTTGGAGAGTTCCGGCGTGCCGGACAGGATCTTCTATTTCGTGCTTGGCGGACTGGCCTTCGACATCGTCACCATCGTGTGGGGGCTTTATCTGCTCGGCCTCGCCTTAAGCCGTTCCGCGCGCTTTCCGCGTCATTTCACCATCTGGCAGATCACCACCATCGCCTGGCGGCTGGCCGAGCAGGTCTATGCGCTGACCGTGCCCGATTTCACCGTCTCCGCCAGGGAGCTTGCGATCGCCGCCACCGAAATCGTCATCGGCCTGTTTTGCATTTACCTGCTGCGCCGCTGCGACGAGGCCAAGGCCTTTTATGCAAGGCCGGAAGCGCAGGCACCGTCAGCCTTTAGTTCGATCGTCGCCGCGCTGGCCGGCATCACCCTCGGCGCCGTCGTCGGCGCCGTCGCCGGCTTCGCGCTCGGCGCGGGGATCGCCGAAGCCACCGACATCAGCTGTTTCGAAGGCGGCTGCGGCTACTTCGCGGTGTTCATCGGCCTTGCCGGGCTGGTGGTCGGGGCCATTGGCGGCGGCGTCCTCGGCGTCTGGCTCGTCCATCGGCGGAGCCGAAAGGTTTCCATATAGGCGGGCGATAGGCTTCAAATTCGCGTATGGCGATTGCACGCCGGGCGTGCGCATTCTATTCCTCGCCTTGACCGGAAGGTCCTCGGGAGGAACTTGAGGATCGGGGAAGATTTTTCGATGTTGCGTTTTTTGTTTCGCCTCGCGGCCATGATCGCACTCTCGGTCGCCGTCATCATGGCCGTGCTCGACGCGACGCGCTCGGTGGCGGCTTCCGCATTGGTCATGACGCCGCTGAATTCGAGCTGGCTGGCGGTTTCGCCCGACACCCGCGCGGCCTTCGAGACCTTCGTGCGCGCCAAGGTCAATCCGGTGATATGGGATGGCGGCATCGCCTGGGTGCTTGCCCAGCCGGGGTTTGCCGTGTTCGCGCTGCTTGCCTTCATCCTCTATGCGATCGGCTACCGGCGCCGGCGGCGCGGCGGAGAATTCGCGCCGGGCTGATGGGTTGTGCCGGCGGACTTGCGACGACAACGCGGCAATCGTCCACAGCTGTCACCGCATTGGGCATGTTTTTCCAACGGGGGGCATGCTTTTCCAAAAGGTCAAAATTCCGCGTGAATTTTGTTTCGGGCCGTGCCAGATTGCCTTGAGCGGGAGGGGAGTACACTCCTGGCTGATGCCGCATGCCTGCCGGAGAACCGGGCAGGCGGACGGCGCGTAACGGAAAAAAATAACCGACAGGGTGTGGATCACATGAAACGTATCGTTCTCGGCCTCCTGGCCGCAACCGCAATGGTTCTTCCGGCTTTCGCCGCGGATGTCCAGCCGGCCATCCTCTACGATCTCGGCGGCAAGTTCGACAAGTCCTTCAACGAGGCTGCTTATCACGGGGCCGAAAAGTTCAAGACCGAGACCGGCACCGCCTATGTCGAGTTCGAAGTTTCGAACGCCTCGCAACGCGAGCAGGCGCTGCGCCGCTTCGCCGAGGACGGCCGCAACCCGATCGTCATGGCCGGGTTTGCCTGGGAGGATGCGCTGAAGGTGGTCGCGAAGGAATATCCCGATCTCAACTTCGCCATCATCGACGATGCCGTCGACATGCCCAATGTCCGCTCGCTGGTCTTCAAGGAAAACGAAGGCTCCTATCTCGTCGGTATCCTGGCGGCGATGGCCTCGAAGTCCAAGAAGGTCTCCTTCATCGGCGGCATGGACATTCCGCTGATCCGCAAGTTCGAATGCGGCTATGTCGGCGGCGCCAAGGCGGCCGGTGCGACCGATGTCATCCAGAACATGACCGGTGACACGCCCGCGGCGTGGAACGATCCGGCCAAGGGCGGCGAGATCGCCAAGACGCAGATCGACCAGGGCTCCGACGTCGTCTATGCCGCGGCCGGCGGCACCGGCGTCGGCGTGCTGCAGGCGGCGGCGGATGCCGGCAAGCTCGGCATCGGCGTCGATTCCAACCAGAACGGCCTGCAGCCCGGCAAGGTGCTGACCTCAATGCTGAAGCGCGTCGACGTTGCGGTCTACACCGCCTTCATGGACGGCAAGAACGGCACCTTCAAGGGCGGCCTGCAAAATCTCGGCCTCAAGGAAGGCGGCGTCGACTACGCCATGGACGACAACAACAAGGCGCTGGTCACCGACGAGATGAAGGCTGCCGTCGAAAAGGCCAAGGCCGACATCATCGCCGGCACGATCCAGGTGCACGACTACACCGCCGACAACGCCTGCCCGTATTGATCTGTATCCATTAGAGTTGAAACCGCCGGGCGAGAGTCCGGCGGTTTTGTTTTTGGGTTTGACGGGGGCCGCAACTTGAGAGGCGAGAGTGAAGCCGACCATCGGACCGATGACCGAACGCGATGTTGATGCAGTGGCGCGACTGCGCATCGCCGCCTTTTTCGAGGGCAGCGCAAGAACGCTGAATGAGGACGTCGCCGGGCTTCGCGAGTTGCTCAACGGAGATGGCTTCGAGGCGGCGCTTGTGGCGCGGATAAGGGACGTCCCGGTCGGGACCTGCCTGCTGGTTCGCCACGAACTTGAACCCGCGCATGAGCTGACGCCTTGGCTGGCGGGATTGGTCGTCGATAGCGACCACCGCGGCAAAGGGATCGGCCGCGCGCTGGTTGCAGCCATCGAAGCGCATGCAACCGCGATCGGTGTGGAGAGGACCTACCTCTATACGTGGGTGGCGCGAGACTTCTATGCCGGGCTCGGTTGGGCAGTGGTCGAGTCGTTTGAGCAGGACGGCTACCCGATGCTGCTGATGTCGCGCGAACTCGGCCTATAGCTGTCCGACGAGATAACCCAGCGCGAATACCATGATCAGCGCGATGGCGATGACGGCGCCGCGTCGGCCACCGAGCGAATGCACGCCGACGACGCCATAGGGCTTCCGCTCCAGTCTGCCGATCACCGGCTTCGCTTCGTCCTGGCCAACCACACGCATCTGCGGCAGTTCGGCGATGCGTTGCGAGATCAGCCGCCAGCGATCGCTGCCGCCCGATGGCGCACCACGGTCGAGGACATGCATGCGCTCGGCCAGCCGCATCACCGTGTCGCGGAAGGCGGGATCGACCTCCAGGTCGCGCTCGGCACGTTCGCGGTCGCGATCGTTCATCAGGCCAAGCACATAATCGCCCGCCCGCGCAACGCGGTCGCTTTCACCGGCCATAGGCTTCTCCTTGCTACCAGTGCGGCGGTTTGGTTATCGGCACGTCGGGTGCCGATTGTTCCTCCAGAGCCATGAAGCGCCCGGTCAGGGCATCGAGCTTGCGCTGCATGCGTTCGATCGCCGTCCACTGTTCGGCGATCTGGCCCGACAGTTCCTCGATGGTCTTTTCCTGCTCGGCGGCGCGGATTTCCAGCGTCGTCAGCCGGTCGACAGGCATGATCATTCGAAACTCCCGGTCCTGGTGCACGCAGTTGCAGCATGATGCGACTGTTGAGCCTTGCATATTAGTGAATGTGAAGGTCTGCGGCCACGTTCGAAATTGACAAGCGCACCGGGATTTGTCGAGAGTGGCCACTGCGCCGCCAATTGGCACGGGTGGGGCATCATGCTAGGCGTTTTGACCAAGCGATAAAAAAATAAGAGTGGGACAGGCTGCATGGCGCAAGCCGCAATCGAACTGATCGGCATCAACAAGAGTTTTGGCGCCGTTCGCGCCAATCGCGACATCAATCTGGAGATCGCACGCGGCACCATCCATGGCATCGTCGGCGAGAACGGCGCCGGCAAGTCGACGCTGATGTCGATCCTCTATGGCTTCTATCAGGCCGACAGCGGCGAGATCCGCGTCGGCGGCAAGCCGGCGTCGATCAAGACCTCCAACGACGCCATCGCGCTCGGCATCGGCATGGTGCATCAGCACTTCATGCTGGTCGACAATTTCACCGTGCTGGAAAACATCATCCTCGGCGCCGAAAGCGATGCGCTGTTGAAAAAGAGCATCGCCAAGGCGCGCTCCGAACTGGAGCGGCTCGAGCGCGAATACGGGCTGGAAGTCGATCCCGACGCCATCATCGAGGAATTGCCGGTCGGCCTGCAGCAGCGTGTGGAAATCCTCAAGGCGCTTTATCGCGGTGCCGAAATCCTGATTCTCGACGAGCCGACGGGCGTGTTGACGCCGGCCGAGGCCGACCATCTGTTCCGCATCCTCAGGCAATTGAAGGACCAGGGGAAAACGGTGGTGCTGATCACCCACAAGCTGCGCGAGATCATGGCCATCACCGACAATGTCTCGGTCATGCGCCAGGGCACGATGGTGGCGACGCGCGAGACCAGCAAGACGACAGTCGGCGAACTGGCCGAACTGATGGTCGGACGGCGCGTGCTGCTGCGGGTCGAAAAGGGCGAGACGGAGGCCGGCGCGGTCAAGCTCGCGGTCAAGAACCTGACGGTGAAAGACCAGCGCGGCGTCACCATGGTCGACGACATCTCCTTCGATATCCACGCCGGCGAGATCGTCGGCATTGCCGGTGTCGCCGGCAACGGCCAGTCCGAACTGCTCGAGGCGATTTCCGGCATCAGGCGCGCGGTTTCCGGCTCGGTGATGCTCGATGGCAAGCCGATCGACCTGACCGGGGCCGCCGATCCCGGCGAGTTGCGCGACCGTGGGCTCGCCCATGTGCCGGAGGACCGCCATCATGTCGGCCTGGTGCTGGCCTTCGAGGAGAACGAGAATTCGATCCTCGGCTACCATGACGACCCGCGCTACCTCAAAGGGCCGTTCTTCAACATCGACGCCATCATGACCGATGCCAAGGACAAGATCGAGAAATACGACATCCGTCCCGGCAATCCGCGTCTGAAGACGGCGAATTTCTCCGGCGGCAACCAGCAGAAGATCGTGCTGGCGCGAGAAATGGAGCAGGATCCCGGTGTTCTGATCGTCGGCCAGCCGACGCGCGGCGTCGATGTCGGCGCCATAGAATTCATCCACAAGCGGCTGATTGCCATGCGCGACCAGGGCAAGGCGGTGCTGGTGGTGTCGGTCGAGCTCGACGAGATCCGTTCGCTGTCGGACCGCATCCTGGTGATGTTTGCCGGGCGCATCGTCGGCGAACGTGGCCCGGAGGCGACCGAGGGCGAGCTTGGCCTGCTGATGGCAGGCGTCGATCGCCAGGAGGCGGCAGAGTGAGCACGCCTTACGCCAAACTGCCGGCCTGGGCCGATTATGGGCTGATCCCGCTGATCAATCTGTCAGTGGCTTTCATCGTTGCCGGTTTCGTCGTCATGCTGGTCGGCGAAAACCCGTTTCGTGCCGCCGTCATCCTGGTCGAGGGCGCTTTCGGCAAGGGAACCGGCATTGCCTTCACGCTGTTCTATGCCACCACCTTCATCTTCACCGGCCTGTCGGTGGCGGTGGCCGCGCATTGCGGCCTGTTCAACATCGGGACCGAGGGCCAGGCCTATATTGCCGGCCTTGGCGTGGGCGTGGTCTGCCTCGCCTTCGACACTGTGCTGCCGTGGTGGCTGACCTTTCCGCTGGCGATCGTCGCCGGAGCCGCCGTCGGTGCGCTGTGGGCGCTGATCCCGGCCTATCTGCAGGCCAAGCGCGGGTCGCACATCGTCATCACGACCATCATGTTCAACTTCATCGCAGCCTCGATCATGGTCTACCTCCTGGTCGGGCCGTTGAAGCCGGCGGCGTCGCAGGCGCCGCAGACGCGCAACTTCCTCGCCGGCGCCGAACTGCCCAAACTCAACTGGATCATCGAACTGTTCGGCGCCAAGATCCGCTCGGCGCCGTTCAACATCTGCTTCCTGCTGGCGCTGCTCATGGCATTCCTGGTCTGGCTGCTGATCTGGCGCACCAAGCTCGGCTACGAGATGCGCACCTATGGCCACAGCCCGAAAGCGGCGCGCTATGCCGGCATTTCGGAGACCCGCATCATCATCATCGCGATGATGATTTCGGGCGCGCTGGCCGGCATGATGACGCTGAACCCGGTGATGGGCGACCAGCACAATGTGGCGATCGATTTCGTCTCCGGCGCCGGCTTCGTCGGCATCGCCGTGGCGCTGATGGGCCGACTGCATCCGGTCGGCATCGTGCTGGCGGCGATCCTGTTCGGCATGCTCTACCAGGGCGGCGCCGAACTTGCCTTCGAAATGCCGGCGATTTCCCGCGACATGATCGTCATCATCCAGGGTTTGGTCATCCTGTTTGCCGGTGCGCTGGAGCACATGTTCCGGCCCTACGTCCAGGCGCTGTTCGCCTCGTTCAGTCCAAGGTCGGTCGGCATCGAAGCGGTCAAAGGGAAGGGCGCCTGAGATGGACGTCTTCATCGCCATCGTGCAGATCCTGGACTCGACCATACGCCTGTCGGTGCCGCTGCTACTCGCTTGCCTCGCCGGCCTCTATTCGGAACGCGCCGGCGTTTTCGACATCGGGCTGGAAGGCAAGATGCTGGTCGGCGCCTTTGCAGGTGCGGCCGCCGCTTCGGTCTTCCATTCGGCCTTCCTCGGTCTCGGCATGGCGATCGTGATGTCGGTCGCCTTTGCCCTGGTGCACGGCTTCGCCTCGATCACCCATCGCGGCAACCAGATCGTCTCCGGTGTGGCCATCAACTTCGTCGCCGCCGGCTCGACCATCATTCTGGGCCAAGCCTGGTTCCAGCAGGGCGGGCGAACGCCGGCGCTGCAGCCGGGCGAGCGTTTCGAGGCCATCACTCTGCCTGGTGCTGCCGCGATCCACGACGTGCCGATCATAGGGCCGATCTATTCCGAGCTGCTCTCTGGCCATTCGATCCTGGTCTATCTCGCTTTCGCCATGGTGCCGTTCACCTGGTGGGTGTTGTTTCGCACCCGCTTCGGCCTGCGCCTACGCGCCGTCGGCGAGAACCCGGCCGCCGTCGACACCGCCGGCATTTCGGTCGCTTGGCTGCGCTACCGGGCCCTGATCTGCACCGGTGTGCTGACCGGCATTGCCGGCGCCTACCTCTCGATGGTGCAGAATGGCGGCTTCGTGAAGGACATGACCGCGGGCAAGGGGTACATCGCACTGGCGGCGCTGATCTTTGCCAAATGGCGACCGGTCAACGCTATGTTCGCCTGTCTTCTGTTCGGCTTCCTCGACGCGGCGGCGATCCGCCTGCAGGGTTCGCCGCTGCCGTTGATCGGCAAGGTGCCGGTGCAGTTCATGCAGGCGCTGCCCTATGTGCTGACCGTGATCCTGCTTGCCGGCTTCATCGGCAAGGCGATCCCGCCGCGCGCCGGCGGCGTGCCGTATGTCAAGGAACGTTGATCCGGGCGCCCAGGAGCACTGAGTCGAGCATGCGGCTGGTGCTCGAAAGGCGCCACGAAAACGCAAAGCGCCGGGTTTTGACCACGATCGTCGGAGAGAACACCTGAATGTCGCATGATCTGTTCGAAGCCGCGCAGGAGGCCATGGCCAAGGCCTACGCGCCCTATTCGAAGTTTCCGGTGGGTGCGGCGTTGCGCACCGAAGACGGCCGTGTCTTCACCGGCGCCAACATCGAGGTCGCGTCCTATCCGGAAGGCTGGTGCGCCGAGACCACGGCGCTCGGCCATTACATCATGGGCGGCGGCGGCAAGATCGTCGAGATCGCCGTCATTGCCTCGCGCATGGCCAAATGCTCGCCCTGTGGCGGCTGCCGGCAAAGGCTGGCGGAGTTCTGCCGGCCGGACACGAAGCTCTATCTTTGCGACAACACCGGCGTGGTCGAGACCGTGACGATGGGCGACATGCTGCCCTACGGGTTTCGTGGCGACATTTTGAAGTGAGAGTTGGCTGATATGAAGGAAGCTCTGGACCACCTCGTCGAAAGGCTGGACGGGTTAGCGCCGACAACGGCGATGGTGCTGGGGTCGGGCCTTGGCGGGCTTGTCGACCAGGTCGAGAATGCCGTGCGCATCTCTTATGCCGACCTGCCGGGTTTCCCCCGCAGCGGGGTGACTGGCCATGCCGGCGAGGTGGTCGCGGGGCTTTTCGCTGGCACGCCGGTGCTGATGCTGTCCGGCCGCGCCCATTACTACGAGCACGGCGTTGCTGCTGCAATGCGGCCGGCGCTGGAGGTGCTTGCCGGCATCGGCATCACCAAGCTGATCCTTACCAATGCCGCCGGCTCGGTCGATCCCGACATGCTGCCTGGATCGGTGATGCTGATCACCGATCACATCAATTTCTCCGGCTCCAACCCGCTGATCGGCGAGCCGAGCGACCGCCGCTTCGTCGGCCTGACCGAAGCCTATGATGCCGGCTTGCGCGCGGCGATCGAACGGGCGGCGAAGGCGACAGGGACGGCGCTGCACAAGGGCGTCTATATGTGGTTTTCCGGTCCGTGTTTCGAAACCCCTGCTGAAATCCGCATGGCCCGCGTCATGGGCGCCAAAGCGGTAGGGATGTCGACCGTACCGGAGGTCATTCTCGCCCGCTTCCTTGGGCTTCGCGTAGCCGCCTGTTCGGTGATCACCAATCTCGCCGCCGGGATGACCGGGGCGGAACTGTCGCACCAGGAGACCAAGGACATGGCGCCGATCGGCGGCGCACGGTTGGCGACGATCCTTGCGCATGTGTTCCAGGATGGGTTGCCGGAGCCGAAGGGCGCCGCCTGATGCTTCCGCAGGAAATCATCCGCCGCAAGCGCGACGGCCAGAAACTGTCCGCACAGGAGATTTCGGCTTTTGTCGCGGGCGTGACTTCGGGCAGCGTCTCGGACGGCCAGGTCGGCGCCTTTGCCATGGCGGTGTTCTTCAACGGCATGAACCGCGACGAGGCGGTGGCGCTGACGCTCGCCATGCGGGATTCAGGCGATGTGCTCGACTGGTCGGACCTGCCGGGTCCGGTCACCGACAAACATTCGACCGGCGGCGTTGGCGACAATGTCTCGCTGATGCTGGCGCCGATCGTCGCCGCTTGCGGCGCCTATGTGCCGATGATATCCGGCAGGGGCCTTGGCCATACCGGCGGCACGCTGGACAAGATGGATGCCATCCCGGGCTATACCAGCCAGCCGGATATCGCGCGCTTCCGCAAGACGGTGCTCGAGACCGGCTGTGCCATCATCGGCCAGACCGCCGATCTCGCGCCCGCCGACCGTCGCCTCTATGCGATCCGCGATGTGACCGGAACGGTGGAATCGGTGCCGCTGATCACTGCCTCTATCCTGTCGAAGAAACTCGCGGCCGGCCTGCGGTCGCTGGTGCTCGACGTCAAGGTCGGCAATGGCGCCTTCATGGAGAAGTCGCGCGACGCGACAGCACTGGCCAACAGCCTGGTCGAGATCGCCAACGGCGCCGGCCTGAAGGCCTCGGCGCTGGTCACCGGCATGAACGAGCCGCTGGCGTCGGCGGCCGGCAACGCGGTCGAGGTGCGCAACGCCGTCGATTTCCTCACCGGAAGGTTCCGCGACAAGCGACTGGAGGATGTGACGCTGGCGCTGGCCGCCGAGATGCTGCAATCGGCAGGGCTGGCGTCGTCCAATCAGGACGGTCTCAGGCGCGCGGCCGAGACGCTGGCCGGCGGCCGCGCGGCAGCCGCCTTCGCGCGTATGGTCGCAGCCCTTGGCGGTCCCGCCGATTTCGTCGAGAAGCCGGAAAAATATCTGCCGAAAGCGGCGGTGGAGTTTGCGGTCAAGGCGGCAGGCAACGGCTTTGCCACCGGCATTGCCACCCGCGATATCGGCCTTGCCGTGGTCGGGCTCGGTGGCGGGCGTACGCGGCCGGACGACAGGATCGACCATGCGGTCGGCATCACCAGGCTGCTGCCGCTCGGCGCCGAGGTGCGGGCCGGCGAGCCGCTGGCGCTGGTCCACGCCCGCACGCAAGTGGAGGCCGAAGCGGCCGCAGCCGCCGTGCTTTCGGCCTATACGATCGGGGCGTCGAAACCAGCCGCCGACAAGACTGTCATCCGGCGCGTGCTGCCGCGCGGGTAGCGGAAGGCGCTACTGCACCAGCAACAGTGTGCCGTTTTCGACCTGGTATTTTGCCAGCCGCTGCAAAAAGCTCATGCCGATCAGGTTGGTGCGCAGCGCCTTGTCGTCGAGGACCACGGCCTGGATGTTGTCGACGCTGATCTTGCCGATCTGCAGGCGGTCGATGTTGACCACAGCGGCCCTGATCGCGCCATTGGCGGTGTTGACCTGATGGCTGAAATCCGACGGGTTGAGCGAGATGCCGATGCGGCGCGCCGTCGAGGTGTTGATGGCGACCAACGTGGCGCCGGTGTCGATCATGCCGTCGATCTGGCGGCCGTTGAGCTTGAAGGCGGAGGTGAAATGGCCGCGCTCGTCGGCCGCCACCAGGACCTTGCGACCTGTGGGCAGCGGTGCGGCCGGCTTGTCGGGAACCGAGGCGAGGCTCAGCTCGGGCTGCGGTTGCTGCTTGCCGGCGACGGTCGACTTCAACAGGTTGTCGAGAATCTGCGGGTTCGACTGATAGACGATCGGGATCGATGCCGACGTTCCGGCGAACACGCCCAGAATGAGAAGCTTGCGCAGCATGAACGGACCTTCGTGAAGGCCCATTCTCGTGCGCACATGGTGTTTGCCGCTTTAACGCCAACCCGAAACCGCGGCTTTGCGTAAACGGGCGGTAAACGACTGGATGCCAGCTGGCCTTGCCAGCCGCCGTCATTTGGTTCCGTACATGCGGTCGCCGGCATCGCCGAGGCCGGGCATGATGTAGCCCTTCTCGTTGAGCTGGCGGTCGATGGAAGCGGTAAAGACCGGGACATCCGGATGCGCCTTGGTGAAGCGCTCGATGCCTTCTGGCGCCGCCAGCAGGCAAAGGAAGCGGATGTTGGTGGCGCCGCGCTCCTTCAGCTTGTCGATGGCCGCGATGGCCGAGTTCGCGGTCGCCAGCATCGGATCGACGACGATCACCAGCCGGTCGGCGAGATCGCTCGGCGCCTTGAAGAAATATTCCACCGCCTCCAGCGTTTCGTGATCGCGGTAGAGGCCGACATGCGCGACGCGGGCCGCCGGGACCAGGTCGAGCAGGCCTTCGAGCAGGCCATTGCCGGCGCGCAGCACCGAGGCGAAGACCAGCTTCTTGCCCTCCAGCGTCGGCGCTTCCATGGTTTCCATCGGCGTTTCGATGGTCGTCGTCGTCAGTTCGAGGTTGCGGGTGACCTCGTAGCCGAGCAGCAGCGAGATCTCGCGCAGCAGCCGACGGAAACCGGCGGTCGACGTCTCCTTCTTGCGCATGATGGTGAGCTTGTGCTGGACAAGCGGGTGGTCGACGACGGTGACGCCCTGCATGGGTTGCTCCAGTGAATGGTGAATAGTGAATAGTGAATAGTGAGCAGGTTTGCGAGTCCCGATGGATCGATCATTGCCGTTGACAGGCCGAACCGCCGGCAAACCAGTCACCAGTCACCAGTCACCAGTCACCAGTCACCTCTTCGCATCGAGCCGGGCAAGCAGCGCGCTTTTCGTCTTCCTGTCGACGAAAGCCGCTTCGATCGCCGTCCTGGTGACGGCGGTCAAAGCTTTTTCATTCATGGAGAAATGCTCGGCGGCGATGTCGTATTCGCGCTTCAGCGAGGTCCAGAAATAGGGTGGGTCGTCGGAGTTCAGCGTCACCTTGCAGCCGGCCGCCTGCAGGGCAGGCAAAGGGTGATCGGCGAAACTGTCGTAGACTTTGAGCGCGATGTTGGAGCCGGGGCAGCATTCGAGCACGATGCCCTCATCGGCGATGCGGCGCACCAGGTCGGGATTTTCGATGGCGCGCACGCCATGGCCGATGCGCGAGGGGCGGATGTGGTCGAGTGCGGCCTGCACCGTCTCCCAGCCGGTCAACTCGCCGGCATGGATGGTGATACCAAGACCCGCTTCACGGGCGATCTCGAAGGCCCTGACATAATCCTCCATCTCGCCCATGCGTTCATCGCCGGCGACGCCGAAGCCGGTGACCAGCGGATTTCCGCAGCGCGCCGCAAAACGCGCCGCCTGCTCGATCGATTCGACGCCGACATGGCGTACGCCGGTGACGATCATGCGGCCCTCTATGCCGGTCTTGGCTTTGGCGCGCAGCATGCCTTCGCCGAGCGCATCGGTGTAGGCCTTGGGCGACAGGCCGGCCCTGACGGCATGGTCGGGCGAGGTGAAGACTTCGGAATAGATGGCGCCGTCGCGGGCAAGGCTGGTCAGATAATGGTCGGCGAGGCGGGCATAATCCTCCTCGGAGCGGAACAGGTCGGCGGAAAAGTCGTAAGCCGCGAGGAAAGAGGTGAAGTCGTGCCAGACGAACGAGCCGTTCTGGATATAAAGCGAGGTGTCCTTGCCGTATTTCTGCGCCTGGCGGACGACGAGTTCGGGCGCCGCTGCCCCCTCGATGTGGCAGTGCAGTTCCGCTTTCAAAGGCATGCAGTTATCCCGTCTCATCAGTCCAGGCCGTAAGCCCACCACCTGGGAGCGCGGCCGAACACCGCGCCTTAAACAATAGCGCCCGCACCATCGATCGGCTATGGTCCCGCCGGTTTTATGACGGATCAAAATAATGTCAGTTGAGAGAACCACGGCCGCGGGCGGCATGGAAACCTCCTATGGTTTCAAGAAGGTAGGGCCAGGCGACAAGCAGCCTCTGGTCAATGAGGTTTTCCACAAGGTGGCGAACCGCTACGACCTGATGAACGACCTGATGTCGGCCGGGCTGCACCGGCTGTGGAAGGATGCCATGGTGACATGGCTCAATCCGCCGAAACGTCCGGGCTGGAAAGTGCTCGACGTGGCGGGCGGCACCGGCGACATCGCCTTCCGCATCGTCGACGCCAGCCATGGCAACACGCATGCCACGGTGCTCGACGTCAACGGCTCGATGCTCAGCGTCGGCCGCGACCGGGCAGAAAAGAAGGGCCGGTCCGGGAATACCGATTTCGTCGAGGCCAATGCCGAGGAACTGCCTTTCACCGATAGCACCTTCGACGCCTACACCATCGCATTCGGCATCCGCAACGTGCCGCGCATCGATGTCGCGCTGACGGAAGCCTTTCGCGTGCTGAAGCCCGGCGGACGGTTCCTGTGCCTGGAGTTTTCCGAGGTCGAGATGCCGCTGCTCGACAAGGTCTACGAAGCCTGGTCGTTCAACGCCATTCCGCAGATCGGCAAGATGGTGACGGGCGACGGCGAGCCCTATTCCTATCTGGTCGAATCGATCCGCAAATTTCCCAACCAACAGAATTTTGCTGCCATGATCACCCGCGCCGGCTTCGAGCGCGTGTCGTTCCGCAACTATTCCGGCGGCATCGCAGCGCTTCATTCGGGCTGGAAGCTTTGAGGCCGGACAGTTTGCAGCAGCAGGGTAGACGATGAGCAGCGTCGGCGCCGCCTTTCGGCTCGCGCGGGCCGGCTGGGTGCTGGTCCGCGAGGGCGTGATCGCAGCATTGCCGGGGGACGAACTCAGCGGCCTGCCGAAATTCGGCTGGCGCATGGCCCGGCTGTTCACCCGCCGCCGCGCGCTCGCTTATGAGCGCAGCGACCGGCTGGCCAAGGCGGTGGTCCGGCTCGGACCCTCTTATGTCAAGCTCGGCCAGTTCCTGGCGACGCGGCCCGATGTCGTCGGCAACGACATGGCGCTCGACCTCGCCATGCTGCAGGACAAGATGCACACTTTTTCGCAGGCGGAAGCGGTGGCGGCGATCGAGGGCTCGCTCGGGCGCAAGATCGGCGAACTCTATACGCAGTTCGGCGGGCCGGTCGCGGCGGCCTCCATCGCCCAGGTCCATCCCGCGCAGGCCATGCATGACGGTGTCGATACCAAGGTGGCGGTGAAGGTGATCCGGCCTGGCGTGCGCCGCCGCTTCTTTCAGGATCTCGAAAGCTATTTCCTCGCCGCCCGGCTGCAGGAGAAATACATCCCGTCGTCGCGCCGGCTGCGGCCGGTCGAGGTGACCGAGACGCTGGCGCAGACCACCAAGATCGAGATGGATCTTCGCCTCGAGGCGGCCGCACTTTCGGAACTGGGCGAAAACACCAAGGACGATCCGGGCTTCCGCGTGCCGTCGGTCGACTGGGAGCGCACCGGGCGCGATGTGCTGACCATGGAATGGGTCGACGGCGTCAAGATGAACGACATCGCCGGCCTCGCGGCGGCGGGGCACGATCTGAAGGCGATCGCCACCAACCTGATCCAGTCGTTCCTGCGTCACACGCTGCGCGACGGCTTCTTCCATGCCGACATGCATCCAGGCAATCTGTTCGTCGAGGCCAATGGCAATATCGTCGCCGTCGATCTCGGCATTGCCGGACGGCTCGGCAAGAAGGAGCGCCGGTTCCTCGCCGAAATCCTCTACGGCTTCATCACCCGCGACTATTTGCGCGTCGCCGAGGTGCATTTCGAGGCCGGCTACGTGCCGCGCCAGCACAATGTCGCGGCTTTCGCGCAGGCGANTGCCGGACGGCTCGGCAAGAAGGAGCGCCGGTTCCTCGCCGAAATCCTCTACGGCTTCATCACGCGCGACTATCTGCGCGTCGCCGAGGTGCATTTCGAGGCCGGCTACGTGCCGCGCCAGCACAATGTCGCGGCTTTCGCGCAGGCGATCCGCGCCATCGGCGAGCCGATCCACGGCCAGCCGGCCGAGACCATTTCGATGGCCAAGCTTTTGACACTGCTCTTCGAGGTCACCGAACTTTTCGATATGGCCACGCGGTCGGAACTGATCCTGTTGCAGAAGACCATGGTGGTGGTGGAGGGCGTCGCGCGTACGCTCGACCCGGCCTTCAACATGTGGAAGACGGCCGAGCCGGTGGTCGGCCAGTGGATCGCCGGCAATCTCGGGCCGAGCGGCCTGCTGATGGACGCGCGCGACGGCGCCAAGGCGCTGCTGGCGCTCGCCCGCCAAGCGCCGGACCTTGCCGCTCGCACCGAGCGGCTGTCACGCGAGATCGATTTTATGGCGGAGCACGGCCTCCGCTTCGACGAGGCGACATCGCGCGCCATCGGCAAGGCCGAAGCCCGTTACACCCGCTCGGGCCGGCTGGCGTTATGGGTGATCGCGCTGACGCTGGTTTACATCGCGTGGAAGTTGCTCTGATCGCTTGCAACGCTAGCAATTGTGGTGCTAGCGTTGCAGTCGCACTATTGATGTCGCGGAGCAAGTCATGGGCACCATTACTGTCCGCAATCTAGCTGACGACGTGAAGCAGAAATTGCGTGAGCGCGCTGCGGCGCGCGGGGTGTCGATGGAGGAAGAGGCGCGTGATGCGCTTGCCAAAAGCGTGCTGTCGGCGGAAGCCGGCATGCCCGAGAGCGAAACCCTCCATGCAACAATCCGCCGCTTGGTTGAGCCTCATGGAGGTTTTGACATCGATCTGCCCCAGCGTGGTCAATCCACAAAAACGCACAAAACCCTCGACGGCAAGCGCATCCTGCTGATCATCGGCGGCGGCATCGCCGCCTACAAGGCGCTGGACCTGATCCGCCGGCTGCGCGAGCGCGGTGCGGCGGTGCGCGTCGTGATGACATCGGCGGCGCAGGAGTTCGTCACCACGCTTTCGGTCGGCGCGCTTTCGGCCGACCATGTCTTCACCGAACTGTTCGACCGCAATGACGAGCACGATGTCGGCCATATCCGACTGTCGCGCGAGGCCGACCTTCTGGTGGTGGCGCCGGCCACTGCCGATCTGATGGCCAAGCTCGCCAACGGCCATGCCAACGATCTGGCCTCGACGGTGCTGCTCGCCACCGACAAGAAGGTGCTGATGGCGCCGGCGATGAACCCGAAAATGTGGTCGCATGCCGCGACGAGCCGCAACCGGGCGACGCTCGCCAAGGATGGCATCGCCTTCGTCGGCCCGGCCAAGGGCGAGATGGCGGAAAGCAACGAGGCGGGCGAGGGCCGCATGGCCGAGCCGCTGGAGATCGTGGCAGTGATCGAGGCACTGCTCGACAGCAGGCCGAAGCCGCTGGCCGGCCGCAGGATCATCGTCACCTCGGGGCCGACGCATGAGCCGATCGACCCGGTGCGCTACATCGCCAACCGCTCTTCGGGCAAGCAGGGCCATGCGATTGCGGCAGCGCTGGCAAGACTGGGCGCGGATGTACGCCTGATCTCCGGTCCGGTCAGCATTGCCGATCCGGCCGGCGTTGTGACGACACATGTCGAGACCGCGGCCGAGATGAAGGCCGCCGTCGAACAGTTGTTGCCGGCGGACGCCGCGGTCTTCGTAGCTGCCGTCGCCGACTGGCGCACCGCTGGCACGGCCGGCGAGAAGATCAAGAAGGTGGCGGGCCAGGGCCCACCGGCGCTGCAAATGGTCGAAAACCCCGACATTCTCGCCGGCGTCGGTCATCACCGGCAACGGCCGGGGCTGGTTGTCGGCTTCGCCGCCGAGACGCAGGACCTGATTGCGAATGCCGAGGCCAAGCTGAAGAAGAAGCGCGCCGATTTCATTGTCGCCAACGATGTCTCGCATGAAAGCGGCGTCGGCCCCACCGGCGTCATGGGCGGCGACCGCAACAAGGTGCGCATCGTCTCGAAGGACGGTGTCGAGGAATGGCCTGAGATGGGCAAGGGCGAGGTGGCGGCGCGGCTCGCCGCGTTCATCGCCGAGCGTTTGCAAGCCTGAGCGGCCGCCGGTTCTGCAATCGGGCAGGCCATGGTCTTGCAAGCAGCCTTGTGGCCGAGGGCATTTGACGCCGACAGCGCCGGCGGAATGCTGTCGCCAAATTCTCGATCGGCCGTGCCCTCAGCCTGGCGCCAGTTGCGGCCGGCGTGCCTCCAAAGCCATCTTCAACGCCGCCAGGCAACCGACAATGCCGAGTGGCACGAAGGCCAGGTACAGCCAGCCGGCGACGTGCGCTGCTGCCTCGCGGTTCAGTCCGTCCGCAAAGCCGCTGGCATTGGCGATGATGCCGGCCATGGCGGCGCCCACGGCGTAGCCGATGCGCTGCATGGTCGGCACGGCGGCCGAGGCGATCGTCTGCTCGCCGTCGCGGGCCGAGGCGACGATGATGCGGGTCAGGAAGGGCCATGACACGCCGAAGCCACCGCCTTGCAACAAAGCGCAGAGCAGGATCACCGGGATCGAGCCGGCGGGGATGGCATAGGCGAAACCGGCGAGGCCGGCTGCAATCATCAGCGCGCCGATGACGAGGATCTGCCGTTCGCGCTGCAGCGGCGCATTGGCGACGGCGATCGACAGGATCGACCAGGCGATCGATTCGGCGGCGATGATGTAGCCTGTGGTCAGGATCGGGATGCCGTGCAGCGTGGTAAGCAGAAGCGGCCCGTAGATGGAAAAAGAGACTGTCGCCACCGAGAAGGCGGCAACCATGCTCATGCCGCTGCCGACCGGCGAGCGCCATGAGAACAGGCCCGACGGGAACAGTCGCGATTGCGGCTTCATGGCGTCGACGAAAACGAACAGCGCCAGGCCGGCGAGGCCGAGGGCCAGCAGCAGCGACGAGCGCAGCAAGGCGACGTCGACGCCTGCGGTGGCGATCAGCACGACGGCGATGGCGAGGCAGCCAAGTGCTGCATAGGGGAAGGGCGGCGAGGTGCCGGCGGCGGCTTGCGGCTTCGTCGCTTCCGGCGTGTTCAGGACGATGAAGCTTGCCGATGCCATGGCGATGCCACCCAGCACGAAGACGCCGAAGGCCCAGCGCCAGGACAGGAGCTCGACCATGATCGCGCCGAGCATCGGGCCGCTGAACGCGGCGACGCCCCAGATCGCCGACATTATGCCGAACAGCTGTGGCCAGATGTTGCGGTTAAACAGCCGCTCGACCGAGACGAAGGCCAGCGACACCAGCGCACCGCCGCCGAGCCCCTCGACCAGACGGCCGGCAAGAAACACCGGCATGGACGGCGCGGTGGCGCAGATCAGGGCGCCCACGGCATAGAGCAGGGCGGCGACCGTGACGTTGGAGCGTAGAGCGACATAGCTGACCAGCCGCCCCGCCGCAGCGCCGGCGACAATGGCGCCGAGCTCGTAGACGGCCAGCGACCAGCCGACGAACTGCACACCGGCGAGGTCCCCGACCATGGCCGGCATGACCGTCGCCACCATCGTCTCGTTGGTGGCGTGCAGCAGGATGCCGAGGCTGATGAAGCAGAAGCGCGCGAGGTCGCCGCTTGCCCACAATGCCCGCCAGTCGACCTTGTTGCTGGTGATTTCAGTCATTCTTTTACCCTGCCTTTGCATATCTCGATGCCGGCGCATGGCGCCAGAAGCCAGTCGGGCTTTCCGGCGGGGCCATGCGCGCTGTTTCAGTCAGGCGAGTTGTAAAACCTCAAGCGCAGTTGAGCTCAAGTGGCTTTTTATCGAAGTGCAAACGGTCGAGATTGGCCGGAAGCCTCTCCGCTTGATGCGCCGGTCAGTTCTCAATGCTGCGCAGCTGAAACTGGCTGACGCCGATGGCAATGTTGATACCGGTCTGCGTCTGCAGGCTGAGCGGCTGCAGGGTGAAGGCCTGCGAGGAGCCGCCGACCAGGAGATTGGCGCCGGCGCCGACCGCCGCCGTCACTTCGGCGCTGGCCCCGATATAGTCGCCGGCCAACGCGCCGGGCGCATAGATGTTCCTCAGCGGCGTCAGCACCAGCCATTGCATGACGGTCTGCTTGGTGGTGCCGATGTCGAGCCCGTATTTGTTGACGGCGCCGAAATAGGCTTCCGGCGAAAAGCTCTTGTCGGCCGGCGTGAAGGTGCAGCTCAGATCCTTGCTGGAGCCGAAGATGAACCCGGTGCCGCCGCCGATGGCGCAATCGAGCACACCGAGTTCGATGCCCTGGTCTTGCGCCTGGGCCTGGGCGGTACAGATGATGGTGATAGCGGCGGCGATGGCTGGTTTCAGCACGGCGGATCCCCCAAAAAGCATGCGGCGCGAAACAGTAACCTGTTCCGCGCCGCGCGTAGAGGGATCAGTCGATACTTATTTGCCGATGCTTATTTGAACGAGTGGATCAGCTCCAGGGAGGTCACGGCGACCGCTACATTGACGCCGGTCTGCGCCTGGACGCTGAGCGGCTCCAGCACAAAGGCGCCGTCGAGCCCGCCGACCAGCAGATTGGCGCCGCCGCCGGTCACCACGCTCGCCTCGGCGTTGACGCCGTAATAATGGCCGGCAAGGTCGCCCTCGTCATGGCCGCGGGTGGCGGCCAGAACCGCCCACACCAGCTGGCCCTGATGCGTCTGGCCGAGATCGACCCCGAGCTTGGAGATCATCCCCGTGTATTTCTCGGACGGCCCATGGTGATAAGGGCGGAACGTGCAGTCGACGCCCTTGTTCGACGTGATGACGTAACCGACGCCGCCGTCGATGGTGCAATCGAGCGTGCCGAGCTGAAGCTTGCCGGCGCTGGCGGGAACGGCAAGCAGCGTCGTGGCAAGTGCCGCGGCACAGATGATTTTCTTGATCATGGGTCAGTCCTTTCGAAAATGCCTTCAACAACGGTTGAATGGCCCGGAGCGTTCCGCTGAAAACTTGGCGCGATCAAGGCAGGGGTTAGCGCTTTGCCCCCGGTGGTTAAGATTGGGTGATAGTGGGGTTTTCTGGATACGCAATCCCTAGGGGAAGGGCTCTGCGCTTTCCCTTGGGAGAAACCGCTCACGCGGCGCACTGCATCAGGAATGGAACGTTGTATAAAAGGCCGCCGATGGCGGCGCGCCGGCCGCATCTCAGCCGGCCGTGGCGCCCGATGTGCGCGACAGGCCGTCCTTGGCCGGCTGGTAGGTCGGGTCGAGATGGACGGCTTCGCGGTAGGCCTTCGAGGCCTTGACCTTGTCGCCGCGGCGCTCGTAGATCAGCGCCTGGTTGGACCAGGCTTCGGCGTTCTTGCCGTCGAGCTTGATGGCCATGTTGAAGTCGGAGAAGGCGTTGTCCTCGTCATTCATGGCGAGATAGGAGAGGCCGCGGCCGTTGTAGGGTTCGGCGGCGTCCGGCGCCAGCGAGATGGCGGTCGAGAAATCCTCGATGGCAAACTTGTGCTGGCCTTGGCTCTGATAGATCAGGCCGCGATTGTGGTAGGCACGGGCATCCGTGGTGTCGAGCTGGATCGCCTTCTGGAAATCGTTGAAGGCCTGCTGGGTCTGGCCGGCCTTGCGATAGAGGTTGCCGCGGCCGATATAGGCGGCGTCATAATTTGCATTGATCTGGATTGAGCGGTTGTAGTCGGCAAGGGCGGCCGCCTGGTTGCCGAGGAAGCGCTGGATCAGCGCCCGGTTCGAATAGGCCTGGTAGAAATTCGGGTTGAGCTGGATGGCGGTGTCGAAATCCTTCAGCGCCGCCTGATACTGGCCGCCACGGCCATAGGCCGAGCCGCGCACATTGTAGCCTTCCGGATCCTGCGGATTGCGCTGGATCACCGCCGACAGCGAGGAGATGTTCTCGCTCGAGCCTTGCGCCTTGTCAATGTTGTTGAATTCGCCGGTCGGAACGCTCTGGCAACCGGCCAGCACCAGGCCGGACATCAGGGCTGCCGCCAGGGCCAAACCGCGCATTGTGGTTCTGCGCTCTACGCCGATTGCGTTCATGTCTGCCCTGTCCTCACTTCAGCCGCGCCGTCCAGGTCCCCCTCCGGGCCGGGTCACAGATTGTCGTAACAAAATCTAGAACGCCGTTTGCGCGTTCAAGGGAACGGCCTCCAACAGAATGGCGCGCTCCAAACAAAAAGGTGGCGGCGATTCCGCATCGCGCCACCTCAGAGTATCCTTCGAAAAGGACGAAAAATTGGCGTCAGAACCGCGGCGGACGCGGAGCACCACCAGGACCACCGGCGGCGCCGGCAGCAACCGGGCGCGGCGTCATCGGCAGCAGGCCTTCGCGCTGGGCGCGCTTGCGGGCCAGCTTGCGGGCGCGGCGAACGGCTTCGGCCTTTTCACGGGCGCGCTTCTCGGAAGGCTTCTCGTAATGGCCGCGCATCTTCATTTCGCGGAAAATGCCTTCGCGCTGCATCTTCTTCTTGAGAGCGCGAAGCGCCTGATCAACGTTATTGTCGCGGACGAGTACCTGCACGGGCAATCCTGTCTTTCGGGTTTGATATCAACAGGCAAGTGGCCATAGCCACATGCCTCCGCGGCGCTTTACACCACGAATTGTGGCGGCTGATAGCAGAATCAGGCCGCGCTGTCCACACTGAAAATGAAGGACAACCGCCAATTTGCCACGGCAGCCCCGAGATAGGGCGCCAACTAGGCGCTGGCCAGATGGAGCCGTGCGAAATCCTCGAAGAATTCGCCGTAATCGCAGGTAATTTCCTCGCCGGCTGATATATCTCGAGTGGCGGTGGCGCCGCCATATTGCGAAAAATCCGTGTTCGGCCGCTCGGCGTGGTTCATGAAGCGGCCATTATCGACTTCATAGACCATGAAGCCGGGACGGTCGGGGCTCGGATAGGCATAGCGGTCGAGCAATTCCTTGAGGTGCGGCGGCGCCGCCTCGTATTTGTCCATCGGGATCAGCCGGTCGAAATCCGGATCGAGCCGCCATATCGAGGCGCCCTTCCTGATCGGCTCGGCGGCGAACACGCCGACGCCTTCGATTGCGCTCTGGGCGACATAGGTCCTGATCAGCAGCATGTCCGTCCTCCTCACCCGAAACCGAATCGCCAAATCGCGTGGAAAAAGCAAGTCCGGTTTCGGGTTCTATGGCTGATCGGCGCGGGCGATGACCCGCGAAATGCTTCACGTCCGGGTGATCGAGACGCCGCCATCGGCAAACAGCGCCGATCCTGTGGTGAAGCTCGACGCATCCGATGCCAGGAAGAGCGCAGCGCGGGCGATCTCTTCAGGCACAGCGACACGTTTCAAGGCATGCAGGTTTTCCACGAAAGCGCGTGATTCCGGCGTCTTGAATGTTGCCGACGGGGTGTCGGTGCCACCCGGCATCAGCGCGTTGACCCGCACGCCCCTGGGGCCGTATTCGGCGGCCAGTACCTGCGTCAGGCCGATCAGTCCGGCCTTGCTCGCGGCATAGCTGGTCATGCCCGGCATGCCGACTGTGTGACCGACGAAGGTCGAGGTGAAGATCAGCGATCCGCCGCCGCGTTCGACCATCGCCGGCACCTGGTATTTCGCGCCGAGAAAGGCGCTGGTCAGATTGGCGTCGAGCGTCTCGCGCCATCCGTCCAGCGACAGTTCCGAAATCGGACCCATCGTTCCGACGGAGCCGACATTGTTGAAGGCGATATCGAGCCCGCCGAATTTTTCGACGGCGAGATCGACGAGGGCTTTTGCATAGGCTTCGTCGCGGACATCGCCGGCAAGCGCGACTGCCGTGCCGTCGGCGTCCTCGATTTCGACGACCAGCGCATCGAGTTCGGCCTGGCGGCGGGCGGCGATGACGACCCTGGCGCCTTCTTCGGCGAAGAGTTTTGCGGTGGCGCGGCCGATGCCGGAACTGGCGCCGGTGACGATCGCTATTTTATTGGTGAGTGCGAACATTTTTTTACATCCTTTCATCGCGCCGGCTGTGCCGGCAACCGGGATGTTGATCGCAGTTCGGGACGGTGCTAGCCACCCGATACGTGCTCGACTTGCTGAATGGCTTCGCAGCGGCACAAGCGCCGCGCGCCGGACTATTGCTTCAGCAGCCAGCCGAGGCGATCGAGCGAAAATGCGTAGCTGATGGCGATGAGCAGCGTGATGACAACGCCCGTAGTCGTGTGACCGGCGGCATAGAATCCGGCTGCACCGCCAAACAGGATGGCCAGTTCAAGCACCAGCCTGACTGCGCCTGGTACAGGAACCGGCGCGCGTCCGGACCGGCTCGGATCGCCGCGCACCGCGAAGGTTCCCCACAGCGCAGCTGCAATGAACGGCAAGGCCAAGGCGAAGAGCCAGCGCCACCATCCGCCGGAGAGGCTCCAGCCGGCAAAGCCGAGGCCAAGCAAGGCGGCAAGTTCCAGCAGGAAACGCAAGGTCAGATTCCACCAGGCGTTGCCCATATTCGTCCTCCAGAGTCTCGCGATCGCCAGTGTGTCCGAACGCAGCCATGCCTGCCAGCCCGGGCAGGTCTTTTCCACCGCGGCGCAAAACGGCAAGCGCCGTCGCAAACAGCGCAAGGGTGGAAGCGCCGTTTCGCTAGTGATACACCTCGCGCGCCGGGGCTGCGTAAAATACCCCATCGCCATTTTGCGAGGCTGGAACGTTGAAAAAATATTCGGTATTCGCCATCGCCCGCGAGGCCATGCGCGGCCACAAGGGCTGGGAGGAACAATGGTCCTCGCCGGAGCCGAAGAAGGAATATGACGTCATCATCGTCGGCGCCGGCGGTCATGGCCTGGCCACCGCCTACTATCTCGCCACCGTGCACGGCATCACCAATGTCGCGGTGCTGGAAAAGGGCTGGCTAGGCGGCGGCAACACCGGTCGCAACACCACCATCATCCGCTCCAACTACCTCTACGACGAGAGCGCCGGCATTTACGACCATGCGCTGAAGCTGTGGGATGGGCTCTCCCAGGAACTCAACTACAACGTCATGTATTCGGCGCGCGGCGTCATGATGCTGGCGCACAATGTGCACGACATCCAGGTGCTGAAGCGCCATGTCCATGCCAACCGTCTCAACGGCATCGACAATGAATGGCTGACGCCTGAGCAGGCGAAGGAATTCTGCCCGCCGCTCAACATTTCCAGGCAGGCGCGCTATCCCGTCGTCGGCGCCGCCTTGCAGCGGCGAGGCGGCACGGCGCGTCACGATGCGGTGGCCTGGGGCTATGCGCGCGGCGCTTCGGCGCGCGGCGTGCACATCATCCAGAATTGCGAGGTCACCGGCGTCAAGCGGGCGGCCAATGGCGCGGTCATGGGCGTCGACACGACGCGCGGCTTCATCGGCGCCAAGAAGGTCGGCGTGGTGGCTGCAGGCCACTCCTCGGTGATCATGAACATGGCCGGCGTGCGCATGCCGCTGGAAAGCTATCCGCTGCAGGCGCTGGTGTCGGAGCCGGTCAAGCCGGTGGTGCCGTGCGTGGTTATGTCGAACACGGTGCACGCTTATATCTCGCAGTCCGACAAGGGCGAGCTGGTGATCGGCGCCGGCACCGACCAGTATGTCTCCTATTCGCAGACCGGCGGCCTGCATATCCTGCAGCACACGCTCGACGCCATCTGCGAGATGTTCCCGATCTTCACCCGCATGAAGATGCTGCGCTCGTGGGGCGGCATCGTCGACGTGACGCCCGACCGTTCGCCGATCCTGGCCAAGACGCCGGTGCCCGGCCTCTACGTCAATTGCGGCTGGGGCACGGGCGGCTTCAAGGCAACGCCCGGCTCAGGCCATGTCTTTGCCCACACGATTGCCAAGGACGATCCGCATCCGATCAACGCGCCCTTCACCATCGAGCGCTTCCGCACCGGGCGCCTCATCGACGAGGCAGCAGCGGCGGCGGTGGCGCACTGATGATGGTGGAACTGGCTGTAGCGGTGCCGCTGGTGCTGGCGGGGGAGCAGGACCTGTTCCATTTTCCGTCACCGGACGAGGTGCGGACGCAGCCGATCAGCCGCGCCGGCAACGAAGCCAATTGGCCGTTTTCGATCGACGCCGGCATTCTGGCATGCGTGTGGAGCGGTGGCCAGAAGGTGGTCATCTTCATGGAGAACAGGCCCTCCGATCTCGGCGAGGACGACACATTCGATGCGCGCAGCGTCATCGTGACGACCGATCCGTTTCAGCTCACGATCGGCAACATGGCGTATCGCGAGCTGTTTCGCCCCGCCGCAAGCGTGGAGGAGCGCATTCGGCTCGTCGCGCCTTTTGCGGCGATGGGCCAGAGGCTTTGCAACCAACCGGCCGGCGCGCATGTCGGCCACGGCGAATTGTAGGAACGAACGATAATGCTTCTCATCCGCTGCCCCTATTGCGAGGAAGAGCGCCCGGAGCTCGAGTTCCGTAACGCCGGCGAGGCGCATATTGCGCGTTCGGCCAACATGGCGGGCGAGAGCGACGACGACTTCGAAAAGTTCTTCTTCATCCGCTCGAACCCCAAGGGCATCATCTATGAGCGCTGGCGCCACATCCATGGCTGCGCGCGTTTCTTCAACGCGGTGCGCGACACCGTCACCGACAAGTTCGTCATGACTTACAAAGCCGGCGAGCCGAAACCGTCCAAGCTGCCCAAAAACTCCAACGAAATGGCTTCCAAATGAGCGGCGCGTTCCGCATTCCGAGCGCCGGCCGTCTCAGCCAGGCCAAGACCGCGCGGTTCTCTTTCGACGGCCAGTCTTACACCGGCATCGAAGGCGACACGCTGGCCTCGGCGCTGCTTGCCAATGGCGTGCATCTGGTGGGACGTTCGTTCAAGTATCACCGTCCGCGCGGCTTCCTGTCGGCCGGAGCGGAAGAGCCAAATGCGCTGGTCGAGGTCAAGCGCGACGCGGCACGCAAGGCGCCCAACATCCGCGCCACGGTGCAGGAGCTCTATGACGGGCTCGTCGCCAACTCGCAAAACCGCTGGCCGTCGCTCGCCTTCGACGTCGGCGCGGTCAACGATCTGGCATCGCCGCTGTTTTCGGCCGGTTTCTACTACAAGACCTTCATGTGGCCGAAGGCGGCCTGGAAGAGTCTCTACGAGCCGAAGATCCGCGCCGCGGCGGGTCTCGGCGTTTCGCCCGACAAGCCAGATCCCGACCATTATTCCTCGCGCTATGCGCATTGCGACGTGCTGGTGCTGGGCGGCGGTGCGGCCGGCATCGCGGCAGCGCTTGCCGCTGCCGAAACCGGCGCGCGTGTCATCCTCGTCGACGAGCAGGCCGGCTTCGGCGGCAGCCTGCGTTTCGAGAGCGGCGCCAGGATAGACGGCCATGACGGCTTTGGCTGGGCGCAAGCAGCGGTAGCCAAGCTTGCCGCCATGGACAATGTCCGTGTGCTCTCGCGCACGACGGCGTTCGGCTATTACGCGCAGAATTTCGTCGGCCTGGTCGAGCGGGTCAGCGACCATCTGCAAAACCCCGGCCACGATTTGCCGCGCGAGCGCCTATGGCAGGTACGCGCCAAGCGCGTGGTGCTGGCGACCGGCGCCATCGAACGCCATATGGTGTTTGCCGACAATGACCGGCCCGGCATCATGCTGGCCTCGGCGGCGCGGACTTATCTCAACCAGTACGGTGTCGCGGTCGGCAAAAATGTCGGCGTCTACACCGCCAATGACTCGGCCTACTCCGCCGCGATCGACCTGAAGAAGGCCGGCGTCAACGTGGCGGCGATCGTTGACCTGCGCGACCATCCGACCGGACCTGTGATCGACGAGGCGAGGGCGCTCGGGATCGAGGTCAATTTCGGCCGCGCGGTGATCCGCGCCGGCGGCAAGTTGCGCGTGACCTCGATGACGGTGCAGCCGAAGAATGGGGGCGGCGAGCGCACCATTCCGGTCGACGCCATCCTGATGTCGGCCGGCTGGACGCCGTCGGTGCATTTGTTCTCACAGTCGCGCGGTAAGGTCGCCTTCAATGACGAGACCAAGCGCTTCGTGCCGGGCATCTATGCGCAGGACTGCGTTTCGGTCGGCGCCTGCAACGGTACGGATGGGCTCTCGGCGTCGATCGACGAAGCCTATGCGGCCGGCGCCAAGGCGGCGAAGGATGCGGGCGGCAAAGTGGCCAAGGGCGTTAAGCCGAAGGTCGACGCGTCGGAAAGCTGGTCGCGCGGCATGCTGGGCGCGGCGCCCGGCGCCGGGCCGGACAAGACGGTCAAGGCCTTCGTCGATTTCCAGAACGACGTCACCGCCAAGGACATCCGCCAGGCGGTGCATGAAGGCATGCGCTCGATCGAGCACGTCAAGCGCTTCACCACCAACGGCATGGCGACCGACCAGGGCAAGACCTCCAACATGCACGGCCTGGCGATTGCCGCCGAGACGCTGGGCAAGCCGATCCCCGAGGTCGGGCTGACCACGTTCCGCGCACCCTATACGCCTGTCACTTTCGGCGCGATCGTCAGCCATTCGCGCGGTCCGCTGTTCGACCCGACACGCAAGACCGCGATCCATCCCTGGGCGGAAGCTCAAGGCGCGGTGTTCGAGGATGTCGGCCAGTGGAAGCGCGCCTGGTATTTCCCCAAACCCGGCGAGGACATGCACAAGGCGGTCGACCGCGAATGCGTCGCTGTGCGCAGCAATGCCGGCCTGTTCGATGCCTCGACGCTGGGCAAGATCGAAGTGGTCGGACCGGATGCGGCCAGGTTCATGGAACTGCTCTACACCAATCCATGGGAGAAGCTGGAACGCGGCCGCTGCCGCTATGGCATCATGCTGCGCGAGGACGGCTTCATCTATGATGACGGCGTCGTCGGCCGACTGGCGCCGGATCGTTTCCATGTGACGACGACAACCGGCGGCGCGCCGCGCGTCATGAACCACATGGAGGACTATCTCCAGACCGAGTTCCCGCATCTCAATGTCTGGCTGACGTCGATCACCGAACAATGGGCGGTCATCGCCGTGCAGGGGCCGAAGTCGCGCGACATCATTGCACCGCTGGTCGAAGGCGTCGACATGTCGGACGAGGCGCTGCCGCATATGTCGGTGCGCGAAGGCAAGATCTGCGGCGTGCCGACCAGGCTGTTTCGCATGTCGTTCACCGGCGAGCGCGGTTTTGAAGTCAACGTGCCGGCCGATCACGGCCAGGCCGTCTGGGAAGCGCTGTGGGCCGAGGGCCAAAAGCATGGCGCGACTGCCTACGGCACCGAGGCGATGCACGTGCTGCGCGCCGAAAAGGGCTACATCATCGTCGGNAAAGCATGGCGCGACTGCCTACGGCACCGAGGCGATGCACGTGCTGCGCGCCGAAAAGGGCTACATCATCGTCGGGCAGGACACGGACGGTACGGTGACGCCGAACGATGCCGGGCTCGACTGGGCGGTCGGCAAGAAGAAGACCGATTTCGTCGGCATTCGCGGCCTGACGCGGCCCGATCTGGTCGCCAAGGGCCGCAAGCAGCTGGTCGGCTTGAAGACCAAGGACCCGAAAGTGGTGCTTGAGGAAGGCGCGCAGATCGTCGCCGACCCGAAGCAGGCGATCCCGATGAAGATGATCGGTCACGTCACATCCAGCTACTGGTCGGAAAATTGCGGTCGCTCGATCGCGCTGGCGCTGGTTGCCGGCGGGCGCGACCGGATGGGCGACCCGCTCTATGTGCCGATGCCGAACGGGATGATCGAAGTGGAGGTTACCGGCATGGTGTTCTTCGACGAGACGGGAGGGCGCCTCAATGGCTAAGGCTGCTGCAAAGAAGACGGCCCCAGCTGCAGCGCCGTCGGTCGAGCGCCGCCCGGCCCTGGCTGAACGCGTCGTTTCCGCAACGGATGTCAAGGTCGAGGTGCTGCCGCCGGCGGAGCGCATGTCGCTGCGCGCGCCGGAGGCTTCCGTCGCGGCGCTGTCGAAGGCGCTCGGCCTGACCTTGCCGAAGCAGCCGAAAACTTCGGCGTCGAAGACAGGGCGCACGGCGCTGTGGCTTGGCCCTGACGAGTGGCTGGTTATCGATGAGGCTGGCAAGGATCCGCTGGCCGATCGTGCTGGGGTTGCCGCATTGCATTCGGCGGTCGGCATCTCGCACCGCAACGTCGCCTTCGCCGTCACCGGCCCGGCGGCTGCCGCCGCGATCAATGCAGGCTGCCCGCAGGATTTGTCGCTCGAGGCTTTTCCGGTGGGCGCGGCGTCGCGCACCATTCTCGGCAAGTGCGAAATCCTGCTGTTGCGCACGGCAGCCGACGCTTTCCGGGTCGAGTGCTGGCGTTCCTTCTCGGACTATGTCTTTACTTTCCTGTCGGAAGCAGCCAGCGACGCGGCGGCGTAGGAACGTTTGACGGGTCAAGCCGTTCTGCTTCCCCCATCAGGGAGAACATACGATGCCGTCGAAAGCGCCGCCGAAGTCAGCTGGCAAGACGTCCGCCGTGCGCTCACTCGAACATGAGCAGCATCACGAGGTGACTGCCGAAGAAGAGGAACTCGAGGAAGGCCTCGAGGACACGTTTCCGGCCAGCGATCCGGTGTCGATCACCTCGACCGCCATCCCAGGCGCGCCGGCAAGACCCGGCAAGGCCAAGACGGTGCCGGGTCGCAAACCGCGCAAGAAATAACCCGTTCGGCTACGCCAGGTTTGAACTCAGGAAAAGCCGGCTTGCGCTGAGGAAATGGGGGCGCTGAGGAAAAAACGGGCGGCCGGGATTATCCTGCCGCCCTTAAATTAATCGTTGTGCTGTGGTCGAGCCCGATCAACTTAGAACGTGCTCGGCACGATCCATGGGTTGATCTCGATGCCGAGACGCGGGCTCTTGGCCTTGACGTCGGACTTTTCGACCGAGCCGGTCACGGCGCAATCGAGCTTGGCATTGGTCGTGGTGTCGACGCAGGTGGCGGCGGGGGCCTGCTTGGTCGAGTGTGTGTTGTTGGCGGCGAAAGCCGAGCCGGAGAGAGCCAGCACGGTGGCGAGAGCGAGAAGGGTCTTGTTCATGTCTGTCTCCATCGGTTAAATTCTTTTCGTACATGTACGATACAACGTACACATACGCCCACCGAGATGGGTTTTCAAGTCGAAAAGCGTACGCGTACGACAAATTTTTTTGAATGCCGAAAATTGCGGCGCACTGACACAGCCGAAGCTGTCAGGCCGGACGTTGAATTGGAGGGGCGGGGATGCTCAGCAGTCGACCGGGGTCTCGGTCAGCGGCGGCACATTCTGAGTGCTGAGCGTGGCGAGTGTGAAATCGCACATCCGCGTCACGAAAGCCTGCGGATCCCCGAAGGGGTAGAACGGGAACGTGATCAAAAGCGAGATGGTGCCGTGGCCGACTGCCCAAAGCATGGTGGCGATGGCGCGCGGATCGCCCTGCAGCTTGCCTGCAGCAACGCAGGCCTCGACCCTGGATATCAGCGCTTTCATCGCCGGGTTGGCCTCTTCCATGTCCTCATAGCTTCTGCCTTCCGGCAGCTTGGTCTTTTCGGTCATGAACACGGTGCGGTATTCGTTGGGGTTGCCGAGCCCGAAGGCGGCATATTCGGTCATCACCGCACGCAAGGCCTCGATCGGATCGTCGGAAGGATGCTCCTCGATGCGGCGGGCAAGTGTTTCGAAGGCATCCTCGGCCAGCGCAAACAGGATGTCTTGCTTGTCGGCGAAGTAGGAATAGACCGACATCGGAGCATAGCCGACCCGCTTGGCCAACTTGCGGATGGTCAGGCCTTCATAGCCCTCTTCCTTGACGAGCTTGTGGGCTGCGTCGAGCAGTTCGGAACGCAGTTCGGCCTTTTGTTTCTCGCGGCGTTTCTGAACGCTCAGTGGCAAGATCCGGTGCCTTTGGTTGGTTGTGCATGACTGAATATATACGCTGTACGGAAACGGGCAAGGGCGCTGTCAGGGACATCAAAAAGCGACCTCAAGCTTTCTCTCGAATAGTCGTGCCCGTCTGGTCCATTTCGCCGGCATCTATGTCACAGCATGTGTAACCTGGGCGCACGCAGGCAACATCGGACTGTTACAAACAAAGCCTATTTGGCGGCTCTGCGAGAAATTTCGGTTTTCGGGGGCCTCTATGGCTGCGATAGAGCTTTCGTCCGGGCTGCCGGGCGCACATCCACTTTCTCATGGCGCAAGGCTGGCGCTCAGGCGAGTCGTGATAGTCGCATGGCTGGCGATCGCAATCGGCTTCGCCATGGAAGCGCTTATTCTGACTGCCGGATTTGCGGCAGGTTCGCACCCGGCCCCGACCCAGGTTCTGATAGACTTGGCGCAAGGCGTGACCTGGTCATTCTTCGTCTGCGCCGGCGTCAGCCTCGGCACGGCGATCACCAAGGTGCGAGCCTCGCTTGGCGGCCTTATCGCCATGATCTCGGGGCCGCTGGCCATGGGCATCGCCAAAGGTACGCAAAAGGTGATGGTGAGCGCGCTTGATGTATCGGCAAAGCCCGTGATCCTGTCGCTCACCACGCTCGGTATGTTGCGGGCGATCGAGTATGGCTTGCTGGGCTGGATGCTGGCTTCGCTGGCATCCAAGGAAAAACCTCGCTCGCTGCATTTCATGCTGGCGGGTGCCTTGGCCGGCGCGGTGTTCGGCGGCGGGATCACGGCGCTGACGATCGAGACCGCCGCAGCCAAGGACATTGCGCTGGCATTGCCGCAGGCTGTCGCCACCGGCCTCATTGAGATCGTGTTTCCGATCGGATGCTCGCTGGTCGTCTACATCGCCCTGCAAGTCAGCCGGCACATGAAGTTCATTTCCAGCGATGCGCGCTAGAGCCGGATGATTTCAGGTCGAATTGACCTGAATCTGAATCCGGCTCTAAATCAAATAGATAGAGCATGATGTCGTCCGAAAACCGCTTCACACTTTTCGGCATCATGCTCTGTCTACAGACGGTGATCGGTTTGCGTCCTGTTTCCAGGCCGGTTGCCACCGCCTCCGTGTGGGCTTGCTCCCCGGTCGGGGAACGGAACTGATCCGATCTGTCATCAAATCGCGCCGACCACACTATCTCATTGTCTACTCAGGTTCGGTCGATCAGCTTGGCGGCAAGGTGCGACAGCAGCTTCACCGCTTCGCCATAGGTCCTGGCCTTTTCGGGATTGGAGGCGTTGCCGTCGAGCGCCCGTTTGTAGACGCCCTGACAGATGGCCGCCAAGCGGAAGAAGGAGAAGGCGAGGAAGAAGCTCCAATTGTCGATGCCGCCCAGCCCGCGCCGCCGGCAATAGGCGGCGACGTACGCGTCCTCGGAAGGAAGGCCGAGGGCGGCGCGGTCGACGCCGCCAAGACCGCGAAAGCCCGAGGCGTGCGGCAGGCGCCATTGCATGCATTGATAGGCGATGTCGGCGAAGGGATCGCCGAGTGTCGACAGTTCCCAGTCGAGCACGGCCAGCACTTTCGGCTCATTGTGCGCGAAGATCATGTTGTCCAGCCGGTAGTCGCCATGCACGAGAGATTTTCGGCCGTCATCGGCCGGAATATGCGTCTCCAGCCACGCGATCAGCAGGTCCATGTCGGCGACCGTGCCGGTCTCCGAGGCGCGGTACTGGCTGGTCCAGCGTGCCAGCTGGCGTTCGAAGTAATTGCCGGGTTTGCCGAAATCGCCGAGCCCGACCGCCTCGACATCGACGTCGTGCAGGGCGGCCAGGGTGGCGTTCATGGCATCGTAGAGGGCGGCGCGCTCATCGTTGCCAGCGGCCTCCGGCACTGCCGGATCCCAGAAGATGCGGCCGTCGAGAAAATCCATGACGTAGAACATGCGGCCGATCGGCGTCGCCTCCGCCGACAGATGCAGCATCGCCGGCACCGGCACGGCGGTGCCGGCCAGCGCCTTCATGACCGTGAATTCGCGGTCGACCTGATGCGCCGATTTCAGCAACTGGCCCGGCGGCTTGGCGCGCAGGACATAGCGGCCGCTGGCCGCGGTCAGCAGATAGGTCGGGTTCGACTGGCCGGATTTGAATTTTTCGATTGCGGAAAGCCGTGCAAAACCAGGGATGTGCGCCTCGAGGTAAGGGGCTAGCGCTGTCTGGTCGAGCGTATTGGCGTCGCTCATGCGGTCTCCGGCTCACGCTCGATCAGCGTCAGCGTCAGCCAGCGCGCGGTCAGCGCCGGCTTCTTCGAGCCTTCGATCTCGATGGTCACGTCATGCGCCGTCTGCACCCAGCCCGACGGCCTGACCTTGACGTCGGCCAGCACGAAGCGGGTGCGGATGCGCGCGCCGGTCTTCACCGGCGCCAGGAAGCGCAGCGAATCGAAACCGTGGTTGACGCCCATCTTGCCCTTTTCCAGCGGCGGCATGGTCTCGAAGGTCATCGCCGAGAGCAGCGACAACGACAGGAAGCCATGCGCGATGGTGCCGCCGAACGGCGTCTCGTTTTTGGCCCGCTCGGGGTCGCAATGGATGAACTGGTGGTCGTCGGTGGCGTCGGCGAACTGGTCGATCATGGTCTGTGTGACCTCGCGCCATGGCGAGACGCCGACTTCCTTGCCGACGCTGGCCAGAAGCACATCGAGACTGATCGGTTCCACTGCGGTGTCCTCCCCTTGCCGCCGACCGCGGCTCATTCCTTGAACAGTGTCAGCCCATGCTGCACCGACTGCCCGCCGTCGATCGGCAGGATGGCGCCGGTGACATAGGAGCCGGCGCGGCTGCACAAATAGAGCGTTGCGCCGCCGATGTCATCCGCCACGCCGATACGTCCGATCGGCACATGGCTGCCGACATGTCTGGCCTTTTCTTCGGTGCCGGTGGCAAAGGCGGTCATCCGGCTCTGGAAGGGGCCGGGCGCGAAGGCGTTGACGGTGATGCGCCGCGCCGCGAGCTCGATCGCCAGCGTGCGCGTCAGGTGGTGAACGGCGCCTTTGGACGCGGTATAGGAATAGGCGTCGTCGGCCAGCGGCTGCGTGCCCATCACCGAGCCCAGATTGATGACGCGGGCCGGATCGGCATCGCTCGCGGCGGCTTCCAGCAGCGGCAGCAATTCGCGCGTCAGATGGAAGACGGCGGTGACGTTGACGGCGAACACCTTGGCCCAGCCGCTATAGGGAAAATCCTCCAGGGAGGCACCCCAGGATATGCCGGCATTGTTGACCAGAATGTGCAGCTTCTCGGTGCGCGCCTTGACCTCGCTGACCAGCGCGGCAATGCCGGCTTCGCTCGAGACGTCACCGGCGAAACCTTCGGCACTGCCGGAGCCGCCGAGCCCGTTCAACTCAGCGGCGACCTTGATGCAATCCTTGCCCTTGCGCGAGGCGATCATCACGGTAGCGCCGGCCTGGACCAAAGCGGTCGCAACCATGCGGCCGATGCCGGTCGCGGCTCCCGTTACCAGCGCGGTCTTACCCGCGACTGAGAACAGTTCTTCCAGATAGCTCATCGCAATTCCTCCGCGCCTTTCTGCTCACGGTCCGGGGCGAAAGGGCTCGCGTTGACAAGGCTAACCGAAGTACGGTCATCCTTGCCACGGGTAAAGTGCCTGGATGCGTGAAAGGGTTGGAGACCGATGGCGGACATCAATCTCGGCATGACCGAGCGGCTGAAGCCGATCCACGCCCGCGTCGCCGCTATGGTGCGCGACGAGATCATGCCGCTCGATCATGAGTTTTTGAGCGAGGTCGGCAAGGGCGGCGACCGCTGGGTCTATACCGCGCGGCAGACCGAAATCCTCGAAGGGTTGAAGAAAACGGCCAAGGATCGCGGCCTGTGGAATTTCTGGCTGACCGGCTCCGAGCGCGGCTATGGGCTGTCAACCGTCGAATATGCCTATCTGGCCGAGGAGATGGGCAAGGCGCATCTCGGCGCGGAGACCTTCAATTGCTCAGCGCCCGACACCGGCAATATGGAGGTGCTGGAGCGCTATGGCTCGGAGGACCACAAGCAGGCATGGCTGGCGCCGCTGCTCGAGGGGAAAATCCGCTCGGCCTATCTGATGACGGAGCCGGATGTCGCCTCCTCCGACGCCACCAACATCGCCATGCGCTGCGAAAAGCAAGGCGGCGACTATGTACTCAACGGCGAGAAATGGTGGGCGTCGGGGGCCGGGGACCCGCGCTGCGCCATCTACATTGTCATGGTTCGCACCGGCGAAGCCGAGACGCAGCACCGCCGCCATTCGATGATCCTGGTGCCGTCCGGCACCAAGGGCGTGACCAAGCTGCGGCCGATGCAGGTCTATGGCGACGACGACGCGCCGCATGGCCACATGCATCTTCGCTTCGACAATGTCAGGGTGCCGGCCGGAAACCTGATCCTCGGCGAGGGCAGGGGGTTCGAGATCGCCCAGGGGCGGCTTGGCCCCGGCCGCATCCACCATTGCATGCGCGCCATCGGCCAGGCCGAAATGGCGCTGGAGCTGCTGTGCCAGCGCTCGGTGCGCCGCGAGGCCTTCGGCCAGCCCTTGGCCAAGCTCGGCGCCAATTTCGACATCATCGCCGAATGCCGCATGGAGATCGAGATGGCGCGGCTGCTCTGCCTCAAGGCGGCGTGGATGATCGACCAAGGCGATGCGCGCGCAGCCGCGCCCTGGATCAGCCAGATCAAGGTCATCGCACCGCGCGTCGCGCTCAAGGTCACCGACGAGGCCGTGCAGATGTTCGGGGCGCAAGGCATCAGCCAGGACACGCCGCTGGCACGCTCATGGACGCATCTGCGAACCCTGCGCCTCGCCGACGGGCCGGACGCCGTGCACCGCCGGCAGGTGGCGCGTACGGAGCTCAGGAAATACACGCAGGAAAAGGTCTGAGCGGATGAAGGCCATTATCGCCCGCGATTTCGCGCCGCTCGGCCAGCTCGTCCATGCCGACAATCTGAAGGAACTGGTCGGCTGGCATCTCGCCGGCAAGGTTTGGCCGGTCATCGAAGGCACTTATCCGCTGGCCGATGCCGCCGCCGTGCTGACGCGCGTGCTTGGCCGTGGCGCATCCGGCAAGCTCATCCTCAAACGTTAAGGAGCCCCGCCATGGCGATACCTTCAGACATGAGAGCACTGCTGCTGATCGGCGACGGCTACACCAGGACGCCCTCCGGCAGCGTGCTGGAGGCGATGGAGCCGTATCTCACGCTGGGCAGCATCGGCGTGCCGACGCCCGGACCGAGCCAGGTGCTGATCAAGGTCAGCCTCGCCTCGATCAACCCGTCCGACGTCATGTTCATCAAGGGCCAGTACGGTCAGCCGCGCGCCAAGGGCCAGCCGGCCGGCTTCGAGGGTGTCGGCACGGTCGTTGCCAGCGGCGACGAGCCCTATGCGAAAAGCCTGATCGGCAAGCGCATCGCCTTCACCACCGGCGTCACCAATTGGGGCGCGTGGGCGGACTATGCAGTTGCCGAAGCTGCCGGCTGCATTCCGCTGCTCGACACGGTCCGCGACGAGGATGGCGCGGCGATGATCGTCAACCCGCTCACGGCGCTCGCCATGTTCGACATCGTCAAGCAGACGGGCGAAAAAGCCTTCATCATGACCGCCGGCGCCAGCCAGCTTTGCAAGCTGATCGCGGGTCTCGCCAAGGAGGCTGGGTTCCGGCCGATCGTCACCGTGCGCCGCGACGAGCAGATTCCGCTGTTGAAGGAGATCGGGGCTGCCCATGTGCTCAACGAGAAGGCGCCGGATTTCAAGGCAGCACTACGCGATGTGGTCAAGGCCGAGCAGCCGCGCATCTTCCTCGATGCCGTGACCGGGCCGGTGGCCTCGGCGGTCTTCGACGCCATGCCGAAGCGCTCGCGCTGGATCATCTATGGACGGCTCGATCCGGACACCACTGTCATCCGTGAGCCCGGCCAGATGATCTTCCAACAAAAGCACATTGAAGGCTTCTGGCTGGTCGAATGGATGCGCCAGTTCCGCGACAAGCGCGGCCCGGCGATCATGGAAGCACAGAAGCGCTTTTCGGATGGGCGCTGGTCAACCGACGTGACGGCGGTGCTACCGCTGGATGAGGCGATGGCGAAGGCCCCGGCGGAGCTGGCCAAGCCGAGCGGGAAGGTGTTTATTAGGCCGTGACTTTCTACCCTCCCCCTTGTGGGGAGGGTCGACGAAAGAGCAATTTTGCTCGTTCGTCGGGGTGGGGGTCTTGGCTCCACCTCTGTTATTCGCGGGAGCGCTGGACCGACGTTAGTTGGCGCTGCACCCCCACCCCGGACCCGCGGTCCGACCCTCCCCACAAGGGGGAGGGTAAGCGGAGCTACTCCGCCGGCTCGACATTGGCGTACGCCGCTTCCTCAAGCTCCCGCTTCAGCCTCGCTTCCTCATGCGCCTTCGGCGTCACGAAGCGGCCGAGCAGGAGGTAGGCGACCGGGGTCAGGAACAGCGTCGAGACGGTGGCGAGACCCAGCCCGCCGACGATGACCCAGCCGAGCGCGATGCGCGCTTCGGCACCGGCGCCGGCGGCCAGCACCAGCGGGACCCCGCCGAGGATGGTGCAGATCATCGTCATCATCACCGGCCGCAGGCGGATGATCGAGGCCTGCTCGATCGCCTCGCGCACGCCGAGGCCGCGGTCGCGCAGCTGGTTGGCGAATTCGACGATGAGGATGCCGTTCTTGGCCATGACGCCGACCAGAAGCACGAGGCCGATCTGGCTGTAGGCATTGAGGCTGGTGCCTGACAAAAGCAGCGCAAAGATTGCGCAGGCAAGGCCGAGCGGGACCGTCGCCATGATGATGACGGCGCTGACGAAGCTTTCGAACTGGGCGGCAAGCACCAGGAGGATGATGACCAGCGCGAAGCCGAAAATGGTGATCATGGCACTGTTGGTCTCGCCGAGCGTCGCGGCTTCGGCCAGCGGCAGGACGTGGCTGCCCGGCGGCAGCAGCGGGGCGGCGATCTGCTCGGCAACGCCGAGCGCGTCACCCAGTGCGAAATTGCCGTTCAGGTTCGAGGTGATCGCCACCGAAGGCTGCTGCTGTTCGCGGGTCAGCGACGGCGGCACGGCGCGCTCGGTCAGCGTGGCGATGGTCGACATCGGCACGAAGCGGCCGTCGGCGGTCTTCAGGAAGATGTTTTCCAGATCGGTCGGATCATTGATCGGGTTGGTGGTCGAGACCAGCTTCACGCCATAGCTGCGGTCGGCGATGTAGACATCGACGACATCGTTGCCGTCGAGCATCGCCTGCAAGGTGTTGGCGAGCCCCGATATGTCGATGCCGAGATCGGAGGCGCGCTCGCGGTCGATGGCCACCGCCAACTGCGGCTGCGTCGGGTCGATGGAAAGCCGCGGCGTCTGGAAGCGCGGATCGGCCTGCATCCGGGCGATGATCTTCACCGCCGCGTCGCCGAGCGCCTTGCGGTCGTTGCCGACCAGCGCGAATTGCAGGCCGTTGCCGGCGCCGCGAATGCCGAGGCTATTGGCCTGCACCGGGAAGATGCGCACGGATGGCACCTGCCGGGTCAGCTGGCTTATCTGCGCCATGATCTCCTGCTGGCTGCGCGTGCGCTCGTCCCACGGCGCCAGCGTCATAACCATGAAGCCTGAATTATAGGCGCCGTTCTGGCCGGCATTTTCGAAGGTCGAGACGATCTCGCCGGAATCGCGCAGCGGCTGGATCAGCCGCTCGATCTTCTGCATTTGCTGGGTGGTGTAGTCGAGGCTGACGCCTTGCGGCGCGTTGATGCGCAGAAGCACGACGGCGCGGTCCTCGCTCGGCGTCAGCTCCTGGCGGATGGTGCCGAACAGCATGAAGGCGATGCCTGCAAACAGCACCGCGACCAGCAGCACGATCCACGGCGCGCCAAGGCAGGCATGCAGGGCGCGTTTGTAGGCCGCGTTCAGCGCACCGCCGATGCGCGCGCCAATGTCGTGACCGCCTTCATGGTGGAGCGATGCGCCGGTCAACATGCGCGAGGCCAGCATCGGGCACAGCGTCAGCGCGACCACGCAGGAGAGCAGCACCGACATGGCGAGGACGAAGCCGAATTCGCGAAACAGGCCGCCGGTCTGTCCCGGCAGGAAGGAGATCGGCACGAAAACGGCAACGAGCGTCAGCGTCGTGGCGATGACGGCGAAGAACACTTCCTGGGCGCCGAGCACGGCGGCGGCACGAGGCCCCATGCCTTCGTTGCGCCGTCGCACGATGTTTTCCAGAACGACTATGGCGTCGTCGACGACAAGGCCGGTTGCCAGCACCAGCGCCAGAAGCGTCAGGATGTTGATCGAGAAGCCGGCGAGATAGATGGCGGCGATGGTGCCAATCATGGCGACCGGCATCGACAGACCAGGGATCAGCGTCGCGCGCCAGTCGAGCAGGAAGATGTAGATGACGATCAGCACCATGGAGATCGACAGGCCGAGCGCGATCTCGACCTCGTGCACGGCGCCGTTGACGAAGACGGCGTCGTCGCTGGTGATCTTGATCGACATGCCCTTGGGCAGGTTTTCCTGCAGCTTGGCGACGGCTGCCTTCACTCCGGTGGAAATATCCAGCGTGTTCGATTCCGCCTGGCGGATGATGCCAAGGCCAATGCCGGTCTTGCCGTCGGAGCGCAACGAGGTCTGGCCGATGTCGGGGCCGAGCGTGACGGTGGCGACGTCGCGGATGCGCGTCGTGCCGCCGATGATGATGTTTTCGAATTCTTCCGGCGTCGTCACATCGGCCGTGGTGCGGACGATGAGATCCTGGTTGGTGGTGGTGATCGAACCGGCCGGTGAATCGAAAGCCACCGAGGCAAGCGCTGCCCTCAGATCGGCGACAGTGAAGCCGAGGCTGGCGAGCTTGTTCTGGTCGACATCGATGCGGAAGATCTTGTCGCGGTCGCCATAGACCTGAACGTCGGCGACGCCGGGCACCGCGGCCAGTTCGTCCTCGATCTGGTCCTGGACGATCACCGTCATGTCCTGCACCGACATGGTGTCGGAGGTGACGGCCAGTCGCATCACGGCATCGGAATTGGCATCGGCCTTGACGATGCGCGGCGGATCGGCGGTCTCCGGTATCATGTTGGCGACACGGCCGACCGCGTCGCGCACGTCGGAAGCGGCGACGTTCAAATCGACGCCGTCGTTGAACTCGATGGTGACGCGGCTCTGGCCGAAGGAAGAGGTCGACGAGATCGACTTGACGCCGGAGACGCGGGCGACCGCGCCCTCGATGGTGTCGGTCAGTTCACGGTCGACGGTTTCGGCGGCGGCACCCTCGAAGGCCGTCGACACGGTGACCACGGCGCGGTCGACATCGGGCAGTTCGCGGATTTCGACGCCATAGAAAGCGGCAAGGCCGGCCACTGCGATCAGCGTGTTCAGCACGAAGGCCATAACCGGCCTGCGGATGAAGAGTGCGGTGAAGCCGGTTTCGCTGGCGGTGCTGACGGGTGCAGTCATGAGCCTTCGGCAGCTTCCGCGGCGCGCTGATCCTGGCCGGCGATGCGGACCGCGCCGCCTTCGCTGACGCTCTGGGTGCCTTCGGTGACGACCATGTCGCCATCCTCGATCTCAGCGTCGATCAGCACCGTCTCAGTGTTGCGCTGGATGATGCGCACGGGAACGCGCCTGGCCTTGCCGTCCTCGACCTGCCAGACATAGGCGCCGTCGGAACCCCACAGGATTGCCAGCGGGCTGACGGCCGGATAGGTGTCGCCGGGGAAGCGCATGGTGATGCCGAACGACATGCCGGCGCGCAGCGAATCCGCTGGATTGGCGATTGCAGCCTTGACCAGCAGAGTGCGGCTCTTTTCGTCGATGTGGTTGTCGATGGCCGACACAGTGCCGGTATAGGCATTGCTCGGATTGGCGATCGGCGTCGCCGACAGTTGCGCGCCGACCTTGACGGCGGCGGCGAAGCGCTCGGGCACCAAGAAATCGACCAGGATGGAGGAGCGGTCGTCAAGCGTGGCGATCGCCGACTGGCTGGTGACGTAATTGCCGGCCGATATCGGCAGGATGCCGACCGTGCCGGCGATAGGGGCGACGATCGAACGACGCTGCAAGGCGAGTTCGGCATCCTGCAGCGCCAGTTTGGCGCCGGCCAGCACCACTTGGGCATCGGCGACGGCGACCGGGGTCGCGGCGTTGGAGGCCCTCAATGATTTCACCCGCTCGAGCTTGTCCTGGGCATCCTGCAAGGCGAGCTTGGCACGATCCTGCGAGATCACCTCGGTCTCGGAATCGAGAACAGCGATGATCTGCCCCTTGTCGACGCGGGTACCGGACTGGACGAGGAATTCAACCAGCCGGCCGGAGCTGTACGGGTTGACCGTCACCGAGGCATTGGCGCGGCCGGTGCCGATCGCCTGCAGGCGATCGTTGATGGTGGCCGTGCCCGCCGGCAAGGCAACGACATTTGCCGGCCGGCCGGCAGCGTTGCGACCGCCTGCCTGTTTCGTCGTGTCGACCGCGCCGGTTGTGGCGGGCGCCGAAGCATAGGTCCAGTCGATGCCCCAGCGTGCCAGAACCTCCGGCGCGCCCGGGAAGAATCGCGCCCAGGCGAGGACAGCCGCGACCAGGATCACAAGCGCAAAAACGATCTGTTTCCAGGCGACCATCGACACTCCGGTTGGCAAAACGTCTACCGGTTTCGCCAAGCAAAAAAACGCGCAGCGACGCACCCGGTATGTGCGAAGCCGCCGCAATATCATGGCTTTATGGCAATTCTGCCGCTTCCATGCACATTAAATCTGCGTAATTTTGCGCACCTGCGGCGGGGATTGAACGTGTCAGCGCAGGCTTTCGAGGTCGCGGATGCGCCTGGCGCTGTCGGCCTCGAGCTGCCTCGTGACGGCGCCGATCAGCGTCTCGGCGACAACGAACAGAGCGGCGGAAGAGTCCCACGCCGAAGGCACGGCGGTGCGTCCGGCAATGACATGGCGGGCGAAGCGGGCGATCGGCGATAGCCACTGGTCGGTGAACAGCACGATCTGAACGCCGCGCTGATGCGCGGTCTGGGCAAAGCGGACCAGACTGTCCTGATAGCGCCTGATGTCGAAGATCACCAGCACGTCGCGCTTGCCCATGTCGATCAGCCGGTCGCGCCAGATGCTCTCCTGGCCGGCAAGGTGATAGACATCGGGCTGGATGATGGCGAGATGGGCGGCCATGTAGCGTGCCAACGGATCGGTGAAGCGGCCGCCGATCAGGAATGTCTTGCCGCGCCGGTCGGCAAGCCTTGCGGCGATGTCGGCAAGCTGTCTGTCGGAGAGATGCCTGAAGGTCTCGCGCATATTGTCCAGCGTCGCCTCCAGCATTGGCGATACTGCACCGCTTGGGGAGGCCGGGTTGAGCGTGCGCGATGCCGGCGACTGCAATTGCGCCGCCAGTTCGTCCTGCAGCGCCGACTGGAATTCGGGATAGTTCTGGAACCCCAGCCTGGAGACAAAGCGCAGGATGGTCGGCGACGATACGCCGGCGGCGGCCGAGAACTCGGCGACCGTCTTCAGCCCGATCAGCGGATAGTTCGCAATCAGTGTCTGCGCGGCGCGGCGCTCGCCGGCCGGCATCGTGCCGATGCGGTCCGAAATCAGTTCGGCAATGCTGGAAATCATCGTTTTCCCCACCCCTGAGCCCGTCCAGACCGCTTCCCCGAAATCGCGTTTGACAAAGCCGGACAAACTGTATGAAATCATCCACAGGGACGCAATGAGGCAAAATACGTAACATAAGATACAGCGCTCCCCAGGGGACGGCAGACTATGGAGAGAGCACGGCCCGCCAGCCTTGCATCGTCTGATACCGTAGGGGTGACGAACCCCGGCGGGTCCAGCCCTTTCGTGCTGACCTGCGATCACGCTTCCAACTTCCTGCCATCCGAATTCGGCACGCTTGGCCTGCCGGCCGAGGACCTCTCCCGCCACATCGCCTGGGACCCCGGCGCGCTGCCGGTGGCCCGCCGCATCGCGACCGCCCTCGATGCGACGCTCATCGAAACCCGCATCTCGCGCCTGATCATCGACTGCAACCGTCCGCTCGACGCACCGGACCTGGTGCCGCCGGTCAGCGAGAGGACGGCCATTCCGGGCAATGCCGGCCTGTCGGACAGTGAGCGCGCCGAGCGCATCGCTTTGTCGTGGCGGCCGTTCCACGACACGATCGCATCGATCATCGACGACCGGCAGGCGCGTGGGCAGGAGACCCGGCTGGTGTCGGTGCATTCCTTCACCCCGGTCTACAAGGGCAAGAACCGGCCCTGGCATATCGGCATCATCCATGATGACGACCGCCGGCTGGCGTCGCCACTGTTAGCGGCGCTGCAGCGGCTCTCCGGCGTCACTGTCGGCATCAACGAGCCCTATTCGCCGGCCGACCGCGTCTATTTCACTTTGGAGCGCCATGCACGCTCGCGCGGCCTTGCCTGCGCAATGATCGAAATCCGCAACGACGAGATTTCCGGCGAGACCGGGCAGCGGAAATGGGCGGATCTGCTCACAGGCATTTTTTCTGACCTGGAACCCGAGGAGGCCAAGGGTTCCCGGCGACAAGCAATGGGAAAGTCAGTTCAATCGGCCAGCTAGAAAAACAGGGGACGAAAATGGCAGGACCGGACAAATCAGACGCTGAAAGATCGGAGGATGTAAAAACCCTTCATAGCATGGGCTATGCCCAGGAGTTGGCTCGCCGCATGAGCGGCTTCTCGAACTTCGCAATTTCCTTTTCGATCATTTGCATTCTTGCGGGCGGCATCACGTCCTTCCCGCTGGCCATGGCGACCGGCAGCGGCTTCGAGGCGACTGTCGGCTGGGTCATCGGCGGCGTCTTTGCACTTGTCGTTGCCGCGTCACTTGGCCAAATCGGCTCGGCCTACCCAACGGCCGGCGGTCTCTACCACTGGTCGTCAATTCTCGGCGGGCGCGGCTGGGGCTGGGCCACGGCCTGGATCAACCTGCTCGGCCTGGTCTTCGTCGTCGCCTCGGTCAATGTCGGCGTTTATGCGCTGTTCAAGGACCTTGTCTGGTCCGGCGTGTTCGGTCACGACGTATCCGCGTGGGGCTATCAGGAGCAGGTGATCGGCGTTGTGATCATCACGGTCGCGCAGGCGCTGATCAACCATTTCGGTATCAGGCTCACCACCATGCTGACGGATTTCTCGGGCTACCTCATTCTGGTCGTCGCCGTCGTGTTGACCGCGATGTTCCTGATCTGGGGCGCAAGCTGGGATTTCTCGCGGCTCACCACCTTCGTCAACAACACCGGTGATCCAGGCGCAGGCTACGTTCCGACCGCACGGACGGCACTCGTCGCCTTCCTGATCGGCCTGCTCTACCCACTCTACACCATCACCGGCTTCGACGCTTCGGCCCACACGTCCGAAGAGACCCACAATGCCCGCGTGGCGGTGCCGCGCGGCATGATCCATTCGGTTCTGTGGTCGCTGGTGTTCGGCTTCGTCATGGCCGTTTCGTTCGTACTGGCCAGCCCCGATCTGGCAGCGACGGCCAAGGATGGCGCCAATGCCTGGTTCAATCTCTTCAACAATCTGCCGGCGCCATTCCTGCTGAAGAGCATCATTGCCATCGCGATCGTGCTGGCGAATTTCATCTGCGCGCTCGCCGGACTGACGTCGACCTCGCGCATGATCTTTGCCTTCGCGCGTGACGGCGGCCTGCCCGGTTCGTCGGTGTGGAAAACCGTCAGCCCGACATGGCGCACGCCGGTGGCGGCAATCTGGCTCGGAGCGGTGCTCGCGGTCGCAGCGACATTGTACTCGCCGGCTTTTGCCGCACTGGCGGCCGGCTGTGCATTGTTCCTCTACGTGTCCTACGCCATGCCCGTGGCCGCCGGCCTGCTTGCCGAGGGCAAGAGCTGGACCGAATTCGGCCCGTTCCGCCTCGGCATCTGGTCCAAGCCGTTCGCCGTCATCACGGTGCTTGGCGTTCTGGTGCTGATGTATGCCGGCATCCAGCCGCCCTTCGACATCCTGATCAACTATGCCATCGGCCTGATCGTTCTGCTCGTGGTGCTGTGGTTCGGCATCGAATCGCGCCGCTTCAAGGGCCCGCCGATCGGCGCCGACATTGCTCGCCGCGCTTCGGAGATCGCGGCCGCGGAAGCAGCCGTCGGCCAGACGGCAGGCTAACAGCAAAGACTAGATGCTCCGGCCGGCGCAAGCCGACCGGGGCAGGGCCGGCCAGCTAAGAATGCAAAGGGGACTACAATGGCAGCACCGGGTTATTCAGACACAGACAAGGCGGAAGACGTAAAGCACCTCCATTCCATGGGCTACGCCCAGGAACTTGAGCGGCGGCTAAGCCGCTTCTCCAACTTCGCCGTTTCCTTCTCCATCATCTGCATCCTGTCGGGCGGCATCAATTCGCTGGCGCAGGCAACGTCGGGCGCCGGCGGTATCGGTATCGGCATCGGCTGGCTGGTCGGCTGCTTCGTTTCGCTCACCTTCGCGGTCGCCATGTCGCAGATCAGCTCGGCCTATCCGACGGCCGGCGGCCTCTATCACTGGGGTTCGATCCTTGGCAATCGCGGCACCGGCTGGGTGACGGCCTGGCTCAACCTGCTCGGCCTGATCACCGTGCTCGGCGCCATCAATGTCGGCACCTGGACGTTCTTCATCGGCGCCTTCGGGCCGACGCTCGGCATCGAGGGTACGCTGACCAATCAGATGATCTTCCTGGTCATCATCACTGGCGCCCAGGCGCTGATCAACCATCTCGGCATCAAGCTGACTGCGAAGTTGACCGACTTTTCGGGCTACCTGATCTTCTTCGGCTCGATCCTGATTGCTGTCGTCTGCCTGTTCTCCGCCGAGACCTGGGATTTCAGCCGGCTCTTCACCTTCCACAACTACTCGGGTGAGGCCGGCGCCAGCGTCTGGCCGTCCGTCTCGAACGCCTGGGTGTTCGCTCTCGGCCTTCTGCTGCCGATCTACACCATCACCGGCTACGATGCTTCGGCACACACTTCCGAGGAAACCATCAAGGCGGCCTCATCGGTGCCGCGTGCGATGGTGATGTCGGTTATCTGGTCGGCGGTCTTCGGCTATTTGTTCCTGGCCGCCTTCGTGCTGATGATCCCCAACATGGACGACGCCGCCAAGCAGGGTTGGAACGTGTTCTTCTGGGCCTTCGACCAGCGCGTCAGTCCCGGCCTCAAGGAGTTCGTCTACCTCGTCGTGTTCATCGCCCAGCTGTTGTGCGGCCTCGCAACCGTCACCTCGGCTTCGCGCATGATCTTTGCCTTCTCGCGTGACGGCGGCCTGCCGGGCTCGTCGGCACTGGCCAAGGTCAGCCCGACCTATCGCACGCCGGTGGCGGCGATCTGGACGGCGTCGGTCCTGTCGGTGCTGTTCGTCTGGGGTTCGACGCTGGTTTCGGTCGCCGGCACTTCGGCCTACACCATCGTCGTGTCCTGCACCGTCATCTTCCTGTTCCTGTCCTTCACCGTGCCGATCGTGCTCGGCATGCTGGCCTGGGGCACGCCGAAGTGGGACAAGATGGGACCGTGGAACCTGGGCCGTGGCATCTTCATGCTGTTCGGGGTCCTTTCCATAGTGTCGATGATCCTGATCTTCATCATCGGCATCCAGCCGCCGAACGACTGGGCGCTGTACATCACCGTCGGCTTCTTCATCCTGACGGCGATTGTCTGGTTCGCCTTCGAGCGCAATCGCTTCCAGGGCCCGCCGCTGGGCGACATCATCGCGGCGCGTCAGGCAGCGATCAAGGCTGCCGAACAGGCTGTCGGCGAAACCGGCCACTGACGTCACCATCATGGCCATGGCCGGCGTGCAGCCGGCTATGGTTTCGTCCTCAACGACCAAGCACTGGAGTGCCAAAGGAATGGCCGGAAATTTCTCGTTCGATCAGTTGAAGAAAGCGGTCTCCAATGGCGAGATCGACACGGTGCTGGCCTGCATCGTCGACATGCAGGGGCGGCTCGCGGGAAAGCGTTTCCTGGCGCAGTACTTTGTGGATTCTGCTCATGACGAGACGCATGGCTGCAACTATCTGCTCGCCGCCGACATCGATATGGAGCCGGTGCCGGGCTACAAGGCGGCAAGCTGGTCGAAGGGCTATGGCGACTTCGTCATGAAGCCGGACCTTGCGACGCTGCGGCGGATTCCGTGGCTGGAAAAGACCGCGCTGGTGATCTGCGACGTGCTCGACCACCACACCCATGACGACCTTCCGCATTCGCCGCGCGCGATGCTGAAAAAGCAGGTCAAGCGGCTCACCGAACGCGGCTATATCGGCTACTTCGCCTCCGAGCTCGAATTCTACCTGTTCAACGAGACCTACGATTCCGCCCGCAAGAAGCACTGGCAGGGGCTCGACACCGCGTCGCCCTATATCGGCGACTACCAGATCGGCATCACCACCAAGGAAGAAGGCGTCATGCGCCGGCTTCGCAACGAGATGGAAGCGGCGGGCATTCCGATCGAAAACTCCAAGGGCGAATGGGGCCCGGGCCAGGAAGAGATCAATGTGCGCTATGCCGAGGCGCTCGACATGGCGGACCGCCACGTCATCCTGAAGAACGGCGCCAAGGAGATTGCCGAGTCCGAAGGCAAGTCGATTTCCTTCATGTCGAAATACAATTACGGGCTCGCCGGTAATTCCAGCCACATCCACAATTCGCTGTGGAGCGCCGATGGCAAGACGCCATTGTTCTTCGACAAGAAGGCGGACTGGACTTTGTCCACGCTTGGCCAGCAATGGGCGGCTGGGCAACTGAAATATGCCAGGGAGTTTACCTGGTTCCTGGCGCCCTACATCAACTCCTACAAGCGCTTCCAGGCCGGCACCTTCGCACCGACCAAGATCATGTGGAGCGAGGACAACCGCACCGCCGGCTTCCGCCTGTGCGGTGAGGGCACCAAGGGCATCCGTATGGAATGCCGCATCGGCGGCGCCGACCTGAACCCCTATCTCGCTTTCGCGGCGCTGATCGCCGCCGGCCTTGCCGGCATCGACGAGAAGCTCGAACTGCAGAAGCCGTTCGTCGGCGATGCCTACCAGGCCTCGCGCCTGCCGGAGATCCCGAAGACGCTGCGCGACGCCACCGAGACGCTGGCCAAGTCGAAGATGCTGAAGCAGGCGCTCGGCGACGATGTGCTCGAACATTATGTCCACACCGCAAAGTGGGAGCAATTCGAATACGACCGCCGCATTACGGATTGGGAACTGCACAGGGGGTTCGAGCGGTATTAAACTTTATACAGCTTTAATGTTGACACTGTAGTGAAGTTAGTACCATATGGTACCTGTAAACTGCAGTGCGCTACATTGAGGAGTTTGCAATGTCCAAATATGCGCCGCTCAAGGACTTTCTCATTGCCCAAAATGTCGATCGCGTTCCGATGTCATTCGCCGAAATCGAGAGAGTGCTCAATCTGCCGCTGCCCGCATCGAAGCAATACCCTGCATGGTGGAGCAACAATCCGAGCAACAATCCCATGACAAGGGAGTGGCTTGAGGCTGGGTTCGAGACCGAATCCGTCAATATAGGGAGTGGGAAACTGGTATTTCGCCGCGTTCGCAAAGTGCCCATTTCGGCGCCGCCCAGTGGTAGCGTGCCTGCCGCGCCAAAGGAGGCGCGCGCGGATCGCCACCCCGGTTTTGGTTTCATGAAGGGCCTGATAACAATCGAAGCCGGATTTGATATCACCAAACCTTTCGATGACGAGCCATGGGACCGGGGCTATCTGGGCGGTGAGGGTGACGCGCGTGACGGCAAACTTGCGGTGCGTAAATGAGCGAAGGGCCAAACCTGCTTCTGGATACATGTGCGATGATCTTTGTCGCCAACGATAGTCTGATCGATCCGCACGCAAGCCGGGAGATTTCGGAAGCGGCCTATGACGGCCGTCTGTATCTTTCGCCGATGTCGGCATGGGAGATCGGAATTGGCGTAGCCAAGGGCCGGCTCAATCTGCCATTGGCGCCACTCGACTTCGTGGAGCGATTCATCGAGCGAATGTCGGCAAAGCTCAGCGCTATCTCACCAGCCATTCTGATTGCGTCATCCAACCTGCCCGGTCCGCCTCATGGTGATCCCATGGATCGGATACTGATGGCAAGTGCGAGAGCGTTGGACATGGTTCTGGTGACGCGTGACGAGCCCATCCTTCGCTATGGCCGCAATGGCCATCTGCGCACCCTAGCCTGCTAACTTGGAGTATCCTTTGGAAACCGTAAAACTCAAGTCGCCCATCGATGGTTCCATTTACGCCGAGCGGCCAATCGTGACCGACCAGGCGATCAATGCCGCGGTCGAGCGCGCCAAGGCGGCGCAGGAGAAGTGGGCGCTGACGCCGATCGTCGAGCGCGGCAAATTTATGCTGGCGATGCTCGAAGCGCTGGTCGCGATGACCGACGAGATCGTGCCGGAGATCGCCTGGCAGATGGGGCGACCGGTGCGCTATGGCGGCGAGTTCGGCGGCGTCAGGGAACGCACCAATTACATGGTCGAGATCGCTGAAGCCGCGCTGAAATCCGTGCCGGCATCCAACCCGAAGGACGGCTTCCGACGCTATGTGAAGAAGGATCCGCTCGGCGTCGTCATGGTGATCGCGCCGTGGAACTATCCCTATCTGACCGCCGTCAACACCATCGTGCCGGCACTGATGGCCGGCAATACCGTTATCCTCAAACATGCGGCGCAGACGCTGCTGGTTGGCGAACGGTTCCAGCAGGCGTTCGACAAAATTGGGCTGCCCAAGGGCGTGTTCCAGAATGTCGTGCTGAACCATGCCCAGACCGAGAAGCTGCTCGGCTCGGGCAAGATCGACCATGTCAATTTCACCGGTTCGGTCGGCGGCGGCCGCGCCATCGNTCGCCAAGCCGCAGCGGCAGAAGGCGGCGGCCGGCACCTTCATGACGCTCGGGCTCGAACTCGGCGGCAAGGACCCGGCCTATGTGCTGCCCGACGCCAAGCTCGACCATGCGGTGGCCAATCTGGTCGACGGCGCCTTCTACAATTCCGGCCAGTGCTGCTGCGGCATCGAGCGCGTCTATGTGCATGAGAAGGTCTACGACCAGTTCGTCGAAGGTTTCATCGCCGAGACGAAGAATTATGCCGTCGGCAATCCGCTAGAACAGGCGACGACAATGGGGCCGATGGCGCAGGCGCGCTTTGCCGACCTGATCCGCGAGCAGAAGGCCGAGGCGCTGCGCAAGGGTGCAATCGCACACATCAATATGAAGGTGGCTAACGACAAGGCTGGCTCGCCCTATCTGGCGCCGGAAGTGCTGACCGGCGTCGACCACCAGATGAGCGTCATGCGCGAGGAAAGTTTTGGCCCGATCGTCGGCATCATGAAGGTGCGCAACGACGAGGAGGCGATCGCGCTGATGAACGACAGCCCCTACGGGCTGACCGCTTCGATCTGGACCGACGATATCGAGCATGCGGTGGCGATCGGCGACCGCGTCGAGACCGGCACCGTGTTCATGAACCGCTGCGACTACCTCGATCCGGCGCTGGTCTGGACCGGCGTCAAGGACACCGGCAAAGGCGTCGCCCTTTCGGCGCTCGGCTACGACAATCTGACCCGGCCGAAATCCTTCCATCTGCGCGAAGCCATCTGATTTTTTGAAAGACAAGACATGTCCAAGCTGATCTCCAAATGGAACTACCCGACCACCGTCCGCTTCGGCGCCGGGCGCATCAAGGAACTGCCTGAGGTGCTCGCTGCCACCGGCATTAAGCGGCCGCTATTCGTCACCGATCCGGGGTTGGCGAAACTGCCGGTCGTCGCTTCGACGCTGAAAATCCTCGACGACGCCAAGGTATCCTATGGCGTGTTCTCCGAGGTGAAGCCGAACCCGGTCGATTCCAACCTCACCGCCGGGATCGCCGTGTTCAAGAAGGGCAAGCATGACGGCGTCATCGCCTTCGGCGGCGGTTCAGCGCTCGATCTCGGCAAGCTGATCGCGTTCCAGGCTGGCCAGACGCGGCCGATCTGGGACTTTGAGGATGTCGGCGACTGGTGGACGCGCGCCAATTCGGATGCCATCGCGCCGATCATAGCCGTGCCGACCACTGCCGGCACAGGCTCGGAAGTCGGGCGTGCCGGCGTCATCACCAATGAGGCGACGCACACCAAGAAGGTGATCTTCCATCCGAAGCTTTTGCCGGCAATCGTCATTGCCGATCCGGAACTGTCGGTCGGCATGCCCGGCTTCATCACCGCCGGCACCGGCATGGATGCGCTGGCGCACTGCCTCGAAGCCTATTGCGCGCCGGGCTATCACCCGATGGCCGACGGCATTGCGGTGGAAGGTGTGCGCCTGGTGTTCGAGAACCTGCCCAAGGCCTACGCCAACGGCAAGGACCTTGTCGCGCGCGCCCACATGATGAGTGCGGCCGCCATGGGTGCTGCCGCCTTCCAGAAGGGTCTTGGCGCCATCCACTCGCTGTCGCATCCGATCGGCGCGCTCTACGACACCCATCACGGCATGACGAATGCGGTGTTCATGCCCTATGTCTTGGCCTTCAATCGCGACTCCATCGAGGAGCGGATTGCCCGGCTCGCTGCCTATTGCGGCATCAAGGGTGGCTTCGACGGCTTTGCCAAAGCGATCATCAAGCTGCGCAAGGAATTGAAGGTGCCGCATGCGCTGCCCGATCTGATCAAGGGGCTCGACATGGACAAGAAGCGCAAAGGGCTGATCGCCGACATGGCGGTGGTCGATCCGACCGCCGGCGGCAACCCGGTCAGGCTGACCAAAAAGGCGGCGCTGACGCTGCTCGAGAACACTATCGCCGGCACTGTCTGAGGCGGTTTCTGCGCCGGACGTGATCTAAAAACGAAGGGAAAGGAAGGGCAAGGGGGCAAAAAGCAAGGCAATAAACCATTAGCCGGGAAATTAAGTCGAGGCTAATTGCTACAGCCGGTTAAAAAGAGTTAACTTTTCGTACCGCCGGGGGCCAGTTTCAAAAAGCTTTCATCTGGCTGTCATATGAAACCGATACCGCATCGCAGGCGTCCAGGACGCCAGTTCAACGGAGAGAACACATGTTCAAGTTCACAGGGAAAGTGCTTTCCCTTTCGGCCGTCGCCCTCATGGCGACCTCTGCTATCTCGTCGGCCCAGTCCATGGATGAACTGGTTGCCGCAGCGAAGAAGGAAGGCCAGCTCACCACCATCGCGCTGCCCCATGACTGGTGCGGCTACGGCGCCGTCATCGACGGGTTCAAGGCGAAGTATCCTGAGATCACCATCAACGAACTCAACCCCGATGCCGGCTCCGGCGACGAGGTCGAGGCGATCAAGGCCAACAAGGACAACAAGGGCCCGCAGGCGCCCGACGTCATCGACGTTGGCCTGTCCTTCGGCCCGACCGCCAAGGCTGACGGCCTGATCCAGCCCTACAAAGTGTCGACCTGGGACTCGATCCCCGACAGCGCCAAGGATGCCGATGGTTACTGGACCGGCGACTACTATGGCGTGCTATCCTTCCTGGTGAACAAGGACCTCGTCAAGGAAGCGCCTGCTGACTGGGCTGACCTGCTGAAGCCGGAATTCGCCAACACCGTGGCGCTTGCCGGCGACCCGCGCGCCTCGAACCAGGCCATCCAGGCCGTCTACGCGGCCGGCATTTCCGGTGGTGCGGCTGCCGGCGAAGCTGCTGGCACTGCTGGTCTCGACTTCTTCAAGAAGCTTAACGCCGCCGGCAATTTCGTGCCGGTCATCGGCAAACCGGCGACCCTGGCACAAGGCCAGACGCCGATCCTGGTGACCTGGGATTACAATGCACTTGCCGGTCGCGACACGCTGAAGGGCAATCCGCCCGTCGACGTCGTCGTGCCCAAGACCGGTGTCGTTGCCGGCGTCTATGTGCAGGCGATCAGTGCTTTCGCACCGCATCCGAACGCTGCCAAGCTCTGGCTGGAGTATCTCTACTCCGACGAAGGCCAGATCGGCTGGCTGAAGGGCTATTGCCACCCGATCCGCTTCAACGATCTTGCCAAGAACGGCAAGCTCCCGGCGGACGTGATGGCCAAGCTGCCGCCGGCCGAGGCTTACGCTGCCGCGGTGTTCCCGACGCTGGACGAGCAGGGCAAGGCAAAGGAAGCCGTCACCAAGAACTGGGATGCCGTCGTCGGCGCCAACGTCAAGTAAGGCTTGAAACCAACCGGGCGGCCTCGCGGCCGCCCGGTGTTCCTCGGAGACGGTAGCCGGCGCATGACAGATATCTCGCTTTCCGATCACGCAGTTGCCGGGAAGACCGCGCCCCCCAGCGAGGCGCGTGCAATGCGACTGCCGACGCAATGGCTCGGCGTTGCGCCATTCTTCATCTTCGCCATCATGTTCCTGATCCTACCCACGCTCTATCTGATGCTGGGTGCATTCCAGAACGATGCCGGCGAATTCACGTTCGAAAACATAGCAGCACTGGCGCAGCCATCGATTGTCGCCGCCTACTGGATCTCGCTCAAGGTCAGCCTTTCCTCGTCGCTGATCGGCGCCTTCGCAGGTCTCGGCATCGCCATCGCCATCGTGCGCGGCGGCCTGCCGGAGTGGATACGTTCGGCGACGCTGACATTCTCCGGCGTGGCTTCCAATTTCGCCGGCGTACCGCTGGCCTTCGCCTTCATCGCCACGCTCGGACGCCTCGGTCTCGCCACGGTGCTGCTCAACACCGTGTTCGGCCTCAACATTTATGCGCACGGCTTCAACATCCTATCGTTCTGGGGCCTGACGCTGACCTATGTCTATTTCCAGATTCCCCTAATGGTGGTCATCATCACGCCGGCGATCGACGGCTTGAAGAAGGAGTGGGGCGAGGCTGCGGCGACGCTTGGCGCCACCCAGACGCAATACTGGCGCATGGTGGTCATCCCGGTGATCTGGCCGAGTTTCCTCGGCACGGTCATCCTGCTCTTCGCCAATGCCTTCGGCGCCATCGCCACCGCCTATGCGCTGACCGGCTCTTCACTCAACATCGTGCCGATCCTGCTCTATGCGCAGATACGCGGTGACGTGCTGCACAATGCCCATCTCGGCTATGCGATCGCCTTCGGCATGATCGTCATCACCGGGCTGGCCAATGTCTTCTACATTTGGTTCCGGACGCGCTCGGAGAGGTGGCTGAAATGAAGTCCGGAAAATTCTGGGCCTGGGTCGTCTTCGGGCTGGGCGCGGCCTATTTCTTCATTCCGCTGATCGCGACGGTGGAATTTTCCTTGCGCATGCGGCGCGGCGCTTATTCCTTCGACGCCTATCAGATCGTGCTTGGCGACCCTCGTTTTCAGGCGACCTTTGGCTACTCAGTGCTTGCCGCCATCTTCACCATCATTCTGGGCGTGTTGATCGTGGTGCCCGCCGCCTACTGGATTCGACTGCGCCTGCCGCAACTGCGGCCGATCGTAGAGTTCATCACGCTGCTGCCGCTGGTCATTCCCGCCATCGTCATCGTCTTCGGCTATATCAGGATGTACGGTTCGAATTCGCCGCTGCCGTTCCTGGCGACCGACATGGGCACAAATGCCTTGCTGGTCATCGGCTATGCAATGCTGGCGCTGCCCTACATGTATCGCGCGGTCGATACCGGACTGCGCACCATCGACGTCAGGACGCTGACCGAAGCGGCGCAGATCCTTGGCGCCGGTTGGGGCACGATCATTGGTCGTGTGATCCTGCCCAATGTGCTGATCGCCGTGCTGTCGGGCGCCTTCCTTACCTTCGCCATCGTCATTGGCGAATTCACCATGGCCAGCTTGCTCAACCGGCCCGCCTTCGGCCCCTATCTGCAAAACGTTGGCGCCAACCGCGCCTATGAGCCGGCGGCGCTTGCCATCATCGCCTTCGCCATCACCTGGGGCTGTATGTCGCTGATCCAGATCCTGTCCCGTTTCGCGCCGAGATCGGCGAACCGCCCGAACTGATCGACAAAGTACTGATCGAAAGAAAAAGCCATGGCCGAACCATTCCTCTCCATCCAGCATGTGCGAAAATCCTTCGGCGCCACCACCGTGGTCGAAGATTTCAATCTTGATGTCGAGCCGGGCGAGTTCGTTTCCTTCCTTGGGCCATCGGGTTGCGGCAAGACCACCGTGCTGCGCATGGTCGCCGGTTTCGAAGAGCCGTCGGCGGGCAAGATCGTCGTCGCAGGCAAGGACATCACGAGGCTAAAGCCCAACCAGCGCAATGTCGGCATGGTGTTCCAAGCCTATGCGCTGTTCCCCAACCTGACGGTGGCGCAAAACATCGGCTTTGGCCTGAAGGTCGCCGGCATGCCCAAGGCGGACATCGACAGACGCGTGGCCGAGATGCTCGACATCATCAAGCTGCCGCAGATGGCCGACCGCTATCCCTACCAGCTCTCCGGCGGCCAGCAACAGCGCATCGCGCTGGCCCGCGCCATCGCGCCGAAGCCGAAGCTGCTTTTGCTCGACGAGCCGCTGTCGGCGCTCGACGCCAAGGTGCGCGTCTCGCTGCGCGAGGAAATCCGCTCGATCCAGAAGAAGCTCGGCATCACTACCATCTTCGTCACACATGACCAGGAAGAGGCGCTGTCGATCTCGGACCGCATCGCGGTGATGTATGGCGGCAAGGCCGAGCAGGTCGGCACCCCGTTCGAGATCTACAACCGGCCGGCGACCAAGTTCGTCGCCAATTTCGTCGGCACGCTGAACGTGCTCGAAGGCACTGTCACCGATGCCGCGTCCGGCAAGGTGCGCGTCAACACGCAGGAAGTCTCGCTAATGGGCAAGCTCAACGGCTCGAAGTCCGGTGACACGCTGTCGCTGGCGCTGCGACCGGAGGCGATTTCGCTCGGACGCCAACCCGGGCGCGATTCAAGCCTGTCGGGCGAAATCTCCGAAGTGCACTTCCTCGGCTCAGTCATTCGCGTTCGCGTCGGCATCGGCGGCAACACGGTGTCGCTCGACACCTTCAACAGCCCGGCAACGCCACCGCCCGCGGTCGGCGAGAAGGCCGACATATCGTTCTCATCAAGCGATATGCTGGTGCTGCACTAGCAAGCAGCATTTTGGCGCGACCGAGGCGGTCGATTCGAGCTGGCGCGATGAACGGCCGTATCATTGCCGGACCCCGAGTGCTGGATAATCAACAGCATCTTGCCATCCAGCCACTGCCCATGATGCCGCTTCGCCGCTACGATAGGCCATGGCGCTATTCGAACTTACCCTCATCCTGCTTCTGGCTGCCGTCGCGCTGACGGCGCTGTCGCGGCGGCTGGAAATTCCCTATCCGTCCCTGCTGGCTCTGGCCGGGGTCGCGATCGCCTTCGTACCCGGTGCGCCGACAATCGAGATCGATCCGGAACTGGCGCTTGCCCTGTTCATCGCGCCGGTGCTTCTCGACGCCGCCTATGACACGTCGCTGCGCGACCTCAAGCGCTACCGGCTGTCGCTCGCGCTGCTGGCGCTAGGCGCCGTCGTCTTCACCACCGTGGTGGTTGCCTTCGTCGGCTGGAAGATGGCCGGCCTGCCGATCGCGGCGGCAATCGCGCTTGGCGCCATCGTCGCGCCGCCGGATGCGGTGGCCGCATCCGCCGTGCTCAGCCAGTTCAAGGTACCGCACCGCATCACCGCCATCCTGCAGGGCGAGAGCCTGCTCAACGATGCCACGGCGCTGCTGATCTACCGGCTGGCGGTTTCGGCGGCGCTTGGCACGATCATGCTCAGCAACGCCGTTCCGGTGATCCTGCTGGCAACGATCGGCAGTGTGATCGCGGGCTATCTGTTTGGCCGCGTCTCGCTGCTGGCGCTCGGCCGCATCGAGGATGCGGCGAGCAGCACGGTGGTGCAGTTTGCCGGAACCTTCGCCGTGTGGATCATCGCCGACAGGCTGGGCCTTTCCGCCATCATCACCATCGTCGTCTATGCCATGACCATTGCGCGCAGGGCGCCGCGCCAGTCGTCGGCGAGACGCCGCGTCAGCACCTATTCGGTCTGGGAGTCGGCCGTGTTCGTGCTCAACGTGCTGGCTTTCGTGCTGATGGGCCTGCAGGCACGCACGATCGTTGGCAGGATGGCCGGCGACGGGCAAGGCGAAGCATTCCTTTTCGCCGCAACGGTGCTGGTCGTCGTTATCGTCGCGCGCCTTGTCTGGGTGGCGAGTTACGTCGCGATCATCCGGTGGCTTGCCCGCTTCGGCAGCCAAGAGGCAAGGCGGGAATTGCCGACATTCGGCGGCGCCGTCATTGTCGGCTGGTGCGGCATGCGTGGGTTGGTGACGCTGGTGGTCGCCATTGCGCTGCCGGCCGATTTTCCCGGCCGCGACCCGATCGTGCTTGCCGCCTTCGCGGTGGTGCTGGGCACGCTGGTGCTGCAAGGCATGACGCTGAAGCCGCTGCTGCGCTGGATCAACTTCGACCCCGATAGAACCGTCGACAATGAGGTGGCGCAAGCGCGCGTCGCCATCATGCAGGCAGCACTGGACGTGCTGAGCCGCAAGACATCTGCGGCCGCCGCCGTCGTGCGCGAACAGTATGAAGCGCAGCGCCTGATTGCGGAAAACCCGGAGGACGCTCAGGCCGCGACCGAATACGACCGGCTGCGCCTCTATGCCATCAACCGCCAGCGCGACACGCTCGAGGAGTTGCGCAGCAACGGCACGATCGGCGACGAAGCCTACCACCGGCTGGAGGAAGAGATCGACTGGGCCGAACTGGCGGCATCGCCGGCGGGCCGGTTCCAGCCGCTGACCACATCATAGACGCTGGCCCAGTTCCGCCGTCGTGCCGGTACATTGCAACCCATCTGCCGAACCGCTACTGCCAAAGCGAAATTGAGCCGGATAAGCAATGAAGCTGGTCAGCTACAACATCCAGTACGGGTTCGGCGGCGATGGCCGTTACGATCTTTCGCGCTGCACCAAGCTGGTCGACGGCGCCGATATCATCGCGCTGCAGGAGGTCGAGCGGCATTGGCAGCGCACCAATGAGGACGACCAGCCGGAGGTCCTGTCCAAGCTGCTGCCTAGCTATTACTGGGTCTATGGCCCGGCCTTCGACATGGACGCCAGTGAGCAGCGCGACGGCCGGGTCGTCAACCGCCGCCGCCAGTTCGGCACCATGCTGCTGTCGAAGCTGCCGATCGCCTGGTCGCGGCTGCACGCGCTGCCCATGCGCCGCACGCTGCGGCCGCTCAACACGCGCAACGCCGCGCTCGAATGCATGATCCGCACGCCGGCCGGACCGGTAAGGGTCCTGTCGCTGCATCTCGCCCATATCGCGGCGGAGGAGCGTCTGGAGCAGATCGACTATCTCTTGGCCGAGCATCGCCGCGCGCCGTCCGAGGGCGGCCCGTGGAGCGGCGCGGACGATGAGCCTTCGCGCAACTGGACCAGTGGCGAGGCCGAGCCGGAAAACCCGACAGCTGCGATCTGGATGGGCGATTTCAACATGGAGCCGGGCAGCGCCGAATACAGCCGCATCGTCGGCAGCACGCCCTATCATCGCGGGGCAGCTTATCTCGACGGCTTTGTTGATGCCGCTGCCGTCGCTAGCGAGCCGGCTGCCGATTTCCACACCCATGTGAAAACGATCGACGGGAAAGTGGCAAAACGCCGGCTCGACCATTGCTTCGTCGGCGGTATGTTCGCGGACCGTGTGCGCTCGGTCAGTGCCGATATAGGCGAGATCGCTTCAGACCATTTTCCGGTCCGGATCGATATCGATCTCGAAACGCCTTTGAGCTCGGGAGATCGGTGAGCCCTCAATGACGCTTTTCGTCTTTTTCGCGGTGCTTGCCGCCGCCGCCATGCACGCGATCTGGAACGCGCTGGTCAAGGTGCATCTCGATCGCTTCCTGTCGATCACGCTGATGACGCTGGGCATGGGTTTTGCCGCACTGTTCGTGCTGCCCTTCGTCGAGTTTCCAAAGGCCGCGGTATGGCCCTTTATAATCGCCTCGGTGCTCTTTCACATGGGCTACCGGACCTTCCTGATCGGCGCCTACAAGGCCGGCGATTTCGCCCAGACCTATCCGCTGGCGCGCGGCACGGCGCCGCTTTTGACCGCCCTCGGGGGCGTTGTCGTGGTGCAGGAGATGCCGGCGCCGTTCGCCATCCTCGGCATCCTGCTGCTGTCGGCCGGCACGCTGGTGATGTCGTTTCGCGGCGGCGCGCATCTGGAGCGGATCAATGTGCGCGCGGTCGGCTTTGCGCTCGGCACTTCGATTTTCATATCCAGCTATACGCTCTCCGACGGCAGCGGCGCGCGGCTGGCCGCAACGGCAACGAGCTATGCCGCATGGCTGTTCATCTGCGATGCCACGTGGGCGCTGGTGCTGTGCCTCATCTTTCGCGGGCCCAAGGCGCTGCCCGTGCTGGCGCGTGACTGGAAGGCAGGCCTGTTCACCGGCGTGCTCAGCGGCGCGGCCTACTGGATCGTCATGTGGGCGATGACCAAGGCGCCGATCGCCTCGGTGGCGTCGTTGCGCGAGACGTCGATCCTGTTTGCCATGATGATCTCGGTTTTCGCGCTCGGCGAGAAGATGACAGGCTGGCGCGGCGCCGCCGCGCTCAGCATCGTCGCCGGTGTCGTGGCCCTCAGACTGGGCTGAGAGCCTGATACTTCAGCCGAGCACCGTCATCACCTGTCCGCGCCGTTCCGGACTGAAGCGGATGACGACGATGATGCAGACGGCGACCACGCCTGCAAACAGCGCCAGCGCGTAGCCATAGCTGCCTCCAGACGCCTCGGCGATGCCGGCCTGGTAGGGACCGCCATAGGACGCCGCGAGATTGCCGGCCTGGTAGATGAAGCCGGGCAAGGTTGCCCGCACCGCGCCGGGCGACAGCTCGTTAAGATGCACCGGGATGACGCCCCAGGCGCCCTGCACCGCGACCTGCATGACGAAGGCGCCGATGGCCAGCATGAACGGTGTCGAGCTGAAGGCCCAGAGCGGAATCGAGGGCAAGGCAATCAGGCAGGCGAGCGTTATCGCGTTGACGCGGCCGATCTTCTCCGACAGTGCGCCGAACGCCAACCCGCCGACGATGGCGCCGATATTGGCGACGATGGTGATCCAGCTCACCGTGTGCGGGTCGAAGCCATGCTGCTTCTTGAGGAAGGTCGGGTAGAGGTCCTGCGTGCCGTGGCTGAAGAAATTGAAGAACATCATCAGCACGACCGCATAGACGGCGACGCCCCAGTGCTTCCGCAGCGTTTCAAGAAGGCCAGGTCTGACGGATTTCTGCGCCTCGACGAAGGCCGGCGATTCCGGCACATGCGAGCGGATGAAGAGCACGATCAGTGCCGGCAGGAAGGAGAGCAGGAACATGGCGCGCCAGCCGATCGTGTAACCACCGATCGTCTGCTGGTAGAGCACGCCGTAAACCACGGCCGCCAGAAGGTAGCCGGTAGGATAGCCGCATTGCAGGATGCCCGAGACCATGCCGCGGGCACTGGACGGAATGGACTCCATGGCGAGCGAACTGCCCAGCCCCCATTCGCCGCCCATGGCGATGCCGAACAGAGCGCGCAGCGCGAGGAAAATGCCGAGATTGGGCGAGAAGGCAGCCAGCGCGCCGACCACCGAATAGCTGACGATGTTGAGCATCAGAATGGGCTTGCGCCCATATTTGTCGGCCAGCCTGCCGAAGAAGAAGGCGCCGATGAAGCGTGTCGCCAGCGTCAGGAACAACGCTTTGGAGACTGCCGGAACGTCAGTGTTGAATCCGGTTGCGATATCAGTGAGCAGGAACGTCAGAAGGAAGAAATCAAAAGCGTCGAGCGTCCAGCCGAGGAAGGAGGCAAGGACGGTTTTCTTCTGTTGCGCGGTGAGAGCCACGACGTTCCTCCTAAGCGCCCCGGGGAACGATATGTTCCTTGGGGCGCAAAAGAGAACAGGCGTCAGCCGGCTTTCGAAAGAAGCGCGGTCACTTTTTCGTAATGTCGAGATCGAACACCATCAGCCCGTCGGTGCCGCCTTCGAGCGCTGCGACCAATCGGGCGCCGGCGCGCTGATGCGCTTCATGCACGAGATAGGCGTCGCGGGCGGCGGCATCGCGGAAGTCGATGGTGAAGGCATGGCTGAAGCCGCGCGCGAACGGCTCCGGGCTGACATTGGTGCTGAAATGGACCGTGTCCATGCCGTCGACAACGGAGCGCAGTGCTTCGAGATCGGCGTGGATTGCGGTGCGCTCGGTGGCGGGCACATCGCTGCGGAAGCGTACGAAGACGCAGTGTCTGATCATTGGTTCGTTCTCCCAAGTGGCTATGCGGCCCGATTGCCGGAGAACACCGCCGGCGGCAGCGGCTCGCGGCCGAGGATGATGTCGGCGCCTTTTTCGCCGACCATGATGGTCGGCGCATTGGTGTTGGAGGAAGGCACGCGCGGCATCACCGAGGCATCGCAGACGCGCAGGCCCTCGATGCCGCGCAGGCGCAGGTCCGGTGTGACCACCGCCATATCGTCATGGCCCATGCGGCAGGTGCCCACGGGGTGATGGTCGGTCTTGGCGGTGCGGCAGGCATAGTCGATCAGCTCGTCGTCGCTGGCGAGCGATGGTCCGGGCAGCACCTCGCGCAACACGTAAGGTGCAAGCGCCTTCTGCCGCATGATCTCGCGCGCAAGCCTGAGGCCCTTGATCGACATGGCGCGGTCATAAGGGTCCGACCAATAGTTGGGATCGATCAGCGGGTGGTCGGCCGGGTCGGCGCTGCTCAGCCGCACCGTGCCGCGCGAGCGCGGGCGCAGGAAGGCCGAGTTCAAGGTCACGCCGGGGTTCTTCAACCTCTCGACGCCGGCCTCGATGCCGGAGCCGAGTCCCAGATGGAACTGGATGTCGGGCGAGGCGGCGGTCGGATCGGCGTACCAGAAGCCGCCGGTCTCGAACAGGCTGGAGGCGACCGGCCCTTTCTTCAGCAGCAGATACTGCAAGCCGGCCCACGCGGTGCGGTGCAGCTTGGCGTAGTTGTCATAGGTGTGGTCGCCGGTGCATTCGGCGATGACGAACAAATCGAGATGGTCCTGCATGTTGGAGCCGACACCGGGCAGATCATGCACCGGCGTCACGCCGACCGATTTCAGGTGATCAGCCGGGCCGATGCCCGACTGCATCAACAGCTTCGGCGAACCGATGGCGCCGGACGAGACGATCACTTCGCGCTCGGCGCGCATGATGGTCTTCTCGCCGCCGGGTTTGTCGACGATCTCGACGCCGGTGGCGCGGCCTTTCTCGACGACGATGCGGGTGACCAGCACATCGGTTCGGACCGTCAGGTTCTTGCGGGCGCGGATGGGCTTCAAATAGGCGACCGAAGCGGATGAGCGCCGGGCGTCCTTCTGGGTCAGCTGGTAGTAGCCGACGCCTTCCTGGCTAGCGCCGTTGAAATCCGGGTTGAAGGGGATGCCCATCTCTTGGCCGGCGCGGAAATAGGCTTCGCAAATCGGCAGCGGCGAAATAGGGTTAGACACGCCGAGCGGCCCCTGGTCGCCGTGAAAATCGTTGGCGAAGCGCTGGTTGTTCTCGGCGCGCTTGAAATAAGGCAGCACGTCGCGATAGCCCCAGCCCGCGAGGCCCTCTTCCTTCTCCCATGCGTCGTAGTCGCGAGCGTTGCCGCGCGTGTATATCTGGGCATTGATGGACGAGCCGCCGCCGACCACCTTCGCCTGCGTATACCAGAAGACGCGGTCCTGCATGTGCCTCTGCGGCACGGTCGACCAGCCCCAGGAAGCGATGCCCTTGGTCATCTTGGCAAAGCCCGCCGGCATGTGGATGTAGGGGTGCCAGTCCTTGCCGCCGGCCTCGAGCAGCAGCACGGAATTCGCTGGATCCTCGCTCAGCCGGTTGGCCAGAACGCAGCCGGCCGGGCCGGCACCTACGATGATGTAGTCGGTCATAACCCTATCCACCTACAGTCGAGGCACGGAGAGCGCGCCGTCGACATTGATAATCGAGCCTGTGGAAAAGCCGAGCTTGCCGGCGGCAAGCGTCGCCACCACGGCGCCGATGTCCGATGCTTCGCCCCAGCGTTTTGCCGGCACCAGGCCGCTGTCGATAAGCGCGTCGTATTTGGCTGATACGCTCGCGGTCATGTCGGTGCGAATGATGCCCGGCCGCAGTTCGAACACGCCGATGTTTTCCGGCGCAAGCCGTAGCGCCAGGTTCTTCACCCACATCGAAAGGCCGGCTTTCGAGATGCAGTAGTCGGCGCGTTCCGGCGAGGCCATATCGGCGCTGACCGAGGTGATGGTGATGATCGAGCGCGGATGATTGCTGGGAGCCGCCAGCATCGCCTTGGCGACGGCCTGGCTAAGGAAGACTGTGCCGCGCAGATTGACGTCCAGCGCACGGTCGAAATTCTCGGGCTTCAGCTCCAGCAGATCGCCGCGCACCACGGCGCCGATGCCGGCATTGTTGACGAGGCAGTCGATGCGGCTGAAGGCACGTATGGCGGCGTCGACGAGGGCCGTGTGATCCTCGAGGTTGGCGATATCACAACGGACATAGGCGAACTCCGCACCCCGTGCGGTGATGTTGGCGGCCAGTTCGTCCGGCGCTTGTTCGGCAAGGTCGGCGATCAAAATGTCGAAGCCGTCCCCGGCCAGCGCCTCGGCGCAGGCGAGCCCAATGCCGCGCGCACCGCCGGTGACGATTGCTGCGGGGCGGGTCATGCCGCGAGGTCCGTTCGGCGAATATGCTCGGCCACGCGCAGCGCCTGTGCCGCAATCGACAGCGCCGGATTCACGGCGGCCGAGTTCGGCAAAAAACTGGCGTCGACAACGAACAGGTTCGGGTGGTCGAAGGCGCGGCAGAAAGGGTCGAGCGGCGACGTCCCCGGATGGTCGCCCATTTTCACCGTGCCGCACTGGTGCGAGGGCGTGCGCTTGTCGAAGGGACGCGACAGCACGATGGGATAACCGCAGGCGCGGAAGTTCTCACGCATCACCCTGGTCAGCCCGTCCAGCGACTGCATGTTGGAGCGCCGCCATTGCATGACGATGTCCTTGCCGTCGACCATGATGCGGCTTCCCGGATCGGGTAGATCCTCGCACATCAGATACCAGTCGACGGCGTGACCGGCCATGTAATCGAGCGCGAATTTCGGCACGCGTTTGACGTTGGCCTTCAACATGTTGCCGTCGATCTTGCCGAGCAGCTGGACGTTGCCGAGCGGCTTGCCGCCTTTGCCGTCGGAGAGATAGTAGTCATTCAGCATCAGCGTCTTCTGGTAGACGCTGTCGTTCCTGCGGCGCGGATCGATCGCCAGCATGGCGCTCGAATTATGGTTCATGAAATTGCGGCCGACCTGGTCGGAGCTGTTGGCGAGGCCTTTGCCGTCTGATGACGGCGAGCGCAGCAGGATGACGGCGGAATTGACCGCGCCGGCGGACAGGATGACCAGCTTCGGCGCGACTTTCTTCAGCTCGCCATTCTGACGGTAGTGAACGGCAGCGATGCTTTTGCCGTCGGACGACGCTTCGAGATATTCGACATGGCAGCCGGTTTCGAGTCGGATATTGCTGTCCTTGAGTGCAGCCGTCAGCGGTCCGGTCTGCGCATCGACCTTGCCCTGGGCGGTATTGGGGAATGCGTCCCAGCCGGTCTTGCCCTCTTTCAGCCAGGTGTCGATGTCGACGCCGAGCGGCAGCGAGGCCGGATGCAGGCCGAGGGCTTTCAACTCAGCGCGGGCGCGGGCAATCGGCGCTTCGTCGGGCACCGGCTTGAAAGCATAGGGGATCGAGTGGAACGGTTCGGTCGGGTCTTCGCCGAGCGAGCCGCGGACGCGAAACAGCTGCTCGGCTTTCGAATACCAAGGCTCGAATTCATCGTAGGAAAACGGCCATGCCGGCGAGACGCCACCGAAGTGCTCCATGGCGGCGAAATCCTCTTTGCGGTAGCGGATCAGCACCGCGCCGTAGAATTTCGAATTGCCGCCGACATAGTAGTAATTGCCGGGGTTGAAGGCCGCACCGCCGGCCTCGCGCCACATCTCCTTCGGACGGTAGTGGCCGTCGACGAAGATGGAGCGCGTGTCGCGGGCATGCGGCGTTGCCGTCAAGGGCTCACCGCGCTCCAGCATCAGGATCGAGGCACCGCTGCCCGCCAGACCGGAGGCGATCGTAGCGCCGCCGATACCGGAGCCGATGATGACGATATCGGGGCTGACCATCTCGATCAGCGGATGCGGTGTTCGGTCGCCGGATCGAAGAACACGGCCTTGGTCAGGTTGAAGGCGAGCGGCGTGCTGGTGCCCGGCTGGATGTTGGCGTCGGCCCGCAACCGCGCCACCACGCCCTTGCCGCCGAGGTTGGTCACCGCGAACGTGTCGGACCCTGCCGGCTCGACCACTTCGATGTGCAGGTCGGCAGTGGCAATGTTGGAGGCGTTGCGTTCCGCACCTTCCGGATCGGTCAGCGCTTCCGGGCGCACGCCGAAGATGATCGGCTTGCCCTGGAATGCCGAAAGACCCGCCGGCGCGTTGGCCATCGGCAGCGTGATCGGCTCGCGCGCCTCGCGCTCCAACACGACGGACAGCGCATTGCCCGACGTGGCAATGGTCGCCGGGATCAGGTTCATCGCTGGCGAACCCATGAAGTCGGCGACGAACAAATTGGTCGGGTTGTTGTAGATCTCGGCCGGGGTGCCGAACTGCTGCACCTCGCCGTCGCGCATGACGGCGATCTTGGTAGCCAGCGTCATCGCCTCGATCTGGTCGTGGGTGACGTAGACGATGGTTGTGCCGGTGGTGGCATGCAGGCGCTTGATCTCGATGCGCATGTCAACGCGCAATTTGGCGTCGAGGTTGGACAAAGGCTCGTCGAACAGGAACAGCTTGGGGTCGCGCACCAGCGCCCGGCCCATGGCGACGCGCTGGCGCTGGCCGCCGGAAAGCTGGCTCGGCTTGCGCTGCAGGAGGTGGCCGATCTGCAGGACCTTGGCCACCTTGTCGATCGCCTTTTGGCGTTCGTCGGCCGGCACGCCGCGCATCTCCATGCCGAAGGAGATGTTTCCGGCCACCGTCATGTTCGGATAGAGCGCATAGCTCTGGAACACCATGGCGATGTCGCGCTTGGATGGGTGCAGATCGTTGATGGCGCGGCCGTCGACGCGGATTTCGCCCTCGGTGATCTGCTCCAGGCCGGCAATCGTGTTGAGCAAGGTGGACTTGCCGCAGCCGGACGGGCCGACCAGCACCAGGAAGCCGCCCTTTTCGAGCTCGACATCGATGCCCTTCAGGATCTCGACATTCCCGAAGCGCTTCTTCAGCCCATCAATTTCCAGAAAAGCCATGGTCGTTCCTTCCGAATTGATCAGCCCTTGACCGCGCCAGCCATCAGCCCGCGCACGAAATAGCGGCCGGCGACGACATAGACGATCAGGGTGGGCAGAGCCGCGATCATCGCGGCCGCCATGTTGACGTTGTATTCGACGACGCCGGTCGAGGTGTTGACGACGTTGTTGAGCGCCACCGTCATCGGCATGGAGTCGCCTGTGCCGGCGTAAGCCGAAGCGAACAGGAAGTCGTTCCAGATGTTGGTGAACTGGTAGATGACGGTGACGACGAAGATCGGCATCGAGTTCGGCAGCATGATGCGGCGGAAGATCTGGAAGAAGGAGGCGCCGTCGACCTGTGCGGCCTTGATCAGCTCGTTCGGGAATGCCTCGTAATAGTTGCGGAAAAACAGTGTGGTGAAGCCGATGCCGTAGACGACATGGACGAAGACCAGGTTGACCGTCGGATTGCCGAGACCGAAACTCGTACCCGTCGCATTCTGCAGCTTCACGCCGAAACGTCCCAGGCTGCCGAGGATGGTCGCCATCGGCAGCAGCACCGACTGGAACGGAATGAAGCAGGCAAACAGCATCAGCCCGAACACCAGCGTGGCGCCGCGAAAACGCCATTTGGTCAAGACGTAGCCGTTGAGCGCGCCGAGCATGGTCGAGATCAGTACGGCTGGAACCACCATCTTGATCGAGTTCCAGAAATAGCCCTTGATGCCGGCGCAGGTGAGGCCGACGCAGGTCTCGCCCCAGGCCTTCAGCCACGGGTCGAAGGTCGGCGCCGTGGGCAACGCCAGCATGTTGCCGTTCTGGATCTCGTCCATGGTCTTGAACGAGGTCACCAGCATGACGAACAGCGGCATCAGATAGAACAGCGCAAACAGCGCCAGAAGCCCGTAGATGACGATGCGGTTGAGGGTCTTGGTGCTGATGCCGCCGGAGGCCTGCCGGGAAGCAGCGGGGCGGGCAGGGGTGGCGACAGCGCTCATCGCGGCTTCTCCCGCAGTTCGGAATAGAGATAGGGCACGATGATGGCGACGATGGTCATCAGCATGATCACGGCACTGGCCGAGCCGACGGCCATTTCGTTGCGCTTGAAGGTGTACTCATACATGAAGTTGGACGGCAGCCAGGCCGAGCCACCGGGGCCGCCGCTGGTCAGCGCCACCACGAGATCGTAGGACTTGATGGCAAGGTGCGCGAGCACGATGAAGGCCGACAGGAAGATTGGCCGCAGCAGCGGAATGACGATGCGGCGGTAGAGCTGGAAGGTGGTGGCACCGTCGATCTGCGCCGCCTTCATGATCTCGCCGTCAATGCCACGCAGGCCGGCCAGGAACATCGCCATGATGAAGCCGGAGGCCTGCCAGACGCCGGCAATGACCACCGTGTAGATGACGAAATCCTTGTTCTTGATCCAGTCGAAATGGAAGCTCGTCCAGCCCCACTGATGCAAGGTCTGCTCAAGACCGAGGCCGGGGTCGAGGAACCATTTCCAGGCGACGCCGGTGACGATGAAGGACAGCGCCATCGGGTAGAGATAGATCGGCCGCAACACGCCTTCGCCGCGAATCTTCTGGTCGAGCAGGATGGCCAGGAACAGGCCGAGCGCCAGGCAGATGGCGATGTAGAGAAAGCCAAAAATGCCCATATTGACGATCGACGTGTACCAGCTCGATGGCGGGTCGGAGTCGAACGTCCAGCCCCACAGCCGTAGATACGCGCGTGGTCCGGTAATGACATAGGACGGGAAGGTCTTGGAATTGGTGAAGGACAGATAGACTGTCCACAGGATGAAGCCATAGACGAAGACGATGGTGATGGCGAAGCTCGGCGCCAGCACGATCTTCGGCAGCGCGTCCTGCAGTCGCGCGCGCACGGAGGGGCGAGACCGCTCGGGTGTCAGCTTGATCTGGGTCGTCGCTACACTGCTCATGAGGCTCCTCCCGTTCGGGTCGTCCGTGCTCTGCCGTCAGGCGGCAAGGCGGCCCCGTGCATACGGGTCTCTGGTCGGCATGGTGTTCAAGAGTGCTTTCACCGTTTCACGGAAACGGCGAACCTCTCTAACTCTTTCTTTTACGCAATTCCGGCCGGAAAACCGCTCACACTTTTCTTGGAATTGCGCCAGCTGGCCAATCCTTAGGTGACACCTTCCCCGCCGAAGCGGGGAAGGTGTGTTTCTGGCCAGCGCTTACTTGGCGTCGTCGATTGCCTTGACCAGTTCGGTCACGGCTTCGTCCGAGGTCTTGATCTGACCGTGGACGAACTTCGAAACGACGTCCTTGTAGGCATTGGCGACCGCCGGAGGCGCGCCATAGCCCTGGGCAAGCGAGCCGAACAGTGTGCCGCCTTCGTTGGCAGCCTTCAGGTCGGCGATGCCCTTCTTGCCGCACGCGTCGAAGTCGGTGTCCGGAACGTCGGTACGGGCGGGAACCGAACCCTTGACGACGTTGAAGGCCGACTGGAAGCTCTTCGACAGGGTGGCGGTGGCCAACGCGACCTGGGCGGCCTTGCGGTCGTCCGGAACGTTGAACATGCCGAACATGTCGGAGTTGTAGACCACCGAGCCTTCCGTGCCCGGGAAGCGATAGCACAGGAAGTCGGTGCCCGGCGTTTTCTTGGCGGCGTTGAACTCGCCCTTGGCCCAGTCACCCATCACCTGCACCAGGGCATCGCCCTTGATGACCATGGCGGTGGCAAGGTTCCAGTCGCGGCCCGAGAAGTTCGGGTCGACATAGGTGACGAGCTTGGCGAGGTTGTCGAACGACTTCTTCATCGTGTCCGACTTGAGGGACTCGTCGTCGAGGTCGTTGAAGGCCTTCTTGTAGAACTCAGGTCCGCCGGTCGACAGCACAACCGAGTCGAACATGGTGGCTTCCTGCCAGTTCTGGCCGCCAAGGGCGAGCGGAATGACGCCAGCCGCCTTGGCTTTGTCGAGCAGGGCGACGAAGTCGTCGAAGGTCTTTGGCTCGGTGCCGCCGATCTTGTCCATCACCGCCTTGTTGATCCACAGCCAGTTGACGGAGTGGACGTTGACTGGAGCAGCGACCCACTTGCCGTCATAGACGGAGAACTTCTGCAGGGCTGCCGGAACCGACTTGTCCCAGCCTTCCTTCTTCGCCGTTTCGGTCAGGTCGCCCATCACGCCGGCCGCCGCATAGTCGAGCACGGTGTAGCCGAGCATCTGCGACGCGGTCGGGTAATTTCCGGCCGCGACCATCGCCTTCAGCGCAGTCATGGCGGCGTCGCCGCCACCACCGGCCACCGGCACGTCCTTCCAGGCATAGCCTTCCTTGGCAAGGTCGCCCTTGAGGACGTTGAGAGCAGCCGCTTCGCCGCCCGACGTCCACCAATGCAGCATCTGCACTTCCTTGACGTCCTCGGCATGGGCCGAGAAAGCAAAGGCCGTCGCAAGAGCCGTTCCGATAAGCAGTTTGCGCAACATGTACTACCTCCCTTGTTGCATTACACGACCGGTGGAAGCCCACCGGGTTCTTCCAAACTCAGCCGACCCACCAACCGGTGCGCTGGCCGCGATGAAACTGGATTGTCTTTTCCTCGGTATAATCCTCGACAGCGCGTTTGCCGAGTTCGCGTCCGATGCCGGACTGCTTGTAGCCCCCGAATGGCAACTCGGGAAAGCCTTCCATGAATGTGTTCACCCAAACGGTCCCCGAACGCACACCACGCGCCACCGACATACAAGTGTCGATGCTGGCGCTCCACACCCCTGCAGACAGACCATAGGGCGTGTTGTTGGCGATGTGCAACGCCTTTTCAATCGATCCAAAAGTCAGCACGGAGAGCACCGGGCCAAACACTTCCTCGCGCGCAATAGCCATGTCTTCGGTAACGCCGCGAATGATGGTCGGATCGAGGTACTGGCCGGCATTGGACGCCAATTGGCCGCCACCGCTATAGACATTGCTGCCGTCTTTTGCTGCTGCCGCGACGTAATCTGCGACCTTGGTCAGATGGTCGGCGGAAATCATCGCGCCAACCTTGGTTCGGTCGTCGAGTGGGTCGCCGACCGTTACCTTGGCGGTCAGGGCCTTGACAGTGGCGAGGAAATCGTCGGCGATGGCTTCATGCACGATCAGCCGACTGCCGGCATTGCAGCATTCGCCGGCGTTGAAGAAGCCGCCGAACACTGCTGCGTCAGCGGCCGCCTCGAGATCGGCATCGGGGAAGACGATCTGGCCGTTCTTGCCGCCGAGCTCCATCGAGACTTTCTTCAGCGACTGCGCGGCGGAAGCCATGGTCATCTTGCCGACGCGGGTCGAGCCGGTGAACGACACCATCTCGACGAGCGGATGGCTGACCATCGGCCCCCCGACATCGGCGCCGAGGCCAGCCAGGATGTTGACAACGCCCGCGGGCAGGCCGGCCTGCATCAGGATGTCACCGAGCACGAAGGTCGAGGCCGAGGTCATTTCGCTCGGCTTGACCACCGCGGTGCAGCCGGCGGCGAGCGCGAAGGGCAGTTTCTGGCTGACGATCAGGAACGGGAAATTCCACGGGGTGATGATCGAGACGACGCCGATCGGCTCGCGCAGGACCACGCCCAGCATGGCGTCGCCGAGATTGGCGTAGCTTTCGCCGTGCAGCGTGCGGGCGAGCGAGGCGGCATAGCGCCAGATGTCGATGGCGCCGCCGATCTCGCCGCGCGCCTGGGCGATCGGCTTGCCGGATTCCAGCGCATCGAGTCGGGCGATGTCTTCGCGCTGGGCCTCGATCAGGTCGGCCGTCTTGAGCAGGATGGCGGCGCGCTCGGCCGCCTTCGTGCGCGGCCACGGGCCGGTCTCGAATGCCTTGTGCGCGGCCTGCATGGCCGCCTCCACCTCGGCCTCGCCGGCCTGCGCATAGCGCGAAACGGTGAAGCCATGGCCGGGGCTGTTGCGCGCAATCGTGCGGCCGTCACGGGCATCGACATGCTTGCCGTCGATCAGGAGCTTGTAAGCCTTCGGCGCCTTGGACGCCTCGGCTGGCATCGAAATGTTGAGCGGTGCGTTCATCATGCTTTCTCTACGATCTTGAAAAGGCCGGCTTCTGCTTGGCCTTGAAGGCGCTCACGCCGGCTTTGAGGTCGCCGGTCAGCGCAACGAAGCCGCTGGCGAGCGCCTCGGTGGCGGCCGCACTTTCCTCGCCTTCGGCGACTGCGATCATCAGCTTGGCGGCTTCGGTTGCGAGCGGCCCGCGCCCGGCGATTTTTTCGGCCCAAGTCCTGGCCTCTGCCAGCGCCTGGCCGGTCTCGACCACGCGGTCAACGACGCCGAGGGCAAGCGCGTCGGAGGCGGCAAAGAGCTCGCCGCCGAGTGCCATGCGGCGCACGATCTGGGCCCCAAAGCGGCGCACGGCGCGCTGCGTGCCGGACCAACCGGGGACGACGCCGATCGATGTCTCGGGGAAGCCGAGCTTCACCTGCGTTTCGGCGACACGGAAGTCGCAGGCGACCGCCAGCTCCAGCCCGCCACCCAGCGCATGGCCGGAAAGCACCGCGATGGTCGGCTGCCGCAGCCGCGCCAGTCGGTCGAAGACACGGTGGCCGTAGCGCACCCATTGCACCTGAAAGTCGGCAGCGCTCATTTGTGCCCAGGCCTCGACGTCGCCGCCGGCGCAAAAGCCTTTGCCTTCGCCGCGGATCAGCACGACGCGCACGCCTTCAGCCATTTCGGCTTCGTCGAGCGCTGTCTCGAGCGCGCGCAGCATCGGAATGTCCAGCGCGTTGAACTTCTCCGGCCGGCGCAGCGTGACGATGCCGATGGCGCCGTCCTGCTCGAAGGTGACGAGGCGCTCAGCCATGCGCGCCTCCGAGAGAAGCGCCACCATTCAGCGACAGGCCGATCGGCCGGTCCTGATAGAGAGCCGCCGGCGTGAACTTGAGATCGTTGGCGATGCCGAGCGGAATCTCTGACTGCGCCAGCACATCGCGTTCGAGGTCGATGCCGGGCGCCAGTTCCGTCACCATCAGACCGTCCGGCGTCAGCTTCATCACGCAGCGCTCGGTGACGTAGGTGATGTCCTGGCCTTGCGCGACGGCGCGCTTGCCGGAGAAGGAGATGTGTTCGACCTCGTTGACCACCTTCTTGACCTTGCCTTCTGCATCGATGCGGATGCCGCCATCGGCGAGCGACAGTTTTGCGCCGGCATTGAAGAAGCCGGAGAAGACGATCTTTTTCGCCCGTGCCGTGATGTCGACAAAGCCGCCGGCCCCGGCGGTGACATGTGGCCGGGCCGAGAGTTTCGACACGTTGACGGAGCCATGGCGGTCGATCTGCAAGAAGGAGAGCAGCGAGGCATCGAAGCCGCCGGCCTGGAAATAGATGAACTGGTGCGGCGAGGGCATGATCGCCTCGGCATTGGAAGCGCAGCCGAACTTGAAGTCGAGCAGCGGCACGCCGCCGACCGCGCCCTGCTCGATCACCCAGGTGACCTTGCCGTGCTGGCCTTCCTCGAGAAGGATACGCGGCACATTGGCCGAGATGCCGAAGCCGATATTGACGGCGATGCCATCGCGCAGCTCCATGGCGACGCGGCGCGCGATTACTTTCTGGACGTTCATCTCGGCGTTGCGAAAGCTTGACAGCGGGCGGAAGATCTCGCCCGAAATCGCCGGGTCGTAAGGCGTCAGCGTCGTCTGCAACTGGTCCGGCGCCACCACGATGTGGTCGACCAGCACGCCGGGCACGCGCACGTCATGCGGCTTCAGCGTGCCGTTCTCGACGACGCGCTTGACCTGCGCAATGACGATGCCGCCATTGTTGCGGGCGGCGAGCGCCTGTTCGAGGCCGCCCAAATAGGCGCCTTCATGCTCGTAAGTGAGGTTGCCGCGCTCGTCGGCGGTGGTGGCGCGGATGATCGAAACGTTGGGCACGATCGAGCGGAAATAGAGCCATTCCTCGCCGTCGAACTGCTGCACCGAGACGATCGGCTCGCTTGCAGCCTCATTCATGGCGCAGCCCTGGTGGCGCGGGTCGGCAAAAGTGTCGAGGCCGACCTTGGTCAGCACGCCCGGCCGCTTGGCGGCGGCCTCGCGGTGCATGTCGAACAGGATGCCGGAGGGCACGTTGTAGGCGGCGACCGAATTGTCGCCGATCATCTTCCATATCTGCGGCGGCTCGAACGAGGAGGGGCCTGAGGGATAGGAGCCGCAGAGCGTGCGCTTCAACAAGCCGGGCTTGGCCAGATGGTCGATGCCCTTGATGCCATACATGTCGCCGGCGGCGATCGGGTGCAGCGTGGTGATGTTTTTCGGATGGCCTTCGGCGTCGAAGCGCCCGCCGATGGCGGCGAGCACGGCGTCAGGGCAGCCAAGGCCGCTCGACGACGAGACTGAGACGGTCATGCCGTCCTTGATGAGGCTGGCGGCCTGCTGTGCGGAGACGACCTTGCTCACTTGGCGCTCCCGAGTTTCGGCTCGATGGCAACCGCCTTGCCGGATTTCCCGGACAACAACGCTGCTTCGGCGGAGGCTAGTGACCAGACACCGTCCTCGCCGGTTGCGGAGGGCTGGCCCGCGCCGCTGATAGCGGCATGGAACTGGCGCAGCGACCTGAGGTAGAGGTCTTCGCGGTCGAAGCTCAGCTCTTCCTCGCCTTTGGCGGTGCGCAGCAGCACGGTACCAATCGGCTTCTGCGTCATCACATTTTTTGCGATCAGCGAGCCTTCGGAACCATGCACCTCAAAGCCGGTATCGGCGAACTTGGTGGTGAAGCCTTCATGCGACTGGGCAATCACGCCAGACCTGAAGCGCCAGATGCACATGGCGCCGTCTTCCAGCCCGCTGCCGGCCATGCCGGCCGACTGGGTGAAGGCGGAGACCTCGACCGGGTCGTCGCCGAGCACGAAGCGCAGCGTGTCGGCATCGTGCACGGTGATGTCGAGCACCACGCCGCCGCCGGCTTCCGGTCTGGTGATGCGCCAGCCCTGCAGGTTCTCCGGCAGATAGACGGAATGGAACACACGCGCGGCGATCGGCTTGCCGATGCGACCCGCCGCGATGGCGTCGCGCATGGCGCGGTGGGCGCCGGCATTGCGCAGATGATGATTGGTGCCAAGCACGACACCGGCTTCCTTGGCGGCGGCGACCATTGTGCGCGCGTCGGCGCTGTTCAGCGCCAGCGGCTTTTCGCACAGAACATGCTTTCCCGCCTTGATCGCAGCCAATGCCTGTTCGAGATGCAGTTCATTGGTGGTCGAGATGTAGACGGCGTCGATTTCGGCGCCGAGCAGGTCGTCCAGCGTCGAGACGGCAAGCGGAATATTCTGTTCCGCGGCATAAGTCTTGGCGCGCTGCGGACTGGAGCTCATCACCGCCGCGATCTCGCCACCCTCTTGCGCGCGGATGGCGTTGATCATGAACTGTTTGGCGATCGTGCTGGCGCCGATCAGTCCCCATTTGACGCTCATGCCGCGTCTCCCATTCCTGCTGATGTGTCCTGGGCGCCGCGATCGGGACCGCAGCTGTCCCTGACGACCAGATTGACGGCGCCGATATGGTCCTCGGCATGCGTGATGCGCGACTGGATCATCTTCAGCATGACATGGGCGGCGCGTTCGCCGAGGCCGGGTGTGTCCACCGAGACGCTGGTCAGCGCCGGCATATAATGCTCGGCCTCGACCACGTCGTCGAAGCCGACGACGGCGAAATCCGCGCCGGGCTCCAGCCCGCGCTTGCGCAGCGCCAGCATGACGCCGAAGGCGACGGCGTCGTTGAAGCACAGCGCCGCCGTCGGCGGCTCGGCCATGGCAAGGGCGGTTTCCAGGCAGGCGATGCCGCCCCTGCGGCTGGTCTCGCCTTCGACGACAAGCACGTCGCGCCTGGCGATGCCCAATGTCTCGCAAGCTTGACGAAAACCGCCCAGGCGCTCCTGATAGACGACCAGGTCGGAGGTGCCGCCGAAGAAGGCCAGCCGGCGATGGCCCTTGCCGATCAGATGGGCGGCGGCGAGATACGCGCCGCGATGATTGTCAGGCGCGATCACCGGGATGCGGCTGTCCGGCAGGCGGCGCATGGCGAAGACGACCGGCACGCCCGCCATCTCGAGGCGACGGAAAGCGCCCGGCGTGGTGCCGCGTGCCGGTGACACGATCAGGCCTGCGACGCCCTGTTCCATCAGCGACTTCAGCACTTCTTCCTGGCGCACCGGGTTCTCCGCCGTGTTGGCGATGAAGGGCACTATGCCGGCCGACTGGAAGACGCGCTCCATGCCGACCGCCAGCTCGGCGAAAAAGGGGTTGGTGAGATCGTTGATGACCATGCCGATGACGTTGGAATGGGCTTTGCGCAGATTGGCGGCGCCGCGGTTGTAGACATAGCCGACATCCTCGATCGCCTTGCGAACCTTGACCGCGGTTTCAGGCCGGATCAGCCCTGAGCCTTGCAGCACAAGCGACACCGTCGATTTGGACACACCAGCCTCGCGGGCGATGTCCAGGATCGTTGCCTTGGCCCGGCTGGCCATGTCGGTGGTTTCCTCCGCCTGAATGAGCAAATTTATTGGAACGTTCTAATCGCTCTGCCAAACGAGAGTCAATCGGGATTCTTGCGGAGATCGAAAAGGTGATGAGTGTGGCTCTTAGCCAGGACTCTTAGCCTTCTTCAGCCTTTGGACCGGTTCAATCGCCGGAATCATAAAGTTTCTTGATTTATTGGAACGTTCCATTTATAGGATGCCGAAAACGGAGGTTGCCATGGATATCACCCTGCCTACGCAGAATGGCGGCCGCGTCAGCTACAAGCTCGCGGGCAGTCCGGTCGAGCCCGTAATCGGTGCGGTTTTCCCGCGCATCGCCTATGCCGCGGCCCATGTCGTCGCCGACCCTTTCGCGATGACCGACCCCTGGTCGAAGCCTGCGGTCGATTGGGACAAGACGATGGCGTTTCGGCATCATTTATGGCGGCTTGGCTTCCGCATCGCCGAGGCGATGGACACCTCCCAGCGCGGCATGGGTTTCGACTGGGCGAATGCGCAGGAATTGATCCGCCGCTCGATCGCCGAGGCGCGCAGCGTCGAAGGCGCAGACCTCGCCTCGGGCGCCGGCACCGATCATCTCGCGCCGGCCAATTCGAGATCACTCGAAGATGTGATCGCCGCATATGAGGAGCAGTTCGCTTTCATCGAAGGCGAGGGCGGCAAGGCGATCATGATGGCAAGCCGGGCGCTGGCAGCCGTGGCCAAGAGCTCAGATGACTATGTGCACGTCTACGATCGCATCCTCAGCCAGGCATCCGGCAAGGTCATCCTGCATTGGCTGGGCGACATGTTCGATCCGGCACTGAAAGGTTATTGGGGCAGCGGCAATTTCGAGGCCGCGCTCGACACCGTCGTCGCCATCATCGAGCGCCATGCCGGCAAGGTCGAGGGGATAAAGATTTCCCTGCTCGATGCCGGCAAGGAAGTTGCCTTGCGCAACCGGCTGCCGGAAGGCGTCGTCATGTTCACCGGCGACGATTTCAACTATCCCGAACTGATTGCCGGCGACGGGAAGCGGCACTCGCACGCCTTGCTCGGCATATTCGACGCCATCGCGCCGGTCGCCAGCGCGGCGCTGGCGAAACTCGCTGACGGCGACCGCGCCGGCTATGACGCGCTGATGGCGCCGACAGTGCCGTTGTCGCGCAAGATCTTCGAGGCGCCGACGGAGTATTACAAGGCCGGCATCGTCTTCATGGCCTGGCTCAACGGCCATCAGGACCATTTCGCCATGGTCGGCGGCATGCAGTCGGCGCGCGGCATCCTGCACTATGCCGACATCTTCCGCCTTGCCGACCAGGCAGGGTTGCTCCCCGATCCCGAGCGTGCGCTGGCCAGGATGAAGCATTTCTGCGCGGTTGCAGGTGCCTGAGAACGACACAATCGCTGGCTGAAACCTGTCCCCCGTATGGGGGATTTGCGTTCTCGCGCCAAATCTGTATTCGGTTGCCGGGATTGGATGCGGACGGAGCGGCAATGACGGAAAAAGTGGCGCTCATCACCGGGGTTACCGGGCAGGACGGGGCCTATCTCGCAGAATTGCTTCTGCAGAAGGGCTATATTGTCCATGGCGTCAAACGCCGCTCGTCCTCGTTCAACACCGAGCGCGTTGACGACATCTATGTCGATCCGCACGAGCGCGGTGCGCGTTTCTTCCTGCATTATGGCGACCTGACCGACGCGACCAACCTTATTCGCCTGGTGCAGGAGACACAGCCCGGCGAGATCTACAATCTCGGCGCCCAGAGTCATGTCCAGGTGAGTTTCGAGACGCCGGAATACACCGGCAATGCCGATGCGCTGGGAACACTCAGGCTGCTCGAGGCGATCCGCATCCTGCGCCTGGAGAAGTCGGTGCGCTTCTATCAGGCATCGACGTCGGAGCTTTACGGCAAGGCGCGCGAGGTCCCGCAAAGCGAGGCGACGCCCTTCCATCCGCGCTCGCCCTATGCCGCGGCCAAGCTTTACGCCTACTGGATCACGGTCAACTACCGCGAGGCTTACGGCATGTTCGCCGCCAACGGAATCCTGTTCAACCACGAAAGCCCGACACGCGGCGAAACCTTCGTCACCCGCAAGATCACGCGGGCCGTCGCCTCGATCCATCACGGCCTTCAGGCCACGCTCTATCTCGGCAATCTCGACGCCAAGCGTGACTGGGGCCATGCGCGCGACTATGTGGAGGGCATGTGGCGCATTCTGCAGCACAGTGAAGCCGACGATTTCGTGCTGGCGACCGGTGAGGCGCATTCGGTGCGCGAATTCGTCGAACTGGCTTTTGCCGAGACCGGACGCACCATCCGCTGGCAAGGCGAGGGTGTCGATGAAGTCGGTGTCGATGCCGGTTCGGGCACTGTCCTGGTGCGCATCGATCCGCGCTATTTCCGGCCGACCGAGGTCGACCTGCTGCTCGGCGACCCCGCCAAGGCCAAAGCCAGGCTGGGGTGGTCGCACACGACCGGCTTCAGGGATCTGGTGGCGGAAATGGTGCAGGCCGATCTGGCGCGCACCGCCGGCGGCACGCGGCAGAACAGCCGTTCTGCGTGAGGCAGGTTCATGGACGCGACATTTGATCTGAAAGGCAAGCGTGTCTTCGTCGCCGGGCATCGCGGCATGGTCGGTTCGGCCGTCGTGCGCCGGCTGGCGAGCGAGGACTGCGAGATACTCACCGTATCGCGCGACGGGCTCGACCTGCTCGACCAGGCAGGGGTGCGGCGCTGGATGGCCGAGCACAGGCCGGATGCGGTGGTGATGGCGGCCGCCAAAGTCGGCGGTATCCTGGCCAATGACCGGTTCCCTGTCGATTTCCTGCAGCAAAACCTGGTTATGCAGGGCAATGTCATTGACGGCGCCTTTCGCAGCGAGGTCGGCAAGCTTTTGTTTCTCGGCTCGTCCTGCATCTATCCAAAGCTCGCGCCACAGCCGATCAGGGAAGACGCCCTGCTGACCGGTCCGCTCGAACCCACCAATGAATGGTATGCGATCGCCAAGATCGCCGGGCTCAAACTGTGCCAGGCCTATCGGCGCCAGCATGGCGTCGACTACATCTCAGCGATGCCGGCCAACCTTTACGGTCCTGGCGACAATTTCGATCTCCAGTCCAGCCATGTCGTGCCGGCCCTGATGCGAAAGGCGCATGCGCTGGCGCTGAGCGGCGGCAACAGCCTCGAGGTCTGGGGCTCGGGCACGCCACGGCGTGAATTCCTGCATGTCGACGACGCCGCCGATGCCTTGGTCTGGCTGTTGAAGAATTATGCCGGCGACAGCCACGTCAATGTCAGTTCGGGCGAGGATGTCACCATTGCCGAGCTTGCCCAGACCGTCGCATCGGTCGCCGGCGTCGAGGCTGATATCGCCTTCGATACGACCAAGCCAGATGGCACCCCGCGCAAGTTGATGGATGTTTCGCGGCTGTTTGCGACGGGATGGCGCCCGCGCTACGCGCTTCGCGATGGATTGGAACAGACATATGCGTGGTTTCTCAACCATATTGAGAAGGGTGATGTCCGCCTCGGCGCGGCCTGATTCCAATTTTCCTTGAACCATTTCGCTGCCGCCCGCGACCAAGCGGTGTGTAGCAAACACGGTCCATCAAGGAGAACGTCAATGTTTATCACTTCAAGAAACGCATTTCTCGCCGCCATCGCGGTTTCGGTGCTGGCAGGGTGTCAGACGGCACCGCCGAGGGAATGCGAGAAGACCAAGCCCGGTGTCACCTACAACGGCAAATGCTGCGGCATCGGCACACCGTGCCGTGAAGGCAACAACACCCCTCATGACAAGCCCGACAGGCCCGATCCGCGGCCACAGTGATCCGCGAGCCAGAAACGTCCCGGCACGTGCCGGGACGTCTCGCCCCCGACAGGGTGGATTTACGGATCGGAAGGCCGCTACCCGGCGGGGCAGTAGACGATGCGGTCGCGCAGATCGCGCGAAAACTTCCCGCCGGATCTGTACTTCAAGGGGCTGTTCGACTGTTCGAAGGGAAGGTCCCGTAGAAACTCAGATTTCGCTTTCCGTCGATGCGAAGGATGCTACTAAAAAAAATTCGAGATGCTCTTGAACTCATTTGGGGCGCCTCCTAATTCGATTTCCGCCAAGGCCATAAGGCTCGGCAAAAAATGGCGGCGCCGCACGGGGCGGCGTCCTTGTACCCATGTTGCTTCAAGGAGGATGTGGCTATGAGAACCTTTGATACCCTCTATCGGACCACCGTCGGTTTCGACCGGCTTTTCGACATGCTCGACAGCGGCACGCGTCCAGACTGGCCGCCCTATAACATCGAGAAGGTCGACGAGAACGATTACCGTATCTCGATGGCCATCGCAGGCTTCAGCCAGGATGAGGTTGAGCTGACCCAGCATGGACCCGAACTGGTCGTGGTAGGCCAGAAGGCTGATGATCAGAGCGGACGCCAGCTGCTGCACCAGGGCATCGCCTATCGCAGTTTCAGGCAGACGTTCAAGCTTGCCGACCACATGAAGATCAAGGCAGCCAAACTGGAGAATGGCCTCCTCTCGATCGACATCGTCCGTGAGATTCCCGAAGAGCTGAAACCGCGCCGCATTAGCATCGGCGTCGGCGACACGCCGACGGCCGCCACTCAGATCACGCAAGACACGGACCGCGCGCGTAAAGCCGCGTAATCCTGTCGATCTGTCACACTTTGAACTGCGGGTCCGCCTCCCGGTTCCGGCCGGGAGGCTGTGATTGCGGAGAAACGAAGATGATCACTGCAGGACGTACTGGCGCGCCTCTGTCGCGCGCCTGCAGTTGGCCTGGACCGCGCAAACCATGAAACTCAATGGTTCGTTCAATTTGGAGGATCATATGAACGATCGGATGTTTGACAGCGCCGTTTTCGTGAAAAGCGGCGACAACCTTGTTCAGGAAATCACGTGTCTCGAGGACGCTCTGGAGTTCCTCTATGAATGGCCGAAGGACAGGCGCGGCCCCATTCACCAAACGGCATTGCGGGCCTGCCAGCGAGCTTTCGATAGCGATTATCCGCTTTCCGCAGCCAGAGACGCGTTCAGCGGTTTTGCGAAAGCAGCCAGAATCCTTGAGGAAGTATCCACGACAATGCCGTGGATGATGGGCAGAGGTGGCGAAGGCGGAGGAGTGACTGCCTAAAGCGCGTCGCGAAACGGATTCATGCGACACGCTTTAAGTCTTTGTTTTGATGCATGTCGTTGTCCCAGAACCGCGGCATACTTCTGGGTGACATGCATTAGGAAAGGAGGTCATGATGCTATCGAAACCTTTTGAAAAGCCAGTCCGGGTGTGGGTGGGATTGGGCTTTCCCCGCCAACTCAACACGGTCGCGGATGCCTATCAATTCGCATCCGAATGGTGTGGCAACAGCCCGGAGCAGAGAGCTGCTATTCGCGCTTGCAAAGCCGCTCTGATTGGCGATGTGGAACCCGAGACAGCACGAGGCGTCTTCGTCGCGTTCGCTCGCAAGAAGGATATTCTTATGGAGGACGGCATCGAGCCTGCGCCTTCAAGGACGCTAAGCCCGCACCACGTCTAAAGCGCGTCGCGTTTGAACGGACTCAGACGACGCGCTTTAGGTCTTTGTTTTTATGCATGTCGTCGTCTCAAAACCGGGGCCACTTTTGAGCGCCATGCATTAGAATGTCCACAAACCCGAGGCGGCTGCCACAAGCGGTGGCCGCCTTACCGGCTAAGTCGTCGAAGGGGTCAGCCAAAAACGGGCTTGGCTAAGTTATTGAAAGGATGGTGGGCGTGACAGGGATTGAACCTGTGACCCCTGCAATGTCAATGCAGTGCTCTCCCGCTGAGCTACACGCCCATCCGAAGCCGCGCATACACCATTTTTGGTCCAGCGCGTCAATAGCCGGAAAAGGGAAAGAAAGGCTCGTTTTGTCGCGCCGCCGACGAAGCGGCGAGATCACACTGTGCGCGCTTCAGGCGGCCTGCAGCATTTTTTCGACCTCGTTGACGAGATCGCGCAGGTGGAAGGGCTTGGACAGCACCTTGGCGTCTTTCGGCGCCTTGGAATCGGGGTTGAGCGCGACGGCCGCGAAACCGGTGATGAACATCACCTTGAGGTCGGGATCAATCTCGGTGGCGCGGCGGGCGAGTTCGATGCCGTCCATCTCGGGCATGACGATATCGGTCAGCAGCAGGGAGAAAGGTTCTTCGCGCAGCCGCTCGTAGGCGCTGGCACCATTGTCGAAATCGCTGACGTGGTAGCCGGCCCGCTCCAGTGCCTTGACCAGGAACCGGCGCATGTCGTCGTCGTCTTCCGCCAGCAGAATGCGTGCCATCTTGTCCCGTCCGAATCACCCCAGCCAAGCCTGCCGTCCGGCAAGCCCGTTAACCATCCTGTATATGAGGAGCTGACGGTAAACATCAAGTGAACGTTGGCGGCATTAATCCTGATTTGACGGGGTTCCTGACATGCCGAAATGCTGGACATGCGGCCGATGAGGTGGCAGTTTCCCATCATGATGCATTGCTGTTTCCGGGTTCGTTCAAATTGACGACGGCAGCCGAAGATTTTTCGGTCGTTCCACCCTTCGAAATCCGATCGGGCGCCGAGCAGCGCGTTCCCTTCGTCTTCAACTCACCGCATAGCGGCCGCTATTATCCAGACCGCTTCCTGGCCATGGCGCGGCTCGACCGGAACGCCATCCGCCGCTCCGAGGATTGCTATGTCGACGAGCTGTTCGGCAGCGCGGTGGCGCTGGGCGCGCCGATGCTGGCGGCGAATTTTCCGCGCGCCTATCTCGACGTCAACCGCGAACCCTGGGAACTCGACCCGCGCATGTTCGCCGAGCCGGTGCCGTCCTTCTGCAACATCCGCTCGGCGCGCGTCGCCGGCGGGCTCGGCACCGTGCCCAAGCTGGTGGGTGAGGGGCTCGACATCTATTCCGGCCGTCTGCCGCTGGCGGAGGCCGTCCAGCGCATAGAGGCGGTCTACAAACCCTATCACGAGACGCTGAAGCGGCTATTGACCAGAACCCATGCCAGGTTCGGCTATGCCGTGCTGATCGACTGCCATTCGATGCCGGCGAGCATCAGGGTGGGCGACAGCGGGCTGCGGCCGGATTTCATCGTCGGCGACCGTTTCGGCATCTCGGCCACGGCAGCCCTGACCGAGACGGCGATCGGCCTGCTCATCGGCATGGGCTACACCGTCGCGCACAACAAACCCTATGCAGGCGGCTTCATCACCGAGCATTACGGCCGGCCGGCGCGCCATCTGCATGCGCTGCAGATCGAGGTCAATCGCGGCCTCTACATGAATGAGCGGACGTTCCAGAAATCGGCCGGCTTCGATGCGCTGGCCGACGATATGGCGCGCTTTTCGGCCGACCTGATGGCGATGCCCGACCACCACTTCGTCGACCTGCCGCTGGCCGCCGAATGACGCCGGAGCGGCGGCTGTTCATGAGATCCCGCGCTGGCCATCCCGCACGTAAAAAAAGACCGCATCGTTTGCACGACACGGTCGAAGTCTAGGGAGGAAACGCCCAAGGAGGGCATGGACAGGAAAACCTGTCCGAGAACAAATTTATTGTGCGATGCACAAATGTCAATCGATCCCACGCTTTTTTAATTCACTCTGATGTGAAAATGCGTTTCGATGGGGCCGATGTGTGGCATTTCGGCAACGTTGATGTCTCTGATAAATCGATAAACCGGCTTGTTTTGGCGGGAAAGTGCCGGCAGACCGGGTTGGCACTCTGCAATGCGGGAGAATCACGTGGACATCAGCATCGATTTCATGCGCCGGATCGCGCAAGCGGCGGCGGCTGAAACCTTGCCGCGTTTCCGCGCACAGGGCGCGGTGGCCAACAAGGAAAAAGGCAGTTTCGACCCGGTCACCGAGGCCGACCGCGAGGCCGAGCGCGCCATCCGGGCGCTGATCTCGGCTGAGTATCCCGGTCACGGTATCCTCGGCGAAGAACATGGTAGCGAAAACATCTCCTCAAGGCATGTCTGGGTGATCGATCCGATCGATGGTACCCGCGCGTTCATCTCAGGCCTGCCGGTGTGGGGAACGCTGGTCGGATTGACGGTCGACGGTGACGCCGTCGCCGGTATGATGGCGCAGCCCTTCACCGGCGAGCTGTTCTACGCCAACGCTTCCGGCTCCCACTACGAAGGCCCCGGCGGGCCGCGGAAGCTGTCGACCCGCAAGACGACGAAGCTTGACGAGGCGACCTTGTTCACCACCACGCCGGCGCTTTTCAAGGGCGAGGCGCGCACCCGCTACGACGCGTTCGAGAAACAGATCCAGCTCGCCCGCTACGGAGCCGATTGCTACGCCTTTGCCATGATCGCGTCCGGCAGCGTCGACATCGTCGCCGATCCCGGATTGAAACCCTACGACATCGTGGCGCTGATCCCGATCATCGAAAAGGCCGGCGGCGTCGTCACCACATTCGAGGGCGGTCCGGCGGAAAAGGGCGGCGACATCCTGGCCGCCGCAACGCCGGAGCTTCACGCGGCTGCAATGGCAGCCTTGCGCGGCTGATAGTCGACCCGATCAGCGCGGCTTGATCGAGCGCTGGAATTCCGCCGGCGTTCGCCCGTAGACCTGCCTGAACGCTGAGCTGAAATGACTGTGGCTGGAGAAGCCGAGGTCCAGGCCGAGCGTGGTCAGATTGTCGTAGCGGCCAAGCAGGTCGAGCGCGCGCGCCAGCCGCAGGCGCAGATGGTAGCGATAGAGCGGCATCGCCTCGACCTGCTGGAAAACCTGCGTGAGATAAACCGGTGATACCCCGACTTCAGCGGCGATCTCGGCCAGCGTCCAGCGCCGCGAAAGATCCGAGGACAGGACGAGCTTGGCGCGGTCGACCAGCTTCTGCCGGCCAGCGCTTGCGCCGGCGGCATGCGAGGTGCGCTCGCCGAGGGAGCGCCGCACCAGCGTCAGCGCCAGGGTTTCGGCCTCCAGCGTTTCGGCAATGTTGCGGCTCAGGCTGTGGCGCAGCACCGCCACCAGCGCTTGAGCCCGCGGGTCGATGCGGCGGCGCTGACGACGAAACGCCACGGCGCTGCCCAAGCGCAACTGCTCCTTCGGCGTCAGCTCCTGCATTTGCGCCTCCTCGACAACGAGATCGAGGCAGGAATCGCCACCCTCGACGGGATGGCTGATCCGGTAGCCTTCGGCGTTGTTGAAGAACAACAACTGGTTGGCTTCGGCGACCGCATCGTTGCGGCCGACATGGCGCACGAAGACGCCGCGATAGGGAAACACAAGATGCGTGGCAGCGGTGCACTCTTCTTCGCTCTTGTGCCGGCATTCGCCGCTGCAGAGGACATCCCTCACCCTGACGGTGCCGGTGTCCAGAAGCGTCTGTACCGTGAACTGCGACATGGTGAGCTGAGACATGGCCGTTGCATTCTACCCTTGCACCGAAAGCTGCTCCGGCACATTTAGGCGATTGGCTTGTCCAAACCTGTCAGGAGACTTCACCTGTCGGGCCCTTCGTAACGGCCATGGCTCAGTCCCACAAACGGCGCATGTATTCGCAGTGAGCGTCGCTGCGCGACAGACCGATGTCCTTGAGCTGTTCGTCGGTCATTTCGAGCAAGGCAAGGCGGCTTCGGCGCCTTTCCAGTTGACGGCCGATCCAGTTGGCCGCCGCGATGCCTTGTGTCCGCAAGGACCGCCGGAACGTCGCGGTTTGAGTTGTCGGCTGATGTGCGAGGCATTGCGCCGCCGCTGCATGATCGGGGCGCATCGCTCAGGCTTCCCCGTTGCCGGCCACTGATGCGCCGGCCACTGAGGCGCCGGCTTCGTTCAGCGCAATCGCGCATTCCTCGCAGCAGACCTCGACGGTCTTGCCGCCGACCTTGACGCGGATCGGGTTGGCGTCCAGCTGACAATCGCAGGCAGCGCAGGTTTTCTCGGTCATGACGTCATCTCCTTGGCGTTCAGTATGCGAAGAGATGAGCATTCCGGGGCGGCACCGGCTGTCAGAATCTTTAGCTCTTTGGGTGCTGCCGGCGCTGCTCCTGACAGAAGGCTGTCAGCAGGCGCAAGCTCAAGGCGCCGCAACATGCAGCGCCGGCGGCATCAGGCTGTCGGGTCGTCGTTGCCGGGTATGAAGGCGTCGAAGGCGGCGAGCAACTGCTCGCGATAGACATCGGCCTCCTGCAGGATCTCGTGTTTCGAGCCATCGATCATCAGCAGCGAGCCGAGGCGCAGACGCCTGGCATAGGCTTCCACGGCCTTGGTCGAGACGACCTGATCGGCGCCGGCGGCGATCATCAGCAGCGGCACCTGGATCCTGGCCATGAAGTCGGGCCCACTGATGGCTTCGCCTGCCTTGATTGCCGCCTGCAGCCAGCGGATTGTCGGCCCGCCGAGCGCCAGTTGCGGATAGTGCTCGTAGATTTTCGTGTTGCGCTGATAGCGCCCGGGGTCCGATGTCACCTTGTTGAGGGCGAAGGGCAGGGTTTCCCTGGGACGCGGACCCCAGGCGGCGTAGAGCCGGCCGAGGCCGAGAAAGCACAATATCGAGCAGGCGCGGCGCGCGGTTTTTGCCGACACGGGCGAGTCGGGCACCGTCAGGAAAGGCGCAATCAGCACCATGCGACGCACCCGGTTGACCATCGACGGCGCCGCGAGCAGCGCGATCACGGCGCCCATCGAATGGGCGAGGATGTAATACGGGCCGCGGCAGTCGGGCAGCACGATATCCTCGAAGAACTGTTCGAGGTCGCCGGTGTAATCGTAGAAAGAGCGGACATAGCCGCGTTGCGGATCGGCGATCAGCCGGTCGGAATCGCCCTGGCCGCGCCAGTCGAGCGTGGCGACGCCGAGGCCGCGGTCGGTCAGGTTGCGGATGGTTTCGAAATATTTCTCGATGCACTCGTTGCGGCCGGGCAGCAGCACGACGGTGCCTTTCAGCGGCCGGGTGACCGCGGCAAACAGGCCGTAGCGGATCTTCTTGCCGTCGCGCGTGGTGAAAAAGCCGCCGGCGACATTTTGCGGCGGCGGATTGCCTGGCGTGGGATGGAAGAGATCCGTCATTAGGCGCTTGCGTCTTCGTGGTGTCTCACCCGGCAGGGCGTCGGCATGGTGATAGACGCCAATGGATGAAAAGCAAAGGGAGGACGCCAAGGGGGCGGACTAACAACAAGCAAGGCCGGAAGCAGCCTGCGGCGGCGTGCTTCCGGCCTCTGTCGATCCGGGAGGAAGGGACGTTACACCCGGTCGGCCTCGTCGCGGCGCTTTCATCCGGCGCCGCCTGGTTCTTTATCCTGGGGGCACTCTAGCGCCGGCCGGCTGAACGGGCGCCGAAGCGGCGGTTCATCTGCCGTTCATCGACGCCTCGATTGGTGCTCTTCAAAAATCCTTGAAATGCACTTTTGCGCTCCCCAAATGTCGGATGCAGCCGCCGATGTCGGGGCTGCTGGTCCACCCGAAACGCCTTTCCAGGGTTTCGCACCGGCCACACGCAAACATGTTGCTCAACAGGAGAACACCTCATGCGTCACGTTGATTTTTCCCCGCTCTATCGCTCGACCGTCGGCTTCGACCGACTGTTCACCATGCTCGACTCGCTGGCCCAGCCCGATGGCGCGCAGACCTATCCGCCCTACAACATCGAGCGCACCGGCGAGGACGCCTATCGCATCTCGATGGCGGTTGCCGGCTTCTCGGACGAAGAGATTTCGATCGAAGCCCACCGCAACGTGCTGACCGTCAAGGGTGAGCGCAAGGAAGAGGGCAATGGCGAAGGCTCCGAGCTGCTCTACCGCGGCATTGCCTCGCGTTCGTTCGAGCGCCGCTTCCAGCTTGCCGACCATGTCGAGGTCGTCGGCGCCACCCTGAAGAACGGCCTGCTTTTCGTCGACCTTAAGCGCAACATCCCCGAGGAGCTGAAGCCGCGCAAGATCGCGATTACCGCCTCTTCGGCCAACGCCAAGCAGATCGAGGCCAAGAACGCCGCGTGATCAAGACGGCGGCGTCACAACGCCCAAGGTTAAAAGCGTTTCCTCCCGAGACGAAAGCGGCGCCGCGAGGCGCCGCTTTTTTTTCGCCGCAGCCTCTGTCACCCCAACCGAAGAGTTCTGGCTCTTTTGCGGCGGGCGCCGTCTTCCCATGAAGGGCGATGTCTGATCTCTCGGCTGATTTTTCCCTGGCCCTAACGGCAACCATTGCGGTGACCTTCCTGCTGGCCGGCATCGTCAAGGGCGTTACCGGTATGGGACTGCCGACGTTGGCGATGGGGCTGCTGGGCACAATCATGCCGCCGGTCGCCGCGGCTTCGCTGCTGATCGTGCCGTCCTTCGTCACCAATATCTGGCAGCTGTTTGCCGGCCCGAGCTTCGGATGGATCCTCAGTCGGCTGTGGCTGATGATGGTCGGCATCGTCGCCGGCACGCTGGCCGGCTCATGGCTGCTGGCCAGCGACAATGTCAAATGGACGACGGCCGGCCTCGGGGCGGCGCTGATCGTCTATGCCGTCTATACGCTGCTGGCGCGGCAGTTGACGGTTCCCGCGTCAGCCGAGCGCTGGTCGTCGCCCATCGTCGGTTTCCTTACCGGCATCGTCACCGGCGGCACCGGCGTGTTTGTCGTGCCCGCTGTACCTTACATTCAGGCGCTGGGCTTGAGCCGTGACGATCTGATCCAGGCGCTCGGCCTGTCCTTCACCGTGTCGACGATCGCGCTCGCTGCCGGCCTTGCCTCGCACGGCGCGTTCCAGGTCGGGCATGTCGCCATGTCGTCGCTGGCGGTTGCGCCGGCCTTGCTCGGCATGTGGCTCGGACAGTTGCTCCGGCAGCGGATCAGCCCGGCGACCTTCCGGCGCTGGTTTCTTATTTTCCTGATCTTGCTTGGCCTCGAGCTTTTGGCGCGGCCTTTCCTTGCTTAGCGACCGGTGCCGGTTGCGAGAACGGCCTCGACGTTTTGCCGGTGGACGGGCTCGTACAGCGCGAAGTACTCGACCGCGCCCGTGGCGAACATGTCGGCGCCGAAGGTTTTCAGATCCTGCTTCGCAAGATCAGGCTCATGCCGGCAGCGAAGCAGTTTTTGAACGTAGGCTTGCGTGGCGGCGATGAGGCCTTTGTCGTAGCCGCCTCGCTCAATCGCTTCGAGCGAGCCGTGATTGGGCAAGATGCGGTCTATCGGCCACCCGCTCATGCGTTCGAGATCGACCAGATGTTGCGCCAGCCGATCCGCCTCGCTGACATAGGTGATTGGATCCTCGAGCGTGTCGCCCGCCAGCAGCAGGCCGTTCCCAGGCATGAACAGCACCGTGCCGTCATGGCTGTGGATTTCGACCTGACGCAGCTCGACGGCGATCGATCCAACGGTGAGGTCAAGACCGCCTGCGAAGGTCCTGTTCGGCAGCACGAGAGGCTTGATCGGTGGAACACTGCTTTCGATCTCCGCCCGGTTGTTCGCGAGCGCCGAGGCGGTGAGCGTGTTGGCGATAATCTCGCAATCCTGAAACACCTCATTGCCGGCAATATGATCGTCATGCCAGTGGCTGAGCACGACTCGGATCGATGTTGCGCCCATGTCTTCGAGCGTCTGCCTGATGAAGCGCGCGTGAGGCAGCGAAATATGCGTGTCGTAGACAAGCGCCTGCGAGCCATCGACGATCGCATAGGTGCAGATGCCGAGGGCATAGGCGCCGTCGTCCAGCCAGTTCGGCTCGTCCGACCAGGCGCGAACGCCGTCAACGCGGCCATCATAGAAGCCGAGCACGTTTGGCGCCGGGCGAACCAGCCGCATGGTTGAGCCGAGAGGTGGCTTTGTCATTGGCGCGGTCTCGCGGGTTCAGGCGATCATCTGCCCGAAGCGATCGACCTCATCTGAAGTCGTGGCAAAGCTCGTGACGAAGCGATAGAGCAACTCGTCGTCGCCGACATGGCCGTCGAAGCCGTGCGGCCTGTGCCAGTCGTAAAAGGCGGCGCCGAGGGATTGCAGCCTTTCGGCTTCCGCCTTTTTCATCACCGCGAACACCTCGTTGGCCTGCGGCAACCAGGCGAGCTTAGCCGTTGCCGAATCCTCGATCGCAGCCGCCAGGCGCGCGGCCATGGCATTGGCATGACGGGCCATGTCCAGCCACAGGCCGTCCGTGAAGTAGGCGTCGAACTGCGCTGCGATGAAGCGCGACTTGGAGAACAGCTGTGCGGCGCGCTTGCGCAGGAAGGACAGCTCCTTGGCGCGGTCTAGATCGAACAGCACCACCGCTTCGGCGCACCAGCAGCCGTTCTTGGTGCCGCCGAACGAGACGATATCGACGCCGCGCTTCCAGGTCATTTCGGCCGGCGTCGTCTCAAGCGCGACCAATGCGTTGGCAAAACGGGCGCCGTCCATATGCAGCGGCAGGGAAAAGCGTTTGGCGATCTCCGAAATGGTGGAAATGTCGTCGAGCCCGTACACTGTGCCGACTTCGGTCGATTGGGTGATCGAGACGGCCGTCGGGCGTCCCCAATGGACGATTTCGGGTGCGAAACGGGCGACGGCCCGTTCAAGATTGTGCGGGTCGATCTTGCCCAGGGCGCCGTCGACAGCATGGAGACGCGAGCCGCCGCTGAAATATTCCGGCGCGCCGCATTCGTCCTCGATGATGTGCGATTCGCGGTGCGCAAAGGAAATGCCGCCGGGCTTGTTGTAAGCGGCCAGGGACAGCGAGTTGGCCGCCGTGCCGGTAGCGACGAAGAACACCGCGACCTCGCGTTCGAAGATCTCGCTGAAACGCTGGTAGACGGCGCGGTCGAGATCGCCATCGCCATAAGCGGTCGAAAAGCCGCCGGCGTTGGCTGACAGCCCGGCGGCAATGTTGGAATGGACGCCCGCCCAGTTGTCGGATGCAAAGAACATCAGGAAAGTCCCTGTCTGGTTGAGAAAGTCTGGTTGCGACAAGAGCGCGACCATGGCCGTTTCGGGGTTTGACGCGCAAGGGCCAAGGGCTGAAAAAGCGGTAAAGCCAAAGGCGATCACGAAGGAGTGCCGGGACCGAAATTTCGTTTCGACAGCGCCTGACGTAATTTTCTGTCGCCAAACGTCCAAGAATTTGGTGAATCGGTCTTGTGTGCGCCCAGGATTTCTGCCATAAAAATTTAGGACAGTAGTGCTGTCTTATTTTGTCGCACAAGTCAGGCTGGATTGGCGTATCATTTGGGCCACTCCGGCCGTTGCCGCGAGCGACGGGTAGACGGCTCGGCTGTGGCCTGTACGATACCGGATACGAACCGGCGGTGCACCGCACGGTCCGCCAAGGATTTCGAAAAGACGTGCCGCAAGAATGAGAGCGGAAGCCAGTCGCTTCCCAAGGTAGACCAGCGCCCCAAATGCTAGACGTGCAAGGGGCCGGAACGGAGGACAGGACGATGACGGAACTGACGCCATCTGCGATTATCGGCCAGGCCGCGCAGACGAAAGCGGCAGCCGTTAAAAATACCGTTCTGACCAAAGAAGGCCAGACCACCAACGGCCTGACCACCAATGGCATGGCCGCGCAGGGTCTCTACGATCCGCGCAACGAGCATGACGCGTGCGGCGTCGGCTTCATCGTCAACATGAAGAACGTGAAGTCGCACCAGATCGTCAAGGACGGGCTCTTCGTGCTCGAAAACCTGACGCATCGCGGCGCTGTCGGCGCCGATCCGCTCATGGGCGACGGCGCCGGCGTGCTGGTGCAAATCCCCGATCGTTTCTTCCGCGAAGAGATGGCGGCCCAGGGCGTCGAACTGCCGGCGGCAGGCCAATACGGCGTCGGCCACTGGTTCATGCCGCAGGATGCGGCACTGCGCGCCCATATCGAAGAGATCATCGCCGAATCGGCGCTGTCAGAAGGGCTGCCGCTTTTAGGCTTTCGCGACGTGCCAGTCGACAATTCATCGCTGTCGAAGGCGCCCGATATTGCGGCCTCCGAACCGTTCCATCGCCAGGTCTTCATCGGCCGCACATCGGACATTCCAGATGACGAGGAATACGAGGCCAGGCTGTACCTGCTGCGCAAGGTGATTTCCGGCCGTATCTACGCCGAGAACAACAACAAGGATATCGGCGCCTACTGTGTGTCGCTATCGGCGCGTACCATTGTCTACAAGGGCATGTTCCTGGCCTACCAGGTCGGCGCCTATTACAAGGATTTGTCGGATCCGCGTTTCGAGACCGCGCTGATCCTCGTCCACCAGCGCTTCTCGACCAACACCTTCCCGTCCTGGAAGCTGGCGCACCCCTACCGCATGGTCGCGCATAATGGCGAGATCAACACGGTGCGCGGCAACAACAACTGGATGGCGGCGCGCCAGGCCTCGGTCGATTCCGAACTGTTCGGCAACAACATCTCGAAGCTGTGGCCGATCTCCTATGACGGCCAGTCCGACACGGCGTGCTTCGACAATGCGCTCGAGTTCCTGTTCCAGGGCGGCTACAGCCTCAGCCATGCCATGATGATGCTGATCCCCGAAGCGTGGGCCGGCAACAAGCTGATGGATGCCGACCGCAAGGCTTTCTACGAATACCATGCAGCCCTGATGGAGCCGTGGGACGGGCCGGCCGCGGTCGCCTTCACCGACGGCCGCCAGATCGGCGCCACGCTCGACCGCAACGGGCTGCGGCCGGCGCGCTACATCGTCACCGACGACGACCGCGTCATCATGGCGTCAGAGGCCGGCGTGCTGCCGGTGCCGGAGGAGAGGATCGTCAAGAAGTGGCGGCTGCAGCCCGGCCGCATGCTTCTGATCGACCTCGCCAAGGGCCGCATCATTTCCGACGAGGAGATCAAGTCGGAGATCGCCACCAGGCATCCCTACAAGACCTGGCTCAACAACACGCAGCTGATCCTCGAGGATCTGAAGCCGGTGGAGCCGCGCGCGCTGCGCAAGGATGTCAGCCTGCTCGATCGCCAGCAGGCTTTCGGCTACACGCAGGAAGACACCAAGCTGTTGATGTCGCCGATGGCGACCACCGGCCAGGAAGCCGTGGGTTCGATGGGCACCGACACGCCGATCTCGGCGATGTCGGACAAGTCGAAGCTGCTCTACACCTATTTCAAACAGAATTTCGCCCAGGTCACCAACCCGCCGATCGACCCGATCCGCGAGGAGCTGGTGATGAGCCTGGTGTCGTTCATCGGGCCGCGGCCGAACATCTTCGACCTGGTCGGCAATTCGCGCCGCAAGCGGCTCGAAGTGCGCCAGCCGATCCTGACCAATGGCGATCTGGAAAAGATCCGCTCGATCGGCCACACCGAGGACCGTTTCGACACCAAGACCATCGACATCACCTACGGGTCGAGCGAGGGCGCGGCCGGCATGCAGGGCGCCGTCGAGCGTCTGTGCGAGCGGGCGGAAGCCGCTGTCGCCGGCGGCTACAACATCATCATCCTGTCCGACCGCCAGGTCGGTCCCGACCGTATCGCCATTCCGGCACTGCTGGCGACGGCTGCCGTGCACCACCATCTGATCCGCAAGGGTCTGCGCACCGCGGTCGGCCTGGTCGTGGAATCCGGCGAGCCGCGCGAAGTGCATCATTTCTGCTGTCTCGCCGGCTACGGCGCCGAGGCGATCAACCCCTACCTTGCCTTCGATACGCTGCTCGACATGCACAAGCGTGGCGAACTGCCGGCTGAGGTCGACGCCTACGAGGTGGTCTCGCGCTACATCAAGTCGATCGGCAAGGGCATCCTCAAGGTGATGTCGAAGATGGGCATCTCCACCTACCAGTCCTATTGCGGCGCGCAGATATTCGACGCCATCGGGCTGAAGTCGGATTTCGTCGAGAAGTACTTCACCGGCACAGCGACGCTGATCGAAGGTGTCGGTCTGGACGAGGTCGCGGCCGAGACGCTCAGCCGCCACACCGACGGTTTCGGCAACGATCCGGTGCTGCGCAACAGCCTCGAGGTCGGCGGCGAGTACATGTACCGCATGCGCGGCGAAGCCCATATGTGGTCGCCCGACGCCGTCGCCACCTTGCAGCACGCCGTGCGTCAGGGCTCGTGGGAGACGTTCAAGGAGTATTCCGCGCAGATCGACAGCGAGACGGCCCGTGCCCAGACCATACGCGGCCTGTTCAGGATCAAGCTTGCGGAAGAGACCGGCCGCAAGAAGGTGGCGATAGAGGACGTGATGTCGGCGGCCGATATCGTCAAGCGCTTCTCGACCGGGGCGATGTCGTTCGGCTCGATCTCGCGCGAGGCACACACGACGCTGGCGCGCGCCATGAACCAGATCGGCGGCAAGTCGAACACCGGCGAGGGCGGCGAAGAGGCCGACCGCTATCTGCCGCTGCCCGGCGGCAGCAAGAACCCCGAACGTTCGGCGATCAAGCAGGTCGCCTCGGGGCGCTTTGGCGTCACCGCCGAGTATCTCGTCAATTCCGATGTCATGCAGATCAAGGTCGCGCAGGGCGCCAAGCCCGGTGAGGGCGGCCAGCTGCCCGGCCACAAGGTCGACGCCACCATCGCCAAGGTCCGGCACTCGACGCCCGGCGTCGGCCTGATCTCGCCGCCGCCGCATCACGACATCTATTCGATCGAGGATCTGGCGCAGCTGATCTACGATCTGAAGAACGTCAACCCGGCGGCCGACGTCTCGGTAAAGCTGGTGTCGGAAGTCGGTGTCGGTACGGTTGCGGCGGGCGTCGCCAAGGCGCGCGCCGACCACATCACCATCTCCGGCTATGATGGCGGCACCGGCGCGTCGCCGCTGACCTCGCTCAAGCATGCCGGCAGTCCATGGGAAATGGGCCTTGCCGAGACGCACCAGACGCTGGTACTGAACGGGCTGCGCTCGCGCGTTGCGCTGCAGGTCGATGGTGGCTTGCGCACGGGGCGCGACGTCATCATCGGTGCGCTGCTCGGTGCCGACGAGTTCGGCTTCTCGACCGCGCCGCTGATCGCGGCCGGCTGCATCATGATGCGCAAGTGCCACTTGAACACCTGCCCGGTCGGCGTCGCGACGCAGGACCCGGTTCTGCGCAAGCGTTTCAAGGGCACGCCCGAGCATGTCATCAACTTCTTCTTCTATGTTGCGGAAGAGGTGAGGGGGCTGCTGGCCGAGATGGGCTACACCCATATCGACCAGATCATCGGCGACAGCGACCTGCTGGAAAAGCGCGAGATGATCCAGCATTGGAAGGCGCGCGGGCTCGATTTCGGCAAGATGTTCTTCAAGCCGGACGCGCCGCATGAGGCGGTGCACTGGACCGAACGGCAGAAACACCCGATCGACGATGTACTCGATCGCAAGCTAATCGAACTGGCGAAGCCCGCGCTCGAAAGCAAGCAGCCGGTCAAGATCGAGGTCGACATCCGCAATGTCGATCGCTCCACGGGCGCCATGCTGTCGGGCGAAGTCGCCAAGCGCTTCAGGCACAAGGGCCTGCGCGAGGACACGATCCAGGTGAAGCTGACCGGCACCGCCGGCCAGTCGTTCGGCGCCTTCCTGGCGCGCGGCATCTCGTTCGATCTCGTCGGTGCGGCCAACGACTATGTCGGCAAAGGCCTGTCGGGCGGACGCATCGTCATCCGGCCGCCGGAGGAGTCCAGGATCGTCGCGGCGGAATCGATCATCGTCGGCAACACCGTCCTCTATGGCGCGACCGAGGGCGAGGCCTATTTCGCAGGTGTCGCCGGCGAGCGCTTCGCGGTGCGCAATTCGGGCGTCGCCGCCGTCGTTGAAGGCGTCGGCGATCATGGCTGCGAATACATGACCGGCGGCATCGTCGTCGTCATCGGCCAGACCGGTCGCAACTTCGCTGCCGGCATGTCGGGCGGCGTGGCCTATGTTCTGGATGAGGCCGGCGATTTCGCCGCGCGCTGCAACATGGCGATGGTCGAGTTGGAGCCGGTTCCGGAAGAAGACGATCTGATGGAAAGGCTGCTGCATCATGGCGGTGACCTCGACCACAAGGGTCGCGTCGACGTCTCGGGCGACATGACCACCCATGACGAGGAACGGCTTTACCAGCTTATCTCGAACCACGTCCATTTCACCGGTTCGGTACGCGGCCGCGAGATACTCGACGACTGGACGACCTTCCGGCCGAAATTCCGCAAGATCATGCCGGTCGAATACCGCCGCGCGCTGATCGAGATGGAACGCATGCGCATGGGCGTGGCGGCGGAATAGGTTTTTCGACTTGCCGGGAGGCGCAGGCTTCCCGGCGGAACTTTCAGCGACAGTTTGACCTCGGATGCAAGGTTGCCACGGCTGCCTCAAGGGGTTAACGGGTGCGAAAACCGCACCATCTGGACAGCAGGAACTGGACTATGGGCAAGGTAACAGGCTTTCTCGAAATCGACCGGCAGGTGCACAAGTACCAGCCGGCCTCCGACCGCATCCGGCATTTTCGTGAATTCACGCTGCCGATGTCGGACAAGGAGGTCGAGAAACAGGCGGCGCGCTGCATGGATTGCGGCATCCCGTTCTGCCACGGGCCGACCGGTTGCCCGATCCACAACCAGATCCCGGACTGGAACGACCTCGTCTACAATGGCGACTGGGACAATGCGATCCGCAACCTGCATTCGACCAACAATTTCCCCGAGTTCACCGGCCGCATCTGCCCCGCGCCCTGCGAGGAAGCCTGCACGCTGAACCTCGAGGACATTCCGGTTGCCATCAAGACTGTCGAACAGGCAATCGCCGACAAGGCTTATGAAACCGGCCATATCCGGCCTTATCCGCCAGAGAAGAAGACGGGCAAGCGGGTCGCTGTCATCGGCTCCGGCCCGGCAGGGATGGCGGCGGCGCAGCAGCTTGGCCGCGCCGGCCACGAGGTCAGCGTTTATGAGCGTGAGAGCCGTCCCGGCGGGCTGATGCGCTACGGCATTCCCGACTTCAAGATCGAGAAGCACTATATCGACCGCCGCATCGAGCAGATGCAGGGCGAGGGCGTGACCTTCCATTGCGGCGTCAATGTCGGCGTCGACAAGCCGGTGGCAGAGTTGCTCGCCGGATACGATGCGGTGCTCTATTGCGGCGGTTCGGAATCGCCGCGTCCGGCCAACATTCCGGGCGACGATCTCGGCGGCGTCTATGACGCCATGCCCTATCTGGTGCAGCAGAACCGTCGCGTCGGCGGCGAGCCGATCCAGTCGGTGGCCTGGCCGTCGCATCCGATCATCGCCGGCGGCCAGCATGTCGTCGTCGTCGGCGGCGGCGATACCGCGTCCGACTGCGTCGGCACCGCCTTCCGCCAGGGCGCGGTGCGCGTCACCCAGCTCGACATCCGCCCGCAGCCGCCGGAGAAGGAAGACAAGCTTTCGGTCTGGCCTTACTGGGCGACCAAGATGCGCACCTCGTCCTCACAGGCCGAAGGTGCGGAGCGCGAATTCCAGGTGGCGACGCTCGAATTCATCGGCGAGGACGGCCAGCTGACCGGCGTCAAATGCTGCGAAGTCGACGAGAAGCGCAAGCCTATCCCCGGCACCGAATTCGTCATCCGTGCAGACCTCGCCTTCATCGCCATCGGCTTTGCCGGACCGGCTGCCGCCGGCGTCGCGAAAGAGCTGGACGGTGAGATGAAAATCACCACCGACAGCCGCCGTTCCCGCAATGTCGAAGCCAACGATCGCGACTACAAGACCAGCGTCGACAAGCTCTACGCCGCAGGTGATGTGCGCCGCGGCCAGTCGCTGGTTGTGTGGGCGATCCGCGAAGGCCGCCAGGCCGCGCGCTCGATCGATGAAGCGCTGATGGGGTCGACGGTACTCCCCCGTTAACGGTTGATCGCCGTCGTCGTATCCGTCGCGGCAGCGGCCTTGGGCGGCCAGGAGAAGTCGTCGGCGCGACCGGGCGAGGCCTCGGGCGCCTTGCCTTCGAGGATTAGTTTTTCGCCGGGCAGATCCGGATTGGCTTTCGGCGCCGCCGCCGCACCGAGAAGCTCGGTCCCGCCGTCGAGCGCCGGATCGTTGAGCAGCATTGGAACGGTGCGGTCGACCACGATCGGGGCGGCGGGCAGCGACGGCGCCTCGACCGGGGCGCCGGCCGGTGCGGCAGCCGTCACCACGCTTCCCGGCGCTGCCAGGCCGAGGATCTTGGCCAGCGGCTTTTCGGTGTAGAAGGCGAGCTTTCGCTTGCCGGCTTTCGAGACGTTGATGCCGTCGTCGGAGCGCAGCCGCACGGCCTGGCCGTTAATGTCGGGGCCGGTCGAGACAAAGGCGCCGTTCTCGTCGACGAACCCATCCCAGACATCGACGAATTCGCCGCCGTTCTTCTCGGCAGCCGAGTGGTAGATGTCGTTGAATGCCAGCATGTCGGAGGTCATCTTCGGCGTCTTGAAGGCTGGCATGCCGACCCACAGATAAGGCACCTTGGTCGCCGCCAGTGCCTTTCCCAAGGCTTCGGTCCGGCGTTCGTATTCCTTGGTCCAGTTCTCGGAGCGCGGCTGCTCGCGCACATCGTTGACGCGCATCTGCTGGCGGTCGTTGGAGCCCAGCATGACGACCACGGCGGCGGGCTTCTCGGTCTCGACCAGCGATTTGACCTGTTCGGGCCAGTTGTAGACATCATCGCGCACGAAACCCGAAGAACCGTTGGCGCGCTCGACGATCCTGACGTTGGCATTGTCGGCAAAGGCTGTTTCGAGGCCTTCGGCCAGGCCGTTGGCCATGAAATCGCCGATCACCAGAACGACGCGGGAATCCGGTGTCTTCTCGACAATCGGAGCGGAAGGTTCAACGGGTGCACGGGGCTTCTTCTTGACCTTCGGCTTTGCCTTGCGGACGTCGAGCGGCGGCTCGATGCGTTCGCTGCGGCGCGGGAACAGAAGGTCGCGCAGCGACCAGCCGCGGTTCTGCGGTTGTTCCTGCGCCAAAGCCGGTGTGTGGAAAGTGCCGGCGAGTCCCGTCGCCAGGACAACGATGGCCAGAACGAGGATCGGCAAGCGGAAAACGATCACACGGATACGCGTTGCCGAAACCAAGCACCCTCTCCATCCCTTGGTGCATGGCCCTCGCAGGGGATCATGCACAGACCGATGCTACGGCATCCCTTGCGCGTCACAGATGCGCGCTGCCGTCGCCGGCTCTATTTCTTTCTGAGCCATTTGAGCACTTCCATGCTCGGATACCCGTCCTGGGTCAAGCCGACCGTTGCCTGATAGGTCATGATGGCGGTTTTCGTGCCGTCACCGATCTTGCCGTCGAACTTGCCGTCGTAAAGTCCGTGCTGCGAAAGCCGCTTCTGCAACTCCTGCCTTTCCTCGAAGGACAGTTTGGTGAAGGGCCGCTTCCAGTCCTGCACCAGACCATTAGAGCCGGCGATTTCGTCGGCAAGAAGGCCGACGGCCAGGGCATATTTGTCGGCGTTGTTGTAGGCCTTGATGACGGAGAAGTTCTTGATCATCAGGAAGGCCGGTCCGCCGCGGCCGTCCGGCACTTTCAGGGTCGCCTTGTCGGTTGCGTTCTTGAACGGCTTGCCATTGGCCCTGGCGACGCCGAGCGCCTGCCACTGCGCCAATGTCTTCGAGCCGGCCGGCAGTTTGCCCGCCGGAATGGTGACCTCGTAGCCCCAGGTCTTGCCGCCCTGCCAGCCATTCTTCTTCAGCAGATTGGCTGATGTCGCCAACGCATCGGGGATCGAATTCCAGATGTCGCGCTTGCCGTTGCCGTCCATGTCGACGGCATAATGCTGGTAGCTGGTCGGGATGAACTGGGTCTGGCCCATGGCGCCGGCCCAGGAGCCCATCAGGTGGCTTTCGTCGATGTCGCCGGTCTGCAGGATTTTCAGCGCGGCGACCAATTGGGTGCGGGCGAATTTCGAACGCTTCGGGTCGCCATAGGCGAGGGTTGCCAGCGAGCGGATGACATTGCGCATGATGTCGTCGCGCTTGAGGATCTCGCCATAATTCGATTCCATCGACCAGATGGCGAGCAGGATGTAGCGGTCGACGCCGAACCTCGCCTCGATCCGTTCCAGCCACGGCTTCCATTTTTTGGCCATCTGCTGGCCGACGGCAACGGACTGGTCGTGGACGCGGTTGTCGAAATAGTCCCAGGCAGGTGCGGTGAATTCGGGCTGGGTGCGTGCCTTTTCCAGCACCACCGGGTCGGGCTCATTGATGCCCCGGAACGCTCGGTCGTAGACCCCGCCGGAAACGCCGCCCGCCACGGCCGTGGCGCGGAAGCCGGCGACCCATTGCCGAAAACCGGCATCGGCGAAGGCCGGTCCGGCCGGCATCAGCAAGGCGAGCGAGAGGCTGGCCGCCGTCAGCACGCTGGTAAAGAGTTTTGCGGCACTGCGAACGGACATATTTTCCCCTTTCTCTATCTCAGGAAAGACCATTCATCGCCGAACCGGGTTAGCAATTGGTTTACCATAGGCGGCGCCTGGAACGAAAAGACACGTGGATGCTTTACCGGTTGATGTTTCCCTCAATGGCCCGATAATCCACAATTCCGGCGCGAGAATGTCGCGAGGCCGGGCACGCCCTCAAACGGATAATTGACGCATGAAGCGAGTTCGCAAGGCAGTTTTCCCGGTCGCCGGTCTCGGCACACGGTTTCTCCCGGCCACCAAGGCCATTCCCAAGGAGATGCTGACCGTCGTCGACCGGCCGGTCATCCAGTATGTCGTCGATGAGGCGCGCGAGGCCGGCATCGAACATTTCATCTTCGTCACCGGCCGCAACAAGGCGGTCATAGAAGACCATTTCGATATCCAGTTCGAGCTCTATGATACGCTGGCACAGCGCGGCAAGGACGATCAGCTGGCCCGCTTGCAGCGGCTGCAGCCGGCGCCGGGGCAGACCTCGTTCACCCGCCAGCAGGTGCCGATGGGGCTCGGCCACGCCGTCTGGTGCGCCCGCGAACTGGTCGGCGATGAACCCTTCGCGCTGTTGCTGCCCGACATGATCATGCAGTCGGAGAAGAGCTGCACGAAGGCCATGGTCGAGCTCTACGAGGAGACGGGCAACAACATCATCGCCGTACAGGAATGCGATCCGGCCGAGACCCACAAATATGGCATTGTCGGCCGCGGCGAGGACACGCATCACGGCTTCCGCATCACCGAGATGGTCGAAAAGCCGAAGACCGGCACCGCGCCGTCCAATCTCTACATCAACGGCCGCTACATCCTGCAGCCCGAGATTTTCAAGATCCTCGAAAGCCAGGAAAAGGGCGCCGGCAACGAGATCCAGCTCACCGACGCGATGCTGAAGCTGGAAAAGCAGCAGCCCTTCTTTGGCTACCACTTTCAGGGCCGCACCTTCGATTGCGGCTCGCCGGAAGGCTTCGTCGAGGCCAATGTCGCCTTCGCGCTGTGGCGCAGCGACATGAACGAGAACATGGCCGGCGTCATCCGCACGCTGCTCGATGAGATGAAGCCGTCCGAGCGTCGCGGCGCTGCTTTTTAGCTACCGCTGCAGCTTCAGCCCCAAATAGATGCTGTTGGCGGTGTAGTTGCGCCCGGGCAGATTGCTGGTCAGCTTTTCGGTGCGGGCGCGGCTGGTGAGGCCGACATAGCGGTTCAGCCACCAGGTCAGCCCGGCCTCTGCACTCAGCGTCATGTCATGGCCGTCGGAGCCGGTGTAATTGCGCCAGTCGAGCCCAAGGGCTGCGTTGCCGGTCAGGTCGGCGCGGATCTGCCGCTCGCCGGTGAGGCGGCCGGAATAGAGGATGTCGCCGCTCTTACCGGCATTCGTCGTGCCTTCGACCGTGGTTCGCCCGGTGAGGCCGATGATGGTACCGCGCTCGGGCGACCATTTGAGGTCGGCATTGATGGTGGCTCCCGAAATCGCCTCCAGGTTCTTGTCGTCGATCGCCTCCCTCAGCCAGCCGGCCGAGAACTCACCCTTGAGCTTCTCGCCCATGTCGACTTCGATACCGGCGCGCGCGCCAAGCCGGGTCGAAGAGCGCTCGAAGCCCTTGTTGTCGATCCGTTGGTCATATACCCGGCGGCCGAGCTCAATCTCAGCAAAGGGCGTCAGAGCCGGGGAAATTTCATAGCCGGTCCGCAACGTTGCGGTGTAGAGCGTGTTGTCCTGGTCCTTCTGCGACAGCGAGGTGCCATCGGTAAGTTCGGCATCGCCATAGATGTCGTGGGAGACGGCGCCGGTCAGCGCAAAGCGCATCTTGCCGACGTCCTTCTCGACGCCGAGGCTGCCGTCGACCGTCTGGCGGATCGGCTGCGATTTGACGCCGGCAATGGCGTCGGGCGCGGAGGCCGATTCCGGTGCAATCTCGTAGCCGAGCTTGGCGATGGCGCGCAGTTCATTGTCGAGGTCGACATTGTACGTGCCTTGGATACGGCCGCGTGCCTCATTGATCTTCTGGCCCGAAATGGTGTTGCGGAAATTACCGTAGCCGTCGATGACCGCCGAATTCTCGCGCCAATCGGAGGCGGCGGAGAAACGCAGCGCCGTTTCGGACAGCACCGCCGACTTGCCGCCAGCGCTGGAATCGGCGTTCGACGTGACGGCAACGCCCTGCTCGAGCGCCGGCCGCAGCAGGAACGAGCCGACCTTGATGCCGGTTGCCGCGTACGGGTCGTCCTCGAGCTTCTTCTTCAGGCCCTCGATGGCGTCGGTGCGCTCGGCGCCGGGGTCGAGCTTTCGTCGGTCGACGCCGTCGACGGTGAGGACACGGCGGTTGGCTATGTCCTGATCGGCGTCGCCTGCCGCAGTGCCGTCCGGAGTCGTTCCGGTGGTGGTCTGGTCCGTGGCTTTGCCAGGCTTCTTCTTGTCGGCAGCCTTGGTTTTGTCCTTGGCCTTGTCTGCATCCGCGTCGGCGCGTTGCTTTGCCGTCGACGGGCGGCGTGGCAGGACGGTTGGCGGCTTGTCGGCGAACGAATCGTCGATGGTCGCCGGCGGGTCGAAAATGCTGTTTGCGCCGGCCTGTGACGGGTCGGTGTCATCAGGCAAGGCGCCATCGCTGGCCGGCACATAAGCGGTTGGCGTGTTTCCCGTGGGGGCGGTGTCGGCAGGGGCGGGCTTGACCTGCGTGTTGGCCTTGCTCAATTGCCTGGCCCGGCGCTGCTGGTCGGACAGGATCGCCGATTCCGAAACTTCGCCGCGCAGCTCGGTCTCCTGGGCATGAAGCGCAGTTGGCCGCAGCAAAGCGAGCACGCTCGTCGCCAGAAGCAGAGCGCAAAACGCTCTGCCCGTTCGACCTTTTTTCTCTTGAGGTTGGGCCCGCGACATCGTCACCACTGCTTGCGCGGCGCAAGCGCGCCATACTTACCGAACCGTAAACGGGGATGGTTAACGGAGGGTTGAAGGGGTGCCTGTCGGACATGGCTGGACGGCAATTCTGTTGGACAGGCGAACGGCAAAGCGCTAATCGCATCAGCCATGCATGCGGGATCCCAAGAAAAGAAGCCTTTGGAGGCTTCGATCGCCTCGGCGCTGAGAACGGTAGCCACGGAACAGGCCGGCGTGGCGGCATTGGCCGCCGCGCTGGAGAACGAACTGGCCGAACCTTTCGCCCGCGCCGTCGACATGGTGTCGCGCATCAATGGCCGCGTCATAGTCACCGGCGTCGGCAAAAGCGGCCATATCGGCACTAAGATCGCGGCCAGTCTGGCTTCGACCGGCACGCCTGCCTTCTTCGTCCATCCGGCGGAGGCCAATCATGGCGACCTTGGCATGATCGCCAGAGACGATGCCATCATCGCCATGTCATGGTCCGGCGAGAGCAGAGAATTGATGGGCATCGTCGCCTATTCCAGGCGCTTCTCGATCCCGCTGATTGCGATTACCGCGGGCGCGGCCTCGGCGCTGGCGCGCGCGGCCGACGTGGTGCTGCTCCTGCCGTCCGTGCCGGAAGCCTGCCCGCACGGCCTGGCGCCGACGACATCGACCCTGCTGCAACTGGTGGTCGGCGATGCGCTGGCTATCGCGCTGCTCGAAGCGCGCGGCTTCACGCCCGACCATTTCCGCACATTCCACCCCGGCGGCCAGCTCGGCGCCAATCTCACGCAGATCCACGAGATCATGCATGTCGGCGACAGGCTGCCGCTGGTGTCTTCCGGCACGGGCATGCGCGAGGCGATCCTCGAATTGTCGAACAAGGGCTTCGGCTGCGTGGCGATCGCGACGGCGGATGGCGCGTTGGTGGGCATCATCACCGATGGCGACATCAGGCGTCACATCGGCAGCAATCTCATGGAAATGAGCGTCGATCAGGTGATGACGAAAAAGCCGAAGACGGCCACACCGGACACGCTGGTGGCGACGGCGCTGCAGATTATCAACAATTCGGCCATTACGAGCCTGATGGTGGTCGAAGGCAGGCGGCTCGTGGGACTGGTTCATCTGCACGACCTGCTGCGCATCGGCGCCGCCTGAAAAAATCAAAGGACGCGTCGCGTTCGGGAAGCCCTAGGCGACGCGGCCTGATTTTTCCGGATCGAAAGCGCCATGCGCTTTCGAAATGTCAAACTGCCTCGACGGTCAGTTCCAGATCGGTGTCGGCCGAACTGACGACGCGCACCTGCGTGCCGGCCGGCAGGTCGGGACCGGAGACGCGCCACAGTGTGTCGCCGAGTTTGATGCGGCCGCGACCGTCCTTGATCGGCTCGGCCAGCGTTGCCATCCTGCCGACCAACTGCGCGCCGCGCCGGTTGAGCAGCGGCTGGTCGCTAGGGGTATTACGCCCACCAACCAGCTTCTTTCCGGCAAAGGCCGAGACCAGCGACAGGGCCAGGAAGGCGAGGACCTGGACTTCCCAGGCCCAGAAGCTTGCGTCCCAGACGAGCAGGGAAATCACACCGATCACCAATGCGGCGATGCCGATCCACAGCATGAATATTCCTGGCGCGATGACCTCCATCACCAGGAGGACGAAGCCCAGAACCATCCAGTTCCACGGACCAAGTTCGGAAATGATGCGGTCGAACATGGGAGTGCGCTCCTATGATCTCAGTTCTCAGCTAGCCTCAATTCTCGCCTGGGCGAACCACCGGAGGGCGGGCGGCCTGCCTGGCGGCGCCGGCGGTGCCTTCGCTGCGGAACACCTCCCTGGCGATCTCGCTTATGCCGCCGAGCGTGCCGATCAGCGCCGAGGCTTCCATCGGCATCAGCACGACCTTGCTGTTGTTGGCGGTACCGATCTTGCCCATCGCTTCGGTGTATTTGAGCGCCACGAAGTAGTTGAGTGCCTGCACGTCGCCCTTGGAGATGGCTTCCGATACAACCTGGGTGGCTCGCGCTTCGGCCTCGGCCGAGCGTTCGCGTGCCTCGGCGTCGCGGAAGGCGGCTTCCTTGCGGCCTTCGGCCTCAAGGATCTGCGACTGCTTGAGGCCTTCGGCGGCGAGGATCTGCGCACGCTTGTTACGTTCAGCCGTCATCTGACGACCCATCGATTCGATGAGGTTGGCCGGCGGATTGATGTCCTTGATCTCGACGCGGGTGATCTTGATGCCCCACGGATGCGCCGCTTCGTCGACGACGCGCAGCAGGCGCTCGTTGATGGCGTCGCGGTTCGACAGCAATTCGTCGAGGTCCATCGAGCCCATGACGGTACGGATGTTGGTCATCGTCAAATTGAGAATGGCGTTCTCCAGGCCGGCGACCTGGTAGGCGGCCTGCGCCGCATTGAGGATCTGGTAGAAGGCGATGCCGTCGACGCCGACAATGGCGTTGTCGCGCGTGATGATTTCCTGGCTCGGAACGTCGAGCACCTGCTCCATCATGTTCATCTTGGCGCCGATTCGGTCGACGAACGGCACGATGAGGTTGAGGCCGGGGCTTAGTGTTTTGGTGTAACGACCAAAGCGCTCCACCGTATAATTATAGCCTTGCGGGATTGTCCGGATGCCTTTGATAAGAAGCACCAATACCAGAAAGGCAAGCGCACCAATCGCAATACCGAAACCACTGAAGTCCATTTGAATCTCCCTCAGATGCCGGCCATGGCGTTGATTCCATGCAACCGACTTCACCAAACACTTAGGTGTGTTTCAATAATGTTACAATCAGGTGATCGTTGATTATTAGTGCATGGAATAGCGCAACTGCGGCGATCGATCGCCGCAACGTGGCGGCCTCAGACCCAGCCCGACAGCTCGCGCCGCACCATCGCCTCGATCACCGCCATGCCTTCTGCACTGTCGTTGAGGCACGGGATGTGGGCGAATTTCTCGCCGCCGGCGTGATGGAAGGTCTCGGCCGCCTCGCGGCCGATTTCGTCCAGCGTCTCGATGCAGTCGACGGAAAAGCCTGGGTTGACGATGGCGATCGATTTCACGCCGTCCTTCGCCAGTTTCTCGACCGTCTTGTCGGTGTAGGGCTGCAGCCATTCCTGGGCGCCGAAGCGCGACTGGAAGGTGATGATCAGCTTCTTTTCATCCCACCCCAGTCGTTCACGCAACAGCCGTGTCGTCTTCTGGCAGTGGCAGTGATAGGGATCGCCCTTCTCGAAATAGGGCTTCGGGATGCCGTGATAGGAGGTGATGACCACCTCGGGCTCGAAGTCTAGCGTTGCCAGATGCCGTTCGATCGAATGGGCGAGCGCCTCGATGTAGACCGGCTCGTCATAGTAGGGCGGAACACTGCGCACGGCAGGCGCGCGGCGCATCTTCATCAAGGCGCGAAACAGCTGGTCGTTGGCGGTCGCGGTGGTGGTCGCGGAGTATTGCGGGTAGAGTGGGAACGACAGGATGCGGTCGCAGCCTTGCTCGACCAGCCTTTGAGCGACGCTCGCGGTCGAGGGGTTGCCGTAGCGCATCGCCCAGTCGACCACGACATCGGGTAGGTCGATGAGCGCTGCGGCCAGCTTTTCGCCCTGCGCCCGGGTGTAGGTGCGCAGCGGCGACTCGTTCCTCTCGCGGTTCCATATCCTGGCGTAATTGGCGCCGGACTTGTTCGGTCTCGTGGTCAGCACCAAGCCGTAGAGGATCGGATACCAGATCGCCTTGTTGAGCTCGATGACCCGCGGATCGGACAGGAATTCGCGGAGATAGCGCCACATCGGCTTGAAGTCGGTACCGTCCGGCGTGCCGAGATTGACCAACATGACGCCGATCTTGCCTGCCTTTACCGGCGGATGTCCGGCCGGCAGCGGGTCGAGCGCTTTCGCGGCTTTGGGGTCGACAGGCGTGGAAAGCGTCATGAAGGTCTCCCGACACCGCGAAACCGACGATGTCGGGCGAACCTAGCAATGTGGCGCGAGTTTTCAATGCCGCCTCTGGCCGCACCTTACCCTGAAAGCCAAAAACCCGCCCGTTTTGCCGGACGGATTTTGCTGGTCGCAAGCGCGAAGCGAGGTTACTTCGCCGGAATGGTCAGGGTCGCGCCGACAGGAAGCCGGCGTGGCTCGTAGCCTTTGTTGGCCTCGGAGATCACCTTCCACTCGGCGCCGTCGCCATAGGCCTGCTTGGCGAGTTCCCAAAAGGTATCGCCGGCGACGATGACATGGCTGGCTTCGGCCGGGGCGGCGTCAGCCGGCTTTGCCGGAGCAGGTTCGGCTTCGGCCGGTTTTGCCGGTGCCGGCGTTGCCGGGGCGGTTTCCGCCGGGACAGTCGGCGGCGTGGTGGTGATGTCGCCGGAGCCTGCCGGCAATGCGGGCATCGCCGGCTCCGCCGGTGCAGCCTCGGCCGGTTTTGCCGGTTCCGCTGGAGCAGGTGCCGGTTCGGCTGGTTTTGCCGGCTCGGCGGCCGGGGCAGCCGCTACGGTTGCGGCAACCTCGGTGATGCGGCCGTCGAGCTTGGGCGTGTAGGGCCGGTGCGCGGCGAGATAGTCGGCGACCACCTGTTCGAGGCCCGGGCCGTAATCATAGGCGTTCTTGGCCTTCTCGGCGAAGACCTTGTAGCCGTCGCCGCCCTGGCGGACGTAATTGTTGGTGGCGACCAGATAGTCCTTGTCCGGTTTGATCGGCGCCCAGGTACCGTTCTGCATCACCTCGACCGACTTGACTCGGCCGGCATTGGGCGCGACCGACTTGTCGAAGGAGTATTTGAGACCTGCCACCTGCGGGAAGCGGCCGCCGCCGTCCTCGACCTGGCTGACGCCGTTTTCCAGCCCGGCAACCAGATCCTTGCCGGAAATCTGGAAGGTCGCCAGCGTGTTCTGGAACGGCAGCACGGTCAGCACCTCGCCCATGGTGACGGTGCCCTTGTCGATCGAAGCACGCAGGCCGCCGCCATTCGAGACGACGATCTCGACGCCCTGTCCCTTGACGCGGTCGAGGATGGCGTCGGAGACGAGGTTGCCCATCGCGCATTCCTTGGTGCGGCAGCTTTCGCGGCTGCCGTCGATGGCCTCGGTGGTCTCGGCCACTTCCTTGTTCTTCAGCGCCTCGATCGGCGCGCCAAGCTCCTTGATGCGGGCAAGAACGGCCGGATCGGGAGTGATCGACTTGTCGAGGAAGATCGGGTCGCCGCTGGCTTCCTTGACGTTGCCATTGTCGTCGAACACGACCTTGAATTCGCCGAGATATTTCGAATAGGACGCGGCCTGCACCACAGGCACCTTGGAGCCGTCGGGGTTGTCGACCATCGTCGGGTAGGGGCCTTCAGCCTTCGGGTCGGTGTTGGACAGAAGCGAATGGCTGTGGCCGCCGACCACCACATCGATGCCCGGGATCTTGGCGATGACATCGCGCTCGCGCCTGTAGCCGATATGGGTGACGGCAATGATCTTGTTGACGCCTTGCGCCTTCAGCTTCTCGACCTCGGCGGTGATCGACTTGACGTCGTCCTCGATGGTAATGTTGGGGCCGGGAGAGGCGAGTTCCGGCGTGTCGTTGGTCACGGCGCCGACAATGCCGATCTTCTGGCCGCCGACCTCAAGCACAATCGACGGCTTGATCTTGCCTGCGGCGCCGGACTTGTCGTTGGGCACGACATTGGCGCTGACGATCGGGAACTTCGCCTTGTCGAGATAAGGCACCAGCGCGCTCTCGCCATCGTCGAATTCGTGGTTGCCGAGCGTCACCGCGTCGGGCTTGATCTGATTGAGGAATTCCTCCTCCGCCGTGCCCTTGTAGGTGATGTAGAACAGCGATCCCTGAAAGCTGTCGCCGGCATTGAGCAGCAGCACGTTCTGGCCTTCGAGCTTCTTGCGCTCCTGTGCGATCGCGGTGACCAGCCGGCCGGCGCCGCCGATGCACTCACCCTTGGTCTCTTCCTCGGCCGAGCAGGTCGACTCGTATTTGTTGTTGCCTTCGATGCGGCTGTGCCAATCGTTGAAATGCAGGATGTTCAACGTGTAGTCGGCAAAGGATGGTGCGGCCGACAGGCCGAGTGTCGAGGCAGAGAGGGCGGCAATGGCGGCGAGCTTCTTCATCTTCGTCTCCCGGATATGATCAAAGGCGTTTAACGCTCTTGCCCGACTGCAGGATAACAGCCAGCATTTCGGGTATGTTCACATCGCGGTTGTGGCGATGCAAGAAGAATCAGGGCGGATAACCGGCATCGGTTTGCCGGCATAAAAGAGGCGGCGGCATCGCGGCGCCGCCATCCGCAAAGCCGCATGGGAAAGGTTCAGCCGCGCCTGGTCAGCACGAAGTTCTGCCCGGCGGAGCTGGTGCAATTCAGCTGGTTTATGGACACCAGCAGGCAGTTGAAAGCGATTGGCTGCTGCCGGATAAGCGAGGTTCCGTTGATCTCGACCGAGGTGGCGCCGGTCTTGGTGTAGCTGCCGTCAGCGAATTTCTCACCGGTCTCCGCCGAAACGGTGGTGAAGACGCCGCCGTTCAATGTCGAGACCGCCTTGCCTTCGGCGTTCAGCCATGAGCCTTCGACGCCTCGCGCCTGCGATGAGATCGGTGGCCCGTCGGAGCCGCCGGTGGTGCAGGCGGCAAGCATCGTCGCAAGAACGCCCGCCGCGCCCGCAGAAAGAATTTTGCGCGCAATCGTCATATCAAATCCTCTCCTGACGCATCGGCCCAATCGTCAAACGACGTTTTGGGGAACACGATGTGCGTGGCCTCAAGTTTCCAGAGCCGTCCCTCGTGCGTCCAAATGGATGCACACTGCTCTCGTCCGCATCCCTTCAATCGCCCGATTTCCGGGCGATTGCAAGGCAGTGAGGCAGGGGTATGGAACCGCTATCGAACGAGGATGTTGCGGAATTGCCACGGGTCGCTTTTGTCGAGGTCTTCGGGAAACAGGCCCGGACGGTTATCGAGCGGCGTCCAGTCGGTGTAGTAGCCCTTGACCGGTCCGAGATACTGGGACTGCACTTCCAGGCAGCGCTTGTAGTCCATCTCGTCGGCCTCGACGATGCCGGCTTCCGGGTTTTCCAGCGCCCAGACCATGCCGGCGAGCACGGCCGAGGTGACCTGCATGCCGGTAGCGTTCTGGTAGGGCGCCAGCTTGCGGGCTTCGGCCAGCGACAGCTGCGAACCGTACCAGTAGGCGTTCTTGGCATGGCCGTAGAGCAGCACGCCAAGCTCGTCGACGCCGTCGACCAGCTCGTTTTCGTCGAGCACATGGTGGACCGGCTGCGGCTTGCCGGCAGCGCCGAACATTTCGTGGAGTGACAACACGGCGTCGTTGCAGGGGTGATAGGCATAGTGGCAGGTCGGGCGGTATTGGACCTTGCCCTTCTTACCGCGCACGGTGAAGAAGTCGGCGATCGAGATCGCCTCATTATGCGTCACCAGGAAACCGTATTGCGCGCCCGGCGTCGGGCACCAGGAGCGCACGCGGGTGTTGGCGCCGGGCTGTTCGAGATAGATCGCAGCCTTGGAGCCATGCTTGTGCTCCTTGCCGTTCTTCGGCATCCATCTCTCATGCGTGCCCCAGCCGAGCTCGGCCGGCTGCAGCCCTTCCGAGATGAAACCTTCGACCGACCAGGTGTTCCAGAACACGTTCATCGGCTTCGGCTTCTTGGTGCGCTGGGTGTCGCGCTCGGCGATGTGGATGCCCTTGACGCCGGCCTTCTTCATCAGCTTCGCCCAGCCGTCACGGTCGTCCTGCGCGGGTTCGGAAAACTCGAGGCCGAGGTCGCCGGCAAGGTTCAGCAGCGCCTGCTTGACGAACCACGAGACCATGCCCGGATTGGCGCCACAGGTCGAAACCGCGGTAGCGCCGCCGGGCTTGTCGTGCTTCTCCTTGATCAAGGCTTCGCGCAGCGCGTAGTTGGTGCGGCTGGCATTGTCGGCCTTGGCGTCGAAATAGAAGCCGAGCCACGGCTCGACGACGGTGTCGATGTAGAGCACGCCGAGCTTGCGGCAGAGCCGCATCAGGTCGACCGAGCCGGTATCGACCGACAGATTGATGCAAAAGCCCTGGCCGCCACCATTGGTCAAAAGCGGCGTCAGCAGTTTCTTGTAGTTTTTCTCGGTCACGTGCTCCTGCACGAAGGCGATGCCGCGCTCGTCGAGCAGCTTGCGGTCGGTGTCGAGCGGGTCGATGACCGTCATGCGCGACTTGTCGAATTTGAAATGGCGCTCGATCAGAGGCAGCGTTCCCCGTCCGATCGAACCAAAGCCGATCATCACGACAGGGCCGGTGATTTCACCGTAAACGGGCCAGTTTTCATTCGCCATTTTATCGAGCACTCCTTCAAGCAACGCGCCAAAACGGCCGTTCGACCGCCGCGCGACAAACCATAGATCATTGTCACAATAAAGCGAAAAGCAGGGATAAGGTTAGTTCCCGACGGCGCAGATGCGCGCCTACGGTTCGAGCAGTTTCGCGAATTCCGGTGTGAACAGCGCTTGTGCTTCGGAGACCGGCATTTCAACGAGATCGTCGCCGCAAGCCTGGATGACGTTGGGCAAACCTTGCAGCCCGAAGACCAGAACCNCTGTCGCCATCGCGCTTCAGGCTGGCGTCTAGATAGTCGCCGATCAAATCGTCGATGCCGCATTCGGCCTCGTAATCCACCGCGGTCTGGTCGCTTGGCTTCTTGCGGTTTTCCCTGACGAAGGCGGCCAGCGAGGGGCCTGGCTTGCCGTCGCCCGTATCGGAAAACATGTCCTGAAGGGTAAGCAAGGCGCCACGGCGCACGTCCATGACATAGGCGTCGGAATAGTTGTTCGGATGCGCACCGCCGCAATAGAGGCTGCCGGATTCCGACCAGCTCATCAGCTTCGGCGTCAATGACGTCACTTTGGACGTCGTGTCTTCGTAGCCGCCAAGCGAATCGTCATCCATGCCCTCCATCGGTGGTCCATCGTGGAAGCCGGCGTATTGCAGCGCCGCGCAGGTCAAGGCGCTGAGGCTGTCATGCCAATGGCGGTTCTGCAGCAAGGCATTGGCGGCTTCGATCGGCGCGCCGCCGGCGAGATCGACGATGCGCGGCCTGGCGAATTTGGTGCGTGGATCGGTGACATAGCTGTAGGCTGCATCCGGCCAACCTTCCTTGGCGTCTGCCTCGGGCGCGAAATCCAGCTTGAGATAGTCGTAGGGCGATGCCGCCATGGTGATCGGCGCATCGTCGCCCGAGAATGTCATGTCGGTGAAATCATAGAGATCGCGTGGCGTCGTCGCCGGCGTCTCTGTCTGGGCACGGCTGGCGATCCTTGTCAGCTTCAGCGGCAGGGTCTTTTTGGCCGTCCAGGTGCCTTCCAGCGTCTTGCCCTTGTCGGCGGAACTCAACCGCCAGACGGCGCCGATGGGTGGAGCCTGGCCGTCGCCGCACTTCTTGGCATCGCAGGCTTCTTCCTCGGCCAATTGAAAGGTGGCGCCCTTGCTCGACTTCGCCTGCAGAGGAATATCGATGCCCTTGGAGCGGTAGAAATAGCGCGCCGCCAGTGCCTCTCCAGCCGTCGCCGGATCGCCGGTAAACTCGACGACGATGTCGATGTTGCCGAGCTTGCCGGCATAGGTGACGGGGTCGGCGAGCGCCGTTGCCGGCAACGCCAGCAATGCACCGAGCAATACGGCTTGCTCCAGGATTTTTCGGATCATCGTCACTCCAGCGTCATGGCTTGCAGGCGTTGCACCAGCCTGTCACGGTCTGACGTCATCCCCTTATAGTCGAGTTGAGCCTCATCCAGCGCCTGCAATTGCGCCGCGAAAGAGGCGGCAAGCGTTGCCCGGTCGGGATGCCGCGCCAGCACTTTCAGCGGGTCGAGGTGGATGCGGATGGTGAACAGGATGTCGCGCGACAGAGGCAGTTTGCGCAGCGTCTGGCGCTCGACGCGGATGAAGGCGTGGATGTTGACGTCGCCGTCGGGAAATCGCGAGGGGCGCCTGGTGGCGCGGTCGATGCGCTCGACATTGGAGAGCGGATGATAGAGCGCGTCGTCGGCCTGGATCGACCAGTTGAAGCGTTCGACAGCCTGACCCTGCAGGCCGTCGAACATGCGGTTGATGAGCTCGGCCGGCCTGGTGCCCGGACCGAAGCCCGGCACCGGTGCGTGGATCTGCTGCAGCGGCCGGCCGAATTTTTCGACCAGCGACCAGGATGACGGGAAGCACAGCGAGCCGGCGGCGAGTCGCCAGCCGGTGTCGTCACGGCGCATCAGGATCAGGTCTTCCTGGACGAGCAGCGACGCTGCGACCAGCGGGGCATCGGGGAAGGTGGCGTCAGAGTCGGCTTTGGCGCCAATGACCTCAACCCCGGCATTGGTGCGCCGGTACATCCCGGGAAATGTCGACAGCAGATGTGCTTCGATGAGGCCGCGCACTTCGCGCTGGGCGTCGCGCGTGCCGTCTTCCTCGACAAACACCTTGTCGGGGATTTCGGCATACAGCCGGCGCTTTTCGGCGAGATGGTCGAAGAGATACCGGTCGACCTCGATCCACTTGTCGAGTTCGAGCGGCTTCAGCCCGATGGTGAAGAGCTTTGAGGAGCCATCATAGGGCGTGTGCGTGGGCTGACGAGAATTCATGCTTCGCTAGAAAGTGTCCAATGCCGGCGGTTATTCTCGCAGCCGCTTCGTATCAGGCCAATGTTGCCGGGATCAAGCCGCGCAGAGAATTGCCGACGAACAGTGTTTTGGCGGATTTCAACTCGTCATAGCTGTAGATCGCCTCTTGGGCGCGGCCTTCGTCCAGCAGCTCGGCGCGCAATACGCCAGGCAGCAGGCCGCAGTCGAGCCTGGGTGTCATCAGCATGCCATCACCGAAATCGGCGAAGACGTTAGTGATGGTGCCTTCGCAGATTTCGCTGCGCTCATTTGCGAGCAACACTTCGTCGGCCTGGGTGATCAGATATTCGGAGCGGGCGTGGGTGTAGATCTGTCGCCGGCTGGTCTTGTGGCGCAGCAGCGCGTCCGAGGAAGAGAGCCGGACCCGCGCCAGTCGCAGCCGCCAGACCTTGTCGGCGGCGAACGGCTCATAGGGCTGGACCGAGGCGGTCACTTCGCCATTGCGCTGCAGGACGAGCCGGGTGCGCAGCGCCGTCTGCTGCGCCCCGATAGTATTCGCCAGCACCTCGCCGATCCGCTGCGGATCGCAGGCAAAGCCGAGTTCTTCCGCCGAGCCGTAAAGGCGCGCGAGATGGCGTTCGAAGCGCAGAAAGCCCTGGCCGGGCTCCCAGCGCATGGTCTCGATCAGCTCGAAATCGGCGGTGTCCCCGTCGCGAAGCGCGCCTTCAGCAGACACTCCTGATACTCCTCTTGCGCCGTCGAATCGAAGACGACGCCGCCGCCGACATTGTAAACGGCCTCGCCACTGGAAAAGAGCGATATGGTGCGGATCGCCACCGAAAAGCGCATCATGCCGCCAGGCGCGATCCAGCCGATGGCGCCGCAATAGACGTCGCGCGGTGTGTCTTCCAGCTCGTGCAGGATTTCCATCGCGCGGATTTTCGGCGCGCCGGTGATCGAGCCGCAGGGAAACAGCGCGCCAAAGATTTGGCGGATGCCGAGATCAGGCAGAAGCTTCGCCCGCACACGGCTCACCATCTGGTGGACGGTCGGGTAGCTCTCGATGCGGAACAGTTCCGGCACTTCCAGCGTGCCGACCTCGCTGATCAGTGAGATGTCATTGCGCAGGAGATCGACGATCATCCGGTTCTCGGCCTGGTTCTTTTCGTCGCTGCGCAAGAAGGACTTCAACCGCGCGTCCTCGGCCTTGGTCGCGCCGCGCGGTGCGGTGCCCTTCATCGGATGGGTTTCGATCATGCCTTCGGCATTGATCTCGAAGAACAGCTCGGGCGAACGCGACAAGACGATGGGATCGCCGAGCGAAATCAGCGCGCCATACTTGACCGGCTGGCGTCCTGTCAGTGCGTCGAAGGCAGCAAGCGGATCGCCCGACCATTGGGCACGGACCGGAAAGGTCAGGTTGCCTTGGTAGCAATCGCCCTTGCGGATGTGGTCGTGAAGGCGCGCGAAGCGTCTGGCGTAGTCCTGAGCGGACCAACTGGCCCTGGCGTCGAAGATGGGGCCATTGGTGGCCGGCGCATCGTTGCGCGGCACGGCCTCTTCGGCCGGAGCATCGAAGACACCCAGACAAACCAATGGCGCGCGCCGGCCTTCAGGCAGCAGCGGCACGAGTTTCGGTTCGAGCAGATAGCCCGCTTCGTAGGAGAAATAGCCGGCCAGCCATTTGCCGGCATCGCTCGCCGCCTGCGCGGCCGCCAGCGCCGGCAGAAAATCCTTGGCATCATAGGCAATGATGATGTCGGCCGGGTGGTCGAATACCAACTGACGGCCGCTTTCATCGTTGCGGAAAATGGCAGAGGGCAGGGGCATGGGGCTCGGGTACTGCGGTCGACAACGCCAGAACCGCTCTATATGGGGGCCGGGCGGCGTGCAATCGAGGGAGCGGCGTCGCAGGGCGCAAAGACAGTGGCGAATGCAAAAACAAAGACGGCGCCCGAGAGCGCCGCCTTCTGGTTATGTTGCCGATGACAGATCAGCTGTTGTTGGCGGTCCCGGCGCTCGGGAATTGGCGTGCGAACTCCTTTTCGTCGCCGGCGGCAAGCAGCTTGGCCTGCTCGACCCACTTTTCGCGAGCGATGCGGCCGTCGAAATTCAGCGTGTCCTCGATGCGCTTGACGTCGGCCGCGGTCCAGCCGGCGATCTGCGCGTAGGTCGTGACGCCAAGGCCCTTGAGCAGTTTGTCGTTGACCGGGCCGATACCGATCAGGCGACGCAAATTGTCGGCCTTCCCAGCTGCCGGGGCGGCCTTCTTCGGGACGGCGGCGGGCTTTGAAGCCGCGGCTTTGGGCGCGGCCTTGGCGGCGGCAGGTTTGCTGGCCGCTGGTTTTGCGGCCGCGGATTTGGCCGCAGCTGGTTTGGCCGCGGCGGGTTTGGCGGGGGCAGGTTTCGCGGCCGAGGCGGACTTGGCCGTTGCCGCTGTCGACACCAGCGCGGCCGGCGCCGAACTGGAAGGCTTGGCGGATGGAGTCGATGTTTCACGCAGCCGGCGTTCGAGATCGGCGCGGGTCTTGCCGCAGGCGTCGAGTTCGCCAGTCAGACGATCGGCGTCGGCACGCAGTCTGTCACGCTCGCTGCGGGTGCGGTCGAGATCGCCGCGCAGGCTGTCAAGTTCGCCGCGCAGCCGGCCCCAGATAAACCAGCCAACCAACACACCTACAAGGAACGCCAGGACAATGTAAAAGAAGGTCATCGTCTCTCTCCAGTCGGATCCGTCCGCCGCCGTCCCAAGTCATGACCTTGGCAGATCGGATCATCCAATGTGGTTCGGCGGCTCAGGGAACAGCCGGTCTGTCGTCGACTGTCGGCGTTCGGCTTTCCCGCCCATTGCCAACCGTCGCTGTCGCATTCGTCAGACCGCTGCCGTGGGCCGGGATGCTGTCCGGCCTTAAGCCGCGCGCCCGGCTGAGCTTCGGTCGGAAAGCTATCATACGGCTTCGGGAAAGCTAACGGAAAATTTCGCCGGAGAGTTATTCAAGAACAGATATTTAGAACAAGAACAACGCTGCCGTCACATGCATTCCGGCTAAACTGTTCTGCGATTCCGCAAAGTCGAGACCGCTCCTGAACCTGTCACTCTGCGCCATCGGTCCAATGGGTGCGCGCATTAACTGTCGAGCGCTTCCAACTCGTCGATCAGGCCGCCGATCACGCCAAGCCCGATCTGCCAGAAGGCGGGGTCGGTGGCGTCGAGGCCGAAGGGGGCGAGAAGCTCCGAGTGATGCTTGGTGCCGCCGGCGCGCAACATCTCGAAATACTTGTCCTGGAAGCCATGCTCGGCGTTCTGGTAGACCGCGTACAGCGAGTTCACCAGGCAGTCGCCAAAGGCATAGGCGTAGACGTAGAAGGGGGAGTGGACGAAGTGCGGGATGTAGGTCCAGAAGACCTCATAGCCCTCGCGCAGCTTGATCGCCGGCCCCAAGCTTTCTGCCTGCACCTCGAGCCAGAACTGGCCGAGCTTGTCGGAGGTCAGTTCGCCGTTCTTGCGCTCTGCATGCACCTTGCGCTCGAACTCGTAGAAGGCGATCTGGCGCACGACCGTGTTGATCATGTCCTCGACCTTCTGGGCGAGCATCGCCTTGCGCTCGCGCTTGTCGGTGGTCTGGTCGAGCAGCGAACGGAAGGTCAGCATCTCGCCGAACACCGAGGCCGTCTCGGCCAAAGTCAGCGGCGTCGAAGCCATCAGGGCGCCCTGGCCGCCGGCCAGCACCTGATGCACGCCGTGGCCGAGTTCATGCGCCAGCGTCATCACATCGCGCGGCTTTCCCATGTAGTTTAGCAGCACGTAAGGGTGCGCCGAAGGCACGGTCGGATGGGCGAAGGCGCCGGGCGACTTGCCGGGCCTGACCGGCGCGTCGATCCAGTTGCGGTCGAAGAAGGTGCGGGCGATCTCCGCCATGTCGGGTGAAAAGCGCTGATAGGCCGACAGCACAGTGTTCCTGGCATCATCCCAAGGAATCACCGCTTGCGGCGTTTCGGGCAAGGGGGCGTTGCGGTCCCAGTGGTTCATCACCTCCATGCCGAGCCAGCGCGCCTTCATCGCGTAGTAGCGATGAGACAGGCGCGGATAGGCCTCGCGCACGGCCGATGCCAGCGCGTCGACCACGCTGCGCTCGACACGGTTGGCGAGATGGCGTGAGTCGGCGATGTCCTCGAAGCCGCGCCAGCGGTCGGAAATCTCCTTGTCCTTGGCCAGCGTGTTGGTGATCAGCGTGAAGGTGCGCAGGCTCTTGCGGAAGGTTGTGGCCAGCGCTTCGGAGGCGCGGCGGCGGACCTCCCCATCGGCGTCCTGCAGGCGGTTCAGCGCCGGCTCCAGCGCCAGTTCCTCGCCGTCTATGTCGAAACGCAGATCGGTCATCGTCTCGTCGAACAGCCGGTTCCAGGCACCGCGCCCGGTGATCGACTTCTCATGGAACAGCTGCTCGACCCGATCCTCGAGCTGGTAGGGCTTGTCCATTCTGAGGTCGAGCACCCAGGGCCGGTAATGGGCAAAGCCGGCGTCGGCGGCGAGGGCGGATTCGAGCGCCTTGTCATCGATCAGGTTCAGTTCCAGCGCGAAGAACAGAAGATGCGCGCTGGCGTCGGTCATCTTTTCCTGGATGTCGCCATAGAGCTTTGCGCGCTGCGGATCGGCGGTGTTGCCGGCATAGATCAGGCCGGCATAGGAGACGATGCGGCCGATCAGTTCCTCCAGCGCCTCATAGGCTGTCAGCGCCTCGCCAAGCCTGCCGGCGCTGCCGCGCTCGGCCTCCGCAGCCAGCGTGCCCTTCCAGCGGTTCTCGAAGGCGACGGCATCGGCCGCCGCCTTGGCAAGGTCGCGCTTCAGTTCGGGTGCTTCCATGCCGGAATAGAGGTCGGCGAGATTCCATTCCGGCAGGTCGCCGAGTTCCGCCGCGCCCTGACCGGACGCTACCGCCGCAAGCTGCCGACCGAGAATCCTGCTCATCAACAATTACCTTCTGGAATCAAGGGGAAAGGACAAGCCGGTCAAATCCTAAGGAATTCGTTCACCGGGTTTTTTGAAACCTTGTTTAGAACCCTGTGCCAAGATGATCCATGGGAATTTCCCAGGCGGGCAACTCAAATCAGTCATGACAGGTTCCATTCTTATAGTCGATGACGATCCCGTGCAGCGCCGGCTGCTCGAGGCGGCGGTGACGAAATTCGGCCACAGCGCCATCGTTGCCGATGGCGGCGAGGCCGGTCTGAGCGCGCTTGACGGACCCAATGCGAGGGATATTTCGGCAGTCATCCTCGACCTTGTCATGCCGGGCCTCGACGGCATCGGCGTGCTGAAGGCGATGCGCGAGCGCGGCATCACTGTTCCCGTCATCGTGCAGACTGCGCAGGGCGGCATCGAAACGGTGGTTTCGGCGATGCGCCACGGCGCCTTCGATTTTGTCGTCAAGCCGGCGTCTCCCGACCGGCTGCAGACCGCGATCGGCAACGCGCTCAAGGTCGAGGCGGTCGAGGACGAGGTCAAGCGCACGTCGCGGCGTCGCGGCGGCCACCTGACCTTCAAGGACATGATCACGCACAGCCCGGCGATGGACCGGGTGATCCGCCTCGGCCAGAAGGCTGCGGCCTCCAACATCCCGATCCTGATCGAGGGCGAATCGGGCGTCGGCAAGGAATTGGTGGCGCGCGCCATCCAGGGCAGCGGCGAACGCCGCACAAAGCCGTTCGTCACCGTCAATTGCGGCGCCATCCCCGACAATCTGGTCGAATCGATCCTGTTCGGTCACGAAAAAGGTTCGTTCACCGGCGCCACCGAAAAGCACACCGGCAAGTTCGTCGAGGCGCATTCGGGCACCCTGTTCCTGGATGAGATCGGCGACCTGCCGCTCGACGTGCAGGTCAAGCTGTTGCGCGCCGTGCAGGATGGCGAGGTCGATCCGGTCGGCGGCCGTTCCACCGTCAGGGTCGACATCAGGCTGATCTCGGCCACGCACCGCAACCTTCTGCAGCAGGTCAAGGACGGCAAGTTTCGCGAGGACCTGTTCTACCGGCTCAACGTTTACCCGATCGTCGTGCCGCCGCTGCGCGACCGCCGCGACGACATCCCCTATCTGGTCAAGCATTTCATGGACAAGGTGGCGCCGGCGGGCAATCGCCTGCACGGCATCTCGGATGCCGCACTGGCCATGCTGCAGGCCTATGATTGGCCGGGAAACATCAGGCAGCTGGAAAACGCCGTGTTCAGGGCCTCGGTGCTTGCCGAAGGCGATGTGCTCACGACTGACGAATTTCCGCAGATCCGGGCGCAGGTCGACGGCACCGTCAATCTCGACGCCGATGCGTCCTTGTCGGACCCCGGCATGGCCTTGAGCACCGGATCGCAAGGCGATGGCGCGCAGACTGATGACGCCGGTACTGCAGCTGCCGAGCTCGCCGCTCCGGCCAGGTTGCTTCAGCGTTTCGGCACATTGAGGGCGCTGGACGAGCGTGGCAATGTGCGTGCGCTGGCCGATGTCGAACTCGAAATGATCAAGCTCGCCATCGACCATTACAACGGCCAGATGAGCGAGGTCGCACGGCGTCTCGGCATCGGCCGCTCGACGCTCTACCGCAAGCTCAAGGAATACGGCATCGACCCGGAAACCGGCCGCCTCGACCGCCTTGCCTCCTGAACGCCGAATTCCACAGCTTGCCAACGCAAGGCCGGGACCAGCTTGCCATGCCACATCCGGCGCTGCATAAGGGTTGGGGCGGGAATATGGCTGATGCGGACAGCGTTGTTCACGCATTAAGGCCAGCGGTAACAGATCGTGTAGCGCGAAAAGGCTGAATCTTGATCTAAACCAGCAGTTTACCAAGAAATCCTGTGTATTATTTTTGACGGGATATCGCCACGGTGTTACCGCATTTCGGCTTCAATAAGCGATGATTAACCATTAGGATCGATATTCGGATGTGAGAACCACGCATCCGTTTGGACAAATCCGGGGACAAACGGCAGCCTGCAAGGCCTTTTGATTTGAACAAAGTCGAACGACACAGAAACGGGCGGCGCGATCACATGGGCGTCTGGCCGAGATGGCTGGCAGCGTTGATCGTTGCGTTCGCTTTCCTCGCCGCAACTGCTGCCGGCGCCAGCGCTGAAACGCGCTCGCTCAAGCTCTATCACCTCCACACGCACGAAAAGGCCGAGATCGTCTACAAGCGCAATGGCCGCTACGATCCGGCAGGCCTCAGGAAGATCAACATCATCCTGCGCGACTGGCGTCGCAACGAACCGACCAAGATGGATCCGCGCCTGCTCGATCTGGTGTGGGAAGCTTACCGGCAGGCCGGCGCCACCGACTATATCCAGGTCGTCTGCGGCTATCGCTCGCCGTCGACCAATTCGATGCTGCGCAGCCGCAGCCGCGGTGTCGCCAAGGAAAGCCAGCATATGCTGGGCAAGGCGATGGACTTCTACATTCCGGGTGTGCCGCTGAAAAAGCTGCGTAACATCGGACTGAAGATGCAGGGCGGCGGCGTCGGCTACTATCCCTCGTCGGGTTCGCCCTTCGTCCACATGGACGTCGGCAATGTGCGGCATTGGCCAGGCATCAGCCGCCAGGAACTGGTCAGCCTGTTCCCCAATGGCAAGACGCTGCATGTGCCGAGCGACGGCAGGCCGTTGCCGGGTTATGACCAGGCGCTCGCCTCCTACAAGGCGCGCAAGGGCGCCGGTTCTCCTGCCATCATGATGGCCAGCGCAGGCGGCAGCACCAAGAAATCCGGTGGCTTCCTGTCCGCGTTCTTTGGCGGTGGCGGTGAAGACGAAGCCGACGACAGCGCCGATGTCGCTACCGCCGCGCCGCCGCCGAGAAGCGTGAAGCCGGTGCTGGCTGCCACGAGCAACAACAACAGCAATCTGCCTGGCATCGCGATCGTGTCGCCGCAGAACGCCAAGCGCGCCAACATTCCGCAGCTTGCCGACGACAGCGCTGACGATTCGGAGCCGCAGGACACGCCGGAGACGATCATCGCCGCGCTGCCCGCCAAGGAAGTGCCGCTGCCCGCTTTCGCACCGCGGCCGAAGGCCGATGTCGGCGCGCAACAACCTGAGACCGTGCCGTTCGGCGTGGCCGATGCCACCACCGAACAGACGGTGGCGACGGCGCAGGCGCCGGCCAATGTGCCGTTCGGCACGGCCGATGCGAGCAATGCCGACCAGGGGGCCGATCAAGCTGCCGCTCCGGCGCAGGTCGCGGTCAACGTCCCGTTGCCGACCTGGCGTCCCGACCGCTCTTCGCCGCCGGCTGAGCTTGCGCCGCAGGACAAGGGCGTTCTGCTGGCGCTGGCCGATACGGCTGCCCACAAGCAGACCGCAACCGACGCGTTCTCGGTGCTGCCGTCGCAGCGTCCGGACGAGGTCAAGGCGGTTCTCGAACAGGCCAGCGCCGCCGATACAGCCGGTGCTACCGACGACTATCAGGTTGCGTCGCTCGAGCCTCGCTCGGCGTTCAACGATCCGTCAGGTGTCGATGCCGCATCGCCGCGCGGTGCTATTGCTGCCCGTCCCGCCGGTACCGATCCAGCCTCGGTGATCGGCGCCGGCGTCAAGACGACACGCAAGGAAGCAAGGGCTTCGGCTCGCGACCTGAAGCCAGGACCGAAGGCAGTGGTGGTGGCGGCCGAACCGCAGGCGGCGCGCTGGGCGCTGAGCAGCGGCGACAACATCGCCACCGTTTCCAGCCCGACGACTGCGCCGCGCTATGCCTACAACATCGTGCATACGCCGCCGAGCGAGGTCTACACCGCAGGCTTCCAGGCGGACAACCAGATGGCCGATGCCAACCGCTTCACCGGCAATGCCGTAAAATTCCTTTCGGTCGCCCGCTTCCAGACGAAGTAAGGGCGTGACCGGGGCGTTATCGACTCGAAGCCGCGCTGGGCAACCTGTGCGGCTTTTGTTTTTAGCGAGATCTCGAGCACTGGCTTCCATCGCCACAGAATGCTAACCACCAAGCTGCATTCCCGCTTCGTCTAATGGTAGGACAGCGCCCTTTGAAGGCGTGAATCGTGGTTCGAGCCCATGAGCGGGAACCAAAATCTCAACGCGTAGCAAACCCGGTCGGCGCAGCTGGCGGGTTTTGTGCCGAGTGCAATCCGGGAACACTGTGATTTTCCCGGAAAAGCGCGGAGCGTTTCCCTTGGGAATTGCGCAAAGATAAAGTAGCGGAGGTTATTTTCCGAGCTTGCTCGCGGTCTGTGCGAGCGCCTCGATCTCATCCCACTTGCCGGCCTTGACCAACTCGTCCGGCGCCACCCACGAGCCGCCGACGCAGATAACGTTGGACAGGCTGAGATAGTCGGCCGCGTTCTTGGCCGAGATGCCGCCGGTCGGGCAGAATTTCACGTCGGCCAGCGGCGAGGCAAAGGCCTTCAGCGAGGCGATGCCGCCGGATTGTTCGGCCGGGAAGAATTTCAGGAACCGCAGGCCGGCCTCGCGGGCAGCCATGATCTCGCCGGGCGTGATGGCGCCGGGCAGCAAGGGAACGTCGCTGTCCTTGGCCGCCGCCAGCAACTCTCGCGTGATGCCGGGGCTGACGATGAATTTCGAGCCAGCGGCCGCTGCCTCGTCGAACTGCTTGGCATCGAGAATTGTGCCGGCGCCGACAATGGCGCCCTCGACCTCACCGGCGACGCGGCGGATCGCTTCCAGCGCATCGGCGGTTCTCAACGTGATCTCGATTGCCGGCAGGCCGCCGGCGGCTAGCGCCCGGGCGAGCGGGACGGCGTCCGCGACTTTGGCGATCTTCAGCACCGGAATGACCGGCTGGCCATTGAGCAGCGACAGGAGCGTTTCGGTCTTGCTGAGCATTGGCTTGTCTCTCCCTAGGTGATTTCAACCGATTAGCAGAAGGCCGATTCCGAGTCCACGAAACCCGGCCTGCCGCGATGTCACGTGTCGGCCAACGAGCCTGCGGGCGAATACCGACGAAGTGTCCTTAGCTCTGCCTTGAATCCGCTTTGACCACGGTTTAGTGGCTTGGCGATGACCAACCGTGAACCCGTGCGCGTTGCCGCACTCTACAAATTTGCGAGGCTGGGCGACTTCGAGGCGCTGCGGGTCTTGCGCACGCCACTTGCCGCCTTCTGCTGCGGGCGGGGCATCAAGGGCACATTGCTTCTGGCGCAGGAAGGTATTAACGGCACGGTCGCCGGCAGCGAAACCGACATAGCCGACCTGATCGCTTATCTTGAGGCCATCGAGGGTCTTGCCGATCTCGAGGTCAAATACAGCACTGCCGCCGAAATGCCGTTCCATCGCATGAAGGTGCGGCTGAAGCGCGAGATCGTCACCATGGGCGTCGAAGACCTCGACCCGGCGACGGGTGCGGGGACCTATGTCGCGCCGGCCGACTGGAACGCGCTGATCTCGGACCCCGGCACCATCGTCATCGACACACGCAACGCGTACGAAGTGTCGATAGGCACGTTCGAGGGTGCGGTGGATCCACGCACGTCGAGCTTTCGCGAATTCCCGGCCTGGGTGGAAAAACACCGCGACCAACTCGACGGCCGCAAGGTTGCGATGTTCTGCACCGGCGGCATCCGCTGCGAAAAGGCGACGGCCTATGTGAAGTCGCTCGGCTTCGAGGATGTGTTCCATCTCAAGGGCGGCATCCTCAGATATCTTGAAGAGGTGCCGGCCGAAGACAGCCTGTGGCAGGGCGAGTGTTTCGTCTTCGACGAGCGGGTCTCGGTGTCGCATGGGTTGACCGAAGGCGAGGCCGAACTCTGCCGCGCCTGCCGGCATCCGCTGACGCCGGAGGACCGGCTGTCGCCGCATTTTTCCACCGGCGTGTCATGCCCGCATTGCTACGAGGCACGCTCGGATGAGGATCGCACCCGCTATGCCGAGCGCCAGCGCCAGGTCGAACTTGCGCAGGCGCAGGGCAGGGGACATATCGGCAGTTAAGTGCCGCCGACGCCCTGACTGGATCACCACACGACAGAATAGCGGTCGATCACCCACAGCCATGTGCCGTCGGCCTGCCGGCGCGCGATCTCTGAGGTTATCGATCCGTCGGCAAGCCTGGTCGACGTCAACGCGAGGTCGCCGTTGATCGCCGCCGGGCGCTGCTCGCCGCGCTGGAATTTTCGCCCGCTCGCGGCAAAGGCTTCGAACAAAGCGCGGACCGCCTCGTGGCCACGCGTCAATTCGGCTGCTCCGGTGTCGATGACGGCATCGGGTTGGAACAACGCCACCATGCCGTCAATGTCTCCGGCCCACTGCCGGTCGATCAACAAACGTTCCAGATCCTGCGGATCGCGCGCCGGTTCCCGGCCAGGTTGATCGGTCACAGCAAGGTTCCTCCCTCGGCAATGCGGCGGCGACATTAGCGCAAGCCGAGGCCGGTATCGACACACGGATCACCGATTTGCGGCATTGCCGGCGCCGATAGCAAAGCGCGCCTCCGTCATTGTAATGTCAGTGTGCGGGACCTACGTCTGCAACGTCCAAAACCTGCCCGTCCACGTTGGTGCGGGCCCTTTTCTGGAGGCACCATGTTCGACCCCAAGAAGCTTCTCGACGATCTGCTCGGCTCGCAAGTTCCCGGCACAACCGGCACCGTTCGCGACAAGGCCGGGCAGGCTGTGCAGATGGCCAAGGACAATCCGCTGGCCGCCGGTGCGCTGGCCGCGGTGCTGCTTGGAACCGGCACGGGACGGCAGGTCACCGGCACGGCCGTGAAGCTCGGCGGACTGGCTGCGATCGGCGGTCTCGCCTACAAGGCCTACCAGAATTACAAGGCCGGCAATGCACCCGAGCAGGCGCCGGCGGCCGGCCAGCCGGAATTGCTGCCGCCGCCCGCCGACACCGGCTTTCATCCTTCACAGGCGCCACAGGGGGAGGACGAGTTCACGCTGACCCTGGTGCGGGCGATGATCTCGGCGGCCAAGGCCGATGGCCATGTCGATGACGCGGAACGCCAAAAGATCGCCGGCAAGCTCAGTCTGGCCGGCATCGGCACGGAAGCGGAAAAGTTTCTGATGGCCGAGCTGGATAGCCCGCTCGACCTCGATACGCTGGTCGCAGGCGCCAAGACCGATGAGCAGAGGCTCGAGCTCTACACGGCGTCGCGACTGACGATCGACCCCGATACGCGCGCCGAACGCGGCTATCTCGACCTGCTCGCCGGCCGGCTCGGCCTGCCGGATGCGCTCGTCGATCATGTCGAGGCGACGGTGTCGGCGGCCAAGGTGCCGGTTCCGTCAGGCACGGCGCCGAACCCGCGCTGGTAGACAACGCAGCCGCGGCGGGAAAAGCGTTAACTGCTCGTTTACCGAGGAAGCGCATGATTTTAGTCAGTCGGATCGGCTTTTCCTCCTCCCAAGCCCGGTTCAGATCAGGGGGCGGTCGCCAATGACCGCCCTTTTTGTCGGACCGATCACATAAAGCGCGTGGCGCTTCATGTTTTTGTCCTGATGCATGTCGTTCTCTCAGAACCGGGGCCACTTTTGAGCGACATGCATTAGTGTCCGACTTGCCATGATCGCCTTCATTTGCGATGGGTCGGTGCATTCGGATGCACCCCGATCTGTGCCGGGATGCGCGGCGCGCAGGAGCAAAATCCATGACAGCCTTCCCAGAGAAAACCGCCATCGTCACCGGCGCCGGCACCGGCATCGGCAAGAGCGTCGCCACGGCGCTGCTGAAGGCGGGCTGGAACACGGTGTTTTGCGGCCGCCGCAAAGCGGTGCTCGACGCCGCCATTGCCGAAGCCGGGAAAACGGACGCCAAGGCGCTGGCGGTTGCCTGCGACATCAGCAAGGCCGGCGAAGTCGATGATCTGTTCGAGACGGTGGCCGCAGCCTTCGGCCGCGTCGACCTGCTCTTCAACAATGCCGGTATGAGCTACAAGTCGACGCCGATCGACGAGATACCGGTCGAGGTTTGGAACGATATTGTCGGCGTCAATCTCACCGGATCCTTCCTGTGCGCCCGCGCCGCCTTCGGCGCCATGCGCAAGCAAAAGCCGATGGGCGGCCGCATCATCAACAATGGCTCGGTGTCGGCCTATGCGCCACGGCCGGGCTCGGTGCCCTACACCGCGACCAAGCACGCCATATCGGGGCTGACCAAGACGCTGGCGCTCGACGGCCGGCCTTATGATATCGCCTGCGGCCAGATCGACATAGGCAACGCGCTGACCGATATGGCGCATGCCATGACGGTCGGCGTGCCGCAGGCCAATGGCACCATCGCCGCCGAAGCGGTGATGGACGTCCAGCGCGTCGCCGACGCAGTCGTCCACATGGCCAGCCTGCCGCTCGACTCCAACGTGCTGTTCATGACGGTGATGGCGACCAAGATGCCGTTCGTTGGGCGTGGGTGAACAGCCGAAGGCCTACTTCTTCAAAAACGCCTCGATCCGCTCCAGCGCGTGCAAGATGTTCTCTTCGGAATTGGCGTAGGAGAGCCTGATATAGCCTTCGCCTAAAATGCCGAAATCGGGGCCGCCGATCAGCGCCACGCCGGCATCTTCGAGCAGCGCCGAGGCAAGTTTCTTCGCCTTCCAGCCGGTCTTCGAGACATTGGGGAAGGCATAGAAGGCGCCCTTGGGCGTGATGCAGGAGACGCCGGGCAGCGCGTTCAGGCCCTCGACCACGATCTTCCTGCGGTTGTAGAAGGCGCGCATCATCTTGTCGACATCGTCCTGCGCGCCGTCGATGGCGGCGATGCCGGCGAACTGGCTCGGCGCGTTGACGCAGGACCAGCAATTGACCGCCAGCTTGCGGACCTTGTCGTAGAGATGCCCGCCCTTGTCGCCATTCGGCCAGATCGACCAGCCCATGCGCCAGCCGGTCATCGCCCATGTCTTCGACCAGCCGTTGAGCACGATCAGCCGGTCGCGAATTTCCGGAAAATTGAGCAGCGAAAAATGCGTCTCGCCGTCATAGGTCATGACGTCGTAGATTTCGTCGGAGAGGATAGCGACCTGCGGATGCGCTTGCAGTCCCTTCACCAGCTTCTCGATCTCGGCGCGCGGCGTGACGCCGCCGGTCGGGTTGGCCGGTGAGTTGAGGATTAGCAGTCTGGTCTTCGACGTGATCAGCGCCAGCGTCTCTTCTGCCGAGAAGGCAAAGCCGTTCTCCTCGCGGATCGGCACCGGAATGGGCGCGGCGCCGGTGAACTCGATCATCGAGCGGTAGATCGGAAAGCCTGGGTCTGGATAGAGGATCTCGGCGCCGGGTTCGCCGAACATCAAGATGGCCGCGAACATGGTCGGCTTGCCGCCGGGCAGGATCATTACATTCTCGGGCGAGACCTCGACGCCGGTGGTGGTCAGCGTGCGCCGCACCACCGCTTCGCGCGTCGCCAGCAGGCCATTGGCCGGGGTGTAGCCATGGTGGCCGTCGCGCAGCGCCTTGATCGCGGCCTCGACAATGTGCTGCGGCGTTTTGAAGTCGGGCTGGCCGATGCCGAGATTGACGATGTCGCGGCCCTGTTGAGCCAGTGCGGTCGCCCGCGCCAGCACGGCAAAGGCGTTTTCCTCGCCGAGACGGTCGAAGGCCGAAATCGTGTGGAGCATTTTTCCCGTCCGTGTGGTTCTTGCTGTTAGGTCGCGTTTTTGCGAGCGTCTGCTCACAAAAGTCAAACGGATTGGAGTTTTGCGTGTCGGAAAATCTCAAAGATTGGCAAGCGCGTCCGCGGCCCGAGCGCAAGCCCATTGACGGCCGCTATGTCCGGCTCGAACCGCTGAGCGCCGAAAAGCACGGCGATGGGTTGTACGAGGCGTCCTCCGTGCCCGACATCGATGGACGCTTTGCCTGGCTGCCCGACTACCCGCCACAAACCCGCGCCGATTTCCAGCCATGGCTAGACAAGGTCGAGGCGAGCGAGGATCCGCTGTTCTTCGCCGTCATCGACAAGGCCAGCGGCAAGGTCGCCGGGCGACAGACGCTGATGCGCATCGATCCCACCTATGGCGTCATCGAGATCGGCAACATCTATTGGGGGCCGCTGATCTCGCGCAAGCCGGCAGCGACCGAAGCGCAGTTCCTGTTCATGAAGTACATTTTCGACGGGCTCGGCTATCGCCGCTACGAGTGGAAATGCAACAACCGTAACGACCCTTCGAAGCGCGCTGCGGAGCGGTTCGGCTTCAAGTTCGAGGGCATTTTCCGCCAGCATCTTGTGGTCAAGGGTGAAAACCGCGATACGGCATGGTACTCGATCATCGACAAGGAATGGCCGGCGCTGCGCAAAGCCTATGAGGCATGGCTCGATCCTGCCAATTTCGATGGCGAAGGCCGGCAGAAGCGGCGGCTCGAGGATTTCCGCGCCGAGTTCGGCGCGTAACAGGAGTTTTTTCCGATGGCGCACAGCCATGATCATGGTTTGCATGCTGGGCATGGCGCCGGCCACGTGCATGGCTCGACCGACAAGAAGCGTGTGCTGATCGCAGCCTGCCTGACCGCCGGCTTCATGGTGGCCGAAGGGCTTGGCGGCCTTTTGACGGGATCGCTGGCGCTGCTGGCCGACGCCGGCCACATGCTCGCCGACTCGATTGCGCTTGGCCTTGCCTGGTACGCCTTCCATCTTGGCGGGCGGCCGGCGACGGTGCGCCTCACCTACGGCTTCGGCCGAGTCAAGACGCTGGTTGCCTACACCAACGGCATTGCCATCTTCGCGATTGCGCTGTGGATCGTCTACGAAGCCTGGGGCCGGCTGATGACGCCGGCGCCGGTGCTGGGCGGGCCGATGCTGGTGGTGGCGATCGCCGGCCTTCTGGTAAACTTCGCCTCGTTCTTCGTGCTGCATGGCGGCGACCACGACAGCCTCAACATGCGCGGCGCCATCCTGCATGTGCTGGGCGACCTGCTCGGTTCGGCGGCGGCGATCGTGGCGGCGCTGGTCATCCTGGCCACCGGCTGGACGCCGATCGACCCGATTCTGTCGGTGCTGGTCTCGGTGCTGATCCTGTCCACCGCATGGTCATTGATGCGCGAAGCCGCCCACGTCCTTCTCGAAGGCGTACCGGCAAGCCTCGACCGCGACATCATCGCCAAGGACATTGCCGGCACCGTCAAGGGCGTGCGCGAGGTGCACCATATGCATGTCTGGTCGCTGGACGGCTCCAGCAACATGGCGACGCTGCATGCCTGCCTCAACGATGGCGTCGATCCGCACCAGGCGGTCAGCGCCATCAAGAAGCGGCTCGCCGCCGAACACGGCATCAGCCACGCGACGGTCGAACCGGAATTCGGCCAGTGCGCCGACAGCCATGACGAGCACGATCATGACCACGACCATGGTGCGCCACCGCATCACGGCCATTATCACTGACAGGGAATTTCATGGCATTGGCATCCGAGTTGACGAGTTCCCGCTGTGGCGGGACGGCATGATGGATCGCGACACGCGAAACGCGCTGATTGCCGCAGCCTGGATCATGCTGCTGTTCGGCATCGCGGCGTTCTATCTGCCGACCGTGATGCTGGCCGTCGGCAATGTCTCGACCGTACTTGCCGGCATCGTCGGCATCGCCTTCGTGCTGGCATTCTTTCTGGTGTTCTGGTTGCGGGGCCGCAGCCAGAACAAGGGCAAATAAGAGGCTTTGAAATGCGCATCCTGATTACTGGCGCCGCCGGCATGGTCGGCCGCAAACTTGTCGACCGGCTGGCCAAGGACGGCACGCTCAACGGCCGCAAGATCACCGGGCTCGACCTGCACGACATCGTGCCGCCGCAGGCGCCGGCGATGGACGGCGTCAGCATCGCCACGCATACCGGCGACCTTGCCGACGCCGGTGCTGCCGAGAGCCTGGTCGCCTCACGCCCCGACGTCATGTTCCATCTCGCCGGCATCGTGTCGGGTGAGGCGGAAGCCAATTTCGATCTCGGCTACCGCGTCAATCTCGACGGCACACGGGCGCTGTTCGACGCCGTGCGGCTGGCGGGCTTGTCGCCGCGCCTCGTCTTTACCTCGTCGATCGCGGTGTTCGGCGCGCCGTTCCCGGATGTGATCCCGGACGATTTCCACCCGACGCCGCTGACCTCCTACGGCACGCAGAAGCAGATGAGCGAAGCGCTGCTTGCCGACTATTCCAGGCGCGGCTTCTTCGACGGCATCGGCATAAGGCTGCCGACCATCTGTGTGCGGCCGGGCAAGCCGAACAAGGCGGCTTCGGGCTTTTTCTCCGGCATCATCCGCGAGCCGCTCGCCGGGCAGGAGGCGATCCTGCCGGTGCCGCGTTCGGTGCTGCATACCCATGCCAGCCCGCGTTCGGCGGTGAACTTCCTGATCCATGCCGCTGGGCTCGACGGTGCCGCTGTCGGGCCGCGCCGCAACCTCACCATGCCCGGCGTTGCCGTCACCGTCGGCGAGCAGATCGAGGCGCTGGAGCGCACTGCAGGCGCCGAGGTGGCGAGCCTGATCCGTGAGGAGCCCGACGAAACGATCTGGGCGATCGTCAAGGGCTGGCCGACGCGCTTCGAGGCGCGCCGTGCAAGGGACCTCGGCTTCAGCGCCGAAAACAGTTTCGATGAAATCATCCGCGCTCATATCGAGGATGAGCTGGGCGGAGATATCGCGGGTCAGGCCTGACCCGCCGAGGTCACACAGCTCCGGACAGGCTCGCCGACAACAGCAACAGCCCGAACAGGAAGACGAAGGCGGCGCCGCCGATTTCGACGACTGTGTGGATGCGGTTGCCCATGCGGCCATCGCCGGCGAAATAGACCGCCCAGTTCTTGGCTGTCACCGCGATCGTCGCCAGCGCCGAGACTGTGATGGCGGTGCCGATCGACATCGCCAGCACCGAGAGCAGGCCGCCGAGCCACAGGCCGTTGAGCAGCGCGAAGCTGAGCACAATCAGCGCGCCGGAGCAGGGACGGATGCCGACGGCGGCTACTGCCGACCAGGCCGTGCGCCAGTCGAAGCGATCGCCCGACAGCAGCGCCGGATCGGGCGCATGCGAATGGCCGCATGTGTCGCAGACCTCGCCGGCTGGGTGATCGTGAGCGGCGTGATCGTGATGGGCGTGGTCGTGATGGGAATGATCGTGCGTGTCGTCGTAGTGCGCTGCGTGATGATCATGCGAATGGTCGTGATGCACATGCAAGGCGTGCGAATGCGCCTGCGCCGCGTGGCTGTGACCGGCATGCGAATGGCCGCTATGGGAATGACCGGCGTGGGCTGCCGACAGGCTGTAGGCGGGCGCCCTGCCGAACCAGCGCTGGACCGTGGGCCCAAGCTTGCGCCACAGCAGCCAGGCGCCGAACAGAGTGACGAAGACATAGCTCATGATCTCCATGAACCAGGCTGCGTCGGTCATCGAGATGGCGGTGCCGCGCAGGACGAAATAGGCAAGCAGCATCACCAGGATCGCGGTCAGGCCCTGCAGCAGCGCCGAGACGAAGGACAGCAGGATACCGCGCCTGAGCGCCACTTCATTGGCCACCATGTAGGACGAGATGACCGCCTTGCCGTGGCCGGGGCCTGCGGCGTGGAAAATACCATAGGCGAAGGACAGGCCGATCAGCAGCCACATCTTGCTGCCGTCCTCGCGCATCGCCTTCATCGCGGTGGCCAGTGCGCGGTAGAATTCCTGCTGGCGCAGATTGATCCACATCAGGATGTGGGCGAACGGGCCGGTGGTGGGCGCCATGCCGTCATTGACACCGATGCCGAGTGAACTCTGGGCATGGGCCTGCCCGAGAAAGTGCGTCATCAGCAGGGCAGCGGCCACGAGGCCGAATGCCAAACGCAGGGACGTTTTCATCACCGGATCTATCCTTCTGGCGGGCAATTCAGTTCGAGCTTGGTGGCGAAGATCTTGCTCATGTCGGTGCCTGTCGGGTCGTTGAAGAACGCGTCCGTCAGGGTCTTCTGGTTTTCCTTGATCGCCTCGTCTGGATCCGGCCGGATGACGCTCTTGGTGCAGTTCGAGGGCAGGCCTTCCACGGTGATGTTGCTATCCTCGGTGAAGTCGATCGCTGTGTAGAAGGTTGGATCGTAGACGCCGAAATCGATCTTGCCGGCGAGCTTGATCGGCACCTTGGGTTCGGATTCGAACAGGATGATCAACTGGTCGTTGTCGAAATTGGCCATCAGATGCGGTGGCGGCGTCATAGGCACGTCCTTGCCGTCGACGGTGACGAGCTGGAAATAGTTGAATTCGGCCAGCGAGGCATGAACGGTGTCGGCGACATCCTTCAGCTCCTTGTCGTCAAGCTTCAGGTCGGAGTTCTTGTCGAACTCCATCATCACCGTACTCGAAAACAGATCATCGAAACGCCAGAGGTGACGCAGCGCTTTCACACTTTGGTGATCCGGCGAGAGGATCACGTCGAGGCGGGCCTCGGCGAAGACATGAGGATGCGCGCCAGCCGCTCCGACGGAGGCAAAAGTCGTCGCCAGGGCCGAAGCCAGCATGATTGCGTGCCGTTTCAGATGCATTCTCGGTCGCTGTTCCATCGGCCTCGGAGAGATTTCGAGAGGTTACCAGAAACGGGGCGAAATTGGGACCGCGGCACGGCAGGACCGGCTCAAGCGCTCTCGCGGTTCCTGAACCATTGCACCAGGAAATCGACGAAGACACGGACCTTGGCCGGCAGATAGCGGCGGTGCGGGTAGACGGCGAAAATGCCGCTGCCCGACTGGATGCGGTCGTCGAGCAAGGACACCAGCAGCCCGGATGCGAGGTCGGGCGCGGCGATGAAATCCGGCAGGATGGTGAAGCCCAGACCGGACACGGCGGCGGCTCGCGCGGCCATCGGGCTGTTGACCTCGATCGGACCCGATACGTTGACACTGACTGACTCCTCGCCATCGCCCCTGAAGCGCCAGTTGGCGAGCGAGCGGCCATTGGTGTCGACGATGCAGGGCAAGTTGGCGAGATCCTGCGGGCGAGTCGGCTTGCCGTGCTTGGCGATCAGCTCCGGCGAGGCGCAAAGCTTGATCGAAAACGGCCCCAGGCGGCGGGCGATCAGCGATGAGTTCTCCAGGCGCGAGATGCGCACGGCAAGATCGAAACCTTCCTCGACCAGATCGACAAAACGGTCGTCGAGATGGATGTCGAGCACGATGTCGGGATGCTGTTTGGCGAAGTCGATGAGCGACTGGCCAATCGGCGCATCGGCGAAGGTGCGCGCCGCCGACAGCTTGATCCTGCCGCGCACGTCGCCGGAGGATTCGCGCACGGCGTCGGCCAGGCTGTCGACCTCGCGCACGATTTCCGAAGCGCGGCTGTAATAGGTATGGCCGGCCTCGGTCAACGAGAACTGCCGCGTGGTGCGGTTGAGCAGCAGCGCGCCGAGTTCGTCCTCGAGTTCGCGCACATATTTCGACAGCAGCGCCTTGGAGCGACCGATCTTGCGCGCGGCCGCCGAAAAGCCTTCGGCCTCGACGACGTCGATGAAGGCGCGCATGCGGGTCAGTGTATCCATCATCAGGCCTTTCGTGCCGCATCGAGAATTCGCCGGCCGAGCCGTATCAGGGCAATGTCGCTGCCGGGAGGGCCGAGCAGCGAGAGGCCGAAAGGGGCACCGTCAACCGAGCCCAGCGGCAGGGTGATTTGCGGGAAGCCTGAAAGACCCGAAAGGCACAAAAGATGCAAGGCCCTTTCGCGGTAGGCCTGGAGCTGCTGCGGCTCGCTTTTGACCAGAGGTGCGGGGCCTGGAACGGTGGGCAGGACAAGAAACCCGTCCTGGCCGAGCAGCGCGGCTAGCTCGGAGCGGAACGTCAAGCGGCGCACCGCCTCGGCCCGCGCGGTCTTTTCGTCGATTGTCCGGCCGAAACCAAAGCGCTCCTCGACGCCCGGCCCGAGATCGCGCTCGCCCGAAATGATCCAGGCGCCATGCTGCTGCCAGGCCTCGGCGGCCTGGAGGCGGCGAAAGCACCAGTAGAGCTCGTCGGGGAAGGAGGCGAAGCTGTATTCCACCGGCGCCGGCTCGCCGACAAGGCCGGCCGCCAGCGCTCTCATCCCGGCGTATTCGGCTCCCTCGGCCGGGCCGGCGACGAAGGCGTCCAGCCAGCGGATCGACAGCGGCCGGTTGAGCGGATGCTGGTGCGGGTCGCGGCCAAGCAGCAATTTGCCGATCGTCTCATAGGTTTCGATGTCGTCGGCGAACCAGCCGAATGTGTCGAAGCTCGGCGCCAGCTTCATCGTGCCTTCGAGCGAAATGCGGCCATGCGTGGTGCGCAGCCCGATCAATCCGCAAAAGCTCGCCGGGGCGCGGATCGAGCCGCCGGTGTCGGAGCCGGTGGCGATGTCGGCAAGCTTGCCGGCCACCGCCGCGGCCGATCCGGAGGACGAGCCGCCGGTGACGCGGTCGGGGGCAGCCGGGTTCACCGGAAACGGAAAATGCGCGTTCTGGCCCATCAGCGAGAAGGCGAACTCGTCGGTCTGCGTCTTGCCGATGAAGCGCGCGCCGGCGTCGAGAATCACCTGCACGGCCGGTGCCGTGCTGGACGCGGCATGCGCCTCGTCGAACTTCACCGGATTGCCGCAACCGGTGCGGTAGCCGGCGACGTCGTAAATGTCCTTCACAGCCAGGCGCAGCCCGGCCAGTGGCCCCAGTTCCGCATTGGCCACCGGCATGCGACGAAGGTCGAGGAAGGCGTTGAGCGGGCCGTGCGTGCCTGTCATCGTTCGATATCCGTATACGGTTGGCGAAGCATTGTTCGATGGCAGGAATTTTACAACCTGGGATACGATTTTTATTGATTGTGAAATCTTTCGACCCTATATCGCGCTTGCCCAAAGTCGCACGTGCCTGTGGGTGTCCGCCGATCCTCGAATGGTGAGGGAAATCGGTAAGGTAACTGGAGCTAACCCCTCCAGTCGGTCTAGCGGCCAACCGCCAGCCCGAGGACACCTTGAAGCAACGACGGTGCGGGCCTTTCTGGTGTTCTGCCGGTCGTCCAAAGACCGGGGTTACTGAAGAGGCACACCTTCATTGCCGGCAGTGCGGACGGGTCTCCCATCCAAGCCAAGGCAGACAAAGCGAACCGAGGCCGGGCAAGGCCAAGGTTCACCGCCGCGAGATGGCGTTTCATGGTTCCGGGGTCTCCACCGGCTGGTTCCATGGATTTCCGTCCCGCCTTTGTTTGACCGCGTGTTCGCGAGGCCGAAAGCCCGCGTCCCGCAGCCTTATTGCGCGCCGCAAGGCGTTAATGGAGAGACCCCGATGGCCACTCAGCGCATCCTCGACTTCCTCGCCACCCGACGTCCGTCCGGCCCCTGCCTCGTCGTCGACCTCGATGTCGTGCGCGACAATTTCCGCGCCTTCGAAAAGGCGCTGCCCGATTCCCGGATCTACTATGCGGTGAAAGCAAATCCGGCGCCGGAAATCCTGCGCCTGCTTGCTGCGATGGGCTCGTCTTTCGACACCGCTTCCGTTGCCGAGGTCGAGATGGCGATGGACGCCGGTGCGCCGGCGGACCGTATCTCCTTCGGCAACACCATCAAGAAGGAGCGTGACATTGCACGCGCCTACCAGCTCGGCATTCGGCTGTTTGCCGTCGATTGCATCGAGGAGGTCGACAAGATCGCCCGCGTCGCTCCCGGCGCCCGCGTGTTCTGCCGCGTGCTGACCGACGGCGAAGGCGCCGAGTGGCCGCTGTCGCGCAAGTTCGGCTGCGTGCCTGCGATGGCCGTCGACGTCCTGCGCCATGCCAGGACGCTCGGCCTCGACGCCTATGGCGTGTCGTTCCATGTCGGCTCGCAGCAGACCGACCTGACGGCGTGGGACCGTGCGCTGGCCGACGCCAAGAAGGTGTTCGCCACGCTCGCCGACGAAGGCATCGTCCTCAGGATGGTCAATATGGGCGGCGGTTTCCCGACGCGCTATCTGCGTGACGTGCCGGCGGCCCAGGCCTATGGCCAGGCCATCTTCTCGGCGCTGCGCAAGCATTTCGGCAATGCGATCCCTGAGACCATCATCGAGCCGGGTCGCGGCATGGTCGGCAATGCCGGCGTCATCAAGTCGGAAGTCGTGCTGATCTCGAAGAAGGCCGAAAACGACAATGTGCGCTGGGTGTTCCTCGACATCGGCAAGTTCGGCGGTCTGGCCGAGACGATGGACGAGGCGATCCGCTATCCGATCGTCACCCGCCATGACGGTTCGGAGACCGCACCTTGCGTGCTCGCCGGCCCGACCTGCGATTCGGCCGACGTGATGTACGAGAAGACGCCGTATCCGCTGCCTCTGTCGCTGACCATCGGCGACGATGTGCTGATCGAAGGCACCGGCGCCTACACGACCACCTACTCGGCGGTCGCCTTCAACGGCTTCGAGCCTCTCCGATCCTACGTGATCTGACGGCTTCGGCCTTCAGATCACCTCAGACGGACGTTTGCGTCCGCTCGGGTTCGCCTGTGGAACAAGCTCCGCTCGTGAAGGATCGCGGAAATGGACATTGTAAATTACATTGACGGCATTGGATTCTCCCCCTCGAGGGGGGAGATTGCCGGCGCCATTCCCATCGTCGCCGAAACTGCGGCAGACATTGCATCGCGTGAAGCGTTGCTCGATCGCGCCATGGGGCCGATGCGGCGCAAGAAATCGTCGGAGAAGCTGCGGCGTGGCCGCCGGCCTTCCGAAGGTCTCGCTTTTGTCGTGCGGGATGCCGCCGGCGCGGTTGCCGGCACGGTGCGGCTGTGGGACGTACGTCTGGGCGAGGGCGGCCCGGGAGCACTTCTGCTCGGACCGCTCGCCGTCGATCCGGCGCTGAAGAACGCCGGCATCGGCTCGGCGCTGATGCGCCATGCTTTGGCCGAGGCCGCGCGTCTCGGCCATGCCGCGGTGCTGCTGGTCGGCGATGCGCCTTACTATGGCCGCTTCGGCTTCTCGGCGGAGAAGACCGGCGCGCTCGCCATGCCTGGTCCGTACGAGCGGCACCGCCTGCTGGCGCTGGAACTGATCGATGGTGCGCTCGACGGCGCGCGTGGCACGCTGAGGGCTGCAGGTCGCAAGCTCAAGGCACAGAGGCTGTCGCTGGCCGCCTGATTGTCCAAAAACAAACGCCGCCGGTCCTTTGCATTTCAGCGAGGGCGGCGTTTTGTTTTTGCGAAGGGCTCAGCCGATCAGTTGGCTGAGCGCCATGGCGACCGACATATCGCCTTCGACCTTTATCTTGCCGGACATGAACGCCATGGTCGGGTTGAGGTCGCCGGCGATCAGCGAATCCAGATCGTCGAGCGACAGCTTTATGGTGCAGTCGGTCGGCGCGTCGGTGGTCGAGACGGTTGCGCCGTCGATGACGATGACGCCGTTGCTGCCGGTATCGAACTTCACGGAATGTTCGAACCCGGCGCTCGCCACGCGCGACCTCATCTTCTCGGCAATGTCCTGAACGCTCATGACTGTTCTCCTGGTCTCGTTGCGTTTTGCCGCGCTTCAGTGACCGGCGTCCGCCGAGTCGCTGTCTCGCGCGTGCCGCGATCCTGGTCGCCTGGCGCATATAGCTTCGAGTTGACGTAAACGTCAACGCGCGATGCGTCATCTCGTTTCAGTCGGAAGGAATGCGGCAGAGAACATTCGCCCTGCGACGAAGGTTAGTGTTCAGCAGCGGGCTTCGCCGCCTCGGCCTGGGCCGATTCCGCCGGGGCCGGTTCGGTCGGCGTGGCCGGATCCTTGCGGCGGCGCATGGCGTTGTCGCGGATTTCGTCCTTGGTCAGGAAGTTGACCTGGTCGATCAGCACTTCATGCACCAGGTCGGCGCCGACGCGGGCGTTGACGGTGTCGCGTATGGCCTTGCGGAAGGCATCGAGATCGATGGTTTCCTTCTTGGTGAAGTCGATCTGAGGATTGGAGTAGAGATAGGAATAGACCTGATCGGTCATCAGCGCTTCGGCCGGAATCGACATCTTCTTTATCTCGGCCGGCTCGACCGTGTAGACGAGCTTGGTGAGGAAATAGCCGTCGATCTTGGAATCGCGGATCAGCGGCACCGAGATGATGTCGGTCTTGACGTAGTCGAGGCCACCCAGCATCGGTTTCGGCGTCTCGCCGACGCCGCGCTCACCGGCCGCCTGGAACGAATAGAACACCGCGCCAAGCGTGGCGGCGCAGATCCAGATCGCGGCAGCGATGAATTTGATCACCGGTTGTTCCCGCCTGTTGCCGAGATCATCAGCTCGCCCAACCGAATTCGCCGGCCGAATAGGTGCCGTCGGCTTCGGCGCGCTGAATGGCGTTCTTCAACAGCGTGGCGACTTCGTTGACCGCGTTGAGGTGGGCGAGGATTGCAGCCTCGTTTTTCGCGAGCTTCTGGCGCAGCCGCGCCAGACTGTCGCGATGCTGTTCCAGGAATTCGATCTCGTTGGCGCCCTTCATGGCGCGGGTCAGCTCATAGAGGTAGCGGCTCTTGCGGGCGTTGGAGGCCTTGAGGTCATAGCTGGTGTCGTTCTTCAAACCGGCCGTCTCTTCCTCGACCGCTTCCTCGATGCGGCCGATGATGGCGGCAAGGTTGCCCGGCCGTGCAAACGGGATCGGCGCTTCGGACGTACGCGCCGGCAGGTTGGAAGAGTATTTTGAAAAATCGGCCATTGAAAATCCTGGTCTAGATCTTGATTTCGGTTTTGATGGTCGTCTCGTCGCCGGTCATCGACCGTGCGGCCTTGCGCTGCAATTCCTCGACCAGCGAGGTGGACAGCCGGGTCTGCTGGTCGATCTCGGTCTTGTGCGGCCCGGTTGACACCGGGCCGATCGGCACGGTGCGCTTGCCGTCCTTGTAGTGGTCGGCGAGCAGCGATTTGGCGATGCCGATCCCGCCGCGCTCGGCCATGACGTCGGCGACACGCTCGGCAAGCTGCGATTTCCACATGTCGCCGGCCAGCCCCTTGCCGTAGACGCCCTCGGTGTCCTTGGGCAGCATGTTTTGGATGAAGGTCTGCAAGACCATCGCCTCGAACTTCTTGAACTTGCTGGCGGGATCGGCATTTGCGGCGGCCTTGTCGGCGGTAGCGCGCGACAGGATCGAGCCGGCATCGACCGAAGCAGCCATGTCGACAGAAAAATTACCGCCAACGCCGTTGGCCCGCTTGGCCAGCGCGGCACGGGCAGCCTCGATATCCGTCGGGTCGACGGCTCGGGCAACATCGAGAACGATGTCGCTGGGTGGAGAAATCGCCAAGAAAGTCCGCCTCTTTGCCGGGTTTCCTGAGCGACCATGCCGCAACAAGCTTGTGGCAGGCTTGCCGGTTTGAAATCCTTCGCCGGATGCTGGGCCATTGCTATCAGCAGCGGCAAGTCCGGCTGGGTCGATGCGATCTGGTCGTTTGCGGTGGGCGCTGCCGGCGTCGCCATGGTCAGATCGTAGGTGGCGTAGGCGCAGAGGCCGAACACGGCGCCGTACACCCAATACAGCCCGCCGCACGGAACGAAACCGAACGCCGTCCGCAAGTGACGCGGCTTTAACTTTCGATTATTCCTGCCCGCGCCTCTGCGCGATCAGATCGAGCCGGTCGCGGTCGGAGCGTTCGCGTTCGTCCTGTCGGCGCACGTCCTTGTAGGCGCGCTCGACCATGTTGGTGCGCGCCGTCGCAGTGGCGATGAGCGTGACCTCCTGCCTGGCGCTTTCCAGGCTCGCTTCCTGCCGGACCAGCGCATTGGCGATGCGGCGATGGTAGAGGTCAGGGAACAGCACCGCCATCGACTGGTCGGCGTCGAAATGCTGGACAAGTTCCCTGGCCTCGGTTTCGGCGGTTGCCGCTGCCGCCAGGAAGGCCGCATGGCGCGTCTCGTGCAGGGCCTTCAACTGCTCCTGCACCTTGACCAGTTTCTTCAGCCGTTCCTTGCGCGTGCTCATCTCACCTCGCCAGCGTCAGGTCGACAAAGCCGTCGACGAACAGCGACAGCATGGTGCCGATGGCGAAGTAGAAGATGATCATGCCGCCGGCGATGACGAAAGGCAGCGAGATAAAATAGACCGGGATCTGCGGCGTCAGCTTGTTGACGAAGCCGATCGTCAAATTGACGAGAATGGCATAGGCGATGAACGGGCTGCCGAGCCGGATGACCAGGAAGAAGGCGTCCGACACCGTGTCGGTGAGATCGACCAGGGCGGCCTGCGGATTGAAGAAGACGTTGACCGGCGCCACCGTGTAGGAGGCGACCAGAGCGCGGATGATCTCGTGGTCGAAATCGAAGACGAAGAGCAGCAGCAACGCTGAAAACGAGATGATGGCGGCGAGAGCCGCCTGCGGTTCTGGCTCCTCGATGGCGGGGCCGCCGGTGCCGCCATAGCCGATCAGCATGGCGATGGCCGAACCCATGAAGCGCAGAGCCTCCATGTAGAGCCTCGTCATCGCGCCGATCAGCCCGCCGACCAAAAGTTCGGAGATGATCATCGGCGCCAGCACCTGCGGACGCGCATCGACGAAGGGAAAGATCTTGTCCCACAGGAAGGCGAGCAGGCCACCGGTGGCGGCGATCGACACGAACAGCCGGACCTGGACCGGCACGCGGGCGCTGGACAGGCCCGGCATCAGCATGAAGCAGGCGCCGATGCGACAGAAGGCGAGGAAGGCGGCGATGACGACGCCTTGCGACAGTATGTTCACGAGATCGTCCCGAGCACCTTGATCTCGACGCCCTTGGCGATTTCGACATGGGAGAGAACGGGAAGCGTCGTGAACAGGCGCTCGATGATCATGCGCACATAGGGGCGAGCATCGGGCGCGGTGACGAGGACAAAACGCTCGCCGGCCTCGAGATGCTTGCGGATCGCCTTGGTCGCGTCCTGGCCGAATTCCTCCAGCTGGCGCGGGTCGATGTCGAATTCGCGCACCTCGCCCTTGGCGTCGCGCTTGAGGCTCTGGTGGAAGGCGAGGTCCCAGCGGTTGCCGAGGCGCAGCACCTTGAGCATGCCGCCCTCGGAGAGATCGCCGCAGATCTGCTGGGCCATGCGGATGCGGACATGCTCGACGATCTGCTCGGTGCGGCGCACATGCGGCGCGATCTCGGCGATAGCCTCGATGATCAAATGCAGGTTGCGGATCGATACGCGTTCGGCCAGCAGCAATTTCAGCACCGCCTGCAGGCCGGGATAGGAGATGTGCGAGGTGCAGATCTCGTCGGCGAGCTTGCGGTATTCCGGATCCTGGCGCTCGAGCAGCGCCTTCATGTCCTTGTAGGACAGAAGCTGCGGCAGGTTGTTGCGGATCACCTCGGACAAATGGGTGAGCAGCACCGACATGTTGTCGGCAAAGGTATAGTTCTCGCGCTTCAGATCCTCGGCGAAGGTTTCGAGCACCGAGAAGGCGCGCATGCCGAAGGCCGGCTCGCGGATTTCCTCGCCGGGAACGTCGGGCAAATCCCGGTTCCCCAGCAGCACCATGATCTCGCCGACGCGCATCTGGTATTCGGCGACGACGGTGCCGTGGACCTTGATCTGATAGCTTTTCGGCGGGATGCCGAAATCGTCGGCGACGCGCACTTCCGGCACGACGAAGCCGTATTGCGTGGCAAATTTCTTGCGCATCTTGGCCATGCGGAACACCAGTTCCTGATGCGACACCAGCAGCCGCGTCGACAGCTGCTTGCCGATCAGAAGCTCGATCTCGGCGGTGGTCAGCGAAGCCTTGACCGAGTTCTTCTCTTCCTCGACTTTGTTCGCCTTCTCCAGATCCTTGATCGCTTCGGCGGCGGCAGCCTCGCGGTTGGCGCGCATCGGGATGACGTAGCCAAGACCGGCCATGCCTGCAGCCAGCGTGAAGAACGGGAAGAACGGCAGGCCGGGCATCAGGCCGAGCAGGACGAGCAGCGAGGCCGCGACATAGAGCGCGCGCGGATGCGCGCCGAGCTGGCCGAACACCGCCTGGTTGGTCGAGCCGCGCGTGCCGCCCTTGGACACCAGCAGGCCGGCGGCGAGCGAAACGATAAGCGCCGGGATCTGGGTGACCAGGCCGTCGCCGACCGACAGCTTGATGAAGACATCGGCGGCTTCGCCCATGCCCATGCCGTGCCTGATGTAGCCGATGGCGATGCCGCCGACGATGTTGATGGCGGTGATGATGAGGCCGGCAATGGCATCGCCGCGCACGAATTTCGAGGCGCCGTCCATCGAGCCGAAGAAGGACGATTCTTCCTCGAGTTCTCTGCGGCGCAGTTGCGCTGTCTTGTCGTCGATCATGCCGGCGGACAGGTCGGCGTCGATCGACATCTGCTTGCCGGGGATAGCGTCGAGGGTAAAGCGGGCGCCGACTTCGGCAATACGGGTGGCGCCCTTGGTGATGACGATGAAGTTGACTACGATCAGGATCATGAAGACGATCAGGCCGATGACGAAATCGCTGGCCATCACCAGTTTGGAGAAGCCGGCGATGACATAGCCGGCGGCGTGCGTGCCCTCATTGCCATGCGACAGGATCATGCGCGTGGTGGCGATGTTGAGCGACAGCCGCAACATGGTGGCGATGAGCAGCACGGTCGGGAAGGACGAGAAATCGAGCGGCCGCTGGATCCACAGCGCCACCATCAGGATCAGCACCGACAATGCGATCGAGAAGGCGAGGCCGATGTCGATGAGGAAGGCCGGGATCGGGAGGAACAGCACGGCCAGGATGATGACGATGCCGATGGCGAAGAAGACATCGCGGCCGTTCTTGGCCACTGTTCCTGTCGCTAAGCTTTCGCTGACTGCCATGTCGTCCCCAATCACAAGCCTGCCGAGCACGCGACAGCCCTTCGAGCCTAACCGGTCAAGCTTGCGCGAGGGTGGGAGGACTGGTTAGTTGCCAGGACGACAGAGGCCTTGAGGAGAGAGATCATGCTGGTGATCATCGGCACCATTCGCTTGCCGGCGGAACGGCTCGACGAGGCAAGGCCGGCCATGCGGCGCATGATACTGGGCAGCTGGGCGGAGCCCGGCTGCATCGAATACTCCTACGCGCAGGACGTGCTCGACGCCGGGCTCATCCATGTAATCGAGGTGTGGAGCGACAGGGCCGCGCTCGACGCGCATTTCCGCTCGCCTCACATCGCCGATTGGCGGGCGAGCTGGGCATCGCTCGGCATAGGCGAGCGCAACCTCATGCTCTACGAGGCCGGCGAGCCGAAGCCGATCTGAGGACCGGGCACAGTCAAGAAGGCGTAGGCCCAAGAAAGTCTAGCAGGCGTTGACCTGTCTGCAGGACCATCCGCCGCCATCGGTATCGTGGCAGTCTTCATAGCTGCCGTAGCAGGTGTTCGTCGAATTGCGATACCAAGGGTAGCCGCCAGGACAGCAAACATCTTGTTGTGCAGTCTGGATAAATTCCTTTGCCGGCCGGCTTTGGTTTTCCGGATTGCCTCCCGCCAAAAAAAGAGACATCGGGTGTGACACAACAGACCTAACCGGCATATCCATGCTTGAATTGCTCACCGCAGACGAGCTCAAAAAAATCATGCCAACAGCTAATGAAAAAAATCCCCGCGCACTCATCTTCTCCTCCTTGAGGGAAATGGAGACGGCCAAAAATAACACAGCTGCGTCGATTGCGTAAGCGATCGCTCATATACCTCGACACGCTCGCGGGGAATTGAAGCGGGGCGGCAAGCCTGACTGCGCCTCAGCGCCAGAATGGCGCCGCAAGCAGCCGGCATTATGTCGGCGTGCTGATCGTCGCCGAACTGCACAGCGATCCGTTCGATGGTGAGACGCCGGTGCTGGCGCCGGCCAAATTCCGGCATGCGGTGCTGGTGCCGACCATGAACGTCCAGTCCACCGCCGAAACCATCCAGCGCGCCGTCGCGGAGGAACTGGCGGTGGTCGAGAATTTCGACAACCCGGCCGTTGTCGGGCTTTTGACCGAGGGCCATCTGATACGGCGCTACGCCGAGGAACTCGACAAGGCGCGGCGCGACCTGTCGGGCGAAGACTAGGCCTCGGCCGGCATCTTAAATGTCCCTACTCGGCGCTTGCCACGTGTACAGTGTCACTGTACAAATTGTTCAGTGGGAGAAAAAGACGGGATGAGCACCGACCAGGCTCCGGTCAAGAATGGCGTCGCCTCGACGGCGACGCATGCCCATCAGATGCTGGGCCAGCGGCTGAAGAGCCTGCGTCTCGGCCGGCGGCTTTCGCTGCGCGAACTCGCCGAGCTGACCGGGACCAGCGCCAGCTTCATCAGCCAGCTCGAGCGCGGCCTGACCGGCGCCAGCACCGCCTCGCTCAACCAGATGGCCTCGGCGCTTGGGGTGAGCGTGGCGATGCTGTTCGAGGATAGTGCCGCCGGGCAGCGCGGGGTCTTGCTGCGCAGCGAGCGGCCGAGCCTGCCGCCCAGCGACGGCTGCCGCAAGATGCTGCTCTCGCGTCCCCCTTTAAGCGACATGGAAGTCTATGTCGGCGAGTTCGAAATCGGCGGCTCGACCGGCCCAGCGCTCTACACCCATGGCGACGCGCACGAGATGCTCGTCGTGCTGCGCGGCATCGTCGAGGTTTCGCTCGGCGATGTCAGGCATGTGCTGGAAGAGGGCGACAGCATCGAATACGCGACATCGACAGCACATCGCTCAGAGAACATCGGCAGTGGCCGAGCCGAGGTGATGTGGATCATTGCGCCACCGACTTCGGTGCGCGCCGAACTCGATCAATACAGGGCCTGGAAACCGCTCGCAGCCAGGTAGGTTCAATCCATGCGGGTCAAATGGGAGAACAATAATCATGCTGAAAACAAGACATCTTGGCCTTGGCGCCGTGCTGGCGCTCGGCGTTCTGGCAACCGCAGCGTTCGCGCAGGAAAAGCCTGTCGCGGGTGAGGTCAAGGAAGGCTCGCTCAAGGGCAAGACGCTGACGCTCGTCTCCTATGGCGGCATCTACCAGGACGGCCAGGCCGCCGCGCTCAAGGAGTTCGTCGAAAAGTCCGGCGCCACGCTGCTCAATGACGGGCCGACAGAGATCGCCAAGCTGCAGGCGCAGGTCGAATCCGGCAACGTCACCTGGGACGTCGTCGACACCGCCGACCTGCCGCCTTACGTCTATTGCGGCAAGCTGTTCCAGAAGCTTGATTTCAGCAAGCTTGACGTCTCCAAGGTGCCCGAGGGCCAGGTCGGCGAATGCTCGGTGCCGGCCATGAACTACGGCGTCGTGCTGATGTACAACAAGGAGAAGTATGGGGATAACCCGCCCAAGAACTGGGCCGATTTCTTCGACACGGCAAAATTCCCCGGCACGCGCGCGCTCGACGGTTCGGGCGACCCGACGGGCGGCCTGCTGGAGCAGGCGTTGAAGGCGTCTGGCGGCGACCCGAAGGCGATGACGGCGGCCGACATCGACAAGGCCATCGATGTCATCCGCAAGCTCGGTCCCGACACGATCTATTGGAAGACCGGCGCTGAGTCGCAGCAGCTTGCCGAATCTGGCGAAGCCGACATGCTGATGATGTGGACCGGACGTGCCATGACGGCGGTGAAGAACGGCGCCAAATATGCGCCGGCCTGGCAGGACTGGCTGGTGGTGATGGACCAGATGACCATTCCGGTCGGCGTCAAGGATACGGATGCGGCTTATGCGCTGCTCAATGCCTATCTCGGCAAGGGGGCGCAGGAGATCCTGGCGCAGCAGACCTCCTATACGCCGATCAACAATGACGCGCAGCCCAAGGTCGATGCGTCGGTCGCCGCCTTCCTGACCAACACGCCCGAGCGCCAGAAGCAGGGTTACAAGCAGAACATCAAGTTCTGGGTCGAGAACTTCCCGGTGGCGCAGGAGAAGTGGTCGGCGCTGATGGCAGGCAACTGAACAGCCAAGTGAGAGCCAGGCCGTGAGCGCGTCCGAACCCATCGCCCAACCCGCCGCCCATGCGCGGCCGGGTCGGGCATGGCGGCCGTTCGCGCTCACGGCGCCGGCGCTCATCCTGCTCGTCGCGGTGATCGGGTATCCGCTGCTCACCATCGTGCTGCGCAGCCTGTCGGAACCTGAGTGGGGGCTGCAGAACTATGCCTGGTTCTTCGGCGCGCCGGTCAACCTGACAGTGCTGCAGCGGACTTTCGTCATTTCGGCCTGGGTGACGCTGGTCTGCGTCATCGCGGCCTATCCCTATGCCTATCTGATGACCGCGGTCGGGCCGCGCGTCCGGCTGGTGCTTGTGCTTTGCGTGCTGATCCCGTTCTGGGTGAGTGGTGTGGTGCGAACGCTGTCATGGGTGATCCTGCTGCAGGATTCGGGCGTCATCAATTCGTTGCTGCGCTCGGTCGGGTTCGGCGGCGTCAAGCTGATCCGCACCCAGACCGGCGTGGTCATCGGCATGGCGCAGGTGCTGTTGCCGTTCATGATCCTGCCGCTCTATTCCGTGATGCAAGGCATCGACCTCAGGCTGATGCGTGCGGCGCAAAGCCTCGGTGCGCGGCCGTCGCGCGCGTTCTTCACCGTCTATCTGCCGCTGTCGCTGCCCGGCGTCTATGCCGGCGCGATCATCGTCTTCATCCTGTCGCTCGGCTTCTACATCACGCCGGCTTTGCTCGGCGGCCCGCGCTCGACCATGCTGTCGACGCTGGTGCAGACGCAGGTGCTCAGCCTGCTGCAATGGGGCAGGGGCGGCGCCATGGGCGTCGTTCTGCTGGTCACCACCTTCGTGCTGCTGGCGCTGGCAGCACCCGTGATGCGGTCCAGGCATCGGGAAGCGGGGCGGCGCTGATGGAGATGAAGCCGCTCACGCGCGTTCTTCTCGGGCTCGTCTGCCTGCTGGTGGCGATATGGCTGGTGGCGCCGACGCTGGTCGTGGTGCCGATGTCGTTCAACGAAAACAAATCGCTGGCGTTTCCGCCGCAAGGCTTTTCCTGGCAGTGGTACCAGAATTTCGCCACCAATCCGGACTGGTCGAACAGCTTCCTGAACTCGCTGAAGGTCGCCTCGATCGTGGCGGTGCTGGCGACGGTGCTCGGCACTCTTGCCGCCTTCGGCCTCGACCGCATGAAGGCGCGGCCGGCGAACCTTTTGCGTATGCTGATGCTGACGCCGATGGTGGTGCCGGGCGTGGTGCTGGCGATCGGCATCTATGCCGTCTATCTCGACACGCAGCTCGTCGGCACGCTGCTCGGCTTCGTGCTGGCCCACACCATCCTTGCGCTGCCCTTCGTGCTGATCGCGGTCTCGGCCAGTCTCGAAGTGTTCGACCGCCGGCTGGAGACAGCCGCCGCGAGCCTGGGCGCCGGCGCACTGACCACGTTTCGCACGGTGACGCTGCCGCTGATCGCGCCGGGCGTGCTCTCAGGCCTGCTGTTCGCTTTCGCCACCTCGTTCGACGAGATTGTCGTGTCGCTGTTCATCACGAACCCCTATCTCAAGACATTGCCGGTGCAGATTTTTGCCTCGATCACGCGCGACGCCGATCCGACGGTGGCGGCTGTCGGCACGATCCTGCTTTTCGCTACCACGATCCTGATCGGCGGCGGCATGCTCCTTCTTGGCCGCGAGCGGAAAGGACGCCAATGAATCCGAAGCCGACAAGCAAGGGCGCGGCGATCGATCTCGAAGCGATCAGCAAGGCCTATGGCGGCTTCAAGGCGCTGGACGGCGTGTCGCTGCGCATCGAGCCCGGCGAGTTCATGACGCTGCTCGGCCCCAGCGGCTCGGGCAAGACGACGACGCTCAACGTGATTGCCGGTTTCACCGATGTCACCAGCGGCAAGCTTCTGGTCGGGGAAAAAAGCGTCGTCGGCGTGCCGGCGCACAAGCGCAACATCGGCGTCGTCTTCCAGCATTACGCGCTGTTCCCGCATATGAGCGTCGGCCGCAACGTCGCCTATCCGCTGACGCTTCGCGGCGTCGACCAGGCGACGAGGCAGACACGCGTGGCAAGGGCGCTCGACATGGTCAAGATGGGCGATTTCGCGCATCGCTATCCCAGCGAATTGTCGGGCGGCCAGCAGCAGCGCGTGGCGTTGGCACGCGCCATCGTCTTCGACCCGCCGCTGCTCCTGATGGACGAGCCGCTCGGCGCGCTCGACAAGAAGCTGCGCGAATGGCTTCAGCTCGAGATCAAGCGCATCCATCGCGAACTCGGCACCACATTCGTCTATGTCACGCACGATCAGGAAGAGGCGCTGGTGCTGTCGGACCGCATCGCCGTGTTCAACCGCGGGCGCATCGAGCAGGTCGGCACCGGCCGCCAGCTCTATGACGAGCCGGCAACGCTGTTCGTCGGCCGCTTCATCGGCGATTCCACCGTGCTGCGCGGCAAGGCGCGCAGCGATGGCAACAGCACCGCGCTGAGCATCGCCGGCGAGACGGTGACGGTACCGCGTAAGCTGTCGGGGGAAGCCAGCCCGGTGATGCTGCTGCGTCCCGAAAAGCTCGCGATCCGAAGAGCCGGCCAAAGTCCTGCCAATGGCGCCAACCGCCTGTCGGGGACGATCGCGGAAGCCATCTATCTCGGCTCGGTATCGAAATACGAAGTCAAGCTCGCCGACGGCTCGGCCGCGATCGTGCGCTCACCGGTGACCGGCGAGAGTTTTGGCCTCGGCGACAAGGTCGAGCTCTGCTTCGACGGCAGCGACGCCAAGCTGCTGGCGGACGACGCAAGCGCCGACACCACACTCACCTGATTCCATCTGGCCTGATCCCATCTGACCTGATCCCATCTGAAAGTCATTCCATGCAAGCCAAGCGCAACGGCGACATATCGTTCTGGTATGCGGATCTGGGGGCGGTTCCCGTTCCGCGCCCGCCCTTGCCTGGAAACATCGAGGCCGATGTCGCCATTGTCGGCGCCGGCTATACCGGCCTGTGGACCGCCTACTATCTGAAAAAGGCGAAGCCATCGCTGCGCGTCGTGATCGTCGAGCGCGAATTTGCCGGCTTCGGCGCTTCGGGGCGCAATGGCGGCTGGCTGTCGGGCGGCTTCAGCTGGTCGCGCGAAAAATATCTCAAGACATCGAGCCGCCAAGGCGTGATGGCGATGCAGGCGGCGATGGCAGGCTGCGTTGATGAAGTGATCCGGGTCGCGACCGAGGAAGGCATCGACGCCGACATTCGCCGCGTCGACAATCTGACGGTGGCCACCAACGCAGCGCAGTTGGAGCGCGTGCGCGAAGAATGCGAGACGATCCGTTCCTGGGATGTCGACCCGAACCGCGTCGAGATGCTGGACGCCGCCTCAACGCGCACGCGCATCAACATCCGTAACGTCATGGGCGGCTTCGTCGTCCATGGCCAGGCGCGGGTGCAGCCGGCCAAGCTGGTGCGTGGGCTTGCCGATGCCGTCGAGCGGCTGGGCGTGCCGATCTATGAGAAGACGACGGTGACAAGCATCGCCAAGGGCAGCGTGACGACAGACCGCGGTACGGTGCAGGCGGAGACGATCATCCGCGCGACCGAGGGCTTTACATCAGGCATCCCCGGCGAGGAGCGGACCTGGCTGGCGCTCAACAGCGCGCAGATCGTGACTGAGCCGCTGCCTGCCGACCTGTGGCGCGACATCGGTTGGGAAGGGCACGAACTGCTCGGCAATGCGGCGCATGCCTATTGCTATGCCCAGCGCACGCGTGAGGGACGCATCACGATGGGCGGACGCGGCGTGCCTTATCGCTACGGCTCGCGCACCGACGTCAACGGCCAGACGCAGCAGGCCACGATCGACCAGCTGCACACGATCCTGACGACGCTCTTGCCGCAGACCAAGGGATGCCGCATCGATCACGCCTGGTGCGGCGTGCTCGGCGTGCCGCGCGACTGGTGCACCACGGTCGGCCTCGATCCCGCGACCCGCATCGGCTGGGCCGGCGGCTATGTCGGCCTCGGCGTGTCCAGCTCCAACCTTTCGGGGCGCACGCTGGCTGACCTTGTTCTCGGGGCAAACACCGAGCTGACGAAGCTGCCCTGGGTCAACCGCAAGGTCAGGCCATGGGAACCGGAGCCCTTCCGCTGGCTGGGCGTGCATTCGATGTACCAGCTTTATCGCATTGCCGATGGCCGCGAGGCGGCAGGGCTTGCGCGCACCTCGAAGCTGGCCGCGTTGGCCGACAGCATCACCGGCCACTAAAGCCATTTGTTCTCACGCAATTCCGGGGCAGACCCCTTTCCTGGAATTGCTCTTATCCATGGAGCTAGACTTGATCGATCTTTCGACCTTCCACGATCTCGCCAAGGCCGAGATCGGCGCGTTCTCTCCTAAGCCAAGCTCGATTGAAGGCGATCAGGTCGAGGCCGTGCGCTCGTTCTTTCAATCGCCTGACGGGACTGTCGATGTCGGCATCTGGGAATGCACGCCCGGCCGCTTCACCGCCGATCGTTCGGACTCGTCGGAGATCTGCCACATCATTTCGGGGCGCGTGGAACTGAGCCGCATCGATGGCGAGGTGCGGGAACTCGGTCCGGGCGATCTCCTCGTCCTGCCGCAGGGCTGGAAGGGCGAGTGGCTGATACGCGAGACCACGCGCAAGCTCTACATGATCCAGAGCGCCGGCTGACCGGCGCTACGGCTATGGCGAGCTCAGTGATCGATCGGCCCCTTCGGCGAGACCAGCGCGGTGCCGGCGGTCGTCGGGCGCTCGATCAGGCGGCGCACGCGCGGCGGTTCGTCGCCGCTGTGCAGCGCCCGCACCCGCTCGCCGACGACGGCGTCGGCATGGGTGGCGCGCCGGTTGTGGCGGATGTATTCCAACCAGGTCGGCGTGTGGTAGTGTTCGATCCAGACTGCGGGATTTTCTAGGTCCCGAGCCAGCGTCCAGTTGCGGGCGCCGTCGCGGCGGCGGATGCGCCCGCGCTCGGCCATGGTGGCGAGGAATTCGGGTACATCTTCGTCGCGGATAATGTACTCTATCATGATGGCGATGGGGCCGCTGCGCGGCTTCAGGTCGAGGCCGAGATGCGGCTCCTTGAAGCGGTTGAGCGGGTCGAGGTTGAGAGTCGTCTGCTGCGGCAGCGGCAGGAACAGGCCGATGGCGCCGCCAACAAGCATCGCGATGGCCGCCGCAATCAGCGCGGTTTCGGCGCCATGCGCATCGGCAACGACGCCCCAGATCCAGCTGCCCAGCGCAATGCCGCCGAAGGTCGCCGTCTGGTAGACCGACAGCACCCGGCCGACGACCCAGCGCGGCGTCGACATCTGCACCGTGACGTTGAAATGCGACAGCGCGATCACCCAGCAGGCGCCGCCGATGAGCAAACCCGCCGCAGTCTGCCAGGCATTGAGGCTGATGGCGGCATTGAAGGCGCAGACGGCAAAGCCGGCGAAGGCCATCCGCACCATCGTCTCGCTGGACAGCAATTGTCTGAGACGCACGCTTATCAGCGCGCCGCCGACGGCGCCGATGCCGAAGGCGCCGAGCATGATGCCGTAGGTCAAGGCATCGCCCTTGACGACGTCGCGCGCCACCAGCGGCAGCAGCGCCAAAACCGCGCCGGCGCTGAAGCCGAAGGCGGAGCCCCTGACCAGCACCTTGCCGATGTTGGGCGACATGGCGACATAGCGCAGGCCGGCGCCCATGGCGGCGCCCAGCGTCTCGCGCGGCAGCGTCGAGACCGGCAGCTCCGGCTTCCAGCGGAAGAGCACGATGATAAGACCTATATAGCTCAGCGCATTGGCGGCGAACGCAGCAGCCGCACCAGCGGCGGCAACGATGATGCCGCCGATCGCCGGGCCGACGCTGCGTGTCAGGTTGAAGCCCAGTGAATTGAGTGCAACCGCGGCCGGCAGCTTGTTGCGCGGCACCATGTCGCCGACCGATGCCTGCCAGGACGGGTTGTTGAGCGCCGTGCCGCTGTCGATCAGGAAGGTGAAGGCAAGCAGCGTCCACGGCGTCATCCAGCCGTTCCAGGTGAACAGCGTTAGAAGTGCAGAGACGACCAGCATGAAGATTTGGGCGATCAGCATCACCTTGCGCCGGTTGAAGCTGTCGGCGATGGCGCCGGCGACGAGTGCAAACAGCATGATCGGCAGAGTGGCCGAGGCCTGGACCAGCGCCACCTGATAGGGCGACGTGGCGATGGTGGTCATCATCCAGGCGGCGCCGACGCCCTGGATCAGGCCACCGAAATTCGACACCAGGCTGGCCGACCAGACGGCGCGGAAGATGCCGTGCCGGAACGGCGCCAGCGCCGAAACGCGTTCGCTGTCCGTCTCGTCATCGATCATCAGACCTGTCCCACCTTAACGTGCTGGTTTCGTCCGCCGGGACGACAATCATGGCATCCGTTTGAAATAGAGCACGACATCCAAAAGGGCGAACGCGTCTTCGAAAAAGATCATGGTCCAACAACAGGATAGCAAGGCGAAAATACGTCAGCCGGGAAGGGTTCGCTACCCAGAGCGATGTTCTCATTGGTCCACTGCTCGGGGCTGTCGGCCGCGCGCGAAGTCAGCTTCTGTCCCGGGCAGCGGTATGCAAGGCTTCGGTCAGCGTGCCTGTCGTCTCGCCGCCGGCGTGAAGGCGCAGGAAAAGCTCCATGCCGACAAGCCGCAGCCTGGACGGTTGCTCGCGCCGCGCCAACTGGACCATGTCCTCCAAATTCGCGGCGGGCCATTTCAAGGCATCGCGCAGGAAACCGCCGCGTAGCAAAGTCTCCGTGCCGGCCGAAAATTGCGACGACATCTCGAAGCCGATCTTGCGCGCCTGGACGTTCTGGCGCGGAATATGCTTTTCAGCGACCTTTCGCAAAAGCCATTTTCCTGTCTTGTCGCGGTATTTCTGCCGCCTCGGCAAATGGATGGCGAAGTCGATCAGGCGGTTTTCCAGGAACGGGACCCGCAGTTCCACGGACGCCGCCATGCTCAGCCGGTCGTGCCGGTGCAGTATGTCCTGCAGATGCGAATAGAGGTCGTAGAGGCAACTACCGAGAAAGGCGCGATCCGCGGGCGGCATAACCGGCTCCAGGCGGTCGAAGATCTCGGTTTGCAGGAAATTCAGCTCCGGCGACAAAGCACGCAGGACCATGCTGCGATCCATTTGTGAGTGGCTTCCAGCCGAGACCTTGTAGGGGGCATGACGCTGTTGCTCGAATCTCCGGTCGAGCGAGCGTTTCGAATGGACCAGGCGCCGGGGCCACGACCAGGAACGCCACTTCTTCATGCTCAAGGCCTGCAATGGGTAGCCGCCAAACAATTCGTCTGCGCCTTCGCCGGTGAGCAGCACCTTGACGCCATCGGCCCGGCATCGTTCGGCAAGCGCCAGCAGCGCGACATGGCTGGCGTGCCAGCCATCGCTTTCAAGATGCCAGATTACCCTTGGCCAAAGTTCGAAAAACCGGTTCCTGTCGACCTGCACCCGGCGCAAGGGCACGCCCACATGGCGGCCGGTGCGTTCGGCGTCTTCGGCCTCGCTGTGACCGAGCTGCGGGTCGACGACATAACCATGGACTTCCGGCCTGAACCGCTTTGCCAGCGCCGTTATCAGGCCGGAATCGACACCGCTGCTGCAAGCGGTGGCAACGCTGGTATCGGCGATGCAGTGAAGCCCGACGCTGTCCTTGAGCAACGCCTCGAGCGTCGCCATGTGTTCAGCATCAGCGGATGCATCGCCGGTAATGCGCGCGGTCTCCAGCACGTCCAGCACATGCCAGAAGCGGCGCTTCTCGATAACGCCATCGGTGATCTTCCACAGGCCGGCGGGCGGCAGGCGCTCGATGCGGTCGAACAGGCTGTAGCTGGAATCGCGGCTCTGCCAGGCAAGCCGCAAGGTGATCTCGCGGCTGTCGATGTCGCGCGGAAAACCGTCGCAGGCGAGGATCGCCTTGTCCTCCGAGGCGAACAGGATTCGCTCCGGCGTGTCGGCCACCGACATCGGCTTGATTCCAAGACGGTCACGCGCAAGCCACAGCGCACTGCTGCGAGCGTCGAAATAGGCGAAGGAAAACATCCCGTCGAACAGCGGCACGGCTTTTTCGGGACCCCAGTGATGCAAGGCTTCGAGAACCACTTCGGCATCGCAGATGGTTCGAAAGACGACGCCTTGCGCCTGCAGCGTTTCGCGCAACGAGCGGTAATTGTAGACCTCGCCATTGTAGACGAGAACGCCATCGCCGGAAGAAGTCAGCATCGGCTCACGGGCGGCGGGCGAGGGATCGATGATGGTCAGTCGGCGGTGACCGAGGGCCAGCCGATTGTTGTGCCAGCTGTCATGATCGTCGGGGCCGCGATGTACCAGCGCCTGCATCATGCTGGCGACATCCGACAGGTCGTTGGCGTCGATCGGGTTTCGTTTGCGCCAGACGCCGGCTATTCCGCACATGGCCTGCCGGTGAGTTCTGCCTGAGTCATGGCCTGCAATCTAGCCGGAACACAGCCGCCTGCAAGCGCTGCCTAGAACCCGTTTTCAATGCGCTCGAAGATGACGTTGGTGAAGGCCGATATCTGGCTGCCGATGAACGGACCGGTCAGCGCCACGACCAGCATGATGGCTACGATCTTGGGTACGAAGGTCAGGGTGATTTCCTGGATTTGGGTCAGGGCCTGGATCAGCGCGATGCCGATGCCGACCACCATGGCAACCAGCACCACCGGCGCGGACGCGACGAGCACCGTCCACACCGCATACTGGACGATGTCTAGGGCGTCGGCCTCGTTCATGTGAGCGCACCTCTATGGAACTGTCTAGCTGGCCGGCTTTATCGAAACGCCCGCGCCGACCGGCACTTCGGTGCCGTTCTGCAGTACGGCGATCACGCCGTTGCTTGCAAGCTTGACCGAGGCCACGACGCCGGTCGTCTTGCCGTCGGCCGAGGTGATCGAACGGCCGATCAGGGCATCGGCCTGCGATAGCGCCGACGACTGCATGATCTGGTCGAGCTTGGTGTTGGTCTGCACCGATTGCTCTACCTGCGAGAAGGTGGCGAGTTGGGCGACGTACTGCGTCGAATCCATCGGTTTCGTCGGATCCTGGTTCTTCATCTCGGCGATCAACAGCTTCAGGAACGACTGGTAGTCGACCGCTGTCTTCGATGTCTGCTGGGTACCCTGGTTGGCACCCATGGGGATCGTCGTCGTCATGTCCACATTCATCAGTATTGTGCTCCCACGGCCAGCGGGCGCTTCGCACCCAGAACATCGTCATTGCCGCCAAGTGCGCGGCGTTCGAGCGGATAAAGCGCACGGATAGCCTTCAGCGCTTCATAGATATGGTCTTCGCCGACCATGCGGTCGATCTGCTTCAGCGCGCCACTGATCTGCTCATCCTCGAAGCTTGCCAAAAGCAAGGGCAGCGAGCGGCGGAACATGGCGCGCGCCTCAATGGCGCCGGCCGGGTTCATCAGCATCACCTGCAGGATGAAATAGAGCTGCTTGAGCGGCGTCGAGGCATCGTCGGCCTGGATGACATGGTTCTCGAGCAGGAACTGTACGTCGTTCATCAGCTCGACGGTGACCTTGCGGTCGACGCGGATGACGGCGCCGTTGATGTAGATCTTCTCGTTCGGCTTCAGCGATATCTTCAGCGTGTTGGTCATTGAATGCCGTCCCGGATGATCTGGGACACTTCGATCAGCCCTTCGAAATTGTCGGTGCGGCCCTGGCGGATGTCCTCGGCCTCGCGCAGCAGCCACAGGCCGATGGAGATGAGGTTGGCGCGCAGTTCCTTGGGCAGGACATTGTCGCTGGAACCGAGATCCTCGACGAAGGTGGTCCAGACCCGGTTGGTGAAGTGCAGCGCCTCGACCGCTTCCATCGAGGTGTGGCCGACCGCCGCCGCCGCCGCCAGCATTTCGATCGAGCGGGTCAAAAGCTGCCGCTCGCGATCTTTCGCATCGGCAACGGAGTCTGTCTGGATGTCGGCGTAGGAGAATTGGTACATCGTTTGGCTCTACCGTTGCGGTTGAGATTGTCAGGTCAGGTAGTTCAGCAGGCTCATCTGCTGCAGGCGCGCGGTCAGCGCGAAGGACGTCTCGATATGCTGCGTCAGATCCGCGACGCGGGTGGCTGCCTCGGCGGGGTCGACGCCTTCCAGATCGAGAATATGGCGCTCGAACAGGTCGACCTGCGTCTTCATGCGGTCGCTGGCGTCGGAGACCCGCTTCTCGGCAAGGCCGGTCTCGGCCTGCAACTGGCCGAGTCCGCCCAGCGCCTCGCCGACCATCGCCTGGGCGCGACCGACGACGGTGGTCTTCGCCGCCTGGCTGATGTTGCCGGAGAGCAGGCCGGTGACCAGGGCGGAAGCCATGGCGAGCTTGCGGATGCTGTCTTCATTGGCGCTGGCCGAGGTCTGGGTGGTTTCGCCCAGCGAAATGCGGCTGACGATCTGCTGGTCGGTGGCGTTCGACCAGTTGGCCTGCCAGCCGGCGCCAATGAACTGCGGCACGACATTGCTGGTGATGAAGCCGTCCATCTGGGCGGCGGTGATGTTGGCGGCGAGCGGATCGGTCTGCGTGAAGCCGAAATACGACGAGAAGGAAGCGTCGAACGCCGCCTTGGCCGGCGAGCCCGCGGCGGTGAAATCGTCGATCGGCTTGACGTCGGTGTTGGTGCCGGCAAACAGATATTCGCCGTTGACGCTGGCATTGAGGATAGAGGTCATCTGCTGCACGGCGGCCTTGCCGGCTTGCTGCGTGATGGTGCTCGAGGAATTGCCGGCGGCGGTCAGTGCGGTCAGCAAATTCTGCGCAGTGTCGGAAAGCTGGCCAAGCGCAGCCTGCGTCGAGGACAGCCGAGCGGTGACCAGCGAATTGGAATCGATGATGACGTTCAACCGGTCGAGGTCGCGCGAGAAGGTGACCGCCTGCGAGGTGCGCGCGCCGAGCGCCAGACCGACATCGGCGACGGTGCCGGTCGTCGATTCCTTGGTGGCTTTGACCAGTTCGCCCTGCATGCGCATCTGCTGATAGCGCGCGGCGTTGGAGAGAGCGGCTGAGGAGACGGATGTGGCTTTCATGGCTTATCCCACGGCATCGAGCAGGGCCGACAGCATGTCGTCGACGGTTTTCATCATGCGCGCCGAGGCCTGATAGGTGTGTTCGAGGTCGAGCAGCAGCGACATCTCCTGGTCGACATTGACGCCGGTGTCGTTGGACAGCGCCTCGGCAGTGCGCGATGCCAGCGCTTCCTTGGCGTCTGCATTGCTCGAGGCCTGCTGGCGCTGGCCTTCGAACCAGCCAATGGCATTGGCGGCGTAGTCGGAGACGCTGGACGTCACGGTGATGCCGGCCGCAGCGTCGAAAGGCATCGGCTTGTCGAGCTTGTCGCCATAGCCGATCAAGAGCTGCGAATAGGAGGCGTCGCCGGCGGTGTTGGCGACATAGGCCGCACCATTGGCGCCGCCGTCGCGCAGCAGCACCGGATTGCCGCCGACGCTCGGGTCCATTGCGGCGTTGACCTTGATCGAGCCGGCAAGCCCGTCGATCAGCGTGCCGGCGGCCGGAATGGCGGGCGCACCCGACCAGGTGAACAGGCCGGTTCGGTCGGGCTGCGAAGGTGCTGTTTCGGCAAAGGCGGTGATGAGGCCGCGCGCCACTTCGTCGAGCTGGCTCTGCATCGTCGCTGCGACGCCGTCGCGCAAGGTGATGAGCCCGGCGAGCTTGCCGTCGGCGCTGGTGTTGCCGCCAGCCCCGGCGCTGACCGGCACATTGTCGATGTAGATGGTGTTGCCTGGTGTGCCGGCCGTGTAGCCCGCCGACGGGGTGAAACTTACCGAGCGCGGAATGGTCTCGAACAGCGTCGTGCCGTCCTTGGTGGTTATTACCATGTCGTTGTCGCCGCGCGTGAAAGTCGACACAGGCACATAGTCCGCGATCTTCTTCAGCAATGCGTCGCGCTGGTCGAGCGCGTCGGATGCATCCGTGCCCGATCGGGTTGCGGAAATGACGGCCTTGTTGGCGGCCTGGAACTGGCTGAGCAGCGAGTTGAGATCGTCGACCGCCGTTGATATCTCGCCATCGGTCTGGGTGCGGAAATCCTGGATCGCGTTGGTGCCGTCGTTCAGAGCGCGCACCACCTGCTGGGCCGCGTCGATGACGCTGGAGCCGAGGTTCTGGTTGGATGGCGTAGCGGCGTAAAGCTGCAGCGCGTTCTGCAGCTTGCCGATCGCGGTCGAGGCAGAGGAGGCGTTGTCGACGCCGTTGACGGCAACGGCGAGGCGGTCAATTCCGCTGTAAAGCGTGCTTTGGCCGCTCCATGCCGATTGCGCGCTAAGGTTCTGGCGAAACAGCAGGGCGTTGGTGGCGCGCTGGATCTCGACCGAGCGGGCGCCGGGCGCGCTGCTGACGACGACCGCCGTGCGGCGGGCATAGTCGGGGTTGCTGGCGTCGGCAATATTGCGGGAAAGGACGCTGGTCTGCTTCGATGTGGTCTGAAGCGACTGTTGGGCTATGGTCAATGCGGAAGTCAGCGACATGCGGGTCTTTCACGAGGCCAGTGGGGAGGGGATGACGTCTCTGCCCTGTCGGCGGCGTCGGCGTTCGGAAACCTGCAATTCCAGACCACCCCGGCCGGTTTGCCGGTGTGGCCTTGAATTCGAAATCCGCGCACCGCGCTGCTCTGGTTTGGGTTCATTCCCCTGGCGCCCGTCGTTTATCTCTTCAGGTTGACAAGGACATCCATGAGGTCGGAACCGGTCTGGAACACTTTCGAGTTAGCGGTGTAGCTGCGCTGCGCCGCGATCATGTTGGTCAATTCCTCGGCGATATCGACGTTGGAATTTTCCAACGCGCCGGAGATGATGCTGCCGAGCTTGCCTTCATTGGCGAAGCCGATGCGCACGGTGCCGGAGTCGGTGGACTGTGCATAGACATTGCCAGGCAGTGCGGTGAGGTTGTCGGCGCTCTGGACGTCGGCCAGTGGGATCTTGAACAGCGGCTTGGTCGAGCCGTCCTGATACTGGGCGTAAATGACTCCGTCCTCGCCGATCTGGATCTTTTCGATCGTGCTGGGCGCGTTGCCGTTGACCTTGGCTTCGGAGACCGTGAAGCCGGTGCCGAGCTGAGTCAGCTTGGACAAATCGAGGTCGAGCGACGCACCGCCCGGTACGGGGATCGTTATGCTGTCGACCGCGCCGGTTAGCTTGCCGGTGGTGGTGTCGAAGGTCAGGTTGGCCGTGGCCAGCGCGCCGCCCGTATAGGGGAAGGATGTGCCCGGCGTCGCCTGGGACTGGTCGAACACAGAGACCGACCAGGCGCCGGTGCCGGTGTTGGTGAAATAGACGTCGAGCAGCTTCTTGTTGCCGAGATTGTCGTAGGTGACCATCGAGGACTTCGACGTGTATTCGGCGGTCGGGCTGTTGGTGGAAGGCAGCGGACCGGCGGGCGGCGTGGCGCCAGCCGGCAGATTGGCGTTGAAATTGCCTGTGGTGCTGGGCGTCGCCGTCATTTCCTGGTCGGAGATCTGGACCGGAACCAGCCCTTCGAAGCCGTTGGCGGTGGCTGCCGGCGTGCCGTTGGCGTAGCTGTATGCCATCAGCTGGTAGCCGGCGGCGTTGACCAGCCTGCCCTGAGCGTCGGGAACGAATGCGCCGGCGCGGGTGAGGAAAGGCGTTCCGCTGGGGTCCTGGACGACGAAGAAACCGTTGCCGTTGACCGCAAGGTCGGAAACCGAGGTCGTGTACTGCAGCACGCCCTGGGCGCTGATGGCCGAGCGGATGGTGGTGTTGACGCCGCCGGAATTATAGGCGCCGCCGACCTGCGGCATGATCAGCGTCGAAAACTCGGCCGAGGATCGCTTGTAGCCGGTGGTGTCGGAATTGGCGATGTTGTCGGCTGTCGCCGAAAGGCGGTTGGCCTGCGCGTTCATGCCGGAAACGCCGGTCCGCATCATTCCGTAAAGGCTCATCGAACGTCTCCTCAATGCCCAAGATCGTTAGGCCCATCTGTGGTCGCGAGGATATAATTTCTGTCTTGCGCGAGGCTGGCGCAGACCGCCATCAGAACACCAGCCGGTAGCCAAGGAAGCGCTTGGAATCTATCGGGTCCTGGCCAAGCTTTTCGCGCAGCTTCTTGCGCAATTTGGAGATGTGGCTCTCGACCACGTTCTCCTCGACCTCTTCGTCGAAGATGCCGTAGATGGCGTTGAAGACCTGGGTCTTGGTGACGCGGCGTCCGCGGTTGCTCGCCAGATATTCGAGGATGCGGCGTTCGCGGCGCGGCAGAGGCAGCGGCTGGCCATCGATCTCGGGATCGCGGCCATCCATGAAGATGCGCATGGCGCCGATCTCGGTGTAGCTGACGTCCTCATGGGCGCGGCGGCGGATGGCGGTGATGCGGGCCAGGATCTCCCGGATATGGACCGGCTTGCGTATGACGTCGTCGACCCCGCTCTCGAACAGCCGCAGCGTATTCTCGAGCGAGTGCTGTTCGCTCAGCGCAATGACCGGAGCGCCGGTGCGGTCGCGGATCTGGCGTGGCGAGATGGTGCCTTCGCGGCAGTCGCCGATGAGGAAGGCTCGGACCGATCGCAAATCCGTGTCGGGGGCCGATGTCACCCACTCGCCGAATTCACCGGACGCGAAGCCTGCACAGGCGACGCCCTCACGATCGAAAAGTGAATTATAGCCTTCAGTTACGAGCTCACGCTCGTCAACGATTACAATCATCGGCCCCGCCTCCGAATCAGATCATCTGCCCCGTGGGAAGAGCCGTAACCGGTGCCGGGAATCCTGAACAACCATCATTTCTTGTAGCTATTTTCTTGGGAGTTATTTCGAGTTTCGAAATAACCGCAATCAGGAGGTTGTATCGTTGGTTGCCGAACGGGTGACGTGGCACGTCACCCGCCGGGCGTGGATTTGCAGCCGTTCGGAAGAGATGATTCACCTAAGGGTTGCAAAAGTTGCGGGCGTTCGGGGTCCATTTGCCGAAGCCGGTGGCGACCATATTGGCGATGACGCGGCAGACATAGAATTTCTGCGCGGGGTCATTGTCGGGGCCGGCGTGGTAGCGGGCGACGGCCATCGACCAGCTGACATGACGAGCATGCAGGCTGGCCAGGAAGCGCGCGGCATAGTCGACATTCTGGCGCGGGTCGAGCATGTCGCCGACGCTGCGGAAATGCGCGGCGTGATAGTGATGGTTGATCTGCATGCAGCCGAGGTCGATCAGCGTCTTGCCCTCACGTCGGGCTGCTTCGAAGGCGGCCAGGGCCTCGGTGCGGCTCCTTGGAAATACCGCTTTTCCCTCTATTTCAATGCGTTAGGTTGCAAGCTACCCTTCTTGCCGGTCTCGGTCAGTCCGACCGCATAGAGGATGCCGGCCGGCACGCCATAGCGATCGGCGGCACGCAAAATCTCGGGCTCGCAAGGGTTGGTGGCGGCGGTGGCCGGCTTGGTGGCGAGGCTAGATAAACATATCGTCGCCAGCACGCTCGCGAGCAGGCGCGCCAGCGCGGCCGAATTCCTGGGCATCGTCATTGCGGTTTCTTCCCGACTGGTGGCCGCCCGAACCCGTATTGTTGCCGCTCGAGTTTCCGGGCTGAAAAGCGGACTGGTCGCGGCCTTGCGGCATTGGCTGCGAGTTCGCTGCATCGCTGCGGGCCGCTGCGTGGATCGCTATCGAGGGTTGCAGGATGGTGACCTTGTCGACATCGAAGCCGAGCCCGCGCAACGACTTCACGATGGCGTCGCTGTCGGTGGCGAGACGGCGGTAAGCCTCATGGGTTTCGGGCTTCAATTCTATCGAAAGTTGTTCTCCGGAAAGCCTCAGACTGGCGGTGACCATGCCGAGCTCTGCCGGGTGAAGCTCGATCTTCAATATATGTGTCGGAACGGCAACAGAACCGGCCGTCTGGGCGGTCGTCGACGGCGTCGAAACCGCTTGCCGCAGGCCGTTGTCCGAAGCCAGCGCGTCGAGAAGCGCCGAAGTCGTCTGGTTCATCGGGCTTTGCGCCGGGGCCGGGAAACTCTGCTCGGCGACAATGTCGACGCGCGCAGCGGATAGCGCCTGTTTCCCCGGTGTGGACGATGCCGCGGAATGGGCTCCATCGACGGCCTTCGCCGACGGCGCGGACCGTTTTGCCTCGGGTGCCGAAACGTCGCTTGCCGTCTGGTCCGCCGGTAGAGGAGGCGTCGGACCATCCTGGTGCGGCAGTTTGCCGGACTGGAGCCCGATCGCGGGCAGCTTTTGCCCCTGATCCCTTGCTGATACGCTGGTACCGGTCTTGGCCCGTTCGGATCGCGTCGTCGTGTCGAGTCTGTCGTCAATGCCGGAAGCTGCGCGGTGTCTCTTCAGAGGCGACGTCTGTGCAGAAATGGCCTCGCCAGCGGGCGCCGGTTGCCCAGTCTGTCCATTCGTCGCGATGCCGTTCCCGCTTGTCCGGACCGTTGAGAAATGCCTGATATCGTGCAGCGCCAGCACCAATGGCAAAAGATCCTGCAGCGGTCCTGCATCCGCGTCTCGTCCGGCCACTTCAGCGTCGTTGGATGGTTTGTCCGGGCCACTGTCGGCATGTTCTTTTGCGGCCTTGCCGGCAGCGGACTTCGCCACCGTCTTGCCAGACTGGGTGTGTGGGATTTCGCTTTTGCCGGGACCGGCAGGGCTGCGTTTGGCCCAATGCGGCTCGTGCGACGCGGCCTCAATTGCTCCCTGGCCTATCGGTGTCGGCGCATCGTCGTCGCCGCGCACCATGTCACCGAAGCTTTTGTCGCCACCTTTGGCGTTTGAGGCCGACTGCTTCGATCCGGCGTGCGCGGGAGCCGGCAGGGCCTGGCCAACATTGGTGGTCATTTCGGGGCTGCTCCAAGCATCTGGTCGATCAAATCGAGCTGGCGACGCGTCCTCGCCATGGCGGCGTCGGTGGGATCGGCTGGCTCTACGGCGGCGGGGGCCGGCGCCGATGCCGGCACGACCGGAGCCGCATCGCTGGCCGGGGCGACTGCAGGCGTTTCCGCCGCCTTTGCCTCTGGCGTGCTTGGTGCCTGCGCGGCCGGTTCACTTGCCGCCTTCAGTCGGTCGGTTGCTGCCGGTTCACTCGATGTTGTGGCGGCTGGCTGTTCCGGCACCGCGCCTTCGACCGGCGGCAGCTCTGGCTCGTCGGGTTTTTCCACTGCCGCGGTCTTGACCGGCTCCTGCCTGGCCGCGGCAGGTGCGGGCTTTTCGGCAGGCAACGGCGCCGGGGGGGCGATGACTTCACCGGCTACGGCCTGCGCGGCATCGAGCAGGTCGCGGTCGCTTTGCGAAAGCTGGTTGCGATCGATCTTGTCCAGCTTGGCGCGGACCTCGCCGATGGTGCCGGACGTTACCGTGGACAGGCTGGAATAGAGCTGGGCGCGCGGATCGTCCTGATTGTGGATGCCGTCGCGGCCCCGTTCAGCCCTGGCCGAGGCAAAGGCGGAGAGATCGGCAAAGCCGTCGATGGCGGCGCGGCGGGCGATGCGCAGATAGATCACCTTCTCGCGCTCGGGATCCATCATTGCGGTGATGTCGGCGAGCTTGTCCTGGCTGATTGCCATGTGCAGCGTGATGACGCCGGAGACGAATGCGTCGGCGAACTGGCTGGCATAGGGCGAATAGAGATAGTCTTCGACATATTGGGTTGAGGCAAGCGCGAAACGCGCACCGTCGCCTTGCGCGGCGGCGATGCCGACCGAGCGGCGCAGCGCTGCTTCCTCGACCAGCGTGCCGGGGCTGAGCAGGCGAGCATCGTCGAGCAGCGCAAGCGCGCTAACCGGTTGCTCGGTGGCGAGAAGCGAGCCCTTGACCAGCGCCAGAAAGGCACCTAGATCGGGGGGCAGGGTCATCGGATCGATCGACTTCAGCGCCTCGATTGCAGCCGCCGGCCGGCCGTTCAGATAATCGACAATGCCCTTGGCGATGGCCAGGCTTTGCGGGTCGGCCTTGGCGCGCGACACCGCCGCCTCGACGGTGACGGGGTTGCCGCCACTCATGCCATAGACCAGCAAGGCGCGAAAATTCTTCGGGTCGCGGAAATCGTCTGCGTTCGCCGCGCGCAGCCTTGTGTCGGCCATTTCGAGCAGCTTGGCCTGCATCGGCAGCGCGGCGTGATCGCCTGCGGCTATGCGGTCCTGCACAAGCTGCAGCGAGCGCACCAGCTGATAGGGCTGCAAGCCGTCCTCGGCGAAGGCCGATGGCGGATGGACAGCGCTCAGCAGCAGCAGCCCGACGCCGCCGATGATGGCGGCGCGCCTCATCCGTCGGTCGCCATCAGGATTTCGATGCGGCGGTTCGCTGCAGCCATCGGGTCGGCCGCGATTTTCGGCTCGCGGTCGGCGAAGCCGGCGACCTCGGTGATGCGGCGCTCGTCGACGCCGCCGCGAACCAGCATGTAGTAGGCGGAATGGGCGCGCGCCGTGGACAGCCGCCAATTGTCATAAGTGTCGCTGCGGAACGGCCGCGCGTCGGTGTGGCCGTTGATGCTGATCGTGCCTTTCTGCTCGTTGACGATGCGGCCGATCTTTTCCATCGCCAGCACCAGTTCACGCCTAGGCACCGCCGATCCGATCTCGAACATGCCGAAATCGAACTGGTCCGTGATCGAAATGACGACACCCTTGTCGGTGGCCTCGACGGAAACGCCGTCATGCAATTTGTCGCCGGACTTGAAGGCCTCGGCCAGTTCCTGCTTGACCTGCGCCGCGGCTCTAACAGTGGCGGCCGTCGCCGCTTTTTCCGCCGCTTCGGGTTTGGGTGCGGGTTGTACTTCGGCGGCTTCGGCCTTTGCAATTTCGGCCTTCGCTGCTTCAGCCTTGGCCTCTGCTTTTGCTTCAGCCTTGGTCAGTGGCTTATCGGAAACGGATTTCGCCAGCGGCTCGAGCGGCGCCGCGGCCACTGGCGGCGCGGCCGGCACGGCCTTCACCTCCGCCACTTGCGTCTGTGCCGCTTTGTCACCCGGCTTCAGCGGATCGCCTTCGATCTTGGTGCGTTCGGCGGTGGCTTCGGCGCCTGGTGCAGCCACCTGCTGCGACCAGAAATCCGGCGCGAACGGGTCGCGGTAGGATTGGCCGCCGGATGCGCCGGTAGCCGGGCCGGACGCCTGCGCGCCGCCATCGCCCTTCTCGCTGACATTTTGCATGACGCCGGTGTCGGTGGCGATTTCCGACAGCACCGCATAGGGATCGGCAAACAGATGCTCGTCGGAAAGATCGGTCTTCGGCGCCGATTCCTTCGATTGCTTCTTGTCGGAAGTACCGGCGCCGCCGATGCCGTCCTGTCCGGCCTTGCTGGTCTTGTCCCGCGGGTCGTCGGCCGTCAGCCCGACCTTGCTCGGACCATCGCCGAGGTCTTCAAGGCCCTTGCGGCTGGCGTTGCGATCGACCAGCTTGACCGGGTTGAAATAGCTGGCAACGGCGGCCTTGGTCTGCTCGTTGGCGGCGTTGATCAGCCACATGACGAGGAAGAAGCACATCATGGCAGTCATGAAATCGGCAAAAGCAATCTTCCAGACGCCGCCGTGGTGGGCGTCGTCGTGGTCGTCGTGATTGCGCCGCACGATGATGATCTCGTGCCTGGGCTCAGCGGCGTCGGCAACGCTCATGACGTCCACTCGTTCATAGGAGGGCCCTCGCTCATGATAGGGCTTCCGACAAGGCGGCCGACCATTCGGCAATGCGGGTTTCGAACACCGCCTCGTCAATGGCGACGGTAAGGTCGAAGCCGGGCGCCTCGACGAAATCGAGATTGGCCGCGCGTGGGCCGAGCGAAGCCTTCAGTGCCTCGAACAATGACAGCGGTCCGCGCACGGCGATGCGCACCGCCTCGCTGTCGCCGACGGCTTCGCGGATCGTGCCGGCAAGGGCTTCCAGCGAACGCTTCTGCAGATCGTCGCTGACAAGGCCGCCAATGATGCGCGCAATGGTGGCGCCGACGAGGTCGCTGACCTTCGCCTCCATGATCTCGATACGGGCAGTGACGACCGCGCCGAGATCGCCGCCGAAACTTTCCAGAAAGGCCTTTGCTTCATCGGCGTTGGCTTGGCTCTGCGCCTCGAGCGCTGCCTGGTGGGCGATGGCAAGGCGGGCTTCAAGGGCGGCTTCGGCATCGATGACCGCTTCGGCGATCAGCGCGCCGATGTCGGCCTGCGGCGCCGACGTCTCCGGCCTTGGCTCGGCCATGGCCGCGAGCGAGGGCTGGCCGGCACGCTGGCTGCGTGCGCCGAAATCCGGCAAAAGGTCGAAAAGCGCTGCCGAGGCCATGGTCTATACCGCTGCTTCCTGGGCCGCCCATTTGCGCAGGATCTGCGCGGTGCGCTCCTCATTGATGTCGACCATGCGGGCAAGCCGCTCCTGTGGCGCCGGCCTGATCTTCTGGCGAAGATCATCGAGTGGAGTCGGGCCGGGGCGGCTGCCGGGCAAGGCAGCCGGCGCCGGTTCGGCGCCGGCGGCTTCGGGTGTCGGCAGCGAACGCTGGACGTCGTCGAAGCTCGGACCGGCAAGTGCCGGCGTCGGCCGCGCGCTCAGCGCGGTGGCCATTGGCCTCAGGCCGAAGAAGGCGACCAGGAACACCACGACGATGAACGCGCCGGCGTTGATCATCGTACCGGCATGGGTTCCGATCGACGCCATTATGCCCGGCTGTTCGACCGGCTCGCCGTCCAGCCCGTCGATGAACTCGACCGCCGAGACATCGATGATGTCGCCGCGCTTGTCGTCGAAGCCGGTGGCTGAGGCGACCATTTTCTGGATGTCGGCGACGCGCTTGGCGATCTGTTCGGGTGTGGCGTCCTTGCCGAGGATGGTCATCAGCCGCTGCTGGTTGACGACGACGGCGATCGACATCTTGGTGACGGAATAGCCGTTGGAGACTGTGGCGATCTTCTTGGAGTTGATCTCGTAATTGGTGATCTCCTCCTTGCGATCATTCTCCGATGACGTCTGCGGACCATCGGTGCTGGTCGCCTGGGTCTCGGGCAGGTTCTGCTCGACGGTGGCCGGGGTCGAGGCCTGCCTCTGATTGCTGTTTTCGTTGGCGCGCACCGACTGCACGGAACGCTCCACGCGTGACTCCGGATCGAAGATCGTCTCTTCGGTCTGGCGGGTGTCGGTGTTGACGTCGGCCTTGACGCTGGCGCGGAAATTGTCGGGGCCGAGATAAGGCGTCAGCGCGCGGCGGATGTTGTCGCCGATCTGCGCCTCGACGGTCTGCTCGACGCCGAGCGTGCGGGCAGCACTTGTGTTGGAGGGATCGTCGCCGGCGGCGAGAAGGTTGCCGTTGGAATCGAGCACGGTAACCTTGTCGGCCGACAGGCCCGGCACGGCGGCGGCGACGAGATGGCGGATCGACATGGCGCTCTTTTCGGCGTCGATGCCGGAATAGCGGATGACCACCGAGGCGGAGGGTTGCTGTTCGTCGCGGCGGAAATTGGCGCGCTCGGACATGACGATGTGAACGCGGGCGGCCTTGATGCCGGATATCGACTGGATGGTGCGGGCGATCTCGCCTTCCAGCGCGCGCACGCGGGTGATCTGCTGCATGAAGGAGGTCAGCCCGAGCGAGCCGACATTGTCGAACAGTTCGTAGCCGGCATTGGCGCTGGTCGGCAGGCCCTTTTCGGCGAGCAGCATGCGCGCCTGCGCGGTGGTGCCGGCCGGCACCAGCACGGAGGTGCCGTCGGAGCCGACGTCGAAGCCGATGCCGGCCTCGCCGAGCACCAGGCCGATCTGGTTCACGTCGGAGCGATCGAGCCCGACATAGAGCGTCTCATAGGCAGGGCGGTTGAGATAGACCGAGCCGATGCCGATGACGGCCATCACCAATGCGGCAATGCCGGCCAGCATGGCAAGGCGCCTGACGCCAAATGCCCTGAGATTCGAGATGATGCTCTGGATCTGTTGCGGCACGATTCAAGCGCTCCCAGCATGATATTCCGTGGGAACACTAGACCGCGAAGCTTGTGCGAAGATGATAGAGCATGTCGCCCGGAAGTGCAGCGGTTCCGGGTCAACGACATGCGTCAAAACACAGCCACAAAGCGAAAGGGCCGCGCTGTCGGCGCGGCCCTTCAATTCAAGAAGGAGAAAGCCGGGTCAGGCTTACTGCTTGAACAGCGCCAGGATCGACTGCGAGTTGCCGTTGGCGATCGACAGCGACTGGATGCCGAGCTGCTGCTGGACCTGTAGGGCCTGCAGCCGCGTCGATTCCTTGTTCATGTCGGCGTCGACCAGCGCGCCGACGCCCTTGTCGATCGAGTCCGACAGGTTCGACAGGAAGCTCTTCTGGGTATCGATGCGCGACTTGGCGGCGCCGAGATAGGCAGCGCCCGTGGACAGCTTGGCAAGCGCCGTTTCAACGGCGCCAAGTGCGGTGTCGATGGCTGCCGGAAGGACCTGGGTTGTGCTGGGATCGAAGAAGGTCGTCGCCAGCAGAGCGCCGACGATGCCGCCGGTGCCGGGAAGATCGAGGACCTGCGTGTCGGCCGCCTTGACGTCGATGGTGTCGATGGCGACGGTCGTGCCGGTGCGGTTATAGGACGCGACGATCTTCAGGTCGGAGGTCGCAGCAGCGTCGTTCTGCAGCAGGTTCGAGCCGGCATAGGAGGCGTTGGTGACCGACGACTTGATCTGGTCCTGGATAGCCTTGATCTCAGTGGCGATCTTCTGCTGGTCGTCCTTGCTGGCGCTGCGTGCAGTGACCAGCTTGGCCTTGATCAGGTCGACCTGGTCCTTGATGTCGGTGATGGCGGTGTAGGCGGTGTCGACCTTGCCGGCGCCGAGGCCAAGCGCGTCCTGAACGGCCGAAAGCGCCTTGTTGTCGGACTTCATCGTGGTGGCGATCGACCAGTAGGCGGCGTTGTCGCTGGCGGTGGCGACGCGGTAGCCGGTCGAAATGCGTGACTGGGTGGTTTCAAGCTGCTTGTTGGTGTTGTTCAGGCTCTGCAGCGCGGTCAGAGCCGAAGCGTTCGTCATGATGCTAGCCAAGATATTTACCCCTTTTCAAACACTGGCGTGTCCCGAACACGCCGGATCAACTTCATCAAGGGGGTAGGCATAAGCCCATCGACCGTATGGTCTGCCCGCCATGGAATGGTTAACCATGACTACCGGGATATGGTTAACGGCCTGTTAAACCAAGCCATTCAGGGCGCTGGCCAAGAGCAAAAATCGGCAGCCATTTAGCAAGAAAATCAACAGCCGCAAAAAGAAATTGGGCCGCGCTGTTGGCGCGGCCCGACGGATGGTGTCAGTCGTAATGTCGAGAGATCAGCCGCGGAAGAGCGACAGGATCGACTGCGAGTTGCCGTTGGCGATCGACAGCGCCTGGATGCCGAGCTGCTGCTGGACCTGGAGGGCCTGCAGACGGGTCGATTCCTTGTTCATGTCGGCGTCGACCAGAGCGCCGACGCCCTTGTCGATCGAGTCCGACAGGTTCGACAGGAAGCTCTTCTGGGTGTCAATGCGCGACTTGGCGGCGCCGAGCGAGGCAGCGCCGGTGGACAGCTTGGCAAGCGCGGTTTCAACAGTGCCGAGCGCGGTGTCGATGGCGGCGGGGGTAACCGCCGTGGTGCTCGGGTCGAAGAAGGCAGCGGCGAGCAGGCCGCCGACGATGCCGCCCGTGCCGGCGACATCGAGAACCTGCGTATCGGCAGCCTTGACGTCGATGGTGTCGATGGTGACGGTCGCGCCGGTACGGTTGTAAGCCGCAACGATCTTCAGGTCGGACGCAGCGGCAGCGTCGTTCTGCAGCAGGTTCGAGCCGGCGAAGTTGGCGTTGGCGACCGAGGACTTGATCTGCGCCTGGATGGCGTTGATTTCGGTCGCGATCTTCTGCTGGTCTTCCTTCGAGGCGCTACGGGCAGTGACCAGCTTGGTCTTGATCAGGTCGACCTGGTCCTTGACGTCGTTGATGGCGGTGTAGGCGGTGTCAACCTTGCCGGCGCCGAGGCCGAGGGCGTCCTGCACGGCCGAGTTGGCCTTGTTGTCGGACTTCATCGAGGTCGCGATCGACCAGTAAGCGGCGTTGTCGGAAGCGGTGGCAACGCGGTAGCCGGTCGAGATGCGGGCCTGCGTCTGCTCGAGGGATTTGTTGGTGTTGTTCAGGCTCTGCAGCGCGGTCAGCGCCGAGGCGTTCGTCATGATACTGGACATGGCTACTCGTACCTTGATTTTTACAGGGTGTTTTTGACATACCGGCTTTTCCGGTATGACGGAGCGGCATCATGCCAATGATCGTGAGATCCGATCACCCGCCATCTGCGAGCAATATGCGGGCAAGTCCCTACCAAAGGGCTAAACGGGACGGTTAACCGGAAATATATTGCATAAAATTTTAGCAAGGCGCCAAGGGCGCGCGGACGGTCAGGTGAAGGAGCGCACCAGGCTGCCGACAAGCAGGTTCCAGCCGTCGATGAGGACGAAGAACAGAATCTTGAAGGGCAGCGAAACGACGGTCGGCGGCAGCATCATCATGCCCATGGCCATGGTGATGGTGGCGACGATCAGGTCGATGACGAGGAACGGCAGCACGATCAGGAAGCCGATCTCGAAGCCGCGGCGAATTTCGGAGATCATGAAGGCCGGCACCAGGATGCGGAGGTCGACGGTGTCCCTGGCAACGACCTGGCCGCGTTCGCGGGCGAGATCGGCGAACAGGTCGAAGTCCTTGTCGCGGACATTGTGCAGCATGAAGGTGCGGAACGGGTCCGAAATCTTTTCGAACGCCTCGGTCTGGCTGATCTGGTTGTCCATCAGCGGCTTGACGCCGGTGTTCCAGGCCTGGTCGAAGGTCGGCGCCATGACGTAGAAGGTCATGAACAGCGACAGCGAGATCAGGATCAGATTGGCCGGCGTCGACTGCAGGCCGATGCCGGCGCGCAGGATCGAGAAGGCGATGACGAAGCGGGTGAAGCTCGTCACCATGATCAACAGGCCCGGCGCCACCGACAGCACGGTGATCAGACCGAACATCTGGATGATATAGCCGACGGTGGCGCCGTCGGCCTTGCCGATGCCGCCGAGATCGAGCTGCTGGGCGGCGGCGACAGAGGTGGCGGCGACGACGATCGCGGCGGCGAGGACGAGTTTTCTCATTCGAGCAGCAATGTCCTGATCAGAACCTGTTTGGCATGGCCACCGCTGCGGATTGCGGCGCGCTCCTCGAGGTCGGCTTTCAAATGCTGGTAGCCGCTGGCGCCTTCGATCTGATGCATCTTCAGGGTGCGGACCATGGCAAGCAGGTCCTGGTGAATGCTTTCGGTAAGTTCCGGCGGCTGCGGCGCATCGTAGACCACCGACGCTTCCAGCCTTATCCAGGTGTCAGCAGGCGAAGCCAGATTGGTGGTGATCGGCGCCAGCTGGACAAGCGTCGGCCCGGTGCCGGGAGCATGTTCGGCCGCCTTGCTCGGTTGCTCGGCATTGGACTGGTTCTCCGGTGCGGCGGGCACAGGCACCGGTCCCCCGACGCCCTTCAGATAGCCGCCGGACATCCAGCCCATGCCGATCGCGGCGCCCGTCACCGCCAGCAGCATCGCAAGCTGGATGACAAGCGACGGGCCCTTTTTTTGCTGAACCTGTTCGACATTTGCCACGGCGCCGTTCTCCAGTCCTAAAAGGGGAGGACTTGGTCGAGGATCTGCTGACCGTAAGCGGGCTGCTGGATTTCGCTGACGCGGCCGCGGCCGCCATAGGAGATGCGCGCCTCGGCGATGCGTTCATAAGAGATGGTGTTTTCAGCGCCGATATCGGATGGACGCACCATGCCGGCGATGGTCAGCACTCTGAGCTCGTAATTGACGCGCACCTCCTGTGAGCCCCGGATCATCAGATTGCCGTTGGGCAGGACTTCGGTGACGACGGCGGCGACGTTGAGCTCGAGGTTCTCCGAGCGCTTGATTTCGCCGTCCGCATTGGTTTCGGTGGTGGAGCTCAGCCCCGCGTCGCCCTTGCCGCTGGTGGTGGCACCTTCCCATCCGAGGTTGACGTCATAGCCGAGCTTGCGCCCGGCGGTGCGGCTGCGATCGTTCTGGTTCTTGAAGTTGGCCTTGTCGTTGAGCTTGATCCTGACGGTCAGGATGTCGCCGTCGCGCAGCGCGCGCGGGTCGGTGAACAGCCGGCTCTGGCGGTCGTCCCACAGCGAGAATTTCTTCACCGGCGCGGCTGGCGTTTCGGGATAGGAGTAGGGCGCATTGACGCTGCCGGTAATGCCGGTGCCGACCGGCGACAGCGCCGGCTCCCTGCCGATCTCCCTGGGGTCGGAGGCGCAGCCGGCAAGTGAAGCCGTGGCGACCAGGGCGAGAATATGCGACTTCATGACGGATCTACCCTTCGGGCCGCGCTGGCCATGATGCCGGTGAGTGTGGCCGCTGCCTTCTGGTCCATCTCGTTGAGAATGACGCCGGCCTTGCGCGAATCGAGTTTCATCAGGATGGCGGCGGCGAGATCGGCGTTGACCATGGCCAGGCGCTCGGCCGCGGCATCCGGTTTCATGCCGGCATAGATCTTGACGACGCCATCCTCGGCGCGGGCCAGGAAGACTTCACGCCGTTTCAGCCATTGCTCGTATTCGGCGCGCTTGTCGTCCAGCGCCTTCATGCGCAGGTCGATGCCGGCCTGCAGCTGCTTCAGCTCTTCGGCCTGCAGCGCGTAACGGCGGTCGCGGGCGGCGTCGGCGATGTTGGAGCAGAAGCGCTGGATCTCGCTTTCATCGGGCACCTTCTCGCGGACCAGCTGCTGCACTGCCGCCGGCTGTTGCCCGCCAGGCAGAACCTGCCGCACCGCTTCTTCCGCGCGGACAGTGCCGCCGGCAAGGACGGTGGCGGCGATGACGCAAGCTGCCAAGGCTGCGCTGCGGCGGTGCTGCTTTTGGGAGAAGAAATCGATCATCGGCATGGCCTATTGGAGAACCAGATCGGCCTGCAAAGCGCCGGCCGACTTGATGCCTTGCAAAATGGCAATGATGCCGTCCGGCTTGACGCCGAGACGGTTGAGGCCCGACACCAGCGTTTCGAGGTTCGGTCCGTCGAGCACATTGACGCGGGCGTCAGGCCGCGTGGCATCGATGGTGGTGAAGGGTTCCTCCGCTGTCACGCCCTTGGAGAACGGTTCCGGCTGGACGATCTTCGGCTGTTCGGTGATGCGCACGGTGAGCGTGCCGTGGCTGATCGCCACCCGCGAGATCTTGACCTCGTTGCCGATGACGATGGTGCCGGTGCGTTCGTCGATGACGACGCGTGCCGGCGTGTCGGTCTCGACCACCAAATTCTCGATCTCGGCGTAGAAGCGCGCCGCCGAAACATTCTTCGGCCGCCTGATCTGCACGGTGCGTGCATCGCGCTCCGCCGCCACGCGCATGCCGAAGCGTTGCGAGGTGTAGCCGTTGATGGCGTCGGCGATGCGGACGGCGGTGGAGAAATCGGGGTTGCGCAATTGCAAGGTGAGCAGCGCCTGGTCCTCGAATTCGGCGCGCACAGTGCGCTCGACGATGGCGCCGTTGGGCACGCGGCCGGCCGTCGGCACGCCCTGCGTCAGCTTTTCGGCATCGCCCTGGGCAGTGAAGCCGGAAACGATGACCGAGCCTTGCCCGACAGCATAGATCTCGCCATCGGCCGCCTTCAGTGGCGTCATTATCAGCGTGCCGCCGGCAAGCGATGTGGCGTCGCCCATGGAGGAGACGTCGATGTCGATGCGGGCGCCCGACTGCACGTAAGGCGGCATGTTGGCGGTGACGATGACGGCGGCGACGTTCTTGGCCCGCGCGCTGCCGCCTTCGGTGGCGATGCCGAGATTTTCGAGCATGGCGCGGATCGACTGTTCGGTGAAGGGCGAATTGCGCAGGCTGTCGCCCGATCCGGCGAGGCCGATGACGAGGCCGTAGCCGACGAGCTGGTTGTCGCGCGAAGCCTGCAGCTGCGCAATGTCCTTGATGCGCGATGCGACCTGGCCGGGTGGCAGAGAGCCTGGGCCGTTGGAGACCCTGAACATGCGGTTGGTGGTGGCCGGATCGTATTCGGGATCGACAAAAGCGCCGCCATTCTGGCCGGCAAGATCGCGCTTTTGCTTCGGCGTAAGACCGTCGGCCAGCACCGGCTGCAGGCCGACAACGGCCGCGAGCAGAAGGGCAGCTCCGCGTCTCATGACGCGCTGACCCGGATGGTGCCGTCAGCCATCACCGTGCCGGAAAAGATCTTGCCGCTGTCTGTGTTGCGGACCTTTATCAAATCGCCGGCGGCACCCGGCTGCAGCGACACCGCCGTGGCCGAAATGGTGAGGTCGCCGGCGATGAAATAGACCTGCACGTCGGCGCCCTGTTCGACCAGCCAGGCGTCGCGGATGGCGGCGACCGGGATATAGCGGCCGGGCAGCAGCGTGCGCTTGGCGACCTTGCCCTGGAGTTCCATGGCCTGCGTGGCGACCGCATCCGGCCTGTGCTTTCCGGGGAGCAGCGTCACCGGTTTCAGCGCGCCGGTATCGATCATCTCGCCGGGATAGATAACCCGGTTGGGGATCAGAACGATCTCGCCGGTCGCCTGACTGCTCGCGACCTGGGTGCTGGTCTGCTGGTCTGCGCTCTCCTGGGCAAACGCCGGCACACCGCCGGCCACCAGCGCCAGGATCAGCGCGGTGCGGCAAAGCGCGGAGCGGAAGGCCGGAGAGACCATCAAATCTTACCTGATGTTCTTGGACACGACGGAGGCCATGTCGTCGGCGGCCTGGATGACCTTGGAGTTCATCTCATAGGCGCGCTGCGCCGAGATCAGCTCGGTGATTTCCTTGACCGGATCGACGTTGGAGGCCTCGAGATAACCCTGCTCGACTGAGGCGAAGCCGGGATCGCCGGGCACGCCGACATTGGCCGGGCCGGAGGCCGGCGTCTCCTGGAACAGATTGTCGCCGAGCGGCGCCAGGCCTGCTTCATTGGCGAAGTTGGCGAGCTGCAGCTGGCCCAGCAGCTGGAGGTCGGTCTGGCCGTCGATGCGGGCAAAGACCTGGCCGGTCTTGTTGACGACAACTTCGATGGCATCGGTCGGCACGGTGATGGCCGGGATGACATTGGCGCCGTCGACGGTCACCAGCTGGCCGGTGGCGTTGGTGTTGAAGGCGCCGGCGCGGCTGTAGAGCGTGCCGCCGTCGCCGCCCTCGATCTGGAACCAGCCGCGGCCCGTCAGCGCCATGTCGAAACTGTTGCCGGTCGAGGTCAGTTCGCCCTGCGTATGGACGTTGCGCACCGCCGTCGTCTTGACGCCGAGGCCGATCGACACGCCTTCCGGCACAAGCGATGAATTGGAGCGGTTGGGCACGCCCTGCGTGCGGTCGACCTGGTAGAGCAGGTCGGAGAATTCGGCGCGCGCGCGCTTGTAGCCGGTGGTGTTGATGTTGGCGATGTTGTTGGCGATAACTTCCAGATTTGTCTGCTGGGCATTCATGCCGGTCGCTGCGATGGCGAGTGCTTTCACGGCAAGTTCTCCTCAGATGCCCATACGGCTGATTTCGAGATAGGCGGAGACGACCTTGTCGCGAATGGCGATCGTGGTCTGCAGGGCCTGCTGGGCGCTCATGACGGCGTCGACGACCTGGCGGGTGTCGGCGTCGCCCCTCAGCGCCTGGATCGACACCTGCTCGGCATTCTGCAAGGTGTTGACGGTCTTTGAAGCAGCCTGGCTCAGCGCTTCGGCGAAGGTGGTGCCGATTTCGCTGCCGGCCATCGGCGCCCTGGTGCCCTGGAACAGGTCGGTCGTGGTATCGGCGCCGCCGATCTCCGGCTTGAGGGGAAGCGATCCGATACCGCCAATGCCGCTGATCATTACTGGTTCCTCATCAGGTCGATGGTCATGGAGATCAGATCACGCGCCTGCTTGATGACCTGAAGGTTGGCTTCGTAGGAGCGGTTGGCTTCGCTCATGTCGGCCATCTCGACCAGCACGTTGACATTGGGCATCTTGACGTAGCCCTTGTCGTCGGCGGCCTCGTTGCCGGGCTGGAATTCGACGGGAAAGTCGCTGGGGTCGCGGTCGATGGAGTTGACCTCAACCGTCGTGCCACCCGAGGCACGATCGAGTTCCGAGACGAAACTGATGGTCTTGCGGCGATAGGGGTCGGCGCCCGGGGTGTTGCCGGTCGACTGCGCGTTGGCAAGGTTTTCCGAAACGACGCGCAAACGGTCAGACTGGGCGCTGAGGCCGGACGCGGCGATCTTGAGGGCTGAGGTCAAAGCGTCCATGGTCAGCTCTTCACCGCCATCATCATCATCGAATGGAAGGCCTTGACGATCGCGGTGTTGAGTTCAAACGAGCGGCGGACCTCGCCGGCCTTCATCAGTTCGTTCTCGACCACGACCGTGTTCTTCGAGGGCATGATGGCGCCGGTCGTCTCTTCTGGCTTGACCGTGAAGCCGGCATTGGTGGCGGCAGTGCCGAGGTGGCCTGCCTGGGTGGCGGTCAGCGACACTGCCGTGCGGTCGAGCACCTTCTCAAACGGCTCGACATCGCCGGCGGTGTAGCCCGGCGTGTTGACGTTGGCGATGTTGCCGGCAATGGCGGACTGGCGCACCGACAGCCATTGCGACTGCTTGGCGGCGAGATCGAAAAGATTGACGGGCTCCATGGGGATCTCCAGGCTGGTACGTACAAGACTAGGCTGCCAGTCTTGCGCGGACCTTGCGCGGGCCAGGCGTAAGCCGGTGTGCCGCTATTTGGAGAGTTCGATCACCTGGTCGGTGCTGGTGACCATGACCCACTTGCCGCCGCGTTGCTCGATCGACGAGACGACGCTGGAGTCGGGCAGCTTCGAGCCGCGCTGGACAATCCACAGGCCGGCATCGTCCTCGATCATGGCGCGGCCATTGGCGACATGAACCATGCGAAATTTGGGATCCGCCGGGAAGGGCTGCTCGTCGACGCCGGGAGGCTGGGTCTTGTCCCCGGGGTCCTGCAGCGTGCCGGTGGCGAACAGGTCGACATCGGGAACATCGTTTGCCGTCAGCGGCTGACCGCTGTTCTCCATCTGCGAGCCGCCGCTGACCCGCCCTGCATTGGTGCCGCTGCCGCCGAACTTGATCGCCTGCACGCCGAACTGGTCCTGATTGAAGAAGATATACCAGGGAAACAGCGCGCAGATCAGGCCAAGCGTGATGCCGAGCGCGGCAAAGACGATATCGCTGCGGCGGTCGGATTTCTTGTCGAGCCTGGGATATTGCGGCCTTGGCGGCTGCGGCCATTCGGTGACCGGGAACAGCCCGTCGAGAAGCGAGTCACGACTGGTCTCGATCGCTTCTTTGGGGCCGGCGCGAGGGGTCCTTGGCAATTCAGGCTTGACGACGCTGGGCAAGGCAGGCTCGGCCAAGCGAGGCACAGTGGACTCGACTACGCTGGCTACCCTGGGCAAGAATGGCCTGGCGGCCCTGGCCAGAATGGCCTCAGCCTTGGCGGCCTTGTCGAGATCGGCCTTTGCCCTGACAGCTCTCGCTTCGTTGGCCCGGGCTTCCTCGGCGGCACTGGCCTCTGCGATCATCTCGCGCAAAAGCCGCTCGGTGTACTGAAGCTCAGTCTCCTGCATCGACACTTTGCTTGCCTTTCAGATGACGGGCGAGGTCGGAGAATGCGTCGCTCGAGGCGCGATCCCTGGGCGACTGCGTCAGCGCCTCGTAGATCAGCGGCACCTGGCGCACGGCAATATCGAGCTCGGCATCGGCGCCGCCCTGATAGGCGCCGAGCAGGCGGATGTCGCGCGTGTCCTCGAAGCGCGAGATCATCGACTTCAGCCTGGTCACCAGCATGCGTTGCTCGGGGCTCCATGCCTTGTCGGCGAGGCGCGAGATCGACGACAGCGGATTGACCGGGGGGTAGCGGCCCTGTTCGGCAATGGCGCGGTCGAGCACGACATGGCCGTCGAGGATGCCGCGTACCGAATCGGCGACCGGGTCGTTGTGGTCGTCGCCGTCGACCAGCACCGAGATGATGGCAGTGATTGATCCCTGTCCTTTGATACCGGGGCCTTCAGCGCCCGGGCCAGCGCGTTCGAGCAGCTTGGGCAGATCGGTGAAAACCGAAGCGGGATAGCCGCGGGCGACCGGCGGCTCGCCGGTGCCGGTCGCTACCTCGCGCAGCGCATGGGCAAAGCGGGTAATCGAATCCAGCACCAGCAGCACGCGATGGCCCTGGTCGCGAAAATGTTCGGCAACGCGCATGGCGGTATCCGGCGCGCGCCGGCGCATCATGGCGCTCTCGTCGCTGGTAGCGACGACGGCGACCGTCTTGGCCATGCTCTCTGCGCCGATCGTGTCTTCGAGGAATTCGCGTACCTCGCGGCCGCGCTCGCCGATCAGCGCCACGACCACGGTGTCGAAGGCGTCGGCGCCGGCCAGCATAGCGAGCAGCGTCGACTTGCCGACGCCGGAACCGGCAAAGACGCCGAGGCGCTGGCCGAGGCAGAGCGGCGTGAAGATGTCGATGACCTTGACCCCGGTCGTGAAGGCGGTGCCGACGCGCTGCCGCGCCATGGCGCCGGGCGTTGTGCCGTCGCCGCTCGCAGCCTCGCCGATCCTGATCAGCGGCGGGCCGCCGTCGATGACGCGGGTCAGCGCGTCGATGGCGCGCCCGCGCCACGAAGCATGCGGCGTTACCGTCAGCGGGCCGCGGCGAAACACGGCGTCGCCGATGCCGGCGTCGGCGCTGCGTTCGAAAGGGGCGATGACGACTTCGTCGCGGCCGATCCTGACGATCTCGCCGCGGCGCGTGCCGGCATTGCCGCGCTGCTCGACGAGGTCGCCAAGCCTGGCGACTTCAGACAGGCCGCGCACCTTGTAATGCGTTGGCGAAACCTCCGAAACACGGCCGCCGCGCCGCAGCAACGTCTCGGTGTCATCGAAGCGGCGCCAGATCCGCTCCAGCGCAGCCAGCCGGTTTTCCGGTGCTGTCTCCGGTTGCCGTTCAAGCGCGCGTATCGATGATTTGCTGCTCGACATGCTGCTACGACTTGGAGCCGAGCGTCTTGATGGCGTCGTCGGTCGAGGCGTCGGTCTGGCGCATCAGCGCAGCGGTGTTCTCGAAGGCGCGCTGGACCATGATCAGCCGCGTCATTTCGAGCACCGGATTGACGTTGGATTCCTCGACATAGCCTTGCGCGACGCCGAGATCGGAACGGTCCGTGACCGGCTCCGGCGCACGCGCGGGCACGATGCCAGAATTGCCGTAGCGGACGAAGTTCGGACCGGGGTCGAAATTGAACAGGCCGATGGCGCCGACAAGCTTGTCGCCTTGGCGCAGCGAGCCGTCGGCGCCCGCCTTGGGCGGACCGTCGCGCGGGTCAAGCTGGATCGGCGCGCCGCCGGCATCCAGCACCGGATGGCCCTCGAGCGACATCAGCTCGCCGTTCTCGTTCATCGAAAACCGCCCGTCGCGCGTCATCACGGTGCCGGCCGGAGTGTCGATGCCGAACCAGGCATCGCCCTGGACGGCGAAGTCGAACGGGTTGCCGGTCTGCGTCATCGCGCCATGGGCGCCGGACAAATAGGTCTTGCCGGAGGACGCGAAGGACACGGACTTGGGACCTGTGCCGGAGACGACATCCTCGAACTTCACGCCGGTGGCGCGAAAGCCGATGGTCGAGGCATTGGCAACATTGTCGGCGATGGTGTCGAGACGGCGCTCAAGCGCGATCTGCGAGGAAAGGGCGACGTAAAGGCTGTCCTGCATGGTGTTCTCAGAATCTCAGTTTCTGCATGGCCATCATCAGATCGGTCGAGATGCCGACGGTGGTCGGCTGCGCAAACAGCACACCGATCGATGTCTGGGCGGTCGAGGTCGGATGATTGATTTCCCAAAGGCTGGTGAAGCGGGTGAGGAATTTCTCGAGCTTGGCCGGGTCGGTGAAATCGGTGAGGTCGAGCTTTGCCTCGAAGGCCTGCGCCTGCTTGTCGATATCTGCGGCAGCGAAGGAATCAGGCAGGCCGATGGCGGTGCGTACCACGCTGGCCAGGGCCGTGTCGGCCAGCACGTCGTACCAGTTGGTGATGGTCGAGGCCTTGCGCTCGAAATAGAGCGCCAACCGCACGCCCTCATTGGTCTTGCCGGCGTCTTCTTCCAGGGTCTGGCGCATGTATTTGTCGACCACCGGCTGCTGCGACGGGCTGCGGGTCGTTGCCGCTTCGCCGTAGGCCTCGAAATTCAACGAGGTGGCGAGCCTGGCATAGGCCTTGTTGGAGAGCTTGTTGGCGACACTGGCGGGATCGCGGACACCGCCCTCAAGGACATCACGGACGAGATCCTTGTTGGTGGTCGCCGGATCGAGCCCGCTTGCGGACAGAGCATAGTTATAAAGGCGGCTGTCGGCCATCAGGTCGTCGACCGATTTCACCTTGGTGATGTTGGCGAGGTAGTAGCTGGTCTCGGCCTGGACGGCGTCCGCATTCGGCTTGATGAGGCCAAGACTGGACTCGGTCGTGTAGAGCTTCGGCGTGGTCTTCAGCACCGCGTCGCGCGTGGTCGTCTGATCGCCATACTGGGCAAAATCAAAGGCGCTGACGAAGTTGGCGTAGCTCTTGTCGGTCAACAAATTGGCGGGACTCAACGGATCGGTGACGCCGCCATTGACCATGGTGCGGATCTGCTTCGTCGTCTGGGTCGATGCATCAAGCCCATAGGCAGCCATGGCGAAGGTCAGCAGGCGCTTGTCCTTCAGCAGGTCTTCGATGGACTCCACCTTGGAGATGTTGGCTGCGTAGTAGTCGGCCTCGCCCTTGATGTATTGCGCGGTCGGCTTGACGAGCAACAGTCCGGTTCCGCCGATCACAGCCTTCGGCACCGCCTGCTGGACGGCGTCGCGCGCCGTAGCCTGGTCGCCATATTGGGCAAAGTCGAAAGCCGCGACGAAAGCCGCATAGCCCTTGTTTGTCGACGTGTTTGCGGGGCTGTTCGGGTCGGTGACGCCGCCTTCCAGCATGGCCCGCACGGTCGCAGCCGGCTCGGCGTCGGCGTCCAGGCCGAACGCGGCCATCGCATAGGTGAGCAGGCGATCGTTGCCCATCAGGTCGTCGATCGATTTTACGTTGGAAATGTTGCTCAGGTAGTACGAGGTTTCGCCCTTGTAGTAGGTGAAGCCGTTCTGCGAAGGGCCGACCGAGACCTGGAGACCATAATTGTTGGTCACGCCCTGCTGTGCCGAATTGTAGCTCGTGGCATTAGCGCCAAGTGCGGCGAAATTGAAGGCCGACACGAACTCGGCATAACGCTTGTCGCTCAGTTTGTTGGCGAAGCTGTCGGAATCCGACACCCCTTCCTTCAGCGCTTTGACCATGAAGGCCTTGGCGTAAGCCATGTCGCCGAGACCGAAGGCTTTCATGGCATATTTGAACAGCCGGTCGTTCTTGACGAAATCGTCGATCGATTTCACGCTGCCGATGTTGGCGAGATAGTAGTCGGTGTCGCGCTTGGTGATCGGCTCCGCCTCGATGCGGTCGATCGCCTTGGGGATGTCCCTGGCGATGAGCTGGTAGCTGGTAAAAGTGCTCAACACGACATGCCTCCGGTCGCAGCTTCAAAAGCAAGAGTATGCGGACTTGCTTGCGCGAGGCTGAATCGCCTCACCTTGCATGATTCAAGCCTCACACAAGGCACGGGGGCTATCGGTTAGGCCTGACGTGATGCGGAAGGATCTGGCGTGGGCATTCTGATCGGACTTGTGGTGACGCTCGGCTGTGTTCTCGGCGGCTTCATGGCGATGGGCGGCCATCTGCATGTGCTGATGCAGCCTTGGGAAGCGGTGGTCATCTGTGGCGCCGCACTTGGCACCTTTCTCGTCGCCAACCCGATGAAGACGGTCAAGGACACCGGCAGGGGTATCCTCGAAGCGTTCAAGCAGGCGGTACCGAAAGAACGCGACTATCTGGAGACGCTGGGCGTGCTGCACAGCCTGATGCGCGAACTGCGCTCGAAGTCGCGCAGCGAGGTCGAGGCGCACATCGACAATCCGGAGGAGTCGGCGATCTTCCAGGCGTTCCCGACCGTGCTGAAGAACCACGACCTGACGAATTTCATCTGCGACTACTGCCGCATCATCATCATCGGCAATGCCCGCTCGCATGAGATCGAGGCGCTGATGGACGAGGAAATCCAGACCATCAAGTCCGACAAGATGAAGGCTTACCACGCGCTGGTGGCGGTGGGCGATGGTCTGCCGGCGCTCGGCATCGTCGCCGCCGTGCTCGGCGTGGTCAAGGCGATGGGCGCGCTCGACCAGTCGCCCGAAATCCTCGGCGGCCTGATCGGCGCCGCCCTTGTCGGAACCTTCCTCGGCATCTTCCTGTCCTATGCAGTGGTCGGGCCGGTCGCCACCAAGATCAAGACGGTGCGCGAGAAGAAGAACCGCCTCTATATCATCGTCAAGCAGACGCTGCTTGCCTACATGAACGGCGCTCTGCCGCAGGTGGCGATCGAGTTCGGCCGCAAGACCATCTCGTCCTATGAGCGGCCGACGATCGATGCCGTCGAGCAAAGCACGATGAACACAGCTTCCGCCGAGAAGAAAGCGGCTTGAGCCATGCATGACGACAGACAGGACCGCACGCCGTCATGACAAGTCCTGGCAGCCCCTCGCAAGCCCGCTCGCTGATCATCGAGCGTCTGGTCGGTGACAGCGGTGAGGCCGCTCACGTCATCGGCACCGGGCGCTCGATGGGGGAGCGCGCACTGCCGCTGCTGCAGAAGAGCCTGGCCGGCGAGCTCGGTGCACCGGTCACCGTCGACCTGCGCACGGTCGAGATCAGCCGTGTTCCCGATGCCCGCACGAATGCCGGCGATGCCTTTGCCATGGCCATCATAGCATCGCCGACGTCTTCGGATGCGATGACGCTGGTGGCTGATGCGCCGGCCATCGCCGTGATGGTGTGCGCGCTGTTCGGCGGCGATCCGGATCAGCCGGTTTCGCCGATCGAGCGCGCTCTGTCGCAGATCGAGACCGATGTCGCGACCACGGTCTTCCAGGAAGTTGCGCAGGCGTTGAACGGATCAGGCCGGCGCTCGCTCGAGCTGCGGCTGCCGGTGCCGCGGGCACTTTCGGGCAGCGAAGCCAAGCGCCGCGTGCTGCGCGATGGCGCGGCGGTGCGCATCGTCTTCGGCATCTCGACGCCGACCGACAGCGGAACGGTCACGGTGATGATCCCGCAGCGCATCCTGCTGGCCACACGCGGTATCGCCGATGTCCACGACAGCGAAGGCACGACCTCCGACTGGCGGGCACGTTTTTCCGAAGAGGTGATGCGCTCGACGGTGACGCTCGAAGCGACCATGCCGTTGGCACGCCTGACGCTCGGCGATCTCGCCGGTTTCGAGCCGGGCCAGGTCATCGAGTTCGAGGAAACCGCGCAGTCGCACGCCAAGCTGAGCGCGCGCGACAAGACGCTGTTTGTCTGCGAGTTCGGCAAACTCGGGCAGAACTACACCGTCCGGATCAGGCATCCTTACGATGCCGGTCAGGATTTTATCGACGGGCTCATGCCGGGCTGACGCCGGGCAAGCTCAAGCATTTGGAGACGACTGATGGCCAAGACCAAGGTGGAAGCCAATATCGACCAGCCGGACGAACAGCTCGACCGCGCCATCGAGGAATTGCGCGGTGTCCTCCAGGAGGAGGAAAAGCGCCCCGACGCCGCCTTGCGGGCTGCCACGTCCGGCGCCAATTCGAACATCATCATGAGCATCCCGGTCGATGTGCAGATCATCCTCGGCAGTACGGAAATGCCGGTGTCGGACCTGATGGCGCTGCAGAAGGGCTCGACGGTGGCGCTCAACCGGCGCATCGGCGAACCGGTCGATGTCGTGGTCAACGGCCGCAAGATCGCGCGCGGCGAAATCACCGTGCTGGAAAGCGATCCGTCGCGCTTTGGCATCAGGTTGACCGAAATCATCGCTGCCGCCAAGAGCGCCTGAGGATTAGACGACATGCGGTCTCAGCAGCGATCGGAGCTTATGCCATGACGACGCCGGTGACGCTCACGCGCCCGCAAAAGGCCGCCGCCATCCTGGTGGCGATGGGCAAGCCTTCGGCCAGCCGGCTGCTGAAATTCTTCAAGCAAGAAGAACTGAAGGCACTGATCGAAGGGGCGCGGCTGCTGCGCACCATTCCGCAAAGCGACCTCGAACGCATCGTTGCCGAATTCGAGGCCGAGTTCACCGAAGGTGCGGGCCTGCTCGATTCCGCCGACCGGATGGACACGATCCTCAATGAATCGCTGTCGCCCGAAGAGATGAGCGCCATCATGGGCGACAAGCGCTTCGAGGTTGCGCCGGAAGGACCACCGCCGATCTGGCCGGAGCTGGAAAAGCTCGAGCCGACGCGTCTGGGCACGTTCCTTGCCGCCGAGCATCCCCAGACCGCGGCCATGGTGCTGTCGAAGCTTGCGCCGCAGGCCGCCGCCAACATTCTGCTGACGATGGAAAAGCCGATGCGCAGCCAGATCATCAAGCGCATGGTGACGATGGCGACCATTCCGGACGCGGCGACCAGGATCATCGAGAACCAGCTGCGCGCCAGCGTGCTGGCGCAGACAGCGACCAAGGACATCTCGGCGGGACAGGCGCGCGTCGCCAGTATGCTCAACGAGATGGACAAGCCTCAGTTGGAAGAGGTCATGCAGGATCTGGAAGAGGCCGGCACGCCGGACCTCGGCGGTGTCCGCTCCAGGTTGTTTGCCTTCGACGATCTGCCGCTTTTGACGCAGAAGGCGCGGGTGCTTCTGTTCGACGGGCTGTCGACCGAACTGATTACGCTGGCGCTGCGCGGTGCACCACCCGCATTGACGGAATCGGCGCTCTCGGCGATCGGCGCACGGTCGCGGCGCATGATCGAGTCCGAGCTCGGACAGGGCTCGGAAGGCATTCAGCTTGCCGACATCATGACGGCGCGCAAGAACATCGCGGTGGCGACAATCCGGCTTTCGCGCGAGGGGGCTTTCGAACTGCCCTCATCGCAGCAGAGCGAAGCGGCTTAACGCCGAGCGCTGAATGGCTGAAGCGGCGGACAAAGACTCCAAAACCGAAGACGCGACCGAAAAGAAGATCCGCGACACCGTCGAACAGGGCAAGCTGCCCCATTCGCGAGAGGCCGCACTTCTGGCGTCCTTCATCGCCATACTGGTGTTCACCGTCTTCTACGCCAGGGACGCGGTCGTTGATCTCGGCATGTTCCTGTCGATGTTCCTGGAAAAGCCCGAGGCGTGGCCGATGGACACCGAGACCGACGTCATCGCGCTCTACAAGACCGTGATGATGGAGATCGGCCATGCCGTTGTCAGCCTGCTGGCGCTGCTGGTGGTGGCCGGCATCGGCGCCTCGGTGCTGCAGAACATGCCGCAATTCGTCGGCGAGCGGATCCGGCCGCAGCTGTCGCGCATCTCGATAGCCAAAGGCTGGACCAGGATGTTCGGCACTCAGGGCTGGGTCGAGTTCCTGAAATCGCTGGGCAAGCTCGGCTTCGCCAGTATCGTGCTCTACTTCACGCTGTCGCAGGACTACCGCCAGCTCCTGGCCGGCATGATCACCAACCCCGTCGCTTTCGGCCTCGTCATCAAAAGCATCACCGTCGACATATTGGTGGCGATCGTCTTCGTCATGGGGCTGATCGCGGCGGTCGACGTCGTCTGGTCGCGCTTCCATTGGAAGCAGGATCTGCGGATGACCAAGCAGGAGGTCAAGGACGAGTTCAAGCAGTCCGAGGGCGACCCGATCATCAAGTCGCGGCTGCGCTCGCTGGCGCGTGACCGGGCGCGCAAGCGGATGATGACGGCGGTACCGCGCGCGACGCTGATCATCGCCAATCCGACGCACTTTTCCATCGCGCTCAGATATGTCCGCGACGAGGATTCAGCACCCATGGTGCTGGCCAAGGGCCAGGACCTTGTGGCGCTCAAGATTCGCGAGATCGCCAAGGAGCACAACATCCCGATCTTCGAGGACGTGGCGCTCGCCCGCTCCATGTACAAGCAAGTTTCGGTTGATAGCGTGATCCCGTCGCAATTCTACCAGGCCGTCGCCGAACTGGTGCGGATCGTCTACTCCAAAAAGGCTGAGCGGAGACAAATTTCATGAACCGCCAACCGCACGCAAAATCCCGCGAACTCATCGTCGCCAAGGCCATCGAGCAGGTGGTCGACGAGTTGCGGCTGATCGATGTCGCCGACTACATCGCTTTCATCCGGCTCGAGCATTTCGCTTGCCTGTCGGATCTGGTGGATTCGGCGGTGGAGCTGTTCTTCCTGCCGGGCACGCTCAGGCTCGGCCATGGCGGAGAGGCACATGTCGACTGGAGCGGCAGCCCGCGCATCGTGCTCGATCTCGAGCTTCGGCCGCCGGGCGTCACCGTCTATTTCCAGCTGACGCTGAGCGAGGAGAGGTCTTCGGTCGTGGTCAACTATGTGTCGTTCGAAAAGCCGGGCGAGGACCCCGAGCACAACACCGCCTTGCTGGAGACGGTCATCGAAGAGGCGCGCATTCGCCGGACCGAGCCGCTCGCCTATCGCTGATCTTTTGTCTTATCCCAATCGCCGGACGCGGCTTTGATCACTCGATCAGACCCAGGCGCAGCGCCTTGGCCACCGCCTGGTTGCGGTTGACCGCGTTGAGCTTCTGCGTCGACTGGGTGAGATACTGGTTGGCGGTGTGGACCGACAGCTTCAGCAGCCTGGCGATCTCTTCGCTGGTGTTGCCGTTGGCGGTCAGCTTCAGGCACTCCAGTTCACGCTTGGAGATCGACCGCATCCGGCCGGCATCGTTCGGACGAATGCGGGCGACGGCGGCGAACAGCGAAAAACAGCGGGCGTGGATTTCGTAGAGCGTGTCCTCCGGCAGAGCGATCGTCGAGCCGAGGAACACCACCAGCCCGCAATGGCCGCGATCGGCATGGACGGGAAAGGCAATGCCGTTGGTGCCCGGCGCCAGCGGCGCCGTCCGCTCCGCCCAGGCGAGGTTCTGGAAGACGGCGTCCGAGCCGGCGATGCCGTCATCGGCCCACCAGCGCGGCGCTGTCGAGGCGCCGCTGTGGCGCACCATCTCCTCGCCATTGGCGCCGGCGATGAATTTGGTCGCAACAGCAGTGGCTGGATAGTCGGAATCGAAGCTCGGCACCAGGCGCGCCCGTTCCGGCGAGGGGCTGACGAAATAGAGGCCAAACGCCGACGCGTTGATGTCGACGGCGATCCAGCGGCAGCGGCGCACCGCGTCCGGGATGGTGACGGCATGGTGCGTCTCGGAACCGATGGAGAAGGCGCCGAACGGATTGCGCTGCTCGTTGAAAAGGGCTTCGGCCGCCGCCTTGATGTCAGCGTGTTTCAAATGATGCCGCTCCTGATCGCCGTGGCGATGGCCATAGCGCGGTTCGAGGCCGCGAATTTCTGGATGGCGTGGGTGATGTAGCTGTTGACGGTGTTGGACGAGACCCCGAGGATCACCGCGACCTCATCGGTGGTCTTACCTTCAGACACCCAGAACAGGCATTCGCGCTCGCGGTCGGACAGCGGGTCCTGCATGGCGGCGGCGGCGATCAATTGCGGGATGGCGGACAGCGCGTAGCAGCACTTCAACTGAGCCTTCATCAGCGCCGGCTGGTCGATACTGCCGGCCTCGGCCGCGGAGAAAAGCGCAAACAGCCGCTGGCGGCCGACATTGAGCCGCAATGAATAGACTTCGGCATGGCCAAGCACATCGAGCAGGCGCGCCTCTTCGCCGGTGAGCAGTCCGCCGGCGTCGGGCGCCGCGGCGGCGACCAGCGGCCTCGGGCGGATGCCAGGTGCAACGGTCAGCGGTCCCTGGGCAAGGCCGGCGATAAGCCGCTTGCCGATCAGTTCAATGGCGTCGAAGATCCAGTTGGATGAGACGATGCGGGCGTCGTTGCGATCCTGGTCGTGGACGATGGCGACGAGCATGTAGCTGTCGGCGCCGATCTCGGCGGCAAGCTGCATGAAAAAGGAGGTGAGATCGCCGCGCGATTCGAGGCGCGAGCCTAACGTATCGGATTGGAGAAGCGCGGCGGAACTGCTCATTGGATGCTTTGGTTGTATGTCATGGCCGGAGTCTTTTCTTGAGCCCGGACGCTGGGGTTAGCAGCGGCCGAACTTGAAGACGCATCACGTTTACGAAGCACTCACACGGCGCGGCGGTCGCGCTGATCGCCGAATCCATTCAGGGAACGCGAAGCCGTCCGCGTCTGGTGCCGGTCATTGGCCGGAACTTGAGACTTTGGGTGGTCGCCGCGCCCCCCAAGGACCGGCTGATTCGGGTCTAATCTACCCGCAGATGAATCCGACATCAAACGCGATTTGACAAAATCAATATTATTGGACTCAAGCGACTCAGGGGCGGCTTTCGCGGCCTTTTCCGCTGCAAAAGGCCTGAAACGCCGACACGAAAAAGCCAGAGGGTGTTGCGATACTGCCGTATCGAGGGCCGATCGATTCCGATAGGGTCTCGGCAGCCGGCAGGGGTGGGCATCCCTTCGGTCATACGGCGGATTTGGCGGCGCTTGCTCGCGGCCATCAGCATCGGGGCTCATGATGAAGCAGGTTTTCCTGGCGTTCACGGTGGTGCTTGCGGTTCTTGCCGGCATGGCAGCGCCCGCCAAGGCTGAGCCGACCGTTACCTATGCGCTCGACAACGGGCTGCAGGTGGTGCTGGTGCCCGACCATCGCGTGCCGAAGGTGGTGATGAACCTGCGCTACCGCGTCGGGTCGATGAATGAACCCGCGGGACGCTCGGGCTTTGCGCATCTGTTCGAACATCTGATGTTTTCCGGCACGCCGGCCTGGCCGAACGTGTTCGGCGCGCACGCCGCGCTCGGCAACGAGATCAATGCCTGGACCACCGAGGACGGCACGGTTTATTATGTCGACGGGCTGTCGTCGTCACTGCCGATGATCTTGTCGCTTGAGGCAGACCGCATGGCCAATCTCGGCCGCTCGGTGACTCAGGCCAAGCTCGATCTGCAGCGCTCGGTGGTCAAGAACGAGATGCGCCAGAACGTGCTCGACAAGGCCGGCGCATCCGGCTGGGAAGCTTTCTGGTCCGGGCTGTTCCCGAAGCCGCATCCCTATAGCCGCATGGTCATCGGCTCNGATCTCGATGCGGCGACGCTCGACGATGTCAGGGGTTTCTTCAACAGCTACTATCTGCCCAACAATGCGGTGCTGGTGCTGGTCGGCGACTTGGAGATCGACGACACCAAGGCGCTGATTGCCGACACGTTCGGCCGCGTGGCGCGCGGCGCCGATGTGGTGCGGCCCGCCGTGCCGGCACCGACGCAGGCCCGGCTCAAGCTGGTGCTCGAGGATCGTGTGCCAAGCCCCATCGTCGTGGTCGGCTTCAGTGGCCCGGTGGCGCAGTCGCCCGACAATGGTGCGCTCAGCATTGCCGCCGAACTGCTCGGCAACGGCGAATATGGGTTTTTGCGCAACCGGCTGGTTTCGCAGTTGGGCATTGCCACCTATGCCAGCGCGAGCTGGACCGGCGGTCTGCTCGGTGGCCGCTTTACCTTCGAGGCGGGTGCCGCCGAAGGTGTGGCGCCGGAAGCGCTGGAAAGCGCGATGAAAACGGCGTTCGCGAATTTCCTGAAGACCCCGCTCGATCCGGTCGATGTCGAGCGTGCGCGCACCGGCATCTTGCAGGCAGCGCGGCTCGGCAGCGAAGCACTGAAGGATCGCGCCGGCGTCGTCTCCTACAATGCCGACGTGCTCGGCGATGCGCAGAGCGCGCTGGTCGACGCCCCGCGGGTGAAGGACGCCAGCGTGGCGGATGTCGAGGCAACGATGAAGCGGCTGTTGAAACCGGAAGATGCCAGCGTACTGATGCTGAAGCCCGGCCCGCGGGGCAGCTATCCCGATGCACTGATCGGCTCGTCCGGCACACCGCAGCCGTTCACCGCACCGGAGCGAGCGGCGATCGACATTCCGAAGCATGCGGCCGGGCAAGCGCCTTCGGCAACACTGCCCGCCATGGAAACGGCGACGCTCTCGAATGGCATCAAACTCGTCCACTACACAATGCCGGAAGCGCCGATGGTCTATGTCGCGGCCAGTGCCGCCGGCGGCTGGAACAGCGTGCCGGAAGGCAAGGAGGGATTGCTGGAGCTTGCAGCAAGCATGGCGACACGCGGGGCCGCCGATCGCGGCTCGGCTGATTTCGCCAAGGCGGCCAGCGACATCGGCGCCGGCGTCAGCCACCAGGCCGGAACGCTGACCACGATGATGACGCTTGGCGTGCCGCCGGAAAAGCTCGACCAGGGTATTGGCCTGCTCGCCGACGCGGTACTGAAGCCTCGTTTCGACAAGACCGAATGGACGGTGCTGATGGCGCAGACGGTCGACTGGCTAAACGGCCGCGAGGCGGATCTGCCCGGCGTTGCCGGCCGCATGGCAAAGGCGACGCTGATCCCGCAGGTGCCGGGCAAGGCAGCGGTGGACTGGTCGGCAAAGGCGCTGACCTCGATCTCGCTCGACGAGGCGAGGGACGCATTCAAGGCGGAGTTCACGCCGAAGGCGGTGACCTTCTACAGCGTCGGCCCGATGCCGGTCGCGACCGTCGCCGCCAGCCTTGAAAAAGCATTCGGCGCGTGGACAAGCGACACCGCCGGCTATGCCGTCGAGCCGTCGCCGGCGGCGCATTTCAACGGGGGACAGAAAGTGCTGCTGGTGCCCGAACCCGGCGCCAGCCAGTCGGCGCTGTTCGTGGCGCGGCCGGCGCCCGGCACCGACGAGAGCGAGCGCGCTGAATCGACCGCGGTCTCCAACCTGCTTGGCGCCGATTTCTCCAGCCGGCTGAATTCGGTGATCCGCGAGGAGAAGGGCTACTCCTATGGCGTGTCGAGCTATCTGATGAGCCCGATGAAGGCCGGCTCGGGATTGGTCGTGGCAACCACCGTCGAGCGCGCCAACACCGGGCCGGCGATTACCGAAATCCTGAAAGGATTTGCCGGCCTGACCACCTTGCCGGTGGCGCAGGACGAAGTCGACCGCACGGTGACTGTCTATCGCCGGGCGCTGGCTGGATCGGCCGAGACGTCGGCTGGTCTGTTCTCCTCGCTGATTGGCGCGGTCGGCAGCGGATCGACGCTGGAGGACCAGCAAACCCGCATGGCGGCGCGCACAAAGCTGACGCTCGATGCGGTTCAGAAACAGGCGCTGGCCCTGGCGTCGCTCGATCCGTCGCTGATCGTGGTGGCGGGCGACCCTGATGTGGTGATGCCGCAGCTTGCCGCGATCGGCCTCAAGGACGTCGAGATCGTCAAGCGTGACGAGGCGGAGGAGCAGACCGCTATGCGGGCGCTTGATCTTCTGGGCAATAAGAGGCAAGCGCCACTGTCCGCTTCACCGTGGCGGGTTGGCGATGGCGGCACGACGCGCGCGGTGCACGCCTGCGCCGGCGAAAGGGATTGCGGCGCGCAGATCCACGCCGATTGACGGGCTAAACGCGCAGCCGCCGGCCGCGTTGTAATTTTGGGGTAACTTTGTTTCGGGGGAAACGATGAGCGATTCATTTCGGGAAGTCACATCCGTCTCGTGGTTCGGGCGGATCAAGCGCGCGGTCGGCGGGGTCATCTTCGGCCTTATCCTGATCGTGCTGATGGTGATCGGGCTGTTCTGCAACGAAGGCCGCGCCGTGCAGACGGCGCGCTCGCTGGCCGAAGGTTCTGGAGCGGTGGTTTCGGTCGGCGCCGACAGCGTCGATACCGCCAATGACGGCAAGCTGGTTCATGTCAGCGGACTGGTGACGGCGGACAGCGGCCTGGCGGATCCGGATTTCGGCATCGCCACGCAAGGGCTGCGGCTGTCGCGCAGTGTCGAGATGTATCAGTGGAAGGAAGGTTCCAAGTCGGAGACGACCAAGAAGCTCGGCGGTGGCGAAGAGACGGTGACCACCTACAGCTATTCCAAGGTGTGGGACGAAAGCCAGATCGACTCGTCGGACTTCAAGAAGCCGGACGGCCACCAGAATCCGCCGATGGAAATCCACGGCCGGACCTTCCAGATTCCCGAGGGCAAGCTTGTCGCCTTCGATCTCGATACGCCAGTGCTGGACCGTATCGAGGGTGACAAGGACTATTCGCTCTCAGCCGACCAGTCGGCGGCGATAAAGGCTGCCTATACCGGAACGAAACCGCTCAGCATCGTCGATGGCAAGATTTTTCTCGGCAATGACAACACGACGCCCGCTTTGGGCGACTATCGCATCGGCTACGAACTGGCGCCGCTGGGCGTGATCAGTATCATCGCGCGCCAGGCCGGCAGCCGCTTCGAGCCCTACCAGACGCAAGCCGGCGATGCGCTGCTGATGGTCGACACCGGCAACGTCCCGGCCGAAAAGATGTTCGCCGACGCCGTCAGCGCCAACACGCTGATCACCTGGCTGCTGCGCGGCGGCGGCTTGCTGTTGCTGACCATAGGCTTTGCGCTGTTCCTCAGCCCGATCGGGGTGATCCTCGACGTCATACCCTTCCTCGGCAGCATGGCGCGGATGGGCACCGGCATCATCGCCTTCGTCCTGGCGATCCTGGTCGGCACGGTGACGATTGCGATTGCCTGGTTCTGGTACCGGCCGTTGCTGGCGGTGGCCATCCTGGCGGCAGGCGTGATTGCGGCGGTGATTGTCTACCGCATCGGCCGGTCGCGAAAGGCAGCCGCGCCGATGGGCACGGCAGGCACCGACGCACCAGCGTAGCTCGCGAAGCAATAAATGGAGGAATGACCGACATTGGTGAAGCGGATAGGCAGGTTTCAGGATGGCGACGCTACGGCAGCTGTCCTAAATTCTGTCGCCTCGCGACACGCCTTCATATTTTTTGTTGATACAACTCAATGCTTTTGAAATGGACGTTAATGAGGCTGGCTATCGGTGGAATTTCATTCCTTCTTCTTTGATCGGTCAGCATTTTCGACTTCTTAAATTTCACTTCGATTGCCTGCTTCGAAACCGCAAAGTACGTTGATAGGCGCGAAAGTAATTCATTGTAGACAAGAAAATTGCATGGCTGGTCGTCGACAAATATATACCCGTGCCCTCGATCTTTTATATCTAATTGTCGGCGAGTCTGTGCTGTTTTTTGTAGAAAAATTTCATCGGGTAATATCAGTTCAGCCGAGAATGCGTTTGCCTGATACTCTAATCTTTCATAGTTAAATCTGTTAGAATTCTCATTCGTAATGAAAAGGTCTCGCTCGACAATGGTCTCAGAGCGTAGATATCGTTCATGGTCCAAAACGAAATGGCCAATCTCGTGTGCAACCGTAAAGCGCTCTCGTGTCTGGAGCGAGTGTGAGTTTATCATAATCATTTTTCGCCTGAAGTTTGCCGACCCCAAGATCGGGGTCCCGTCAACGTCGATCATTTCACGATCAGAAAACTGTAAATCGATAGATAGCATTTGGCAAAGCTTGGGTAAGTCTACTGCATCGGACGTGTAATCGATTGATTTGAGCGCTTTCTCTGCGGCCACTTTGATTTGCTCTATCGATAAGAAGGGCACCGATCGACCCCCGGCTTCGAGATCGTATCGAGAGAGAGCGGCTGCCTCTGGATCCAGATCTGTCAGCAACTCGTCTAAGGTTGCGAAAAATTTGCCGTCATGGAAACCGGAGAACTTTAGAGACTTAGCGACATCATCGCTTCTGAAAATTGGGCGCGCACGAAGCCATGTTCCAGAAAAGAACTTTTGCGATCCGCAACGATTTCCAAACCATGCTCGTCGAATTTTACAATGCCCATCGCGCCATTTCTGGCGACCATCTCTGCTCCAGACTGCAGCCTCGAAGTTACTACTATGACCCCTTTCGACGCATGCGGAAATATCCGGCCAATCTTCGATGAAAAATCGTTGACGTATATTTCGGAGACGCTGGCGTCATGATTCTTGCACTCGAATATGACGTATAGGTGTGGGACATCGCTGCCAGTTCGGTACAGTTCCAAAACGACATCGAATTCAACGTATGCCTCGCGTTCGCGACAATAGTATTCTTTCTTCTTATAAATTTTGCAGTTTTGCGATGGATACGCGCCAAAAACTAGCTCCCCGCGATCTTTTTGGTCGACAAGGTAGCGGTGGAATGCGTCTTCTAGTTTATCACCTTTGCTGGTCGAATTCACGCTTGCCTCGAGGCTAAGAGTTCAGGAAAGCCGCATATGTTCTACTTTGCCAGCAGCTTTTGCAAAGTGAATTTATCCCTGGAGGAATCGCGTGAACAAGACGCTTCGCGAGAACAATCAACCTGTTGCGTAGAAGCATTACGCTCCAGCGCGACAGGCCAATTCCAAGGACCGGCTCTGCCGTTGCTAGGCCACGGACGAACGGCAGGTTCGGGTAACGACTGAAGCACTCTGAACGGCGGCAGGGTTGGATTGCCGACTAGCGGCTTCCATCTCGCGCCAGCGTGCCGCGAATGAAGGGCGTCTTGCTGACGCCCTCGTTGCCCCTACTTGTCCTCGAAGCCGGTCAGCACGCCGACGGCGTTGATGCCGATCTCCTCGACGGCATAGCCGCCTTCCATCACGAACAGCGTCGGCAGGCCGAGCTTTGCGATGCGCCGGCCGATCTTCGGATAGTCCGGGCTTTTCAGCTTGAACTGGCTGATCGGGTCCTTCTCGAAGGTGTCGACGCCGAGCGACACGATGACGATATCGGGGGCGTAGGCGGCGAGCTTGGCGCAAGCGTCCTCCAGCGAGGCGTTCCAGGCGTCCCAATTGGTGCCGAAGGGCATGGGATAATTGACGTTGAAACCTTCGCCGGCGCTGGCGCCGCGTTCATCGGCATGGCCGAGGAAGAACGGATACTCCACCATGGGATCGCCATGCAGGTTGAGAACCTGCACGTCGGCGCGTTCATAGAAGATCTCCTGCGTGCCATTGCCGTGGTGATAGTCGACGTCGAGGATCGAGACGCGTTTTGCGCCCTGATCGAGGAACCACTGCGCGGCGACCGCGGCATTGTTGATGTAGCAGTAGCCGCCCATGAACCCGGCACCGGCGTGATGGCCGGGCGGGCGGCAGAGCGCGAAGGCCGACCGCTCGCCACCCTTGACCAAGGCCGCCGCCGTCAGCGCCACGTCATAGGACGATTTGATCGCGGTCCATGTGCCTTCGACGAAGGTGGCGCCGGCGTCGAAGGAATAGTAGCCGAGCAAGGCGTCGACGCGCTTGGGTGGCACGTCGCCGCGCAGGCCGCGCGTCGGCCAGGTGAAGGGCATCGCCGTGCCCTCGAAGCCGGCGGCCTTCCACGCCGGCCAGACGGTCGGCAGGAAGTCGATATAGTCGGCCTTGTGGATGCGCTTGGCGGCTGTGAGATCGTGCTCGACCGGTCCGATGATCGGCCCCAGCTTCTCGCTCTCGACCCGCGCCTTGATGAACTCGGCCCGCGACGGCTTTTCGAAACCCGGCACGATTGCCGACGTGACCAGTTCCATCTGGCCGGCATGGCCGGCATGAAGCGGCGAATAGACAGTCTTCATGAATTTCCTCTCGAAATAGCGAAATCAGTCAAGGTTGAGATAGGGGGTGACCAAAGCGAGCCACATTCTTTCCACATCGTCCTCGATGAGGTCGTATGTCTTGCGATCCCGCTTCAACCCCACAAGCCGGCAGGCGTGCCCGACATCCATCATCAGCACGCCGAGCCGGCTGGCGATCTTGTCTTCAAGGGCCGGGTTCACATGCTGCAGCCACGCGGCGTAAAGCGCGATGATCTGCTCGTCATATTCGTCCTGGATCGGCCTGAGGTCGGCATTGCCGGATATCGCCTCGATCACCGGCATCAGGGTGGCGTTTTCGAGATATATTCTGGAGGTATCGATGAAGAGCTTGCGCACCTCCTGCCGAAACTCGTCGCGGTTGGTGGGTGGGGTGACCTCGATGCGCCTGGCGATCACCTCGGGAAACGACGACAGCCAGCGCCGGGCGAGGTCGAGGAGAATGGCTTCCTTGTTGGGAAAGTACTGGTAGACCGAACCGACCGACAGGCCCGCGCGCCGGGCAATGGCGAGCGTCGTCGGCGTCTTGGTTCCTTGCTCCCGCGTCAGGATCAGCGCAGCGTCGAGTATCCTGTCGACCACCTTGCTCGACCGTTCCTGCCGCGGCTGCTTGCGCGGTTCGAGCGCCATCCTGGTTTCGCGGCTGAGACTGCGCTTCACGGATTGATGCCTTCGTTCCCTGCCGGTTTCAACACAGGTCCCGGTCTCAACATTGGCGTGGTGTGTTGTCCACAATACATTCGAAATTCGGCACGTTGACAAACGCGAATAATTAGTCGCATTCTTTTATCCACGCTGTTTTGAGAGATCACAAGGGGAATTTCGAAACAGCGCACTGGCATCAGTTTTCGTCCGATAACGCCGCTCCAGCGGAGTGGCAGCTTGTTGGACAAGAGGGTTGTCGGTCTCAGCCAGTCGTCAAAAGCGCGGAGTCGCGATGTCTGTCACGGGTGCGGGTCAAAATGCTGATCTGATCGTCATCAATGGTCGCGTGCGGACCATGGACGATGACAATCCCGCCGCCGAGGCGATTGCCGTCAAGGACGGCGCCATCATCGCCATAGGCAACCACGCCGCCATCGAAAAACTCAAGGGAACGACCACAGAGGTGATCGACGCCAAGGGCGGTTCGGTCCTGCCCGGTTTCATCGAAGCCCACATGCATCTGTTCTCGGGAGGGGCCGAGCTCGCGCATCTTCAACTCGGCGGTATCCATGGCTTCGAGGCGCTTCAAAGCGCCATCCGCGACTACGCAACGACGCGGCCCGAGGCGAAAATGCTTGTGGGCCAGGGCGTCGACTACACCGTGCTCGGCGGCGAGCGGGTGACACGCCATCATCTCGACGCCATCCTGCCCGACCGCCCCTTCTGCATGGCAGCGCCCGACCACCATACGATGTGGGCCAACACCAAGGCGTTGGAGATAGCCGGCATCCTGAAGGGACGCACGCTCGGTCCGGGCAACGAGATCGTGATGGGTGGCGACGGCCTGGCCGCGGGCGAATTGCGCGAGGGCGAGGCCTTCGGTCCGGTGCTCGACCTTGCCGGCGAAAGCCGGGTGCGGCTGGGGCTGTCGACCGGCGGTGAGCCCGACCCAATGCCGTCGGCCGCCGAGCGGGCCGCCGACCGCGACATCATGCGGCGCGGGCTTGCATGGTGCGCGCGCCACGGCATCACCTCGATCCAGAACATGGACGGCAATCTCTACCAGCTCGAACTGCTTTCCGAGATCGAGGCCGAGGAGGGATTGCCCTGCCGCGTCAAGATCCCGTTCCACTACAAGAATTTCATGACGCTCGACATGCTCGAGAAGGCGTCCGTCATGGCCGAGCGCTACCACAGTGAGTGGCTGTCATCGGGCATGGTCAAGGTGTTCTATGACGGCGTGCTCGATTCCTGGACCGCTGTTATGGTCGAACCCTATGCGGATCGTCCCGACTGGGTCGGCGAGCCGCTGTTCACGCCGCAGCAATTTATCGATCTCGCCGTGGCTATCGACAAACGCGGGCTGCAGATCGCGGTGCACTCGATCGGTGACGGCGCGGTGCGCGCAGTGCTCGACGGTTACGAGGCGGCGCAGAAGCTCAATGGCAGGCGCGACAGCCGGCACAGGGTTGAGCACATCGAGGTCACCACAGCAGCCGACGTGCCGCGTTTTGCCGAACTCGGCGTCATCGCCTCGATGCAGCCGTCGCATCCGCCCGGCGCCATGGATTTTCCACTGGAGCCGACGGTGTCACGCATCGGACCGGCCCGCTGGCCGCTGAGCTATGCCTGGCGCACCCTGAAAAGCGCCGGCGCCCATGTCGTGTTCGCCTCGGACTGGCCGGTGGCGGCGATCGACCCGATCCTGAGCATTCAGGCGGCAGTGCAGCGCAAACCATGGGCAGAAGGCGATCCTGACCAGAGTTTCTCGCTGCAGGAAGCGATTGCCGCCTACACGGTCGAGGGCGCCTATGCCGAATTCGCCGAGCATCGCAAAGGCGTTCTGAAACCCGGCTACATGGCGGATCTGGTGGTTTTGTCGGCCGATATCGAGAAGACGGCGCCGGCCGATCTGCACAAGCTGCGACCGGTGACGACGGTCTGCGGTGGCAAGGTCACCTACCAGGCCTGACAATGGCATGCGGCTTGCACAGCTTGCCGCTTGCAAGACGAAATGACCGACTGAACTGTGATTCAATGCCGGACTTGCCAACCTACCGGCCGTGTGGTCACATCGAACAGGGGAAAAACTCCGCCAGCAAGAGCGGGGTCAACAGTGAGGCGTATCGTGCCGGAAAAACCGGATCGGAATGCAATTGAAGTCGTAAACGTCAGTAAAATTTTCGGATCGGGTGAGGGGCAGGTCGCTGCCCTCGATACGGTCTCGGTATCCATCCGCGAGAATGAGTTCTTCACCCTGCTGGGACCATCCGGCTGCGGCAAGACCACGTTGCTGCGGCTGATTGCCGGCTTCGACTTTCCAACCGCCGGCGAAATCCTCCTCTACGGCCAGGACATCGCACCGTTGCCGCCCTTCAAGCGGCCGGTCAACACCGTCTTCCAATCCTACGCGCTGTTCCCGCATATGACGGTCGCCGACAATATCGGCTTTGGCCTGGAAATGCTGGGCAAGCCGAAGGCCGAGATCAAGGCGCGCGTCGCCGAGATGCTGAAACTGGTGAAGATGGAGGCGCTGGCGGGTCGCCGAACCAGCCAGATCTCCGGCGGCCAGCAGCAGCGCGTGGCGCTCGCCCGGGCGCTGGCGCCGCAGCCCAAGGTGCTCCTGCTCGACGAACCGCTCTCGGCGCTCGACTACAAGCTGCGCAAGGAAATGCAGATCGAATTGAAGCGGCTGCAGCACGAGACCGGAATTACCTTCATCTTCGTCACCCACGACCAGGAGGAAGCTCTGACCATGTCGGACCGCATCGCGGTGATGTCGTCGGGCAAGATCCTGCAGGTCGGGTCGCCGCGCGACATCTACGACCGGCCGGCCGAGCGTTTCGTCGCCGACTTCATCGGCGAGTCGAACTTCCTCAAGGCGGATGTGGTTAGCGCGACTGGTGGCCGGGCGACGGTGAAGCTGCCGTCTGGTGTGGAAATCCCAGCCTCGCTGCCGGAAGGCTTCAGCCCCAGCGGCAAGGTCACCATCGTCGTGCGTCCAGAGCATGCGCAGTTGGGCACGGCCAGCCCGAGCGCTTCGCTGTCCGGTACCGTCGAAAACATCGTCTATCTCGGCACCGACACGCACTTCCATCTGCGCCTTGCCGGTGGCGAGCCGTTCATCGTGCGGCGTCAGAACAGCCGCGGCGCCGGTGACGGCTTCGTGCAGGGCGGCCAGATCGGCATCACGATCGGCAACGACGCCGCGCAAGTGCTGAAGGACTGATCATGGCGACCGCGGAACAAGTCGCCAAGGCAGCGGAGCGGCGCGATGTGCGCGACCGCTGGCTGCTGTCAGCGCCAGCCTTGCTGGTGATCTTGCTCGCCGCGACCGGCCCCTTGCTGATCGTGCTGATCTACTCGTTCCTGACGCCTGGCCCCTATGGCGATGTGAAGTGGCAGTTTTCGCCCGATGCCTGGCTGTCGGTGTTCATGGAACGCGACATTTTCGACGATACGCTTTCGCTTGCGGCAGCGCATGTCACCATCTTCTGGCGCTCGATCAAGCTGGCGGTGATAACGACGATCGCCACTTTGGCATTGGGGTTTCCAACCGCCTATTTCATGGCGACGCGCAGCGAGAAAACCAGGGATCTCTGGCTGTTCCTGATCACCATTCCGTTCTGGACCAACCTGCTGATCCGCACCTTCGCCGTGCTGCAGATCATCCGCAACGAAGGCATCATCAACACCATCCTTATCAAGCTTGGTATCGTCTCGGCGCCGGTGCAGATCCTCTTCACCGACACGGCGATTCTGATCGGCATGGCCTATGTCTATCTGCCGCTGATGGTGCTGCCGATCTATGCCAGCATGGAGAAGCTTGATTTTCGCCTCGTCGAGGCGGGCTACGACCTCTACGCGACCCGATTCAAGGTATTGCGGAAGATCATTTTCCCGCTGGTCAAACCCGGCGTCATTGCCGGCTCCATCCTGGTCTTCATTCCAGCCCTTGGCGCCTATGTGACGCCGAGCGTGCTTGGCGGCGGCAAGAATATGATGCTGTCCAACCTGATCGAATTGCAGTTCGGCCAAGGCCGCAACTGGCCGCTCGGCTCGGCGCTGTCGATCACGGTGATGATCATCGTCATGGTGGCGCTGCTTGCCTATGTGCGCAATGCCGGCAAGTCGGGGGCGCGGCATGGCTAAGAACTTTTCCATCAAGCACCAGACCGGCTTCACGGTGATCGCTGCGACCTGTTTTATCGTGCTCTATCTGCCGATCATCGTGCTGGTCGCCTATGCCTTCAACGCGGCGAACTCGACGTCCGAATGGGGCGGCTTTTCGATGCGCTGGTTCCAGTCGGCTTGGCAGAACGTGCAAGTTATCGACGCGACGCTACGCTCGTTCCAGATCGGCGCCGTCGCTGCGGTGCTGTCCACAATCTTTGCCACCATGGCCGCGCTCGCCACCACGCGCACCGCGTCCTATCCGGGCCTCACCTTCAAATATGCGGCGATCAACCAGCCGCTGATGGTGCCCGAGATCGTCACCGGCGTGGCGCTGCTGATCTTCTTCTCGCGCATCAAGATCTTCACCGGCTATTCCGGCATTGGCTATCTGATCGCCGCGCACACGGCGTTCTGCATCCCGTTTGCCTATCTGCCGATCCGGGCGCGGCTGGAAAACATGGACCTGACGCTGGAGCGCGCGGCCGCCGATCTGTACGCGACGCCTTGGAAGACCTTCCGCCGCATCACGCTGCCGCTTTTGTGGCCCGGCATACTGGCCGGACTGATGCTGGCCTTCGTCATCTCGCTCGATGACGTCGTCATCACCGAGTTTGTCAAATCGGGCGGCCAGGATACGCTGCCCACCTACATGCTCGGCCAGATCCGCCGCGGCATCACGCCTGAGATCAACGCGATATCGACCGCCTTCCTGCTGCTTTCGGTCGCGATCGTCACGTTGTTTTTCTTCGTCAGCAGGAAAAGAGACTGAACCGACAAATGGGAGCTAAAACCATGAACTGGAAAACAACGACAGCCGCCATCGGGTTGGCGCTGCTCGCAACGACGAGCCTGGCCCGCGCCGATGGCGAGCTGAACATTTACAATTGGGGCAACTATACCAGCCCCGATGTGATCAAAAAGTTCGAAGCCAAATACAACGTCAAGGTGACGATCACCGATTACGATTCCAACGATACGGCGCTCGCCAAGGTACGCCAGGGCGGCACCGGCTTCGACATCGCCGTTCCGTCGCAAACCTACGTGCCGATCTGGATCAAGGAGGGCCTCGTGCAGGAGACCGATCCGGGCAAGATGGAGAACTTCAAGAACGTGGCGCCGGAATGGGCCAATCCAGACTTCGACCCCGGCCGCAAATATTCCGTGCCGTGGGCGCTGGGCACCGTCGGCGTCGTCGTCAACACCGATGCCTACAAGGGACCAGCCGACAGCTGGGGCATCATCTTCAACACGCCGGACGAGCTGAAGGGCAAGACCAATGTCGTTCCCGAGATGAATGACGTTATCTTCGCGGCGATCAAATATGTCGGCGGCCAGCAGTGCACCGACGACAAGACGGTGCTGAAGAAGGTGCGCGACACGCTTGTCGCGGCCAAGCCGAACTGGATCGCCATGGAATACAACACCATCGAAAAGATGGGCGCCGGCGACTTCAAGGCGACCAGCGACTGGAACGGTTCGGCGCTGCGTCAGCGGCTGGCCAATCCGGCCATCCATTACAATTATCCGAAGGAAGGCTACGGCCTGTGGAGCGATAACGTCGTCGTTCTCAAGGAAGCCAAAAATGTCGAGAACGCCAAGCTGTTTCAGAACTTCATCATGGATCCGGAAAACGCGGCCGGCCTCTCGGCCTTCCATCGCTACGCAAACGCCATTACCGGCTCGGACAAGTACATGCCGGCCGATATGAAGGATGCCCCGGAAGTCGTCATTCCGGAGGCTGCGAAGGCACAAGGCGAATTCCAGAAGATGTGCGCGCCTGAGATCCAGGACATCTACACCAAGATCTGGACCGAACTGCAGAAATAACCGCAGTCTGACAGACCCGGCGGCATCCGCCGCCGGGCCTTTTCTTTTCCGGAATGGCTTTCATGGACTCCTATCGCAACAGCGATCCGCGGCCACCGATCATGCAGGGCTCGCCGCCGCAAATGGTGCCGCCGAAGCTCGATTGGGACCGGCCGCCATGGAATCGCTGGGCCTTTCAGCACATCCGCGAATTCCTGCCGACCATCGAGGTCTGGCGCGGCAGCGGCCATCGCCATCGTCTTGAGCGCGCAGAGACCAATCTCGACATGCTGGCGGTCGAGGACAGCGAGGGGCGTCCGACGACGCTCGTTGGCCTGCTGGACGAGACCTACACGGACGGTTTCCTGGTGCTCAAAAACGGCAAGGTCGCCTATGAGCGTTATTTCAACGGCATGGCCGAGCGCACGCTGCATCTGTCGCAGTCGATGGCGAAGCCGGTAACAGGCACCGTGTTCGGTATTCTGGTTGGGCGCGGCTTGATCGACCCGGCCAAACCGGTGACCGCCTATCTGCCGGAGCTCGGCGCGACCGGCTGGGCCGGCGCCAGCGTGCAGCATGTGCTGGATATGACCACCGGTGTACGCTTTTCCGAGGAATACACCGATCGCTATTCCGACATCGGCCAGGTTGATGTCGCCACGGGCTGGAAGCCGGTGCCGACGGACAGCGATCCGGATTTCCAATGGCCGCCGCATCTGTTCGAGTTGATCCTGCAGCTGAAGGACAAGGTGCGGCCGCATGGCGCCGCGTTCGAGTACCGCTCGATCGAGACCGACGTGCTTGCCTTCATCATGGAGCGGGTCACCGGTAAACGGCTGGCGCAGCTGGTGTCCGAGGAGCTGTGGCAAAAGCTCGGCGCCGATGAAAGCGCTTGCTTCACGGTCGACAGCGCCGGCTATGCGCTGGCCGATGGCGGCTTCAACGCGACGCTGCGCGATTACGCCCGCTTCGGCCAGCTGATCCTCGACAAGGGCCGCGGCATCGTGCCGGCCGACTGGATCGAGGCGACGCGCAACGGCAGGCATGGGCCGGATTTCAATCCGAGCCTGCCCGAAGGCAGCTATCGCAACCAGTTCTGGATCGAAAACCCGCGCTCACGCGCGCTGATGTGCCGGGGCGTGTTCGGGCAGATGATCCATATCGACTGGGACACCGGCATGGTCGTGGTCAAGCTTTCGACCTATCCGGATTTCAGCAATGTCGCCTATTCGGTGGCAACGCTGAAGGCGGTGCACACCATCGCCATGGCGATTGGTTGACCCACAACAAATCACCCTCTGAGGAAACGTTCATGACCGGCAAGACCGCGTTCGAGACCCGCTACGGCTTCGCCCGCAATGAGGTGCTGCTCTCCAACTGGCGCGAAAGCCCGTTCAACCGCTGGTCGTTCCAGAACCTTGGCGAGCTGGTGCCTACCGCCCCCGTGGCGGCGACGCCGGGAAGCGTCGAGGCACCGGTGCGGGACCTGAGCGGCCTGCTCGGCGAAAACGTCTCCGTTGCCGGCGCGCCGGAGACGGTGGCCGAATTCCTCACACGTTCGAGCAGCGACGCGCTGACGGTGATGAAGGCTGGCAAGGTCATCGGCGACTGGTTCGCGCCCAATATGGATTTCGGCGCCCGTCACATCATCTTTTCGATCAGCAAATCGGTCACCGCGATCATCGCCGGAATACTGGAAGGCGAGGGCGTGTTCGACCCGGAAGCGCCGGTGACCCAGTACATTCCGGAAGCCGCCGGCTCGGCCTATGCCGATGCAAGCTGCCGGCATGTGCTCGACATGAGCGTCAGCCTCGATTTTGAGGAGGCCTATCTCGATCCCGAAAGCGCCTTTGCCCGTTACCGCCGCGCGACGCTGTGGAATCCGGGCGGCGGCACTGAAAGCTTGCGCGAATTCATTCTGACCTTGCAGCGGCTCGAAGAACCGCACGGCAAAACCTTCCGCTACCGTTCGCCCAATTCCGATCTGCTCGGCCTGCTGCTCGAACGAGCTTCCGGCCAGCGCTTCCCGGACCTGATGCGCGAGAAACTGTGGCTACCGCTGGGTGCAGTCAGCGAGGCTTCGATCGGCGTCGACATGGAAGGTACGGCGCGCACCGCCGGCGGCATTTCGGTGACGCCGCGCGACCTGGCGCGTATCGGCGAGATGATGCGGCAGGGCGGCACGGCCAATGGCCGGCGCATCGTGCCGGAAGGCTGGGTGCGCGATACGACCGTTGCCGGCGGCAGCGCGGAGGCCTGGCAGCGCGGCACGATGGTGCATCTGTTCCCGAAGGGCCGCTATCGCAACAAATGGTACCAGACAGGGGCGGCAAACGGTGCTTTCTGCGGCATCGGCATCCACGGCCAATGGCTCTACGTCAACCCGAAGACGGAAGTGGTGATTGCAAAAATGGGGTCGCAGCCGGTGCCTGAAGATTATCCGCTCGAACGCGAGATCGTTGCCTTTTTCGAGGCGCTGAGCGGGATGGTCTGAGGACGAGCCAAAGCAAGGCGCTTTCCTGTGGACCTCTTTGACGCTTGAGAACACTGCGGTTGGCGTGACGGACATCAGCGCCTATGGTCGCCGCTCTTTGCGACAGGGACCAGCATGGCAGCAGACAGCAAACGCATCGCATCCATCATCGCGGCAGAGATCGGGGCGCGGTCGGAGCAGGCATCGGCAGCTATAGGGCTGCTCGATGAGGGCGCGACGGTGCCGTTTGTGGCGCGCTACCGCAAGGAGGTCACCGGCGGGCTCGACGACACGCAATTGCGCGACCTTGCCGAGCGGCTGGCCTATCTGCGCGAGCTCGATGCGCGGCGCGATACGATCCTTGGTTCGATTCGCGAGCAGGGCAAGCTGACCGACGAACTTGAGGCCAAAATTGTGGCTGCCGCCACTAAGGCTGAACTGGAAGACATCTACCTGCCCTACAAGCCCAAGCGGCGCACCAAGGCCGAGATCGCCCGGGAGCGCGGGCTGGGGCCATTGGCGGAGGCTATTTTGGCCAACCGGTCGTTGGTGCCCGCCGAGACGGCGCTGGCTTATGTGACCGAGGATGTGACCGACGCCAAGGCCGCACTGGAAGGCGCACGCGACATCCTGTCGGAACAGTTTGCGGAAAATGCAGATCTGGTCGGCAAGCTTCGCACCTACATGAAGGAGCGCGCTTTCATGCGTGCCCGTGTCGTCGACGGTAAGCAGGAGGCCGGGGCGAAATTCTCCGACTATTTCGAGCATGTCGAGCGTTGGGCAAATGTTCCGAGCCACCGCGCGCTGGCCATGCTGCGCGGCCGCAACGAAGAGGTGTTGTCGCTCGACATCGAGGTCGATGCCGACGATGCCTCGCCGGTGAAGCCGGTCGAGCGGATGATCGCCAATGCCTACGCCATCGGCGGCAGCCTGCCGGGCGACCGCTGGCTGATGGAAGTGGCCGGCTGGACCTGGCGGATCAAGCTTTCGCTGCACCTGACGCTCGATTTGATGCGCGACCTGCGCGAGCGGGCGGAGGAAGAGGCGATCCATGTCTTTGCACGCAACCTCAAGGATTTGCTTCTGGCAGCACCCGCCGGCTCGCGGCCGACCATGGGCCTCGATCCCGGCATCCGCACCGGCGTCAAGGTCGCTGTCGTGGATGGCACCGGCAAGGTGCTGGCGACGACGACCGTCTATCCATTTCCGCCGCGGAACGATGTGCGCGGCACACAGGCCCAGCTCGCAGCACTCATCCGCCAGCATAAGGTCGAGCTGATTTCGATCGGCAACGGCACCGGCAGCCGCGAGACTGAAAAGCTGGTCGCCGACATGTTGTCCGACATGCCTTCGGATGGTGGGCCAAAGCCGCTCAAGGTGATCGTCAGCGAGGCCGGCGCCTCCGTCTATTCGGCCTCGGCGACAGCGGCGGCTGAGTTTCCCGGGCTCGACGTGTCGCTGCGCGGTGCGGTGTCCATAGCCAGGCGGCTGCAGGATCCGCTCGCCGAACTGGTCAAGATCGAACCGAAATCGATCGGCGTCGGCCAGTACCAGCATGACGTCGACCAGTACCGGCTTGGCCGCTCGTTGGAGGCGGTGGTGGAGGACGCGGTCAATGCCGTCGGCGTCGATCTCAACACTGCCTCGGCGCCTCTTTTGGCCCGCGTGTCAGGCCTAGGCGCGTCGCTTGCCGATGCCATTGTCGCGCATCGCGATGCGACCGGGCCGTTCGCCAGCCGCAAGGAACTGCTCAAGGTGGCGCGGCTCGGACCGCGCGCGTTCGAACAATCCGCAGGCTTCCTGCGCATTGCCAATGGCAGCGAGCCGCTCGACGCCTCGTCGGTCCATCCGGAAGCCTATGGCGTGGCCAAGAAGATCGTAGCCGCCTGCGGCCGCGATGTGCGCTCGCTGATGGGCGACAGCGCAGCGCTCAAGGCGCTCGATCCGCGAGTCTTCGTCGACGAACGCTTCGGCCTGCCGACGGTGCGCGACATCATTGCCGAACTGGAAAAACCCGGCCGCGATCCGCGCCCCGGCTTCAAGACCGCAACCTTTGCCGATGGCATCGACGACATCAAGGATCTGAAGCCCGGCATGCTTCTGGAAGGCACCGTTACCAATGTCGCTGCCTTCGGCGCCTTCGTCGATATCGGCGTGCACCAGGACGGGCTGGTGCATGTCTCGCAACTGGCCGATCGTTTCATCAAGGACGCGCATGAGGTGGTGAAGGCCGGCGACGTGGTGAAGGTGCGGGTCGTCGATGTCGACATCAAGCGCAAGCGCATCGCGCTGTCCATGCGCAAGGACGGCGGCGAGGGCGGGACGCCGAAGGGGCCGCGCGACAATGGCGGCGGCAAGCCGGCGCAACCTTCGCCGATGCCGCAGCGTCAGCCGGAACGACCGGCACAGCAAGGCGCGTTTGGCGCAGCATTGGCCGATGCCTTGAAGCGGAAGTAGCCTCGAATGGTTCCTTGCAATCGCTAGAGCGTTATCTACCATCCTTGTGTGGAGATACGCGCGATATGGCAAGTTTCGAGAAAGTGAGTGTCCAAGAGTTGGGGCGTCTTTGGGACGAGGGCATGGCGAGTGGCAGTTCGGTCGATGGAGACCAGGCTTTCGCCCGGATCAAAAGCAACCTCGATGCGAAAGTTGCCGAACGCAAGTCGCAAAAACGCTGCGCTTCCAGCCGGAAACCGAGCCGATGAAGCGGAAGTAGCTACCAGGCCAGAACGGCCGGTTCCTTGTCAACCTGGCCCAGCAGCCAGTCGCGAAAACTGACGACGGGCGGGTGGCCGCGCTTGTCGTTCGGGACGACGAGGTAGTAGGCGCTGCGGCTTTGCATCGGCTGTCCCGGTGCCGGCACGAGCTGACCGCGCTGCAATTCGCCGGCGATAAGAACTTGCGGCAGGAGCGCGACGCCAAGCCCCGCCATGCAGGCTTGGGCAACGGTGCCGAATTGCTCGAACTGCATGCCGGGTCCGATCGCTGCGCTCAAGCCCTGTTCCTCGAACCATTCGCCCCAGGCCCCGGGACGCGTCGCCATGTGCAGCAGCGGCAGGCGGCTGATGTCGGCCGCCGTGGTGATATCGCGGCTGGCAAGGAAGTCTGGCGAGACCACCGGCATNCTCGCGCATCAGAAGCGTGGAGTCGGCGTCCGGCCAGTCGGGCTGGCCATGATGGATGGCGGCGTCGAGCCGCTCGCGGGCGAAGTCGAAGCGGCCGATGCGGGTGACGAAGTTGATGGTGATGTCAGGGTTTTCTGCGACGAAATCCGGGATCAGCGGCATCAGCCAGCGCGTGCCGAAGGTCGGCAGTATGGCGAGGTTCAGCATGCCGCTATGCCGATTGCTCATCAATCCGAGCGCGGCGTCGCGCAATTGCCCGAGTGCCGCCCGCACGGCTTCGGCATAGATTTCGCCCGCCGTGGACAGCCGAACATTGCGGCTGTCGCGCTCGAACAGCCGGCGGCCGAACTGTTCCTCCAGAAGTGCTATCTGGCGGCTGACGGCCCCTTGGGTCAAATCGAGTTCCTGGGCGGCAGCGGTGAAGGAGCCAAGGCGGGCCACGGCCTCGAAGGCGGCAAGGGCGCTGGTGCTGGGTAAAAGCCGGCGTTGGACGTTCATGATCCATTACTAAACCTCATTGATCTGTGATGCAATTTTGTTTGATTTTTCCGAAGCGGAGGTGGATAAGCCCGAGCACTTCAAGATTTTGGGAGAGAGCGAAGCCATGGCCGCCGACAAGAACGCGTTCGTCTGGGAAGACCCCTTCCTGATCGAGAACCAGCTTTCCGAGGATGAGCGCATGGTGCGCGATGGCGCGGCCGCCTTTGCCGCCGACAAGCTCGCGCCGCGCATCGAGGAGGCCTATCTCGAGGAAAAGACCGACGCCGGCATTTTTCGCGAGATGGGCGAGGCCGGCCTGCTCGGCATCACCATTCCCGAGGAATATGGCGGGCTCGGCGCCAATTACGTCACCTACGGGTTGGTGGCGCGCGAGGTCGAGCGGGTCGATTCCGGCTACCGGTCGATGATGTCCGTGCAGTCGTCGCTGGTGATGTATCCCATCCATGCCTATGGCACGGAAGAGCAGCGCAAGAGATACCTGCCGAAGCTGGCTTCGGGCGAATGGATCGGCTGTTTCGGCCTGACCGAGCCGGATGCCGGTTCCGATCCGGGCGGCATGAAGACGCGGGCCGAGAAGACGGCGAACGGCTACAAGATTTCCGGCTCGAAAATGTGGATATCCAACGCGCCGATCGCCGACGTGTTCGTGGTCTGGGCGAAGCTGAAGGGCGACAACGGCAAGGACGAAATCCGCGGTTTCGTGCTGGAGAAGGGCATGAAGGGGCTGTCGGCGCCGAAGATCGGCGGCAAGCTCAGCCTTAGGGCCTCGATCACCGGCGAGGTGGTGATGGAAGGCGTCGAAGTCGGCGAAGACGCGCTGCTGCCCAACGCCAGGGGCCTCGGCGGCCCATTCGGCTGCCTCAACCGGGCCCGCTACGGCATTTCCTGGGGCGCGATGGGCGCCGCCGAGGATTGCTGGCACCGGGCCCGGCAGTATGGACTCGACCGCAAGCAGTTCGGCAAGCCGCTCGCCGGCACGCAGCTGTTCCAGAAAAAGCTCGCCGACATGCAGACCGAGATCGCGCTGGGCCTGCAGGCCAGCTTGCGGGTCGGAAGGCTGATGGACGAGGGCAAGATGGCACCGGAGATGATCTCGATCGTCAAGCGCAACAATTGCGGCAAGGCGCTCGACATCGCCCGCCAGGCCCGCGACATGCATGGCGGCAACGGCATCCAGATCGGCTACCACGTCATGCGCCACGCGCAGAACCTGGAGACGGTCAACACCTATGAAGGCACGCATGACGTGCATGCGCTGATCCTTGGCAGGGCTCAGACGGGGATACAGGCGTTTTTCTAAAGCTGTGCCGATGTTCAGGTGAGGCCGGCCTGCAAATGGCCGATGTCTGCGCTTCCGGTGCTCGCGTACCAAAAGTACGCTCTGCGCCGGTTCTCGGTATCAGCCATTTTCGACTCGGCCTGACCTGAATCTCGACACAGCGTAGCCGGCTTCGGCTGCTTAATTTAGGTGCAGCGCAACATCTCTGCTTGGAGAATGGCCAATAGATGTGTCAGGGTTCGGCTGAAGAAACGCCGATCTCCGGGGCCCCATGGCAATACTGGCAGCCGTCTACCACCTGACCCATTACAAATATGACCGGCCGGTGGTTCTCGGGCCCCAGGTCATCAGGCTGCAGCCGGCACCGCATTCCCGCACCAAGGTGCTCAGCCATTCGCTGAAGGTCGGGCCGGCGAACCACTTCGTCAATCTGCAGCAGGACCCCTACGGCAATTTCCTGGCCCGCTTCGTCTTCCCGGAGCCGGTGACGGAATTGAAGATCGAGGTCGACCTCGTCGCCGACATGACGGTCTACAATCCGTTCGATTTCTTCGTCGAGCCATCGGCCGAGACCCTCCCGTTCGAGTACCCCGAAGACATCAGGGACGATCTCGCCATCTACCGCACGCCGGAGCCGGCGGGGCCGCTGCTGTCTGCTTTCCTCGCAACCATCGACCGTAGCGCCACCAACACCGTCAATTTCGTCGTCGACCTCAATGCGCGGCTGCAGCGGGAGATCGCCTATATCGTGCGGATGGAAACCGGCGTGTTCTCGCCGGAGGAAACGCTGGCCGCGAAAAAGGGATCGTGCCGGGATTCGAGCTGGCTGCTGGTGCAAATCCTCAGGAATCTCGGCCTCGCCGCGCGTTTCGTCTCAGGCTATCTGATCCAGCTGAAGCCCGATCTGGTCGCGCTCGATGGCCCAGCCGGAACCGCCGTCGACTTCACCGACCTGCACGCCTGGTGCGAGGTCTATCTGCCGGGCGCCGGCTGGATCGGCTTCGATCCGACGTCGGGCCTGCTCACCGGCGAAAGCCATGTGCCGCTGGCGGCCACGCCGCATTTCCGCAACGCCGCGCCCATTTCCGGCATGGCGAGCTTTGCCAATGTCGAGTTCGGCTTCGACATGCGTGTCGACCGCATTGCCGAACATCCGCGCATCACCAAGCCGTTCTCGGATGAGAGTTGGCAGGCGCTGGATGCGCTGGGCAACAAGGTCGACGCCGCACTTCAAGCGGGTGATGTCAGGCTGACCATGGGCGGCGAGCCGACCTTTGTGTCGATCGACGATTTCGAGTCCGCCGAGTGGAACACCGCCGCCGTCGGCCCGACCAAGCGCGAAAAGGCCGACGCGTTGATCCGGAAACTGCGCGAGCGCTTCGCGCCGGGCGGTTTCCTCCACTACGGCCAGGGCAAATGGTATCCGGGCGAGAGCCTGCCGCGCTGGACCTTCTCGCTGTATTGGCGCACCGACGGCCAGCCGGTGTGGAGCGATCCGTCGCTGATCGCACACGAAAAGAGCGATGCGAAGGTCGGGCCGCAGCAGGCGAAAAGCCTGCTGACGGCAATCGCCGGCGAACTCGGCATCGACAAGGCGATGGTCAGCGAGGCCTATGAGGACCCGGCCGAATGGCTGCTGAAGGAAGGCAAGCTGCCCGACAATGTCGATCCGTCCAACTCCAAACTGGAAGACCCCGAAGAGCGCAGCCGCATGGCGAAAGTGTTCGAGCGCGGGCTGACCAAGCCGTCCGGCTATGTGCTGCCGGTCCAGCGCTGGAACAGCCAGGCATCGGACCCGCGCTGGCGCTCGGAGAAGTGGAAGACGCGGCGCGGGCGGCTGTTCCTGGTGCCGGGCGATTCCCCGGTCGGCTACCGCCTGCCGCTGGGCACGCTGCCCTATGTGCCGCCGGCACAGTTCCCCTATATCGTGCCGGTCGATCCGTCGCTGCCGCGTGGACCGCTGCCGGCGCGGGAAGCCATACTGCCAGAACCGGCTCCGGCCGAACTGGAAGGCGCCGACGAGATGGCGCGGCGCCAGCAGGCGGTATCGTTCACTGCGGCGACCGGCCAGCAAGACCGGGTGGAGCAGGAGATCACCGAGATCGGCGGCGCGGTGCGTACAGCACTTTCGGTCGAGCCGCGCGACGGGCGGCTTTGCGTGTTCATGCCGCCGGTCGAGGCGCTGGAAGACTATCTCGAACTCGTCGCAGCCGCCGAAAACGCGGCCAAGGCGATCGGCCTTCCCGTGCATATCGAAGGCTATGGACCGCCGCACGATCCGCGCCTCAACGTCATCAGGGTGGCACCCGATCCCGGCGTCATCGAGGTCAACATCCATCCGGCTGCCAACTGGCAGGACTGCGTGGCGACGACGACGGCGATCTACGAGGAAGCACGGCAGACGCGGCTTGGCGCCGACAAGTTCATGATCGACGGCCGCCACACCGGTACCGGCGGGGGCAACCATGTCGTCGTCGGCGGCGCGACGCCCAATGACAGCCCGTTCCTGCGCCGGCCCGATCTGTTGAAGAGCCTGGTGCTGCAATGGCAGCGGCGCCCGTCGCTGTCCTATCTATTCTCCGGCCTGTTCATCGGCCCGACCAGCCAGGCGCCGCGCTTCGACGAGGCGCGGCACGATTCGCTTTACGAACTCGAGATCGCGATGGCGCAGGTGCCGCACCCGGGCCAGGGCAACCCACCGCTGCCTTGGCTGGTCGACCGACTGTTTCGCAACCTGTTGACCGATGTCACCGGCAATACGCACCGCTCGGAAATCTGCATCGACAAGCTGTTTTCGCCCGATGGCCCGACCGGCCGGCTTGGGCTTGTCGAGTTCCGCGGTTTCGAGATGCCGCCCAATGCGCGCATGTCGCTGGCGCAGCAATTGCTGGTACGCGCCATCATCGCCCGTGCGTGGAACAACCCGCTTGATGGCCGCTTCGTGCGCTGGGGCACCTCGCTCCATGACCGTTTCATGCTGCCGCATTATGTCTGGGCGGATTTCCTCGACATGCTCGACGACCTCAAGCTCAACGGTTTCGAATTCCGGCCGGAATGGTTCGATGCCCAGCTGGAGTTCCGCTTTCCGTTCTGCGGCGAAGTCCAGCATGCCGGCATCAAGCTGGGACTGCGGCAGGCGCTGGAGCCGTGGCATGTCATGGGCGAGCAAGGCGCAATCGGCGGCACTGTGCGTTTCGTCGACTCCTCGGTCGAACGGCTGCAGGTCAGGACCGAAGGCCTCAACCCGGAACGTCATGCCATTGTCTGCAATGGCCGAATCGTGCCGATGAAGGTCACCGACAATCGCGAGGTCGCGGTAGCCGGTGTGCGCTTCAAGGCCTGGCAGCCTTCGTCGGGCCTGCACCCGGCGCTGCCGGTCAACACGCCGCTCGTCTTCGATATCTACGACCGTTGGTCGGGGCGGGCGGTGGGCGGCTGCGTCTACCATGTCGCGCATCCAGGTGGGCGCAGCTACGACACCTTCCCGGTCAACGGCAATGAGGCTGAGGCGCGGCGTCTCGCCCGCTTCGAGCCGCGCGGCCATACGCCGTCGGCCTATGTGGTGCGCAATGAAGAAGCCTCTGAAGACTTCCCCATGACCCTTGACCTCAGGCGGCCAGCAAGACTCTGATCAGCGATGGCAAAGGGGAATCAGAAAAAGGTCCGCGGCAAGCCGCTGAGGCACAGTCTGCTGGAGCACTACCAGCCGATTGACGGCGTCGTCGACGAGATGGTCGATGCTTCGGGCCGTCCGCGTCCGGCCTGGGCGCCCTTCATCGAGGCGCTGGAGGAGCTGGGCCCGGAAAAGCTCGGCCAGCGCTTTGCCCGCGCCGACCAGTATCTGCGCGACGCCGGGGTTTATTACCGCGTCTATGACAAGGCCGGCGCCAATGAGCGCGAATGGCCGCTGGCGCATATCCCGCTGCTGATCGAAGACAAGGAATGGGCCGGGATCAGCGCCGGTCTCGTCCAGCGCGCCGACCTTTTCGAGGAGATAGTCGCTGATATCTATGGCCCGAACCGGCTGATCGAGAAGGGAATCCTGCCGGCAGGCCTGATTGCGGCGAGCCCCGAATTTTTGCGCCCCGTCGTCGGCACCATGCCGGCCAGCGGTCATTTCCTGCATTTTTGCGCCTTCGAGCTCGGCCGTGGGCCGGATGGAAGCTGGTGGGTGCTGGGCGACCGCACGCAGGCGCCGTCGGGCGCCGGCTTTGCGCTGGAAAACCGCGTCGCCACGACGCGGGCTTTGTCCGACGTCTATGGCGAGATGCATGTGCATCGCCTGGCCGGTTTCTTCCGCCGCTTTCGCGATGCGCTGATCGGCATGGCGAAGGAGAATGACGGCCGCGTCGCCATTCTGACGCCGGGGCCGCTCAACGAGACTTATTATGAGCACGCCTATATCGCCCGCTATCTCGGCATCATGCTGCTCGAGGGCGAGGATCTGACCGTGTCCGGCGGCAAGCTGATGGTGCGCACGGTTTCCGGGCTGATGCCGATCAGCGTGCTGTGGCGGCGGCTCGATGCCGCCTTTGCCGATCCGCTGGAACTGAGGTCGGACTCGCATATCGGCACGCCGGGGCTGGTCGAGGCGATCCGCCGCGGCACCGTGTCTACGGTCAATGCGCTGGGGTCGGGCTTGATGGAAACCCGGGCGCTGCTCGCCTTCCTGCCGAAGATTTCGCGCGCATTGCGCGGCGAAGAACTTCTGTTGCCAAGCGTCGCCACCTGGTGGTGCGGGCAAGCAACCGAACGGGCCCATGTGCTTGCCAATATCGATCGCATGGTGATCGGTCCGGCGCTGTCGACGCGGCTGGCCTTCGAGGATGACGGCCAGACCAGGCTCGGTTCGGCACTGACGCCGGAGGAACGCATCGCGCTGATTGCGCGAATCGAGAGCGATGGCAGCGGTTTCGTCGGCCAGGAAGCGGTGACGCTGTCGACGACGCCGGTCTATGTCGGCGGCTGGCTGGAGCCACGGCCGGCAAGCCTGCGCGTTTATCTCGCGCGCACGCCCGATGGCTGGACGGTAATGCCGGGCGGTTTCGCCCGTGTCGGCCTTTCGCTCGACCCGACGGCCATCGCCATGCAGCGCGGCGGCCAGGCGGCCGACGTCTGGGTGGTCAGCGACCGGTCGGTCGAGCGCGAGACGCTGCTGCCGCAGGAGCATGACAGCTTCGTTCGCACCATGCCGGGCAGCCTGCCCAGCCGCGCGGCGGAAAACCTGACCTGGCTCGGCCGCTATATCGAGCGCTCGGAGGATACGGTTCGCATCCTGCGCGCGTATCATGTGCGGCTGGCCGAGACGTCCGATCCTGACATGCTGCTGCTCGCCGATATAAGGGACTATCTCGAACCCTTCGGCATCGATCTCGAAGCGGCCATTCCGCCCGGATTGATCGGCACGCTGGACAGCGCCGTCTACAGCGCCGGACAGATCCGCGACCGCTTTTCGCCCGATGGCTGGCTGGCGCTGAAGGACCTGTCGAAGACCATTCATCAGTTCGCCACCACGGTGGCGCCGGGTGACGACGCGACACGGGCGATGACGGTCATGCTGCGCAAGTTGGCCGGCTTTTCCGGCCTGTTGCACGAGAATATGTACCGTTTCACTGGCTGGCGTTTCCTCGAGATCGGCCGGCGGATCGAGCGCGGCATCCAGATCGCCCGTACGCTAGCCCGACTGACAAGGTCCGGTGCGCCGGACGGCTCGCTCGACATGATGCTGGAGATCGGTGACAGCGTCATGACCCACCGCCGGCAATATCCGGTGCGGGCCGGACGGCGCACGGTGATCGACCTCTTGGCGCTCGACCCACTCAACCCGCGCTCGATCCTGTTCCAGCTCGAACGGCTGAAGGCGGAGATCGGCCTGTTGCCATCGGTTGGGCCGGAGGGGCATATGTCGGTCGCGGCCAAGGAAATCCTGCAGCTCAACACGGCAATTGCCGTCATGGAGCCATCGGAGATGTCGGCGGAGGTGCTGGACGATCTCGCAACTGAGATCGGCAACCTCTATAGCAGCCTGGCTAAAGCGTATTTCGGTTAACATGCTGTACGATATCAGGCTTCATCTCAGCTACGATTATGACGCCGCGGCCGGTGGCAGCCGGCATCAGGTGCGTGTATTGCCGCCGACCATTGCCGGCGTGCAGCGCGTGATCGCGGCCTCGCTTTCGTTTGTGCCGACCCCATCGGAGCGCACGGATTTTGCCGATTTCTTCGGCAACAATGTCACCGCGATCGCCTTTCGCGACGTCCATGACGGGCTCGACATCAGAATGAGCGCGCGCGTGTCGGTGTCACGGCCGGAGCCTGGGCTCGACGTGTCGCCCGATCTGCAGCGCCTGCGGGAAGAACTCGGCGCCGTACGGTCACTGGCGCCGGATGCACCGCATCACTTTCTCGCCGCCAGCGATCATGCCGGCATCGATGCGGCGATCACCGCCTATGCTCGCGACAGCGCCGGCGGCTCGACGGTCGGCATGGCCATCGATCTGTGCAACCGCATCCACCGCGACTTCACCTATGACGGGGAAGCGACCACGGTGCGTACCGGGGCCAGCGATGCCTTCCGTTTGAAGCGGGGCGTGTGCCAGGACTTCTCCCACATCATGATCGCCGGCCTGCGCGGTCTAGGTATTCCTGCGGGTTATGTCAGCGGCTTCCTGCGCACCATTCCACCGAAAGGGAAGCCGCGGCTCGAAGGCGCCGATGCCATGCATGCCTGGGTCAAGGTGTGGTGTGGGCGCGATGCCGGCTGGCAGGAATTCGACCCGACCAATGGCATGCGGGCCAGCAACGACCACATCACCGTTGGCTATGGCCGCGACTATTCCGACGTGGCTCCGATCGTCGGCGTGCTGAAAACCACCGGCGGCCAGGTCGGCGACCAGGCCGTCGACGTCATCCCGGTCGCGCTGGAAAAAGCTTGAGCGCGGAACCAGCAGTCGGCTTGGCGCTTATCTACGAGAAAAATTTCGTGGAGCGGGCATGCTTGACAAATCTGGGACGCCATCCGGCCGGTCGGCTGCCGGACGGGGGGACGATGGAGCGCCGAAGAACGGCGCGCAGACCGCTGCCGAACAGGCCTCGCTCACCTATATCAGCGACAGCGAGCCGGGGATCCGGCGCCTGAAGGCGGGCGAAGGCTTTTCCTACAAGGGCGCGAAAGGACAGGCCCTCGGCGCGGCAGCCATTGCCCGCATCAAGGCGCTGGCCATTCCGCCGGCATGGACGGATGTGTGGATCTCGCCCGATCCCGCCGGCCACATCCAGGCGACCGGCCGCGACCAGCGCGGGCGCAAACAGTACCGCTACCATCCGCTGTGGGCCGCCGAGCGCGACGGCGCCAAATACTCCAGCCTTGTCGCCTTTGCCGAAAGCCTGCCGGAGCTGCGCCGCCGGATCGATGCCGATCTGCGCCGCCGTGGCCTGCCGGCCGAGCGCGTCGTGGCGGCAATTGTCTGGCTGCTCGACAACACGATGATCCGGGTCGGCAATGCCGCCTATGCCCGCGACAACAAGAGCTTTGGGCTGACGACGCTACGCGACCGCCACGTCGACATCAAGGGATCCAGCCTGCGCTTTGCCTTCAAGGGCAAGTCCGGCAAGGAATGGAAGTTGAAGCTGGTCGACCGCCGCATCGCCCGGGTCGTGCGCGGCGCGCAGGATATTCCGGGGCAGCAACTGTTCCAATATCTCGACGAGGACGGCGAGCGGCATGGAGTGCGCTCCGACGATGTCAACCGCTATATCCGCGACGCGATCGGCGCCAATTTCAGCTCCAAGCATTTCCGCACCTGGGGCGGCACCATCCATGCCGCGTCGCTGTTTGCGCGGACGGAGCTTCCCGAAAGCCAGGCGCAGACCAAGCGTGTGATGAACGCGGTCATCGACAAGGTGGCCGAGCGGCTCGGCAACACACGCGCCGTCTGCCGCAAATGCTACATCCATCCACAGGTTTTCGAAGCCTGGGTGGAAGGGCGGCTGCTTAGCGAAATGACCGAGGCCAACAAGCGCAAGCGAGCGATCGACGGTCTCGATGATGAAGAGGCTCTTGTGCTGAGATGGTTGAAGGCAAGCGAAGGCTGACAAAAATGGCGTAACTTTTTTGTCGACGCCATGTCGGCACAGGCCCTACTGTTTCGTCCTTTGAGACAGAAAAGGACGTCCCATGCTCTACGCTATCCTCTGCTATGCCTCCGAAGATGTCGTCTCCTCCTGGAGCAAGGCACAGGATGACGAGGTCATGGCAAAGCTCATGCATGTGCAGGAAAAATACGCTCAAGCCGGCCGGCTTGGGCCGGTGGCGCGGCTTTTGCCCACCACCGCCGCGACGACGCTGCGCAAGGTCAAGGGCGAATCGGTCGTCATCGACGGCCCGTTTGCCGAGACCAAGGAACAGTTCCTCGGCTTCTACACGCTGGAATGCGCCGATCTCGACGAGGCCGTCGACTTCGCGCGCGAGCTTTCCGAGGTCAATCCCAGCGGCGGATCCTATGAGATCCGACCGGTTTCCGTCTTCAACCCAACCAGAGTAGCCACATGACAGACCTCGCCTGGATAAGCTCGGCGATCAGCGCTGCCCGCCCGCAGGCTATGGGTGCGCTGCTGCGCTATTTCCGCAATCTCGATACGGCGGAGGAAGCTTTCCAGGACGCGTGCCTGAGGGCACTCAAGAACTGGCCGCAGAACGGGCCGCCGCGCGATCCTGCGGCCTGGCTGATCTTTGTCGGCCGCAACACCGGCATCGACGCGGTGCGCAAGCGCGCCAAGCAGGCGCCGATGCCGGAAGAGGACCAGATCTCGGACCTGGAAGATGCCGAGAGCGATATCGCCGAACGGCTGGACGGCGCGCACTACCGCGATGACATATTGCGGCTCTTGTTCATCTGCTGCCATCCGGATCTGCCGCCTACGCAGCAGATCGCGGTGGCGCTGCGCATCGTCTCCGGTCTCACCGTCAAGCAGATCGCGCGTGCGTTCCTGGTCGGCGAAAGCGCCATGGAACAGCGCATCACGCGCGCCAAGGCGCGCATTGCCGATGCCGGCGTGCCGTTCGAGACGCCCGGCGCGGTCGAGCGCTCGGAGCGGCTCGCCGCCNTCGCCGCCGTTGCCGCCATGGTCTATCTGATCTTCAACGAAGGTTATTCCACCAACAGCGGCGAGGCGCCGGCGCGTGCGCCGCTTTGCGAGGAGGCGATCCGGCTGGCGCGCCTGTTGCTGCGGCTGTTCCAGACCGAGCCGGAGATCATGGGCCTGACGGCATTGCTTTTGCTGCAGCATGCGCGCGCGCCGGCCCGCTTCGACGAGAATGGCGAGATCGTGCTGCTCGACGACCAGGACCGCTCGCTGTGGAGCCGCAAGATGATCGACGAAGGCCTGGCGCTGGTCGACAAGGCCCTGCGCCACCAGAAGCCCGGACCCTACCAGGTGCAGGCGGCGATCGCCGCCCTTCATGCGCGGGCGGCAACCCCCGAGGAGACCGACTGGACAGAGATCGACCTGCTCTACAGCCTGCTGGAGGCGATGCAACCTTCGCCGGTGGTGACGCTGAACCGTGCCGTTGCGGTCGCCAAGGTGCGCGGGCCGGAAGCTGCCCTTGCCATGATCGAGCCGCTTGGCGAGAGGCTGTCCGGCTATTTCCACTTCTTCGGCCTCAAGGGCGGTCTGTTGATGCAGCTCGGCCGTGGCGAAGAGGCGCGTGTCGCCTTCGATCGCGCCATTGCGTTGGCCAACACGGCAGCGGAAGCCGCCCATATCCGCATGCATATCGACCGGCTGATGCGAGACGGAGCCGTGAAGGCGCCGGCGAAGACAGCGCACTAAGCCTGTTCCTCCTGTGGCTCAATCGTGCAATCCCGGCTTGGACCATGCCGGGGTGGCGATTTTCCCCTGAAACGAGTAATGGCACGCCATGACAGCGCCCGCGGTATGCGGGCGACAATGGCGCCAAGGCTCGACCGCCGCCCTATGATGGCGAGCGGATCTGAAAGGGACAAAAATGACGATAGTGAAGGAAACGGCAGAACTTCTGGCGAAACTGGGTGTGGCCAAGGACGCGCTGACCGGCGGCGACCTCGTCGTGCGCAGTCCGGTGACGGGTGTACAGATCGCGGCGCTGAAGACGATTTCGCCGGCCGATGCGGCCAAGACCATCGATGCCGCGCACACGGCGTTCCAGGTTTGGCGGATGGTGCCGGGTCCCCGGCGCGGCGAACTGGTGCGGCTGCTCGGCGAGGAGTTGCGCGCGCACAAAACCGAGCTTGGCCGGCTGGTGTCGATCGAGGTCGGCAAGATCCCGTCGGAAGGCCTCGGCGAAGTCCAGGAAATGATCGACATCTGCGATTTCGCCGTCGGCCTTTCCCGCCAGCTCTACGGTCTGACCATCGCCACCGAGCGTCCGGGACATCGCATGATGGAGACCTGGCATCCGCTCGGCGTCGTCGGCGTCATTTCGGCCTTCAACTTCCCGGTCGCGGTGTGGTCGTGGAACGCGGCGCTGGCGCTGGTCTGCGGCGACGCCGTGGTGTGGAAGCCTTCGGAAAAGACGCCGCTGACGGCGCTCGCCTGCGAGGCGATTTTTGCCGGCGCGGTCAAGCGCTTCGGCGCGGATGCGCCGCAGGGCCTGGCACCGGTGCTGATTGGCGACCGCTCCGTCGGCGAGATCCTGGTCGACCACCCGAAGGTGGCGCTGGTTTCGGCCACCGGCTCGACCCGCATGGGCCGGGATGTCGGCCCGCGTCTGGCCAAGCGCTTTGCCCGCGCCGTGCTCGAACTCGGCGGCAACAATGCCGGCATCGTCTGCCCGACCGCCGATCTCGACATGGCGCTGCGCGCCATCGCCTTTGGCGCCATGGGCACCGCCGGCCAGCGCTGCACGACGCTGCGGCGCCTGTTCGTGCATGACAGCGTCTATGACGCGCTGCTGCCGCGGCTGAAGAAGGCCTATGAGAGCGTCTCGGTCGGCAATCCGCTGGAGACGTCTTCGCTCGTCGGGCCGCTGATCGACAAGGCGGCCTTCGACGCCATGCAGAAGGCGCTCAAGGAAGCCACCGCTCACGGCGGCAAGCTGACCGGCGGTTCGCGGGTCGAGGATGGCCATCCCGATGCCTATTACGTGCATCCGGCGCTGGTCGAAATGCCGAAGCAGGTGGCTCCTGTCACCGAAGAAACCTTCGCGCCGATCCTCTACGTGATGAAATATTCCGATTTCGATGCCGTGCTCGACGAGCACAATGCGGTCGGCGCCGGACTGTCGTCGTCGATCTTCACCCGCGACCTGCAGGAATCCGAGCGCTTCCTCGGCGTCGATGGTTCGGATTGCGGCATCGCCAACGTCAACATCGGCACGTCGGGCGCCGAGATCGGCGGCGCCTTCGGCGGCGAGAAGGAAACCGGCGGCGGCCGCGAGAGCGGCTCCGATGCCTGGAAGGCCTATATGCGCCGCGCCACCAACACGGTGAACTATTCCAAGGCGCTGCCGCTGGCGCAGGGCGTGTCATTCGACATCGATTGAGATGCTGCGCCCGGCTTTTGACCAGTTGATCCACCCGAACCCGTCGGGCGGATCGCTGCCGCTCGCGCGGATCGTTCCGCTTTCAGGCTTCGCCCCCGCTGTCCAGATGTCCGTATCCCGACGGCGGAAAGGCCACCTCGGCCATGCGCCCGGACGGGTCCTCGCGGTCGGCACGATCGGCTGCGCAACAGCGTCTGCGCCGAACGTTCAGCCAGCGTGCGGCGACGCCGGTCGGCAGGCTTCGAACGCGGCATCGATAACGGCAAGCTTGGCGGCCTGGACGGTCATGTATTCCTGGTAGAAGCTGTTCGACACCCACATCACCGAATGCCCGCGCTGGCCTAGCCAGCCGACGCTGCCGAGCTTTTCGGCGTCGCGCAATTTGCGCGCAAGATGGGTGCGCGAGAGTTTTAGCCAACTGGCGAATTCGCCGATCGAAACCACGCTGGTCGGGATCCGGTCGAGGCCGGCATTGTCGGGATCGATGCCAGACATCAGCCAATCCATGACGATGCCGCCATTGTTGAGCCAGATGAACAGCGAAAACGTCTGCTTGGGCTCACGCACAGGGTTGGAGGAGAGCAGGCCTTCCGCCACCAGCGGCTGCAGCCTGGCAATCATGCCGTGCTGCTCGAGAAAGGCGGCGAGGCGGTCGCCGCCGTCGAGACCGTCGAGCGTGCGCAGATGCGCAACCACCCAGCCGTCGAATTCCTTCAGCGTCGCTGCCGTCACCTGAAACGGGTGGGCTCGTCCGTCACCGGTGTGCGGCAGGTATTCGATGATGTGATAGTGCAGCATCTCCTTGATGAAGGCTTCGGCCGTGTTGCGGCTAGCGACGGAATAGTGAAGCACGGCATCGATGAAGCGGGCCAGTGTCAGTTCCGTGCGGGGATCGCGCGGGTCGCGGGCGAAATGCAGGGCTAGGCCGGTGTGAGCCAGCAACCAGCGCTGTTGCGTGGCGAACACGGCGGCCAGGCGTGGGCTCGTTTCATAGATATGCAGCAGCGCCTTCGACTGCGCCTCGACATGACGGTGCAGCGCCGGATGGCCGGCAATATATTCGAAATTCAGCGCCATCCTCCTCGTCCTCCGGCCAGCCCCCCGGCAGCGAAGACGTGCAATCACATTTCCAGCCTTAGCCGCCCGTGTCCAGCCATGCCAACCCGGACAAAAGGCCTAGAGCGAGCCTGGGCTATCGTTCCGGCTATTACGGCCGCAACCGCGAGGTGATGGAGAGCCATCGCGTCCTAGCCACGAACACCACATCGTGGCAAACTTCTTGTTAACCACATGCTCGGTGAAAATATCGGATTAACCTCAGATGCCACTATCGAGGTTATGTTCCGTACCTTAGCGTTCAATATGAGTTCAAGGGATGTGTGGATTCGGGGGTTATTTCGGGTCAATCCGGGATGCGGAAGCTTTGCTCACGCACATGGTAGCCGCAATTGCCCATCGTGGGCCGGATGAGCAAGGGAAATTCGTAGCACCCGATGCCGGGCTCGGGCATGCGCGGCTGTCGGTGATCGGCATCGGAGACGGCCAGCAACCGATGTCCGACGAGGCCGGCAATTTGACGATTGCGTTCAACGGCGAGATTTTCAACTACATAGAACTGCGCGAAGGGCTGATCGCCAAGGGCCGACACTTTCGGACGTCGAGCGACACAGAGGTCATCCTTCAGCTCTATGAGGAGATGGGCGAAGACTGCTTGTCTCTCCTGAACGGTGATTTCGCCTTGGCGATATGGGACAATCGGCAGCGACGAATGGTGCTTGCACGAGACCGGATGGGTGTCCGGCCGCTCTTCTACACAAGTAATGACGGGGTGCTTTACTTTGCCTCGGAGATCAAAGCCCTGTTGAAGGTCCCGGGTGTCTCCGCTGAAATTGATCCGATTGCGCTGGATCAGATCTTTACGCTGTGGGCGCCGATCGCTCCGCGCACGGCGTTCCGCAATATCCACGAGTTGGAACCGGCAAGTGTGATGATCGCGACGCAGGGGCAGGTCACGGTCAAACGGTACTGGCACCTGGACTATCCGCATCGTGATGAGCCGTCGAAGATCACGAACGAGGACCACGCGGCAGAGGAATTGCAAGCCCTTCTGACCGATGCGGTGAGACTTCGCATGCGGGCCGACGTGCCGGTCGGTTCCTATCTTTCCGGAGGGCTCGATTCGTCGCTTGTTTCGGCGCTTGCCGCCGGCATGACTCCTCGGAGACTGGAGACATTTTCTGTAACCTTCGACAGCGCCGAGCATGACGAAAGCGCCTTTCAGACCGAAATGGCCTCGGCGCTCGGCACGCGCCACCACGCCATAGAATGCGGCGCCCGCGATATCGCCAGCGTCTTTCCTGAGGTCATCCGCTTTGCCGAGCGGCCGATCATCCGCACGGCGCCAGCGCCACTCTACAAATTGTCCGCGCTGGTTCGCCAGGCCGGCCTGAAGGTGGTGCTGACGGGTGAAGGCGCCGACGAGGTCTTCGCCGGCTACGACGTCTTCAAGGAGGCGCGTGTCCGCCGGTTCTGCGGGCGGCAGCCCACATCGCGCATAAGGCCGCAGCTGTTCCGCCGGCTTTACCCGTATCTGCCGGGCCTGCAACAGCAATCGGTGGAGTATCTGGCTGCCTTCTTCGGTACCAGCAACGCTGCCCTCGACGATCCGCTGTTCTCGCATCGGCCACGCTTCAAGACCACGGCGGCGGCGAAAATCTTCTTCTCCGGCGACCTGCGCGCGACGTTGAAGGGTTATGACGCAGCTGAAGAGCTGACCAGCCGCCTACCCGAGGCGTTTTCCCTATGGCATCCGCTGCATCAGGCGCAATATCTCGAAACCCGCTTCCTCCTGCCCGGCTACATCCTCTCCAGCCAAGGCGATCGGATGGCCATGGCGCACGGCATCGAAGGGCGGTTTCCTTTCCTGGATCATCGCGTGGTAGAGTTCGCGGCAAGACTTCCGCCGGAGATGAAACTGAAAGGCTTGATGGAGAAGCACATATTGCGCAAGGTGGCCAGGCACCACCTTCCGGCGGCGATCGGTAAACGCACCAAGCAACCTTACCGCGCCCCGGAGGCCCGCTCCTTCGTCGGGGCGGAGGAACTAGACTATGTTCGTGACTGCCTGGGCGAGGCGAGCATTACCGCCGGCGGCCTGTTCAACGCCAAGGCGGTGGCCAAGCTCCATGAGAAATGCCGCATGGAGACCGCGACCGGATTTCGCGACAACGCCGCCTTCGTCGGCATTCTATCGACGCAGCTGTGGCAGAAGAATTTCGCCGGCCAAGCGGTCGGCGCGGCAAGAGCGGCCTGAGACGGCGAGGAAAAGGAAAGACATGATGACGGCAATCAAGGACAGGGTCAGAAGCTTTATCGTCGACAACTTCCTGTTCGGCGACACCTCCTACAAACTGTCGGATTCAGCCTCGCTGATCGAGAACGATATTATCGACTCGACTGCGGTGCTTGAGCTGGTGGCCTTCATCGAGGACAATTTCGGCATCGCGATGGTGGATGCCGACATCGTTCCGGCCAACCTGGACTCGCTTGACCGCATCTCGTCCTTCATCGAGGCGAGAGCACAAACGCTGGCAGCGTAAGCGCCAACGGCGAGGAACGTCCCGTGCGGATCGAGCATTTTCTGGTGGCGAAGGCTGCTGCCCACCCGGCCAAGACGGCATTGGTCACTAGGGGCAAAAGGCTGAGCTACGAAGAACTCGACGACCTTTCGAGCCGGCTGGCCACCGCTCTCTTCATGAATGGGATCAGGCGCGACGACCGCGTTCTGATCTTCATGGACAATTGCTGGGAGGCCGCCGTATCGATCTTTGCCGCACTCAAGGCAGGTGCGACCTTCAGTCCGATCAACCCCTCCACAAAGGCCGACAAGCTCGGTTACGTCATCGCCGATTGCGACGCCAGGGCGGTCCTGACGCAGGCGAAGCTGGTGCCCGTGGTCACCGAAGCCTGCGCATCGCAAGGCAAGACCGGCATCTTCGTGGCTTCCACCCCTGGGGCCGATGGGCAATGCCCGGCAGGGGCCGCGTCCCTGACTGACTGCCTGACGTTCGATGGCGCGGAGGTGAACCATCGCGGCATCGACGTCGACCTTGCGATGCTGATCTACACGTCAGGTTCGACCGGCCGGCCCAAGGGTGTGATGATGACGCATCGCAATTGCGACGCTGCCGCGGGGTCGATCGCCACCTATCTGCGCAACGCGCCGGACGACATCATCCTGAACGTCCTCCCGCTTGCCTTCGACTATGGCCTCTACCAGTTGCTGATGGCAGTCAGGCTCGGGGCCACGCTGGTGCTCGAGAAGTCCTTCGCCTTCCCGCACGAGATCTTCGAACGCATCCGCAAAGAGGGCGTCACCGGCCTTCCGCTGGTGCCTACCATGGCGGCGATGATCCTGCAGATGCGTGATCTGGCGCCGGGTTTCCTGCCCAGCCTCCGCTATATTTCCAACACCGCGGCCGCCTTGCCGCCAGCCCACATAGAACGCCTGCGCTCGCTGCTGCCCGGCGTCCGGATCTATTCGATGTATGGACTGACCGAATGCAAGCGCTGCACCTATTTGCCACCCGAGGAACTTGACCGCCGGCCAGGGTCGGTCGGCATAGCCATCCCCAACACGGAAGCCTTTGTCGTCGACGACCTTGGACAACGCGTGCCGGCGGGCGTGGCAGGTGAGCTCGTCATCCGGGGTCCGCACGTCATGCAGGGCTATTGGCGCAACCAAGCCGCGACGGAACGAGCGCTCCGGCCGGGGCCTAACCCTTGGGAAAAGGTGCTCTATACGGGCGACCTGTTCCAGACCGACGAGGACGGCTTTCTCTATTTTGTCGGGCGTAAGGACGATATCATCAAGACGCGTGGCGAGAAGGTCGCCCCCAAGGAAGTGGAGGCAGTGCTCCACGCCCATCCAGGTATCGCGGAAGCGGTGGTCGTCGGCGTGCCGGATCCGGTGCTGGGGCATGCGATTGGCGCGCTCGTCGTGCGGTCCGATCCGGCGCTTGGCGGAAAGGACATCATTCGTCACTGCGCGCGGCACCTGGAGGATTTCATGGTCCCCAAAATCATAGAGTTCCGCAGCGAATTACCGAAGACGGAGTCGGGCAAGGTCAGCCGCCGGCTCGCGGCTGAGATGATGGAGGCCGAGCAATGAACATCGGCTCAACCCAGGATGAGCCGGCCTTCACGCAAGCCCTGGCCATCGATCCCGTCGCCGAAACGGACAGGATCGTGGCGGCCCTGCGCGAGCAGTTGCGCGGCATTCGCAAGCGCGGCCTCGTGCTCGGTCTTTCGGGCGGTATAGATTCCAGCGTTTCGGCTGCATTGGCCGCGCGTGCCGTCGGCCACCAGAATGTGCTGTGCGTCCTCATGCCGGAAAGCGATTCCGACCCCGAAAGCCTGCGACTCGGCCATCTGGTCGCCGACACTTTCGGCGTCGAGGCCGTTGTGGAGGATATCGGGCCGACCCTGCGGGCAATGGGCTGCTATGAACGCCGCGACGCCTTCATCCGCGAATTGGTCCCGGACTATGGCAAGGGCTGGGCCTCGAAGATCGTGATCGCGAACGTGCTCGAAGGCGAGGGCTACAACATCTCGTCGCTAGTGGTGCAGGACCCGCAAGGCAAGCAGACGAAACTGCGGATGCCGGTGGCGGTCTATCTCGGCATCGTTGCCGCCACCAACATGAAGCAGCGCACCCGCAAGCAGCTCGAATATTATCATGCCGACCGGCTGAACTTCGCCGTGCTCGGCACACCGAACCGGCTGGAATACGACCAGGGGTTCTTCGTCAAGAACGGCGACGGCGCCGCCGACGTCAAGCCGATCGCGCATCTCTACAAGACGCAGGTCTATGCGCTAGCCGCCTATCTCGGCATTCCGGAAGAGGTCCGCAACCGGCCGCCGACCACCGACACCTACTCGCTGGCGCAGACGCAGGAAGAATTCTACTTTTCCCTGCCTTACGATCGGATGGATCTGTGTCTCTACGGCCTCAACAACGGCGTGTCCGCCGAGGTGGTAGGGCAAGCGGCGGGATTGACCGCCTCACAGATCGAACGCGTCTGGGCCGACATCGCCGCCAAGCGAAAGGCAACGCGCTATCTGCACCTGCGCCCGCAGCTCGTTGGCGGCGTGGACGAAGTCGGCTCCTGACCTGATGCATATCGAGCAAAAGTGATCCGGTTTTGCGATACGACATGCATCAAAGAAAAACTTAGAGCGCCTCGCATGAACCCGATTTCATGCGAGGCGCTCTAAGCTCTTGTTTTTATGCCATTCCGGACGGAAAACCGCGCACCCTTTCCTGGAATTGCTCTAGGCGGAACGCTTCAGGTGAAGCGGCCGCCGATCAACTGGCTCCACTGCTCGCCCGCAAGCCCGTTCAGAAAGACCTGCGCGTTCTTCATGGCATCGAGAAGCTCGGGATCGCGTGAATGCACGACGGTCGAGGCGACCGGTATGAAGGCTATGCGTCTTACAAGCATGGCGTCCAGAAGCGCGGGCTGGACGCGGCCGCGCAAGCCGGAGACACCGCGCCGGGCGGCATGCTCGACCAGGCAATCGATCACCGGCCCGGCCTGGCCGGGAAGAGCGAGGACCTGCAGCACGCGGCCGATCCCGTCCGGTCGCGCGTAATAGGCGAAAGCGCCGACATTGGCGCCGTTCGGCGATGCCACCGACACGTAGACAAGCTCTCCGAAATCCGGCTTTTGCGCCGCATCGCCCAGAATATGGTTGAGCTGACCTTCCGCCCACTGCGGACGTAGCGGAAATTGGGCGCAAAGCGGCTCCAGCAGCCCCGCAAAGCTGCCGCTGTCGATCTCGGAGGTCCGAAATGCCCCCCGGCTCGATGCGTTGGCGACGACGCCGGTCCAGCGTCGTTGACTGCCCTTCATTTTGCGAAGGTAGAGCCGGTCGACGATCCGGGCGAGCGGGTTGAACATCCAGGCAAGCTTCATGTGATTGGCAAAAAGGCTGAGCATGAAGGTCGCCGGCCGCATCACGCGAACCCAGTCAAGGCTGTATTGCGGCAGCACAACGCCGCGAAGCCGCGTCCACAGTTTCACGGACGTATCATTGGCGGTTTCGCTGAAGGAGATGTCCTGCGGACCATCGAGGAAGGCCTTCAACAGGCGGGCACCGGCTATCGGATCGGTCTCGTGATCCTCGACCATCAGCGAGCTGCAGATGGCAGCGTAGAGCTGCCGGCCGTTGAATTTCATTGGCAGCGCATGAACGCCGACGAACCCGGAAACCTGGCCGGCGTCATTGACATGAACAAGCGAACGGAGCCCGCTGCCCCAGTCGGGTGCGTCCAGATAAAACCGCCTCATGTAATCGACGAGGGAGGCCGGCGCTGGCCCCCGCTTCTTGCGCAGCATGCGTTGAAACATGCCCGCGACGGCCGCAAGGTCGGCCTGATCGAGGGCGCGGACGACGCTCACGCCGGGCTCCCGGTTCCGGGAACCCGGCCACCATGTTTGCGCGCCATGGCGACACGGGGCTGGCCGTCGGCGGTCACGGCAAAGGTTGGGGTTTCGTAGGATTTCGTTCTCGATAAAAGGGTTGCTATCTGCCGATCTTGACCTTCGCCGAACTCAAACAGCAGCCATCCGCCTGGCTTGAGGAAAGCTGCGGCATCCCGGACCAGCCTTTGGAGGATCGAAATACCGTAAGGGCCGCCGTCGAAAGCTTCCCGAGGTTCGTTCTCCAACAGATGCGCGCTTTCGCTATCGAGACGGGATGAGGAAATATAGGGCGGGTTGCACACAACCATGTCGGCAGCGCCGTGGAGGCCGTCACCCTCGATCGCGGCAAATAGGTCGCCTTGCCGGACCTTGATCCTGTCCTGCAGGGCGAGGCGCACAACATTACGGCGGGCAAGCGAAACCGTGCTGTCGGTCAGGTCCGCCGCCCATGCCCGAGCCCGAGGACATTCGCTGACGATGCCCACGGCAAGATTGCCGCTGCCGCAGCACATGTCGATCTGGATCGTTTCGTGCGCCTGTTCGCCAAGAATGGCCGCGGCCGTCCGGCCAAGCAGTTCCGTTTCGGCTCGCGGCACCAGGACGTCAGGCGCGAGTTCCAGCTCAACCCGCATGAAGCGGTGCAATCGCGGCCAATTGCGATCGTTTGCACGGCCGGCAGGAAGGCTGTGATGCTGCGGCAAGGAAAATCCCTATCCTGAGGATAAAACGCGGGTTCCCTGTTGTTACCAACTCCGGGTAAATTGATGTTAAAGATCATGATTGGATTGGGAGTAACCGGCCTATGTTGGCGGCGTCCTGTCCCATCAATGGCGAATTCCTGTGCCGCCGCAAGCCGATCCATGCGCTAATTCAGAGCAACGCCTCGTACCGGTCTCCGATCTTTTCAATTTCGAAATCCGCCGCCCTGCTTTTCAGGATCGCGGCGGTTGTCGGCTGGTCGAGCATTCCGGCCATCGCCACTGCCAGGGCCGCGGCATCGCCGACCGGCACCAGGGCGCCGAAGCGGCCGTCATCAAGTATTTCGCGCGGGCCGTGCGGCGCGTCCGTGGAGACCACCGGAATCCCCGCTGCCATGGCCTCGACCAGAACATTGCCGAAGCCCTCGCTGGTCGATGATAGGACGAACAAGTCAGCTACGGCGTAGCAGGCCGCCGGATCATTGACATAGCCCGCAAACAGAACGTCTGCGCCGATACCGGATTCTTCGGCATAGGCGCGCAGCTCGTCGGCCAGCGGACCCTCGCCGAAGATGACAAGCCGGGCCCGGCGGCCGGCGCGCAGCACAGCGAAGGCCCGCAGCAACGTCCAATGATCCTTAACGGGCACCAGGCGTCCGGCGGTGATGATGACGGGGCCGTCGCCCATCGCCGCGAGCTCTGCCTGCCAGGCGTAGGAGCGTTGCTGGGATGCCGCAGCCGGCGGCAGCGGGTTGTTGATCACCACGACCTTGGATTTCGGGAAGCCTCGGGCCACAAGATCGCCGCCGACACCTTCAGAAACCGCGATGGCCCTGGTGGCGCGGGCCGCAACCAGGGCCGAAAGCCAGACCGCCATTTTCGCGCCAAGGCTGCCGGAAGGCAATGAGGCGGCGGCGTGGAAACTCGGGAAGAACCGCGCCCTGCTTCGCGCGAGGGAAAGCGCCAGCGCCACGACCAGATTGGCGAATTCCGGGGCGCTGTAGATCGCGTCGGGAGAAACGCGGCCAAGCAGGCCCGCGCTTTGCACGATGCCTTTCAATGTCGCCCACTTGCCATAACCCTCGCCGCGAATGGGGAGGCCGAAATCGACCAGATGCACGGCAGGCGAAAGCAGGGCGGCATTGGGCCCCTGCGCGTTCCAGGTAAAAAGCGTGACGTTGTGGCCGCGCGATGCCAGTTCGTTCGCCATCAGGACGAATACACGCTCGGCGCCGCCGCCCCTGAGGCTGGCAATGTGAAAGACAATCCGCTTCGCCATTTCAGGCGCGGCTGGCAATGACGTCCGGGCGGTTCGGCGGAAGACGCATGTCGCGCACGATACCCAGGGTAATGGCGAGCAACATGCCAAGGATCATGCCGCCAATGGCCCCCAGGCCGATCATCACGACCGTGCGCGGGGGCCATGAACGGCCCTTTGGCGGCACTGCGGTGGAAATCACCTGCACATTGGTGCTGTCGATCTGTTCGCGCTCGGTTATCTGGCGTGCCCGCGACAGGAAGCTCTCATAGATAGCCGTCTTCGACGCGGCGTCACGTTCAAGTTCACGCAAGGCGACCTCGGAATCGCTATCCGAGAACACGTTGCCCTTCAAGTCATTCATCTTGGCATTGAGGGAGGCCGACGAGGTTTTGGCGGCATCGAGATTGACCTTCGCCAGGCGCAGGGTGCGCGCGTATTCGGCGCTGAGTTGCGCGCTGACCGTGTTGTACTCCGTCTTCAGCCTGACGATCGACGGATGACGGGGGCCAAAGGTCATCGACTGCGAATCGATCTGCTGGCGCAGGCCGTTGGCCGTTGCGCGCAGCGCCACAAGCGCCTCCGACGTGGCGGGACCGGAATTGGTGCCGTTTGCGCCGGCGGCAAGCAGGGCGTCGTAACTTGCCTGCGCGGCGATGACGCGCGATTGCGTCTCCACGATCTGGCCGTTGAGCTGGGTCATGGTTTGCGAGGAAACAAGCTGCCCATTGCTGGTGGCCAGATTGTGGCTGCGCCTATAGGCCTCGACCTTCTCTTCGGCCGCCTGCACATCGCTCTTGAGCTGGCCCAGCCGCCCGTCCAGCGCGGCCGCGGCACGGCTGGCGCCGGAAGCCTCGGCGCTGGCCAGCTCTTCCTGGAAAGTCTTGACGATATCCTGCGAAATCAGGATCGCCTTAGCGGGGGTTTCCGCCGATACCATCAAGGTCGTGACAAACGACTTTTCATCCGCGATGCTGCTAACCCGTTCCGCCAGGTTCTTCAGGGCGGTAAGCTTTGGGTCGGGTTTGGCGCCGTCCGTCCCTGTGCGGCTTCGGTCCGCGTCGAAGAACTCCGGGTCACTGGCCAGGTCAAGATCGTCTACAACACGTGAAAGCACGCTGCCCGAGGTCAAGATGCGCTCTTTGCTGCGCGCGCTGAGCAACTGTCCATCGACCTGGGCCGATTGCGGGTAAAGATCATTCGGAACAACCTGAAGATTGGCGGGATTGATGAGGATGTCCGTGGTCACGGTGTAGCGCTGCTTGCTCAGCAGAGCGTAGGCACCGCCGATGATCCCGCCGGCTATTGCCAGCAGGCATACCAGAGCGAGGCCGGCGCGCAGCCAGACAAACAGACGCCCGAAATCGAGTTCGAGAAAGGTTCCGATCTTGTTGAGCGTCACCGTCGTGACGGGCTCGGCTACAGGCGGCGCCACGGGTGCAGGCGACACAGGGGCCGACGTTACAGGGGCCGACGTTACAGGGGCCGACGTTACAGCGGGTGCCGCCGCATGTGCCATGATCGGCGCGGTTTGTTGCGGCTTTGGCCTGCTGGCGCGCCGCGCATTTTCGATCCGTTCATAGGGGCTAATGCCGGCGGCGGCCGCGGCTGGAGGAGGACCGGAAGCGGCGGACATCATGCTAACCCTTTAATATTCAATACGCACAGCCTGCTTTACGGAAACATCGTTAACATTTCATTTTCCAGGCGTGTCAGGCGCGTTCCGGAACAGCGATCTATCCACCCTTGGTCGGTATTCTGCCACGCCCGTCGTAGCCTGGCAAAGCGTGCAGGCGTTTCAAATGGAAATACAAGAGGTCGTCGCGAGGGCACCCGCAAGGAGCGGGCTTGGCGTCATGTCGCTGTTGATGCTGGTTGGCCTTGAAGGGGCGTGCCGGTTTGGCGCCCATCCGGCTTTCGATAAGCGAGCAACAAGATGACGAGCAGCATGATATCCGGCGCCTTCGAAGAAAGGGCATTGTTTGACAATGCCGCGAGAATGGACGCGGCCGCTGCGATATGGGCGGCCCGAGGCGTATTGCGCAGGAGCTTGAAAAGGAACCGGAAGAAAGCAAACGCGAAGAGCAAGGCGATCGGCAGGCCAAACAAAAGCGTAAGAACGACCGGCGTGCTTTCGATGAAGGGGAGGTTGAGCTTTTCGTTGACGATCTTCAACAACTCGTTGGGATTCATGCCAAGCAGGATGTCCCTCCATTCAACGAACTTGAATACATCGTAGATCTTGACGCGCGCGTCGTAATTTTGATCGAAGAGCGTATTGCTGAAGCGGTTCAGCAGCCCCGCCGAAAAGAGTATCGCAATCAGTATGGCGCCACCGGCCAGCGTCAGCATCAGCACCAGGAGTTTGGCCTGGCGCTGATGTCTGGGTGACAAGTCCGGCCAAGGCAGGAACACGAGCAGGAACAGGATCTCGCCGCAAGCGAGCAGCAGGGCGGTGCGCGCGCCCGAAGCGGCCGTACCGATGAAGAGAATGAAAATGCAAAGCGCACACACCCAGATACGCCACCGCGTCAATGCAACGAAACCTATGGCGGTGGTGCAAAGCGCGCCCAGCGCCAGCGGATGGGCCGACAGTCCGATCGGCCGAAAGTCCAGCTCAACGAGGGGATAGGGCAGGAATCGATGCTGGGTGACGGCCTCGATCGTTCCGATGATGGCGCTGAGGACAATCATGCCGACGATGACATTGCCAAGCGCCCTGCGCACATGGTCACCCAGGGCAAGCATGATCATCGCCGCGGCACAAGAGACCAGATAGGAATCGATTATGAAGCCGGCCGAGCCGGCACGGCCTATCACGAAGAGATAAGGCACCAGCCACAACAGCAGCAGCGAATATAACAATGTCGCCTTGAACAGCCTGACTTCATCGCCTTCGAGCCGAATTGGCCGGGTCGTGGCGATGACGACAAGCAGCAGAAAGATGGCATAGGTCCCGATATGCAGCTTTTCGGGAAACGACCCCCCCTCCGTCGAATAGGACATCACCATATTCATCAATTGCGGAGAGATGGTCGAGCGGAGCAGGAAAGCGAAGGCCGCGAGGAGAAAGAACAGGAGTGTGAGGGCGTCTTGGCGGCTGGCCTGCGCGGTCACGAACTGTTGCTCTGTGGGGGTGACACTCACGATTATCCGACCAGCGTTGCGGCTTGCGATTGAGATGGCAGGGGACGAACGCACCCCCGGGGTACATTTTCCTGCAAGAACGTAAAGGAATATGGATAACCCGATCTTAACAGTGGCGATGCCCGGCATGGGCTATTTCATGAAGTCGGTAACCCACACTTAATTGGCCGGTCGTATTGATGGCGATGCTTTGCACGGCGCCCGACGCGCTGCCTGTGGACGGCACAATGGCATCAGGCGCCGGCAAAGCGCAGGAGATCAAGGTGAAGAAGTTCTATTCGATTCAGTATCTTCGCGCCTGCGCCGCCTTGCTGGTTCTGTTCGCACACGCCTTTTCCTATCAGATTGGCGTGGACAATCTGATTATCGTGACGGCGGGCCGCCTGGGCGTCGTTCTGTTCTTTGTCATCAGCGGTTTCATAATGGTCCATATTACGGGAGATGGTCCGTTTTCCGCTGCCACCTTCCTGAAACGCCGAGCAATCCGGATCATCCCCCTTTACTGGCTTTTCACCAGCCTCGCCGCGGTTCTGGCGGCGCTCGCGCCAAGTCTCTTCCAGAAGACCGTCTTTACATGGCCCCACTATCTTCAGTCGCTCCTCTTCATTGTTCACGAAGCGCCTGGACGGGATAGCGCCAGTCCAATTCTCTCACTCGGCTGGACGCTTAATTACGAGGTATTTTTCTATATCGCTTTTGCGGTGTTCGCATTCCTGTCCGTGACCTCGCGCGTATTTGTGCTGACGGTCTTTTTCATTGCGATGTGGATAGCCGGGCTGTGGCTGGCTCCCACCAACCCTGTTATCCAGTTCTATCTCAACCCTTCTCCGGTGGCATTCGTCATCGGCATGTGGATAGGGCGGCGCTATTTGGACGGTGATTTCACTTCCGACATACGCCATGCCTGGGTATTCGGCGTAATGACCGCTGCAGGCGTGGTGCTTTCATTCGTCGATGACGGAACGCCGCTCTTGGGTCAGATCAGCTTCGCGGGACAAGCAATGTGGGCGGCGGGCCTGCTTCATCTCAGCCTCATTCTGGAGCCGAAACTCAAGCACTGGAGCCTTCTCGAGCAGTTGGGCGACGCTTCCTACGCGCTTTACCTGTCGCATATCTTCGTGATCGGCGCTGTAGCGTACCTGGCCAGACGCACCGTCGGATACGAGCATCCGACAACGGTATTGTTGGTGTCGGTGGTCAGCATCGTGGCAGCCTGCCTCGTCAGTCTGGTGATTTACCAGATGATCGAAAAGCCGATTCTTCAGACCCTGAACGGCAGAAGGAAGACGAGAAACACACCGCTTCCTCACATTGCCACGGAGAACAAATAAGCAGGCCTCGCAACGGGACGGTCACCGCTTTCAGCGCTTCAGTCAGCCCGCGCTGTCCACGACCTCGACATTGCCGGCGCGGTTAAGCGTATGAATGCCCGTGCGTGCCCATGCCGGACCCGCGCCGATCGGCCGGGGCGGGGCAAAACGGACATCGGACGCGTCGAGTCGCTCAAGCCGCATCAGCCCCAGACCACCACCATAGGCCCTCGATCCGTTCTGCACCGGCAGCACCAGGGCATCGTCGTGGCGGATAAAGGCGCCGCCCGGCCGGGTGGCCGAATGATCGACGGCAATGGGATTGAGCGGATGGGCGACCCATGGCCCGCGCAGCGAGGGTGCGCAATAGACCGCCATCGTGTCCGACGCGCTGCCGTAGCCGAACCGCTCCGTTCCAACCAGCCAGAAGCGACCGTCGGATTCGAGCAGCGTCGCGTCGTTGAAATCCCTGTCCGCCATCAGCACCGTGTCGCGGACCCAGCGGTCGGGAAACTGCGCGGCGCGATAGAGCACAAGTTCGCGAGCCGAACCACTTTCGGGGATCATGAAAATCTCGCCATCGTGTGCGAACACCTGCGGATACGACAGGTGGTGCGCTTCCTCCAATACAACCCTTGGAACACCGAAAGTGCCATCGTCACCGAGCTCGGCGACGGAAATCACGCCGCGACTCGTCGCGTAGGGGAATTCCTCGACAAACAGATGATGGCGGCGGTCGGCCTCGAAGACGAACGGGTCGGCATAGAAGCGTTGGCCATCGTCCGGCAGGACTGTGAACGGTTTGCCGTCGAGTTGCCCGGTTTCGGCGATGCCTGGTCCGTCGATCACCCGATAGGCAACCTGCCAATAGAAGGGGCGTCGTCCCCGCCTGATTTTTTGCACGGCGCGATCGATCAAAGCCCTGCCAAAAAAGGGCACATAGTGTCGAACAAAACTGTCGTTCTTCAGGATCGGCACCGGGTTGTCGCTTACCGGCACAAGCTTGCCCGCAAAGAAGCGGGCGACGGTTTGCATGATCAGCGACATGGCGCCGGCGAGCAGGTCGTTGCAGCTTCGAGATAGCCAGAGCCTGTCTGCCAGCATCGGTCTAGCCTGGGCCACGACAACGCCATCGAGGCGAGCGCCAAGTTCAGGCAATTGTCCGCTCGCCAACATTGCGGCAACGCCGGCTGGAAAGCTGTTGCGACCGCAAAATTCGAGCCTCAGGACTGGCGCGTCTTGCCCCGTTGCGCTGGCAGTGAGATCTATGACGAGGTCCGGAGGGCCGCGATCGATGGGCGGCAACGGCTCGGACCGGCCCGCCAGCGAGGGACCGAAACGCCGGCTCTCGATCGCCAAGACAGTGTCCAGCCCCCGAGCGGTTGGCGCCGCCGCCGGCGCGTTGCAACTCGAGACCACGTAACCTGCCGCATCCAACCGCTTAAAAAGCTCATTTTCCCAGCGCCGGGATGCGACGGCGTGGCCGATGATTAAAATATTAGTCAACCCAAGTTATTCTCGTTAAAGCAAAAAATGGCTTTGCTCTGGTATCTTTCCCCACAGTTCCTGGCAAGGGTTGCCCAAGGGGGGCTGCGGACTCTAGCGTTAATCATACGTTAATTTTTTTGAATACGAAGGCGGTTCAGGGCGCTATTGTTAGGCTGAAAGCACATGTCAGCCGGGCGCCCACGCTTTCGGTGACCAGGGTCAACCATGAACGCCGTTTCACATCCGAACTTGCCCTCAAGGCGAAAACTGCTGATCGTGTTCGGCACGAGGCCGGAGGCGCTCAAATGTTTTCCGGTGGCGCGGGCCGCGCTCGCCCATCCAGGCTTCACCACGGAAATATGTGTGACGGGCCAGCATCGCGAGATGGTCAATCAGGTCATTGAACTGACGGGCCTGCCGGTGCACTACGATCTCAACATCATGCAGCCAGGTCAGACGTTGTTCGACGTGACCTCGCGCGTGCTCCTCGGAATGGCGGGGGTGCTGGAGAAGGCGAAGCCGGACATCGTCGTCGTCCAGGGCGACACAACCACCGCGATGACCGCGGCTCTAGCTGCCTTCTACAAGCGGATTCCGGTTGCCCATATCGAGGCGGGATTACGCAGCCACAACATCAACTCTCCCTTTCCGGAGGAACTGAACCGCAAGATTGCCGGCAACATCGCCACCTGGCATTTTGCGCCGACCACCGAGGCGCGCGACAATCTCATCGCCGAAGGAAAGGCTGCGAACACCATCTTCGTAACCGGCAATACCGTGATCGACACGCTGCTGCATTTCTCCAGCGAGATCGATGCCGACAAGCTGATGAACGCCAAGCTCGCCGCTCGTTTCCCCTTCATCGATCCGACCAAGAAAATGATACTCGTCACCGGTCATCGCCGTGAGAATTTCGATGGCGGCATCCAGAGAATCTGCACCGCGCTGAAGGCATTGTCGGCGCGCAGGGATGTGCAGATCATCTACCCGGTCCATCCCAACCCGAATGTGCGCTCCGTGGTCGAGGCCGAAATCGGGACGGTGCCGAACATCCACCTGATCGACCCGCAGGACTATTTGCCGTTCCTGTACCTGCAGAAACAGAGCTACCTGGTGTTGACCGACAGCGGCGGCGTGCAGGAAGAGGCGCCTTCACTCGGCAAGCCGGTGCTGGTGATGCGGGAAAACACGGAGCGACCCGAAGGGATCGCCGCTGGTACTGCCCGGCTGGTCGGCACCGATATCGAAAAAATTCTGGCCAATGCCAATAGCCTGCTCGATGATGAGAGCGTCTATCGCGGCATGGCGGAGAGGCACAATCCATACGGCAATGGCCAAGCTGCGAGCCGGATCGTTGAGGAATTGCTGAATCATGGCTGAAATCAAAACCGTTTCCGTTATCGGCATGGGCTATATCGGCCTGCCGACCTGTGCCATTTTTGCCAGCCGCGGACTCGATGTCATCGGTGTCGATATCAACGAGGCGGTGGTCGCGAAGGTCAACCGCGGCGAAATCCACATCATCGAACCGGACCTGGATGGTTTGATCCAGAAAGTCGTCGCCAATGGCAAGCTCAAGGCATTCAGTACGCCTCAGCCGGCCGATGCCTATATTATCGCCGTTCCAACTCCGATCACCCCGGACCGCAAGCCGGATGTCAGCTACGTGCTTGCGGCAGCGCGAAGCATCGCTCCGGTGCTAAAACGGGACGACCTGGTGGTGCTGGAATCAACATCGCCGGTCGGTACGACGCGTGTCATGACAGCGCTGCTCGCTGAACTGCGACCCGATCTCAAATTTCCCGTCGCACATGGCGAGGAAGCTGACGTCCTGGTCGCCTACTCTCCCGAGCGCGTGCTGCCGGGAAAGGTGCTGACCGAACTGATCAACAATGATCGCTCGATCGGCGGGCTGTCCCGAAAGTCTTCGGAGCGGACAGCGGCACTCTATTCAAGCTTCGTCGCCGGCGACCTGTTCATAACCCAGGCCGAAAGCGCGGAACTGGTTAAGCTGACCGAAAATGCGTTCCGCGATGTCAATATCGCCTTCGCCAATGAGCTTGCGGCGGTGTGCCAGGATCTGTCGCTCAACGTCTGGGAGGTAATCGATCTCGCCAACCGGCATCCTCGCGTGAACATCCTGCAGCCGAGCCCGGGCGTGGGCGGCCACTGCATTGCGATCGATCCGTATTTTATCATCGACGCCGCACCGAACAATACGCGGCTGATCAGTTCGGCACGGCGCATCAATTCCGAGCGACCCTTGTCGGTGGTCAGGGACATCGAGGCATTGCTCGACCCGACCCGCAAGCAGACGATCGCCTGTCTTGGCCTCAGCTTCAAACCCAATATCGACGATATGCGCGAGAGCCCGGCTGTCGAGGTTGTTAAGCTTCTGTCCAAGATTCCCAATATCAAGATCGTCGCTGCCGAGCCCAATGCGCGTCAGTTGCCACACGAGCTCGAGGGCAGCGGCGTCATGTTCACCGATGCACTTTCCGCTATTGACCAATCCGATATCGTCGTCCTGCTGGTCGACCATCGACAATTCAATCTGATCGATCCCGAAGCGCTCAAGGACAAGAAGCTCGTCGACACACGGGGCCTGTGGACCTGGCGCAAGGCGCGCAAGCCCGACGCCCGCATCGAAGGCAAGAAATCCGAAATGGAACGCTCGCAGTCTCTCGCTCGCACCGGAGAAGCGGCATGAACTCGCATGACCCGGCATGGGCGCAACACTCCCTATTGGCATCACGCCGCCGCGAGTTTCTCGGTGCGACCATCCATGCGCTGACCATGGCCGAGACGCTGGCCATCGCAGACGAGGCGATGGCGACGCGGCGGCCGCTTCATCATGTTGTCGTGAACGTCGCCAAGCTTGTGAACATGCGCAAGAATGCCGAACTGCGCGAGGATGTCGTCGGGGCGGATATGGTCAATGTCGACGGCAAAGGCGTGCTTTGGGGCGCACGGCTCTGCGGCGTCGAGTTGCCGGAGCGTGTGACGGGCGTCGACGTCATGATCAACCTGCTTGCGCTGTGCGCCAAGCGTGGCTATCGCCCCTACCTGCTGGGCGCTGAACAGCACATTCTCGACGCAGTTGAAAGCCGACTTGCCAGAGATCATCCGAGCCTGGCCATTGCCGGCCGGCGCAATGGGTATTTCAAGGCGGAGGAAGAGGCCGCGATCGTCGAGGCCATCAACGCTTCAGGTGCCGACTGCCTGTTTGTGGCGATGCCCACGCCGAGCAAGGAGCGCTTTCTCAAGCGCTATCGCGACGTACTCGCTCCGAGTTTCGTCATGGGCGTGGGCGGCAGCTTCGACGTCTATGGTGGAAAGGTCGCCCGGGCACCGAAACTGGTTCAGGCGGCGGGCCTGGAGTGGCTGTTTCGCGTGGCGCAGGAGCCGCGACGCTTGTGGCGCCGCTACTACGATACCAACACCGCCTATGCACTGCTGCTGTGGCGTGAGTTCTGGTCTCGCCGGGGACGCCGAAACGTCAATCCGTAGGCTCGCGACTTTCAGACAAGCATGCCTCATTGCGCGGGATTTATGCGATCCGGAGCCGTGCCCTTAGCTTGCCGATGAACTGCGTCACGGCCGCGGGGTGAAACAACCAGGTCAGTCCCAGGAAAGCCGCAGCGCCGGCGACACCGCCCGCCGCGAGCGGAAAGATCGCCGGCATATTGCCCAGCGCAGTGCTGGCAAGGCTGGCGGCCAGTCCGGTGCAGATAGAAATGATGGCCGAGACAGCGATGTCGCGCCAGGGAACCGGCACCGGCGTGAGCCTCTCGGCGATGACGATGCAGGCTGCAAGACCTGCCAGCGATCCGCCCGCCAACGCCAACGCCGCGCCAACCTCCGCCATGGTGGGGATCAACAGAAAAGACAGTGAAATCGTTGCCACCGAGCCGAAGGAATTGGCGATGATCAGCAACCACGGCCGCTTATGTGCGTGCACCACGACGCCATAAACGAAGCTTGTGAGATTGGCACAAAGAACGCTGAAGGCGATGATCGGAAACAGCAGACCGAAGCGACCATGATATTCCGCGGGCAGCAGGAGTCGCGTGATGTCGCCGCTGAGCGCGATAAGCATTGCTGCGACCGGCAGGCAAAGGCGTATCATCAAGGCCATGAGTTGCGACAACAACCGCCCGGACGCCTCGGATCCCTCTTCGTCGAAGCGGCTGACCACTTCTGGAAATGCGCCCATGTTGATTGCGTTGGCGACCATATCGATCGGCTGCCGAGCCAATGCGTAGGCGGCTGCGAAGACAGCCACCGCGCCGGCATCGTAGTAGAGCTTGAGGAAGACGCGTTCAGCGCTGTTGAGACCGAAACCGACCAGCGCCATGATGACGAGGGGCACGCCGAGGGCAAAAAACTCCTTGTGGGTGAAGCGCGGCGGGCCGCCAATAACGCGCCCGGATGCCACCACGCACGCCACGATGCCGGCAATCAGCACGGCGAGGCTCGAGCCGAGCGATACCGTCAGAAACGAGCGTTGGAAGATAAGGATGGCGGCGATCGGCAAGGCCAGTTGCAGCAGGCCGCGCAGATATTCAAGCATCGAATAGAGGGAATGACGCTGCTGCATTTGCAGCACCGTCAACGCGAACCGGCTGATGGAGCCGGCAATCAGATAGCTGCAGACGGCGATTGCAAATTCGATCCAGCGCTCCGGCACGATCACCGCCGAGGCGATCACGGATATGATCAGGGCCAGCACCGTGGTGGCAAGCAATACCTGTCCGGCAAGCATCAGGCTGCCACGGCTGACGTCGCCTTTTCCACCAAGCCGCAGCAAGGCAATGCGCAGCCAGTTGGTAACGGCAACATCCGTCATTTCGCCCACGGTGACCACCAGGGTCAGCAGGCCATACTCGGTCTGGTCGATCAACCGCGTCATGACGACCAGCAGGAGCAGAGCGGAAACCCGCGTCAGCAGAATAGCTGGGCCATAGATGAGTGTGGAACGGAGCAGCAAAGGGTTGTCCCGGAAAATTTGCCGTCGATTAACCGTTGACCGACGGGTATTCCAGCATGATGACGGCAAAGGGTGAACGGATACAGTTTGAACCAAAAGATTTGTCGTAAACCTTTTTTGGAACCTTTGCTTTACGGTCACCCGGCATCCGCAATCCAAATGGTGTCATGTTGCAGCGTCTCGCCCACAATAGAAAAATACATGTCCTGGTCGCAACGCCCTCGGGCGTTTCGGGACAAGGCGGCATTGACCGGATCATGGGGGCGCTGAAGCAGGAGTTCGAACGGCAAGAGATCGCCGACATCGATCTGCGCTTTCTTTCCAGCCGTGGCCCGGGACATGTCGGGCTTTCGATCTTCTACATGCTTGGTTTTTGCGCGCGGATGCTTGCGGCCCGCCTCGACAGACGCGCCGACGTCATTCACATCAATATATCGGTCTCCGGCAGCACCTATCGCAAGATGATGATCGCCGCCTGCGCCAGGCTGTTGTCGATACCATATGTCCTTCATCTGCATGGGGCGCAGTATCAGACATTCTGGAAAGATGATCATAGTTTCATGAGCCGCCGTATCAGGGCTCTGTTCGAGCATGCCGGCCGGGTGATTGTCCTGGGGGGGCTTTGGCGCGATTTCGTCGCCAGCCGGGCACCGGCGAACGGCGGCAATATTGTCATCGTTCCCAACGCCACGGCAGTTCCTTCCCTGGCGCATGTCGGCGGAGGCGATCACGTGCACATCCTGTTCCTCGGCCGCATCGGCGAGCGAAAGGGCGTGCCGCAGTTGGGCGAGGCGCTGGAGCGGATGAAACATCTCAGGGGTTGGCGTGCCACGATCGCCGGCGATGGTGAGGTCGAGCCGGCACGAGCGAGGTCGGTCGCTCTAGGGATTGCCGACCGTATTGCTTTTCCGGGCTGGGTGGGACCTGACGAGGTCGCATCACTGATCGCTTCGGCCGATATTCTGGTGCTCCCCTCGTTCGCCGAAAATCTGCCAATGTCGGTGATCGAAGGCATGGCGGCCGGCCTGGCTGTCGTGGCCACCCCGGTTGGCGCGGTCGAGGACATCATCACCCACGAACAATCCGGTCTGTTGGTGCCGCCCGGCGATGTGGCGGCGTTGACCGAGGCGTTAACTCGGCTGGTCGAGGATACGGCGCTGCGCGCGCGGCTTGGCGCCGCCGCCATGGCGGTGCACCGGGAAAGGCTTGAGCTTGCACCGTTTGTCGACGCGATCTGCGATGTCTGGAGATCGGTCGCGTCCGAGGCGCGATCGGTCAAGCGCTGACGCTGTCCTTCATTGTCGTCACTGCGGCGGGCCAAGCGCGAATTCGCGGTGGAATATCTCCAGGTTCAAAAGCGCCCATATCAGTTTTTCGTGGTCCGCGGCGCGCTCGGCGTGCTCCGTGACAATCTGGTCCAGCTTCTTGGCGCTCAAATAGCTACGGATGACCGAATGGGACGAACACAGATGGTCTCGTACATAATCGCTCATCGACCCGCGGAACCATTCGGCGACGGGCACCTTGAAGCCGATCTTTGGCCGGTTGAGGGCCTCGTCGGGAACCATGCCGGCCATGCAGTCGCGCAGGATCTGTTTGCTGCCCAGGAGACCGAGCCTGTAACGATCGGGCAGCTGGCTGACGAAGGAAACCAGATCGCGATCAAGGAATGGCATTCGCCCCTCGATTGAACCGGCCATCATCATCCGGTCGCCCCGTTCCAAGAGGTTGTCGGGCAACCACGATGTCTGATCAAAAAACAACACACGGCGCAGATGGGATTCCGTCACACTCGAAGAGAACGGGAAATCGTTGCGGTCATGGCCGCAAGTGGCCAACCCACCGAGGAGCGAATCGCGTTCCCGCGCCGTCATGGCTCCAAACCAGGAGATCATCCGGGTTGCAAAGTCCCGTTCACCCGCGCTTCGGGCAAATATGTCGAACTTGGCCGATGCGCCGGGCAATGCGCGCATCAAAGGGGCGAGGAGATTGTTGTGAAGCGACGCTGGAACAAGTGACCGGTAGACACCCGCCAGAGACTCTGCGCGATGTTTGGGGTAGCCGCCGAGAATCTCGTCCGCCCCTTCGCCCGTAAGCACCATCTTGACGTCCCGCGAGGCTCGAACCGACATCAGGTAAATTGGAATGTCCGTACTTTGTGAAACAGGTGCCCCCCGATGGCGGACCATCTTAGGCAGATGATTCATCAGGTCATCCGCCTGGATGACGATTTCGCAATGATCGGTCTTGAAATGATCGGCGACGCGCCGGGCGAATGGAAGCTCGCTGTAAGCCTGTTCGCTGAAACCGACCGAAAACGTACGAATCGGGTTGTCGCTGTGCCTGGTCATCAGGGCAACGATTGCCGACGAGTCGAGCCCCCCGGATAGAAAGGCGCCAAACCGCGCATCACTGCGCATCCTGATCTCGACAGAACGGTCGAGCAATTCCAGAAATCGTCGCTTGGCGGTTCCTGGATCGATATCCGCTGTCAGATCGGTCTGATCCGGGGGCGCATAATAGCGCGTTTCCGTTACTTCCCCTTGCGACCACACAGCGTAGCTTCCCGGGTTGAGCTTGCGGATCTGTTTGAAAAGCGTCCGCGGTCCAGGCACGTAACGCCAGGTCAGATACTCGCGCACTCCATCCAGATCGAGCTGCTGGCCATCTGGCTGCGCAGACAACAACGCGCTGATCTCCGAGGCAAACGACAGCAAATTTCTGCCTTGCATGAGGTAAAGGGGTTTTTTTCCAAAGGGGTCGCGAGCGAGGATCAATTCGCGCCGTTGAGCGTCCCACAGCGCAAAAGCGAACATCCCGCTCAATCGGTCGAACATGGCCAGGCGCCACTGGTCATAAGCCCTGAGCAGCACTTCCGTGTCGGAGCGTGTGCGAAAACGGTGGCCGAGACCGATCAACTCCTCACGCAGCTCGATGTAGTTGTATATTTCGCCGTTGAAAATAATCCGGAGCCGTCCGTCCTCGGTCTGCATCGGCTGATTTGAATCGGCGTTTAAGTCAATAATCGCCAGGCGGCGATGCACCAATGCCAACTGGTCCTCGCCTGTGTTCAGGTCCAGGAGTTCGATGCCTTCGGCATCGGGACCACGATGCTGCAAGGCATTCGACATCCCGGCGGCCCGATCTTGTGGCTTCTCGACCCTGCGCCCAATCCAGCCGGCAATTCCGCACATTCTTTCCCTTGGCCCTCTTTCCCTTGTTTGCGTATGATCGAGGACACCAATCTACAGCGAATATATTAAATAGCTGCTCGGTGGAGTGATTTTAAAACTGAGCCTGATTTGGTTCGATCAGGCCCTCTCGGCTGCAACTGGAGACGACAGTCCTTGGGTTTCACGCGATTGATCGCCAGCAACCAGGCAGACCGCTCGAACCGATCCTGACCCGATGACGAGTTATGGCAGGCCCAGTGCCCGCAACATCTCCCGGTCCGGGATCGCAGGCCCCTTGGGTTGGATAACACTCATTCCGTAAGGATTGGAGAATTCCCAGGCCGACCACGGCATCGCGAAGCGTTCCGCCTCTCTGCGCACTGCCATGAGATAGCGCAGGCGATCAGCATCGAAAGCTCCCATGCGGCCATCCGCAGACATCAGGATAACGCCGAATTCGCCCACGAACAGGCGTCGGCTCGCTATGCCATGGGCTTCAGCCCAGTCGACCGCCTGACGGAAACCCGCTTCGAGCTGGCTCTGCCCCCAATTCTGCTCAAAGTATCGGGCGATCGTTTCACGCGCCGAGGCCATGTTCATCACCTCTTCGATCTGGCTCAAGCCGGCGGCGTCCATCTGCGCCTTGAGGGTTTCGGCGACCACTTCGGGCGTGCTGGCGTCGGCAGGCCAGGGAAGGCCGGAGGAGAAAGCGTTCTTGTCATCGGCCCGCTGGTGCGTGAAGCTGTGCGGATCATACATGTGGAAGCTGTAATAGACGTTGGGGTCGTCGAAGTTGGGGTCCAGGTTGACCAGTCCCGCGATGCTCCCGCCGCAGGCGCCGGTCGCGACGATGGTGAGTTCGCTGCTGACGGCGCGAATATCGCGAACCGTGCCTGCCATGATCCGCTGCCAGTCATCGCTGCCGCTTGAATCGCAAGGGTAGTAGGCGGGCTCGTTATAGGGCTCGAGGGCGACCTTGTCGGCGCCAATTTTGATCAGCATGGCAGCCACCGCCACTACCATTTTGCGATAGCGGGCAACACCCTCGCTGTCGGCCCCGCCATAGATCATTTCCATGCTGTAGGCCGGAACCTGGCTGACGCCATGCAGATCGAAAACCACCTTGAGCCCGCTTGAAACGACCCGCTGCACCGCAGCGGCAAGCATGTCCAGCGCCTGTTGTCGTTTGGCGCCCTCGCTGGCAAGCAGAGGGCCAGGGTCGACACTCAGCCGGACAAAGTCGAAGCCCATGGATCGAATGCGATCAAACTGGTCGCCGTCCGGCCAATCGGTGAGCGGCCTGCCGCCCGCAAGCCATTCCTTCTCGCTGCGATAGGGCGGCCATTTGTAGGAACCATCTTTCTCCACCGGCGACCAGTTGAGCCATTCATGGACGCCAACGCCGCGCTCAAGCGGGATCGGCGCCGCCTGGGCTGACAAAGCCATGCCAAGCGCGCACGCTATGACGTAGACAACTTTTCTCATCGCAAAACTCCGCGTCATGGCCGAAGATATTAACCGCGGGAACGGAAAAGAGGATGCCGCCACACGCTTTTTCGACGGGATGGTGTATGAGGATCAAAATCTTGGCGGAGCGCGGATGAGGGTCGGGTGGTATTTCAACCGATTGCGCAGCATGGAGTTGGCCGAGATATTGCATCGGTTGGACGAGCAGCGCCGGAGGACCGTTTCGCGCCGCCGCGACAACGGCTGGCAGCGCTATGCGTCGCCGCAGTTGCACCCGGTGCTGCACGGATTGCGGAATGCTGTGCCGGCCGCTGCGACACCAGCCCAGCGGCAAGCTATCGAGGCGGCTGCGCAAAACACTCTTCGGGGCCAGTTTTCAGCACTTGGCCAGACCTGGCCACAGCGAGACCCCTATACTCTCTTTCCATCCGAGCTCTGGCGCCTTGATCCGGTGACCGGCCGGCTTTGGCCAGGCCCCAAGACCCATACTTTCGATATCGATTTTCGCCATGCCACCGGCCGTGGCGATGTAAAATATGTCTGGGAAATCAACCGGCTGCAGCAACTGCCGCCACTGGCTGCCCATCTGCTTCTCACCGGCGATGATCAATCCCGTGCGGCCATCGAGGCGGCGATCGAGAGCTGGCATTTCGCCAACCCACCATTTCGGGGCGTTGGCTGGGCCTCGGGCATCGAGGTCGCGCTACGAGCCATCAGCCTGATTGTCACGCTCGACCTCGTCGGCGACCGGCTTGGCGCGGCGACGCGAGAAAAAGTCGGTGAAATACTGGCGGCAAGCGCCTATTGGCTGCCGCGGTTTCCCTCCCGTTTTTCGTCCGCCAACAACCATCTCGTCGCGGAATTGGCTGGCGAATATTTGATCGGTCTGGCTTTCGGGGCCGAGGTGGCTCGCGAGTCGCTCCTGGCTGAGGTGCTCAAACAGATCCTGGCCGATGGCGCCGGGGCCGAGCAGACCCCGACCTACGCCGCCTTCAGTGCCGAACTTTTCCTGCTGTGCGCTGCGGCGGCGCGCCAGGCCGGACTGCCTTTTCCCCAGCCCGTCGAAGCGCGTTTGGCCGCTTTCGCCAATTTCGCAGGCTGGCTCCCGCCGAAAGCCAGCGGCTTCGGCGACAATGATGAAGGCCGCGTGATCACGCTGGGGGGCGAAACCGATTATGTCGGATCGGTCGCGGCCGCCATCCATGGTTTTCTACGGATGCCGGGCAGGGCACCGGAGCCCGGCGATTTTCGCGCGCTTTTCTTCGGCGCGCCACCGCGGCCGGCGCCGGTGCCGGATGGATTGCATACGTTCACGCAAGGCGGGCTCTCCGTCTGGCGCGGCGAGATGAATGGTCGCAACGTCCATCTGACATACGACCACGGCCCGCTGGGCTACCTTTCGATAGCGGCGCACGGTCATGCCGACGCGCTGTCGCTCACCCTGTGCATTGACGGCGATCCGGTGCTGGTCGACCCCGGCACATGGCTCTATGGTTCGGGGGGAGGCTGGCGCGACTGGTTCCGCTCGACGCCGGCGCACAACACGCTGAACCTAGAGGGTAAAAGCCAAAGCATCATCTCCGGGGCGTTCAACTGGTCGCACAAGGCGGTTGCGACATTGGTGGAGAGCGAGCCGGGGCCGCACTGGAGGCTGTGTGCCCGACATGACGGGTACAAAGGCCGCTTCGGCGTTGTGCATCAACGCGCCGTGACACGCGATGGCGACGGCATCCTCGTGACCGACCAACTGCTCGGCGGCAGCCGCGTCGCTGAGATCGTCTTCCAACTCGCCGCCGACCTCCACGCCAACAGGGATGGAAACATTGTCACGATATTGCGCGGCGCTGAACCTTTGATGACTATCCACTTTCCAGACGCAGCGATCCACATCCGTTCCGGCGGCGACACACCGGGCCAGGGCGGCTGGGTTTCGCCGCGTTTTGGTGCAAGGCAGCCAGCCGAACGCCTCGCATGGCGTGGCCAAGTAGGCGAAAAGGGAGTAGTCATCCGGCTCGCGCCAAGTCCGCCGCAGACCCGATAACGGGCAGGTTGCAGGCGCAGCGTTCGACATTAATTACGTTCAGATATTTAGCGGTTTTGACACCGTTGATCTGCTAATTTGGCCATGATTGTTCTGCCAGTCGCATCCCGATACACAGTTGCGGGCAGCATATGATGGGCCTGGCAATATGTGCTTCGCGACGAGCCGGATCACCATTTCACCACCTAGGAGCCACTGCATCGATGTTTTCGGAATTCGCCAGAGTGATCGTGGAAAAACTCTCACACATCAATCTGCTGACACTCGGTCTCCTGTTGCTCACGGCGCTGGGGAGCGCGGTGGTCGCCTACTGGCGAACGGTCGAACAGAAATCCTTCCGGGACTTTTTCGACTTCGCCTTTCCCGCGGAAGTCATCATGCACCCATCGGCGCGAGCGGACGCATTGTTCTGGATCACGAAAAGGCTGGTGATGCCCTTCCTGCTCATTCCCGCCGGTGTCACCTTCGTTGCCGCCACGGGATATGCAACAAACCAGGCAGTCGGCTGGCTCTTCAGCATCTCGCAACCGCTGATACCCGGCCCCGCCGGCCCAGTGACGATCATCCTCTTCACCGCAACCATGCTCGCTGCTTACGATATCTCCTACTACCTATATCACGTTGCCCAGCACCGTTTTCCGTTCCTGTGGGAATTGCACAAGGTGCATCATTCGGCCGAAGTGATGGTTGGGATCACCAAGGACCGGGTTCACCCCCTGGACGATCTGATGAACCGGATCTGGGACGGCGTCATACCGGGGATCAGTTTCGGCTTGTGGAGCCTGATTGCGCTTAATCCGGTCGAGATCGCCATATTTGGCATCAACGTCTATGTCATTCGCAACATTCTCATGATGGACTTTGTTCGCCACACGCATCTGAAGATTTCCTTCGGCCGGTTGAACGGCGTCATCTTGTGTCCGCACTGGCACCAGGTGCATCACAGTGTCGACCCTCGCCACTACGACAAGAATTTCGGGCTGCTTTTTTCATTCTGGGATCGCATATTCGGAACGCAGTTCATCCCGGATCCGGACGAAGACCTCAAGTTTGGACTGATAGATCGCGACGTACGCGACTATCAGTCACTTTTCGGACTTTACGTGCTGCCGCTCAAGAAAATGGCAAACCATATCATGCGACTTTTTCAAAAGCGCATCGATGTCGCGCAGCCGCAGGACCGTCTCCAACCATGAACAAAATGGCTTCGATTGACGCTGTTGGTGCGGAGCGACTGGAAATCGTCAGTTCGACGGATCGCCTGGCCGCCATCGAAGCCGAATGGGTAGACCTATGGCATCGTACCGATGCACTGATCTTTCAGAGCCATGCCTGGGTTTCGGCATGGTGGAGCACCGTGCGTGACCGCGCCCGGCGCTCGCTGCGGATCGGCCTGGTATGGAGCGATGACAGGCTGGTCGCTGTCATTCCCCTGGCGATCGGCAGACGAAAAGGACTTCGGCTCCTCGAATGGGCCGCCAATAGCTATACGGACTATGGTGATATTCTTGTCGCGCCGGAATGCTCCCTATCGGCCCTCCAGGACCTCTGGAACCGGATCTGTTCGGCGGGTGGCTTCGATCTTGCTTTTATCAATCGTCTGTCTCCGGATGCGGCAGCCCGCAGGATTTTTACACCGGCCTCTTCCAGCGGCGTCAAGCTTCGCGCCAATCACCGGGAGGAAGTCAGTTATCGCGTCGCTGGACAGTGGGCCAGCGGAGCAGCATGGCTGGCGGACCAGCCGAAAAAGATGCGCCAGAACTATCGGCGCGGCATCAAGATACTGGAAGAAACAGGCGAAGTGAAATTCCGCCTCCTGTCGGCTGACGAGCCGCTGCAGCCATTGCTGGAGCGACTGTCGGCGCTGAAGCGCAGATGGCTGGAAAAGCACACGCGTGAATCCGACCTTTTCGAAGAGGGCGAGCCGGTTCTTGCCGCCCTGGTGGACGCGCTGTCACGCGCCGGTGTGCTGCGCATTTTCGTACTTGAATGCAATGGTGCGATGGTCGCGGTTTCCATCAACATCGTCCAGCACAACGTCATGATGGCATTCGTTACCACCTACGACCCTGACTTTAGCCGAGCGTCGCCGGGTGCGGTCCTGATTACGGAGTATATACAGTGGTCGTTTGATCACGGCTTGGGATTGGTCGATTTCCTCTGTGGCGGAGAGGCCTTCAAACATAGGTTTGCAACACAGGCCGTTACCCTCCAATCCGTTCTTGGGGCACGCACTGTGCAGGGCGCGCTCGCTTCTCTCGCTGATCGTATCTGTCAGACGATCCGCGTACGCTCACGCGGATTGGCGTCGGCGAATCCAGAGCGCCCGCCCGATGAGACTGCTTAATTTAGCTGGATAACTTGGGCATAAGCCGCCGAGCGTTGAGGGCTGGCGTGCGACATGGGCGCGCCATTCGAAAATCCGCGTCGATTACGCCTCGGAATCGGGACCGAATGGGTCCGCAGGTGGAGACTTCAGCCAATTCCCGCAAATCACGTCTCTCGAGGCACAGTTTGTTGTCTGCGAAGCGTCGCAACACGTTCGTTGGCGTCACAACGGTAGCAGGCTAGGTCCTGAAAATCATTGAAGATTTTTTCGGACAGGGCGCCTACCATAGGTCGGCGTTTTTTCTATAATTTCAGTAGCTTAAGGTAGGCTGGTAGCGGGAGAGGGACTTGAACCCCCGACCCCAGGATTATGATGCTTGGGCGTGATGTTGATTTCATTGCTGAAATCGACTGTTTGTCGCGTCTATGTCGCACTCAACCCAAAAGCGACCGCTCGGCTGCAGCCATTTCATCGGCGTCATCACCGCGCGGGAACAGGTGCCCATAGACGTCCATCGTCATCATGATCGAGCTATGCCCGAGCCGTTCCTGAATGACCTTTGGGGGAAGACCGAGCCCGCCATCCTGCGGCCGATTGATCGACCACGAGGCATAGAAATGGCGAAGGGCGTGCATGCCGCCATACTTGCCCACCATGACGACCTCGCCAGCGTCGTCTCGCTCATCGCTCGGCACTGTCACGCCGGCCATGACCTGGGTCGGCAGGAAACCGCGCTTGGTCATGTTCGAGCGGCTTTCAATGTTGCCGCTTCCCGTCGGGAAAACGTAGTGCAGTTCCTTCACCGGATTGCCAGCGGCATCGATGTCGCCAGTCGGTCGGCGAGGGCAGGCGAGCTTCCATTCTCTCAAGGCGTTCATGACCATCGGCGGAACCGGGATCGTCCGTTCTCCCGCTTCAGACTTCGGCCGGCCGATCTCGCCATAGTCGTCGGCGCGCTGGTGCACGCTGATCTGCGCTCGCTCGAAATCGACATCCTGCCAACGAAGGCCACGCAGCTCTGACGATCGCATGCCGGTGAATATCGCGGTGATCAGCAGAGGGCGCCAGCGGCCTGCCGCCGCGCCGACGATAGCCTTGATCTCCTCACGCGTTGGAATGTCGACGCCAATCTTCAGTCTGCTTTTCTGACGCTTGTCGGCTTGGCGTTCCTTGCCTCTCCGCCGGGCGCCGCGGAGATCCTTGACCGGATTCCGGGTAGCAAGGCCGCGTTCCTGTGCGTCTGAAAAGATGGAGGCCAACGAGCCCATGACCTTTCGAACCATGGCCGGCGAGCGGCCGTTCTCTCGCAGTTTGTCGGCAAACTCGCGAGCGCCCGGCACCGTGAAATGCGATAGAAGCGTTTGCCCGATGAACGGATCGATGTGCAGTTGCAGGTGGCGCTTACGCTGATCGACCGATGACCGCTCGAGCCCGTCCTGTTCGCCAGTCGCAATCCAGAAGGCGCCAGCAGCCTTCACTGTGACGCTCGCGCCGTCGGCGACGTGTGAGCCTTCCCGGACCTCGACCTTGGCCGTGGCGGCGAACTGGTCAGCATCCTTTTTCTTGGCGAACGTCTTGAGCCGCCGCGTGCCCTTGGTGTCGACATAATCGACCACCCAGGCTGTCTTTTCCTCGCCCCTGCCGGTCGTCCATGTTCGCTTGCGGATGCTCATTTGTCATCCTCGAATGGAACTTCGCCTTCTATAGGCTCATGTCGAGCCGCAAGTCCGGCGCCATAGCCGAGCTTGTAAACTTTCAACTCCTCATCGGAGAGATTGCCAAGTTGAGGCGGGACGGTGAACTTTTCCGTCCGACCGCTGATCCCTAGCTGACGCTCCTCTTCGGCATCGAGGTCCGCCATATCCCTGGCATGTTCCGCCCGCTGTTCTTCGTATCGCTCCCATAGCGATTTGATGTTCTCAAGGGCGCGATCGTCCACGCCTTGAACACGACCCGTCATCATGCCCATCACGGTTTCTTCGATCTCGTGGGTTAGGTTGTCGATTCTCTCATCCGTCACCCCGCCTTTGAGGATACCGAGCATGTTGATCAAATCGGCCACGCGGGTGTCGACCGGCCATGGCTCGGGAAACTCGCGATGAAGGATGCGTACGATCTCGGTGTTCATCGATCGACCGTGTCGTTCAGCATAGGCCTTGATTCTATCTCGAAGCCCGATCGGCAATCGAACTTGGAAACGTTCGGCCAATTGGCTCGGGTATTTCTGCTCATCATCATCCATTACCTATGGATGCAACTTGGCATCAAAAAATGCAATGGTGCAACTTGCACTCAGTGTGATTCAATCGTATATCATAGAGGCAACTTGCACCTATTCGGCGCGAAGGGTCACAAATGAAAATCCAAGCAGAGCCACCGATCGACCTCGTTTGGGGAGCAGCCGAGATCGGCAAGGAAATCAACAGAAAGCCCCGGCAAACATTTCACATGCTGGAATCTGGGCTTCTGCCGGCCCGCAAAGTCGGTAATCAGTGGGTGGCAGAGCGCGGAAAGTTGCGGGCTTTCTTCCTTGGTGATGGGGAGCAGGCAGCGTGACCGCGATCACCGCATCCCAGTCCGATCTCGTCGCCGTCGTACCGAAGAACAGTCGCGAAAAAATCCGCATCTCGCTCGACATGTATAACGGCTACCGAGTGTTCAACGCGCGTGTTTTCTACGAGGTGGAAGACGGCTCGAAGCGCCCTGGCAAGGGCATCGCCTTCAAGGTCGACAAGCTCGAGGCGTTCGCCGAAGCCGTCGCCATGGCTCTGGTGATGGCCGAGAAGAATGGGTTCGTGAAATGAGCGACGCAGCGTCAACCCACAACCTGCTAGCGCGCCGGTTCGTCCGTGAAATTATCGGCGCGGCGATCAAAGACGGCGCAACCTATGCCGAGTTGATGGTGATCGTAGAGAGTTCGCAGATGGCGGTTCTCGAGGTGCTAAACCGCCACTATGACCTCACGCCGCAAGTTTCTACCGGCCTCTTGGAAGGCAGCTTAAATCGAGCGATCGAGCGCTTTGCAGGCGGTCGGGCCAAGCCATGAGCGCGGCGACAGCGATCAGCCGCGCTCCGGCATCATCGCAGATCCTAGACGCTGCGCACTGGCTCGCCACGGGCGGGGCGGACCGCACCAAGGCGGTCGTGCCACAAATGCAAGAGCGTTTCGGCCTCTCTGCCAGCGACGCCTGCGAGGCGGTCCGCGAGGCAAATCTGATCCGCGCGAGGGCGACCTAAGGTGCGGCCGACGGTGGAGGTCGGCGATGACGGATCCGAGCGCCTCATGCTCGGCAACGTCATCATGAAAGAGAAGCCGGCCCGCAAGCGTGCCAGGCGCACAGATTGGTCATTCTCTCCCGAGACGCTACGTATGCGCGAAGTGGAGAAGGTGATCCGCGCCCGCCATCACGGCCCGATCCCCGATCCTGAAGACACCGACGACCGCGGGACCTGCATTGCCTACATACGGGCTGCGGCAATGTCTCTGTCCGGGCAGGACATGAATGCTTGGGCCTCGATATGGGCGCCGTGGGCTGGCGCTGAAATCGTCCACCCGATCATCGCGGAGACATCGAGCAGGCGCCTGATGATGCGCGCTGACGGTGTGGCTGGCCTTCTTGGGGTGACGATGGCCGAACGAACATCGCTCAACTTGAAGACGATAGGCGCTTGCGACGTCTCCAAGGCTGAACGGATGAAGATCGCGAAAGAGCGGAAGCGTGAACGCGACCGAAGCAGAATGGCCGATACCAGGAAGTCGCAGGGCCGCAAGGATCGCGACACTTATGAGGCCGAGTCTCTCTCGACGTTGAAACCGTGGGAGGTTGGTGGCGTCTGTCGCCGAACATGGGAGCGGAGGCGCAACTCGACATCACCTGTCGCAAGTCCGTCGCGAGTAGAATCTTCATCGGAGAGGCGACATACTTGCGACACTGAGACCATTTTCCCTGAAAAAGGATTGTCTACGGACGTCAAAAAGCAAGCGCTGCAAAGCACGGTCGGCGAAGCCGGACGTGGCAGGGTCCGGGGGATTATCCCCCGGCGGGGTTACCAAGGGGCGGAGCCCCATGGGAGCGGCGACACACCTGAGGCAGCAGCATGAGGCAGATTGACTTTTCCGAGAAACGTGCGCTCGCGGCGGCGGAGGTGATCCCGTTTCCGGTCGATCGGCATCTTGTGTTCATCCGGCAAACCGCACGTATCCTCGAGCGCCGGCAGGGCATTGCTGCCGAAAGGTTTTGGAAGACGGAATGCCGCCGTCTCTATGGCAGGCTTCAGGTGCAGGGCCTGGCCGAGGCCGAGATTCGGGCGGAAATCGAGCGGTTTGCTGCAGCGGTTCATGGCGAGATGCGGCGCGCAGCCTGGGCCGAATGGCAGCGCCGGTATCCCGACGGCGATGCGGCATGAGCATGGGTCGAGGTGCTTCTGTATGCACAAATCATTTGTCTGCACAGGAACGTATGTACAGACAAAATGTGCATACACAAACGTGCATACGCACTCCAACAGGACGCTCCTCACCCGTGAACCGCGTGCTCCGCGACAACATGCCGGCTTGAGGCACGAAATTTTCGGCAACATGCGCGATGATCCAAACTGATTTCGCCAGTAAGGATGACCCTCACCGCATGACCGCACGGATATCGGATGATGATCTGAGGCATGGCCAGATGGCGGCGCTGCGCCGCGCGCGCAGCATGTTTTCCAAATACAGTCGCAGCGGCGTCCGAATGAGCGACGAACTTCTCGCCTTGATTAGGAACCTGGTCGACAAGGTAGACGATCTCGAAGGCCAGGTCGAAAGCCTGGGATTGGCTCTCAAACTCGATCGTGCGGCGAATACGCAGGCCGCCTTCGGCATTCCGGAAAACTTGGCGCAGCTTCTCATCATGCTTTCCGACGGCATGCCGCATAGCAGGGAATCTGTCCATGGTGTCCTTTATTTCCGACGGCCGGAGATCGACTTGCCAGAATTGCGGGTCGTCGATTCGCTGGTCTACCAGCTGCGGAAAAGCGTCAAGCCGCACGGCGTCGTGATCGCGACGATTTGGGGAACTTCGGTCCAAATCACCAGCGGTCTAGATCTCGTGAGGAGCGCGATGGAGACTGCGTGCATTCCGAGGGCCTATGGCTTCGAATGCCGGGTCACTGCCAAAGGGAGCGCTTGATGGACTTCGCAGGTATCCGCCCTTGGTACGTGGTGGAGAGCGACGTGTCGGCTGCGATCAAAGCGCGCGAAGAACTGCTGCGAGCCGGCTACGAAGTCTTCTGGCCCTTCTGGCGAAAAGAGATCAAGCACCACCGGACAAAAAAATGGACGACGCGTGAATTTCCGCTGTTCACGCGCTACGGCTTCGTTCGGCTGGATGGACCGGACCAATGTTCCGAGCTCGACGATATCGACGGCGTCGACAAGGTGCTCCGCATCCGCGGCTTTCCGGTCCCGGTGACTGACGACGTGATTGCCCGGATCCGACGCGCCGTCGACAGCGGCGCCTTCGATGAGACGAGGGAACACGGCTACCGGCTGCACGCCGGCGACAGGGTGCGCATCGACGAAGGCCAGTTCATCGGCATCGAGGGCCTGATTGACGCTGTGAAGGACGGCCGGAAGGCCAAGGTGCTGGTCTCGATGTTCGGCCGATCGGTGCCAACAACGGTAAACCTTGAAAATCTTGCGAAGGTAGAGTAATACCCGCGCACAGGCGATTTGCGGCCGACTGAGCGGGATCTTCGGATCACTCGCCGGGCCGATGCGGGGCGAAGATTTCGCCGCCCCTGCGCTCCGGGACATTTTCAGAAAATCAAACGTTAGCTGCGCTTGCAAACGCTGGCGAACTGCGGGCGTTCTCAATGTTCCGTTGGGCCGCGACGACGATAGAGCGAAGCAGCACAAGCATGATGACGTATTGGTCCATCGCGCTCAGCTTTCGAAACTCTACCTTTGGGGTGCGCGCTATACGATCAAGAAATTTGGGGAGGTTTTGCTTCTCCTCGGTTGAAAGCGCTTTGTACAGGCTCTTCGCGTCTTCATCGGTTAGATGCCGGTCGGGCTGATGCGCGAGTTTATTCCGCAAGTGCCCCACCGCAGCCAGAGCAGGCTTAATGCGGTTGTCCAGGCCAAGGGCAAACGCCAAGGCGCATCGTTTCGAATAGTCCAAGTTCATCGCCTTGAGCTCGGCCGGCACTTTCAGGCAGAGGCTGAGCAGTTTCTCCAGTTCGAAGTCGAGATAAGCGACGCCACGAATGATGACCGTGAACGGATCGTTCCCGCTCATGGTCTCGTAATATGCATTCTCGGCTTGAAGATTGATTATGGCCATTTTCATTTCCTCGCTGACAGGGAGGGCGGACGATGAACTTTCTCGACCAGCGCCGCTCCAAGCTATCACCCACCGCCATCAAGGCGATACGGGAAGACCTTCGCCAGCGGACCGCCCTGGCCGTGTCGATCGCCGGCAAGAAAGCGAGGGCAGAAGTGCAAACGGAAATCCTCGAGGCGCTGGCCGTGGTCAAAGCGAAGGCGGCAAATGCCTGACTTAACTGCAAGGCAGACGCGGTTCGTCGAAGAGTACCTCGTCGACCTGAACGGAAAGCAGGCGGCGATCCGGGCTGGATACTCGGAAAACTCGGCGGAAGCAGAGGCCTCCCGGCTGTTAAGGAATGTCAAGGTTTCGGCCGCGGTGGCGGTGGCGCTTGAAGCCCGCGCGAAAAAGACCGGGATTGACGCCGAATGGCTGCTCCGGCGCTTGGTCGACGAGGCCACCGCTGACATCGCCGATCTGTTCGATGACGATGGCAATCTGAAGCCGCTGAAGGCGTGGCCGAAGATTTGGCGGACCGGCCTCGTCGCCGGCGTCGAGTTCGAAACGATCACCGTAAAGGGCAAGAAGACCGGCACCATCGGCAAGGTGAAGCTCTCCGATCGCGCCAAGCGTCTCGACATGATCGGCAAGCATGTGGACGTCCAGGCCTTCCGGGAGCGGGTCGAAGTGACAGGCAAGGATGGCAAGGATCTGGTTCCCGAGAAGGATGGCCGCACGCTGGCGCGTGAGATCGCCTTCGCTCTCGCCGCGGGCTTGCAAGGTGGCAAGGAATGAGCGTCAGCCAGACGTTCGAAGACATCCTCGCCAGCTACAAGGCGCTGTCACCGGGCAAGCAACTGCAAATCCGCGAGAAGGCGGCGGCAATCACTGCCGGCAAGGTCGGCCTGCCCAATCCCGGGCCTCAAACGGAAGCCTATTTCAGCGAAGCCGATGAATTGTTCTATGGCGGATCCGCCGGCGGGGGCAAAACTTACCTGATCTGCTCGCTGGCGCTGAACGAGCACGAACATTCGCTGATCCTTCGCCGGGTCGGGAAGAACCTCAAGGGCGTCAAACGCGAACTGCAGGGCCTGCTGGGCTCGCGGAATGGCTTCAACGAACAATTGGGCAGCTGGCGCCACGGGCGCGGCGTGATCGACCTCGGGCACTGCGAGCACGAGAGTAACCGGGAAGACTACCAGGGCAACGCGCACGACCTGAAGGCCTTCGACGAGCTGACGCAGTTCACCGAGACGCAGTACACCTACATCATCGGATGGAACCGTTCGGGCAATCCAAACCAGCGCTGCCGGGTGGTGGCCACCGGCAACCCGCCATCGACCGCGGAAGGCCAATGGGTGATCCGCCGGTGGGGCGCATGGCTCGATCCGACGCACCCAAACCCGGCCAAGCCCGGTGAACTGCGCTGGTACACAACCATCGACAGCGAAGACACCGAAGTCGACGCCAGCTATGTCGGCCCGAAAGGTGAGCGGCCGCGGTCCCGAACCTTCATTCCCTCCACGCTCGAGGACAACCCAGACCTGGCCGACACCGGCTATGCGGCGACGATCGAGGCCATGCCTGAACCGCTGCGCACCATGTTGCGTGAAGGGCGGTTCGACGTCGGCCAGCAGGATGATCGCTGGCAAGTCATTCCCTCCGACTGGATACGGCAGGCGCAAGGCCGCTGGACGCCAGACGGCTTCAAGGGTCTGAAGATGACGGCGCTCGCGGTCGACGTGGCCCAGGGCGGCCCTGACAAGTCGTCCTTTAGCCCGCGATACGGCACATGGTTCGCGCCGCTGGTGCGCAAGCCGGGCAAGGAAACGCCGGACGGACCAAGCATCGGCGCCGAAGTGTTCAAGATCCGCCGCGACGGCTGCGTTGTCGTCATCGACGTGGGCGGCGGGTATGGCGGCGACGCGATGCGGTTCCTGAAGGACAACGGCGTCCCGGTTGCAGGCTTCAATGCAGCCCATGCGTCCACGGCGCGCACAGTGGATAAGGCTCTCGGCTTCGTCAACAAGCGTGCTGAGGCCATCTGGCGGTTCCGTGAGGCGCTAGACCCTGGGCAGGAAGGCGGCTCACCGATGGCGCTGCCACCTGACCCGATGCTGGTTGCTGACCTTGTGTCCTATCGCTGGAAGCCAGTGGGCGCCGGCAACATTCAAATCGAAAGCAAGGAAGAAATCCGCAAGCGGATAGGCCGGTCCCCTGATGACGGCGACGCAACCATCATGTCGTGGTCCGAAGGGGAAAAGCTGGCAATCCGCAAGATGCATGAAGCGGCGCTCGGCGGCCGACTGCCGCAAGTCAAGGTCGGCTACTCGCAACAGAAGGTAGGCAGACGATGACATTCGAAGACAGCATAAAAGTGCCGAAGCCGCCGAAGGGCGCAACTCGTGGCTCGATCACAGAAAAGCAGGCAGCAGCATCGCTCGCCCTGGCCGGCAAGGCATTCGGGGAAGCCCGCTTCGGCCTGATCCGGGCTGAACGTGCCGCCGGCGCGGTGTCGGTCCTCTATGGGCTCAATGGCCGGGCGCTGGACGCCAAGGGCTTGGCCTATGAGCTGAACAACTGAGGGCTGGCTCGATGCACAAGAACACCTCTGGCGCCTTGCTGGTGCTGATCATCGCCGCTGCCGGGCTCGTCCATGACAAGCCCTGGGCATGGGGCCTTGCCGCTGTCACCTGCGCGCTGGCCTTCCTCGCCGAAGAGTTCGCCGCTGCCGGAAGCGTCGGCGCTGCGGTCCTTCACGTCTGTCTGGCCCTCCTATCGTGGGTGGCAGTCGGCGCCGCGTTCCTCGCTCTCATCGTCTGAAAGGAAAGACCATGGCATCCTTGTTCAAGCCCAAAACCCCGAAACTGGAAGAGCCGGCCCGTATGCCGGACGCGCAAGACCCGGCTGTCCTGGCTGAGAAGCGCCGCCAGATGGCAGAGATGCGGGCGCGTGGCGGTCGGGATTCGACCATCATGTCCGACAACCTCACCGGCTCTGTTGGCAAGCTGGGCGCCTGATCCATGGCGCTCGTCTCCGCTGCCGCGTCGGACAGGCATCAAAAGCTGATGCAGGCTATCGGCGAAGCGGTGGCGTCTCATACTCGGCAATCGCCGATGATGATTGACGAAATCGTCGGCATCCTCGGCTTCTGCGCGGGCGCTGCGATTGTCAGCGGGTGCAAGGGCCACGGCAACCGCAAGAAGATGCGGGCTGTGGTCAGCGCCAATGTCGACCACGGCATGGAAGTCATGGCTCGCGCCGCTTCCGAATCCAGCCTGATCATCCCTGGGGTGACACATTGACCGCGACCTCTGCCGCCGTCCAAACGATTGTCGACAACGGCAACCGCCTATTCAGCGAGAAGACGCCGCTGCTGAGCCATTGGCAGGAGCTGGCAGAGCATTTCTATTACGACCGGGCAGACTTCACCGGGCCGCTCAACATCGGGTCTGACTATGCCTCGGGCTCGTTCTCGTCTCGCGCTGCCATCTATCGCCGCGACATGGCCGACCTCTACCGCACGATGCTGCGGCCTTCCGATTTCTTCGAAGTCAAATCGCTGGATGATGCCCGCAACAAGGTGCCTGAAGCTCGGTCCTGGCTGGAATATGCCACAGCCATGCAGCGCGCCGTCATGTACCGGAACGGCGCCGGGTTCACCAAGGCGACCGAAGCAGGGGACCATGATCACCTGACCTTCGGGCAGGCTGTCATCGAAGTGACGCCAACGACCGACAGGCGCAACCTGTTCTATCGGAATTGGCATCTGCGCGATTGCGTATGGTCGGAAGACTATGCCGGCAACGTCTCGGACGTGCACCGCAACTGCAAGCCGACGATTACCCAGCTCATGCAGCTTTTCCCGGGCAAGGTGCCTGAAGCGCTGACGCGTGACGCTGCGAAAGACCCTTACAAGAAAATCTCTGCCCGGCATGTGGTGGTGCCTTCCGCGTCCTACGATACCGGCATCTCGGTTCGGGCTGAACACGAGTTCATTTCGCTATGGGTGCTGCCCGACTGCGAAGGCGAAGTCCTCGAAAACATCGGCCGCACATATCGCGGCTACATCGTGCCTCGCGGTCCGACCGTCTCAGGCTCGCAATATGCCCGCTCGGTCTTCACCTCGATCATCCTGCCCGATAGCCGAACACAACAGGCAATCGAACGCATCCTGCTCGAAGCCGGTGAAAAGGCGATCGACCCGCCGATGATTGCGGCCATGGATGTCATCCGCTCGGATATTGGCCTCGGTGCCGGCGGCATCACCTGGCTGGACAAAGAGTATGATGAGCGGCTGGGCGAAGCGCTGCGGCCTTTGCCTCTCGACTTCTCGGGCCTGCCTGCCGGGCGGAATATGTCTGATCGGCTCGACCAGACCATCCGCATGGGCTTCATGACCGACAAGGTGCAGATCCCCGACACCTCGGGCATGACTGCCTACCAAATCCGCAAGGTGGTCGAACAACAGATGCGGGCTCACATCCCGATGTTTGAGCCGGTGGAAATCGAATATTCCGAACCGCTCTGCTCGGAAACCTTCAAGGTGATGCGCTCGCTCGGCGCTTTCCCTGCCAATGAGATACCGGATTCGCTCAAGGGCTCTGGCGTCGAGTTCTCCTTCAAGAGCCCGATCAAGGATCTGGAAGACGAAGGCATGCAGCAAAAGCTGATTGAGGGCCTGGGCGTGGTCAAGGAAGCCGCTGCGCTCGACCCGATGGTTGCCAAGCTGCCGAACGCCATGGCGATTGCGAAAGACCTCTTGCGCCGCACGGGCTGGCCAGAAGAATGGCTCAACGACGACAAGATGATGAAGGCGGCGGCCGACCAGATGGCGGCTGCTGCTCAAGCGGCGAACGCGGAAGCGACTGTTGGCGGGGCTGCTGAAGCCGCTGGCAAGGCCGCTCCGATGGTCCGGGCTCTGCAGCAAGCCGCATGACGCAACATTCGCCCCGAAGCGGGTCGCCGCGGTTAAATCCGATGGCGCCGGCCGCATACGATGACCTCGATGTCGAAGCCATCAAGGCGGTCGCTGCCGGCAACGCCTCTGAAGGACAGCAGAAGCGGGCAATCGCCTGGATCGTCCACAAGGCGGCGATGACATACGACGAAGTTTTCGTCCCTGGGCAACCTGATGTTGGTCACCACCTGACCGGCCGGCGCAATGTCGGAAACCAGATCCTGAAGCTGGTCAACACGCCAATCCATTTGCTGACGAAACCGAAAGGAACACCTGATGTCCGATGACACTCTAGCAACGGGCGCGGCTTCGGCCGAAAACCCCGTTCCGGGTGCTGCTGAAGCGGCAACGACTACCGCCGCTGCTGTAACTGTCGAACCGGCGAAAGCCACTCCTGCTGCCGCTCCTGCGCCTGCTGCTGCCACGCCGGCCGCTGCGGCTCCTGACGCTGGCAAAGATACACCGGACGAGGAAGGCACGTTCGGCAAAGACTGGCGCGACAAGCTGGCGAAGGGCGATGAAAAGAAACTCGCCATGCTCAAGCGGTTCACGTCGCCTGAAGCTCTGTTGCAGGCGCAGGAAGAGGCGCAGCGCAAGATTTCCGAAGGGCTGAAGCCGAAGGGCAAGCCCGGCGACAAGGCGACCGATGACGACTGGAAGGCCTACCGCAAGGAACACAGCATTCCTGATGCCGTCGATGACTTCGTCAAGGCCATTGTCCTGCCTGACAAGCGGGTGATCGGCGACGATGACAAGCCGATGGTTGCGGCCTTCGCTGAACGCGCCATCAAGAAAGGCATTGCGCCGTCCGACATGGCCGAAATGGTCGATGAGTACTATGCGATTCAGGAAGAGGGGCAGTTTCAGCAAGCGACCGCTGACGCCACCTTCAAGAAGACGGCCGAAGCGGACCTGAAAAAGGAATGGGGCGGCGACTATGCCGGCAACTTCGCGGCGATGCGTCCCTATTTCGAGGGCGTCAATCCCGATCTGTTTGACAAGCTGATGGGCGGCCGGCTGGCTGACGGAACGAAGATAGGCAATCACCCTGACGTGTTGCGGTTCTTCGCTGCAAAGGCGGTTGCCGAAAACCCTATGGCTACGATTATCCCGGTCGGCGGTTCGTCCTCCGAAGGCCTGCTCGCTGAAATCGCCGGCATGGAAAAGCGGATGCGGGATGACCGCAACGCCTGGCACAAAGACGCGAAGGCGCAAGAGCGCTATCGCCAACTGATCACGGCCCGCGACAAGCTCAAGGCCTGATAATCCCGCTCGAAGACGGCCAACCCGCCACGCGGCTCCGTCGATAGCGGCTCTACCCAAACCCAGCACGAAGTCAGCGCCGAAGGGCGGTCTAGCGGCTCCGGTTAAACCCGGACAACCCGCGACCCTGGCCTGCGGACAACCTGCCTACGGCTCCCGATCCCTCAATAGAAGGAATCTGGACCATGGCCGACACGGCATTCCAGAAACAATATCGTCAAGAGTACATCGCCGGCTTTGAAGCCGGTGAAAGCCCGCTGCGCATGGCTGTCACGACCGAGTTCGTGCGCAAGGGCAATGAAGCCATCTTCCTCGTAGCCGACAGTGGCGGCGCGGAAGCTCGTACGCGCGGCGTCAACGGCCTGATCACGGCTCGCGGCGACAACCTGACCCAGAACACCGCAACGCTGGTGGAATGGCACGACCTGGTGCGCAAGACGGACTTCAACATCTTCGCCTCACAGGGCGACCAGAAGAAAATCATGCAGCAGACTTCGCTGAACGTGATGAACCGCAAGGTTGACGCGGACATCATCACTGAGCTGGCGAACGGCACCGTTGACACCGGCGCCGCTGTGACTGGTTCGCTTACCCTGGTCACCAAGGCAATCGGCATCCTGGGCCTGGCAGCAGTGCCAATTCAGGAGATCGAAAACATGTGGGGGCTGATCACTCCCGCGATGCTCACGTACTTCATGCGCGATGCGACCTTTACGTCTCGCGATTATGTCGACGTGCAGCCGCTTGCCGGTGGTCCGATCAAGCGCGTCATGCGCTGGGCCGGCGTCAACTGGCTGACGCATCCGACCCTTCCGGGCGTCGGCACGAGCGCTGAAAAGGCGTTCCTCTTCCACCGCTCGGCCATCGGCCACGCGGCGGATACCGAAAACCTCGAATCCCTTGTCGGCTACGACGAAGAGCAGGGTTATTCCTGGGCTCGCGCCTCCGCCTTCATGGGCTCCAAGCTGCTGCAGAACAGCGGCGTTGTCGTCATGAACCATGATGGCTCTGCCATCGTCGGCGTCTAAGGAGGGCTGAAACCATGGCTTACGCAACTACCAACCCTCCGGTCCTGATTTCTCAGGGCATCGCTGGCTTCCGTCTCTGGAAGTATGAATCGGTCGATGCGGCCTCGCTGGTCCGCGTCTCCGGCTACTTCACGAACGGCTGGCAGCTCGGCATGCGCGTCAATGACATCGTCTTCGTCACCGACACGGACAGCTCGAACGCCACGACCATTCACACGGTCAATCTGGCGTCCGCAACTGCCGTCGATCTGACTGACGGTCTCGCGGTCGGCACTACCGACACCGACTAAGGCGTCACAGGGCAGGGGCTTCGGCTCCTGCCTTTTCTCATTCATCGAAAGGAACCCGGCGATGGCCGAAGCTCTTCCCCTTGTGGTCGGCGATCCGAGTTCGACCAAAGTCAAGCCCGTCCTCCTTGTTGACGCTCTTGGCAACCCGATCGACGCGACGCATCCGCTGTTCATGACTGGTGGCGGCACAGCCGCCGCACCGTCCGCTGTGGTCGGCAATGTGGCGTCCGGTGTTGCTGACGCTGGCGCGCCGGTCAAAGTCGGCGGCATCTACAACACGACGCAGCCGACTATCGTTGCGGGCCAGCGAGCCGACGCACAGTCGGACGTCAACGGCAACCTGCGCACGTTCAACACCGCGCCAATCGTTGCCGGTGCCGATGCCGTGGTCAACGCCAACCTGACGTCCATGGGAAACCCTGGCGCCAGTGCTGTGTTGCTGCGACCCCTTGCAACGGCTGGGTATGCCTTCAACGGCACGACATGGGATCGGCAGCGCAAGCCAAATGCCGCCTCTCGCATCGTGTCGTCGGCCGCCACAACCAACGCCACGGTCGCGAAAGCTTCGGCGGGGGATTTGCTGAAGGTCGTCGGGCTGAAGGCCACGGCGGCGAACTGCTTCCTGAAAATCTACAACAAGGCCACGGCGCCGACCGTGGGCACTGACACGCCCGTCCTCACCATCCCGCTCTTTGCCTCTCAAGCTTTTAACTTCGACCTTGGCGGCATGTTCTTCGCCACTGGCATCTCCTACGCCATCACGGCTCTTGCGGCCGATGCGGACACAACCGCCATCGCTGCCGGCGACGTGCTCGGGTTGAATGTCATCTACGCGTAATCAACCGAAAGGAGCTACCATGCCTCTGAACGTCAACGGCCTCATGCTGGCCGAAAGCAAGCGCACGGTCTACCGCGTGTCGCTCTATGCGAACACCAAGCCGGAAGACCTTCTCGACCCGGCCTTCTGGGTCCATGTCGGTCCTCAACTGCGCGCCGACGACATCATTGAAGTTGTCGGCTTCGACAAGGCCTGGTTCGGCGAAGTGATGGTCCTCGAAGTGGGCAAGGGCGCTGCCGGCGGCGCGCGCGTGGCCTATACAAGTGGGCCGGTGCAGCTCACCAATGAGACCACCCTTGCCAAGCCTTCGGAACATGAAGTGCGCTGGGGCGGCCCGAATGGCGGCTGGCGCGTCATCCGCACGAAGGACAAGACGGTCCTGGCCGACATGCTAGAAACGAAAGAAGCCGGCGTCGCCTGGATCGCGGAAAACCTGAAGGCGGCCTAGTCGATGACTGACCAGCTTTCCCTGTACAACGGCGCGCTGATCAAGCTCGGTCAGCCGCGTCTTGGCGCCCTCACGGACGAGGGGAAGGCGCGCCGCGCGCTCGATGCCGAATATGCAAAGACCGTGAAGGGTTGTCTCGAAGCCGCGTTCTGGAATTTCGCCATGCGATTTGTCCAGCTCGAGGCCACGCCTTCGGTCGGCAGCAACTTCGGCTACCAGTATGTGTTCGACAAGCCGGATGACTGGCTGCGCACCGCTGGTGTGACCTCCGACGACTTCGGCCGGGTGCCGTTGCTGGACTATGACGACCGCACAAGCCGGATCCTGGCAAATATCTCGATAATCTACCTTCGCTATGTGTCGAACGATGAGGACTATGGCCTGGATCTCGGCCTTTGGCCTCAAAGCTTTGTCGACTACGTCGAGACGTGCCTTGCCTCGGCAACATGCGAGGAAGTGACCGGCTCGTCGGACCGGAAAGACAAGCTCGAAAAGGCGCGCGACAAGGCGAAATACAAGGCTTCGAACACCGATGCCATGAATGAGGCGGTAACCCGTTACCCACCTCCTGGCCGGCTGGTGCAAAGCCGTGGCTCTTCCTCTCGCGGTAGGCCTTTCGGGCTCCGCTGATGGCGAAAACAAATGCGCCTCTGCTGGCCTTCAACCGGGGGCTGGTTTCCACCTCTGCACTGACGCGGGTTGATGTCGATCGCATCCGCTTGTCTGCGGAAATCATGGAAAACTGGTTGCCGAAGACGGCTGGCTCGATGTTCCTTCGGCCTGGCTCCGGCTACCTCGGCGCCAGCCGCAACAACGCGTTCGCAATCGACATTCCCTTCGTCGCCGCGACCGATGACACTGCGCTGATCGAGATGGCAGACGGCAAGATGCGGGTTCGCATCAACGATGTGCTGATTTCCCGCGTGTCGGTCGCCACCACGATATCGAACAGCGCCTTCGCTACCTCGGCAAGTTGGTCGGACGGCTCGACCAGCGGCGGCACTCTTGCCTTTGGCGGCACCGGCCTGGTCCTGAATGCGGTCAACGTCGGCGGGCTGGCTCTCTGCCGACGCCAAATCACCGTGGCGGGTGGCGATGTGAATAAGGAACACGCCCTCAGCATCGCGGTCACGCGCGGACCTGTGACCTTCCGCTGCGGCTCGACATCGGGTGGTGACGAATATGTCGCCGAAACGACGATGCGGACTGGCGCACATAGCCTGGCCTTCACGCCTACCGGCGATTTTTGGATCCAGTTTCAGAGCGACCTCGACATCGACAAGATTGTTGCGTCCTGCCAAGTCGCGTCGACCGGCACGATGGAACTGGATATCCCTTACGCTGCGGCCGACCTGCCATTTGTTCGCTGGGATCAGTCGGCGGATGTGCTGTTCCTCGCCTGCGAAGGGTTCCAGCAGCGCCGCATCGAGCGCCGAGGCGCCGGGCGGAGCTGGTCGATCGTTCTTTACCGGCCGGAAAATGGTCCGTTCTTTGCTGCGCGATCCGCAAAGGTGAAGCTGAAGGTCGGGGCGACAAGCGGCAACACCACGCTGACTGCTGATCTTCCGTTCTTCAAGCCCGAACATGTCGGCGCGCTGTTCCGGAATTTCAACGAAGGCTTCACCGAGACGTTCAAGCTGGGCGCCGAGCTGGCCTATTCCGACCCGATGCGAGTCACAGGCCTCACAACCACCGTGACCGACAGGAACTGGTCATATTCTGTTTCTGGCACATGGGTTGGTACCCTTCGCTGGAAACGATCCTTCGACGGCGAAGACACCGGCTACAAAGATTTTCGCAAGGCGACAGGCTCAAGCGCAACCGATATCACAGCCCCTGTCGGCGTCACCGGCAATAATGACGACGACGACAACGCCATCATCTACTACAAACTCGGCTTCAACCCCGGCGACTATACGTCAGGGACGGCTGTCGTATCCATTGTCTACGACGGCGGTGGTGGCTACGGCGTTTGTCGCGTGATCGGCTACACCTCGGCAACACAAGTCGATATCGAGGTGTTGGACCATTTCAACAGCACCGGCTACACCGACAACTGGCAGGAAGGCATCTGGTCCGACAGGCAGGGATGGCCTAGCGCCGTGGCTTTCGACAAGGGCCGGCTGGGCTGGGCGGGCAAGTCCCGGTTCATTTTCTCGGTAGCCGACGATTACGAGAATTTCGACCCTGACTTTGAGGGCGATAGCGGGCCGATCAACCGCACATTGGGCTCTGGGCCTGTCGATACCATCAATTTCATGCTTTCGCTTAGCCGGCCGATTATCGGAACGCCTGGCGCTGAGTTCTCGATCAAGTCGACTTCATTCGATGAACCGCTGACGCCTCAAAATGCGCAAGCGGGAACGCCTTCAACGCAAGGGTCTCGGGCTGGCGTCGCCGCTGTGAAAATAGACAGTCGCGGCATATTTGCGCAGCGATCCGGCAAGCGCCTTTTCGAATTGATCCCGGACGGAACCACCTATGACTATCTTCCGCGCGACTTGACGCTGCTTTGCCCGGACCTGACCGGCAACGCCAATGTCGTCGGCATGGCAATTCAGCGCCAGCCTGACACGCGGGCGCACGTCTGGCTCGATGACGGTACTGTCGTGCTGCTCACCTATGAGCCGTCTGAAGACGTGACTTGCTGGTCAAGGTGGACGGCGGGCGGCTCTGGCTTCATCGAAGGCGTTTCGGTTTTGCCGGGCGAAGATGAGGATCAAGTCTTCTATCGGGTGCGCCGGACAGTCAGCGCCTCAACCGTCCGCTATCTCGACAAGGTTGCGCTGGAATCGGAATGCCTGGGCGGCACGATGAACAAGATGGCTGACAGCTTCGTGGTCATCGCTGCGGTGACCGGAACCTCTGTGACCGGCCTTTCGCATTTGGACGGCCTGAGCGTGGTCGCCTGGGCTGCTGGGAAGTATCTAGGCGCCTACACGGTGTCGGCTGGCGCAATCACGCTAAGCGCTCCGGTGACGGCTGCTGATGTCATGGTGGGCCTGCCCTATACCGCGCTCTACAAGTCGACCAAGCTGGCCTATGCCGCGTCGGCGGGTACGGCGCTCAGCCAGATCAAGCGCGTCAACTATGTCGGCCTGATCATGGGCCGGGTGCACAATGACGGCATCGAAGTCGGCCGCGATTTCACCAACATGGACAAGCTGCCGCGCCTGTACCAGGGCAGGCCGGTCACGGCCGATGAAATCTTCACCGAATACGAAGAGCCGGCAACGGCTTTCGGCGGCGAATGGAAGCCGGACAGCCGCCTTTGCATCCGTGCCACGGCGCCGAAGCCCTGCGTTCTCAATGCGGCGGTCGTCACTGTCGAGACCAACGATAAAGTCTGATGGCTCACGAAGTCGTGCCGCTCACGCGGGAACACCTCACCGGATGGTATGGCGACAAGGGCAGCGGTCCAACGGTGCGCGGTATCGCCGGCATTGTTGACGGCAAGCTGGCGGCGGTCGCCGGGTTCTGGTTCTCGCGGGGCAACGTGATTGCGTTCTGCTCGCTGAAGCCTGAGGCGCGGCCATACCGACACGCAATTCATCGGACGGCGTTGGGCCTCATGCAGGAAGCCAAGACGCGGCACAAGCGCATCATTGCGCTCTGCGACCGTGACGAAAAGACCTCGGCGAAATGGCTCTCGCGGCTTGGTTTCAAGCCTGACGAAGGGGACGTGTGGACATGGCAGACTTCGGAATAACTGAGGTTCTAGCGCTCGTCGGTGCCGGCGTGTCGGCGGCTGGCACGTTGGCGGCCGGCGCTGCGAAGAAGAGCGCGGCCGATTACCAGGCGGCGCAGCTCGATCAACAGGCGAAGGAAGAGACGGCAGCGGCCCAACGTGAGGCGGAACGCGCCAAGAAGGAGAAGAACTTCGTTCTGTCGCGTCAACAGGCTGTAGCCAGCGCCTCCGGCCTCGGTGCGCTCGATGAGACGGTGGTGGATCTGGCCGGCGACATTGCCACGCAAGGCGCGGTCAACGAAGGCATGATCCGCTATGGCGGTGAAGAACGCGCCAAGGGCAGGCGGGCTCAAGCTGTCGCCTCGCGCATGGAAGGCAAGGCCGCGCAAACCGGCTCCTACTTCGGCGCTGTCGGGACGCTGATGGACGGCGTGGGCTCATTCGCGAAGGACTGGAATCCGACGCCATATTCTGGCGCGCCCTCTTCGGGGATTTATTACTGATGCCGCTGAAACTGCCTGGCGCTGAAGACCTGAGCGCGCCTGTCAGCGGGCGTTCTGGTCGACCTATTGCGACCTATGACACCTCGGCCATCGGGCAGGGCGTGGCGCAACTCGGCGCCGGCCTGCAGTCGATGTCGAATAGCCTGAAGGTCAAAGAGACCAAAGCAAAAGAGACAGTCGACAAAACCCAGCTCTTCGACACTGAAAGCCGTTACCAGCAATTCAGGTCGGCACAGGCGCAAGCGCTGACCGCTGCCGGCGACAAGGCGGAACCGGGCGCGTTCGGCTTCAAAGAGCAATACCAGGGCGCCTATAAGGAAGCCGCCAAGCAATTCATGACCAGCGTGCCGGCAGAGCTTAAGCCGGTCTACGATGCGAAGCTTTTCAGCACGGAAGAAAGCCTCATCAACGGTGAGGGCGGCGCGGGCGATTTCGAACGAAAGCAGCGCAAAGCCTATTACAAAACGAATGTCGATGAAGGCCTGACGGCCATTGAAAGCCGGCTCTATAGCGACCCATCGAAATTTGATGATGCGGTCTTCGAAGGCAACAACTTCATCGATGCCATTCCCGACGAAGACGTCAACCCGATTGAGAAGGATGCGCTGCGCCGTGGCTGGAAGGCTAAGGCACAGATGGCGGCGCTCAACGGCATGAAGCCGGCCGATCGGCTCCGGGCTCTCGGGGAGGCTCCGGGCCAGGACGATATCATCAACGCCATGAAGGGCGTCGAAAGCGGTCATGATCCGAACGCCGTTTCTGGCGCAGGTGCCATCGGCGAAATGCAAGTCATGCCGGAAACCGGCGCGGAGATTGCGCAGGAAATCGAAGATCCGAATTACCCGAAAGACCCGGACGCGCAAGTCGAATATCTGAAAGACCCCACTGTCTCTGAGAAGTACGGGACATACTATTTCAACAAGATGCTGGCTCGCTACGATGGCGACACGGAAGCCGCGCTTATCGCCTACAATGGCGGCGCGGATCGGGCCGACAAGTGGCTTGCCAGCGGTCGCAACGATGCCGTCATCCCGCAGGAATCGGCCGACTATTACAAGAAGGTTCTCGCCAAGACCAAGGGCGGCGCCGTCGCCTCCGCACAGACTGCGCCTCGTGGGCTGAAAGAGCCCGGCAACATCGACCTGAACGCGCGGCCGGTGGTGAAGAATGCTGACGGCACGATTTCAACCGTGCGCTCGATCTCGTTCGAAGAGGACGGCAAGGAAGTTCTCATCCCGACCGTTTCGGACGATGGCAAAATCCTGAGCAACCAGGACGCCATCAAGCTTTATCGCCAGACCGGCAAGCACCTGGGCAAGTTCGACAATGCCGACGATGCCACCGCATACGCTCAAGACCTCCACAACGCGCAAGCGAAACAGTATGGCGGCGAAGACCAGCCGGTAATCATCGGCAACCAGGCGGGCCGCGTGGGGAGCCCTGACGTTGCCGGCGTCAACAGCGTGGTCTTGTCGCGCTTCAAGCAAGTGCAGAACGCCTTTGGGGCGTCCGTGCCTATCGTCTCGGGCTTCCGCGATCCTGAACGCAATGCGAGGGCTGGCGGGGCTCGCAAGTCCGAACACATGCACGGCAACGCGCTGGACCTCGATGTCAGCAAGCTTTCGCCCGATGAGCGCGTCCGGCTGATCCAGACCGCTTCCTCGATGGGCTTTACCGGCATCGGCGTCTACGCCAATTCCCTGCATCTCGATATCGGTTCGCGCCGCGCCTGGGGCGCCTCGCACCATTCGGACAGCGTACCGACCTGGGCGCGCGATGCCATCGCCGCGCATATGGCGGGCAAGTCCGTTCCACTCGGGCAGCGCGGCGGCGCAGGCTTCAAGGTCGATTCCCGCTTTGCCGATATGGATTACGTCTCGCGCGATACCATCGCCAAGGGCGCGCAGAAGGACATTCAGACCGAAGCGACCGCGACCCGCATTCAGCAGCAGGCGCAATACAAGGCCTATGACGATGCGATGGGGCTCAACATCGAAACGGGCAAGATTGTCAGTGAAGACCAGATCCTCAGCGACCCGATGCTGGACGATGGCGATATCACCAAGCAGTTGAAGGCGTTCCGCTCGAAGCAGAAGGAAGACGGCGGCGTCGGCGCGCTGGTGTCGGCTATCCTGGCCGGAAGCCCGGCGGCCTCGATCAACAGCTTTGATGGCGACCAGAAGTCGCTTGGCAACAAAGCCTATGATGCGATGATCAAGGTGACGCCAGAAGAGCAACAGCCGGTTGTCACGCAAGGCTTCGTCAAAGCGACCGGCTACATTCCCGACACGCTACAGGCTCAAGTGAGGCAGGGCGCCGCGTCGAAAGACCCGGCTGTCTTTGCCGCTGCCATGTCGCAAGCCGATGCCCTGCAGACCGTTGCGCCTGTCTCGTTCGGTGCTGTCGAGGGCGCGGCCGACATTCGCGACAAGCTCGCGGCCTTCCGCCATTTCGTCAATGATCGGGGCATGTCCGGCGAAGAGGCATCGCAGCGCATTCTTGCGATGGATGACCCGGCAAAGAAGGTGAACCGAGAGATTCTGAAGCCCGGTCTCGACAAGTTCACAAAGACCCTGACCGTGGCCGATGTCACCAGCGAATTTGATCCCGGCATCCTGTCACCGGAGCCTGGCGCCGGCATCATGCCTTTGCAGACAAGCGCGCTGATGGCCGAATACAAGGAAATAGCCGAAGAGAAATTCTACGATACCGGCGGCGACGAAGGCGCGGCGAAGGCGCAAGCCCTAGCCGAACTGAAAACACGCTGGAATGTCAGCAACATATCGGGCGCGCCTAACCTGATGCGCCTGCCGCCTGAGCTGCACTATCCGCCGATCGACGGCAAATATGACTACTTGCGCACCGACGCCATGAAGACGGCCGAAACCTACGTGGCCGGCCTGCATGATGGGCGCAAGGTCGAAAATGTCGCCATCATCCCTGACGCGACGACGCGGGCCGATATCGAGCGAAAACGCCCACCGCGCTACCGGCTTTTCTACCAGTACACCGAAGGCGGGCAGACCAAGTTTGATGAGGTGTTTGCGGGGCAGTGGGGCATCGATCCGAACACCTTGAAAGTGGGCGTAGCGAAGAGCGCGGAAGACGCAGACAAGCGCTACCATGCACTCCACAAGGTCAAGGACCAGGCCAACGATATCGACCGGGCAGCGGTCGCCAAGGCCAAAGCCATCAACGCCGACCCGAACACGCAAGACTTCATCCGGGCTCTCAATTCGGAAGCGACCATCGGCGCCGGCCGGGTTCAATCCGATCTGGTGCGCCGCAAGGGTGCCGAAGACGAAACACCGGCCGCGCCGGCCGAACCCGCGCCGCCACAAAATCCGCGTGGTGGCGGTGACCCCAATGCCGGCAAGGCGTTCCGTAGCGGATCGGGGGGCAATCTCTAATGCCGATTCTCGACTATCCCGAAGACCGGCCGGCGCTCGGCGCCTTTGGCTCCGTCGATTACAAGCCGGCGGAAACCGAAGTGGCGCCCGATACGGCAACGCTTCTCGGGGCTGCTTTCCGGCAAGGCAACACGATTGGCTCGATGGCCTCGAACAAGCTGGCCGGCGTCGACCTTGCCACGCGTGAAGACGGTTTCACTGGCGATGTCATATGGGACAAAATCGAGGGGACGCCATACGAAAGGCATTGGGAACGGTTCACCGATGTCTTCAACGCCGCCGGCTACGAAGCCATGAAGGCGCAAATCGACATGGAAACCGAAGACCGGCGCACCATCGACGCGGCCGGCTGGTGGGGGACCGGCGCTTCTGCCTTGGCCGGCGTGGTCGATCTGCCTACGCTCATTCCTGGCGGGGCTGTCGTCCGCGAAGCGACCATCGGCGCCACAGTTTTGAAAACTGCGCTGCGCACGGCCGGCGCTGGCGCCCTTGGGGCTGGGGTTTCTGAAATGGCCCTGCAGTCGACGCAACAGACGCGCCCGATTGCTGAAAGCGCGATGGCTGTCGGTGCGGGTGCTATCCTGGGCGGCCTGCTCGGCTCCGGTGTCGGTGCCCTGTTCTCCCATGCTGAGCGAAAGGCCGCGTTCGCTTCGGTCGAAAGGGCTCTGCAGGATCACGTTCCGACGCCTGAAGAAGTGGCTGCGCACGCTGAAGGCGTTGGCATGGGCGCTCAAGCGGTCGACAAGCCCGTCCTCGGGGACTACGGCATCGCCTCGGGCGCCAAGTCGGTCGGCGCTCTGCAGTCCGGGTTCAACCCGCTGCTGCGCGCTGCTCATAGCCCCTCGGCGCCGTCTCGCGAGATAATGGCGAACATGGCCGAAACCGGCTTCTATCTCGAAAAGAACGTGCGCGGCGAAGGCAACCTCGCTGTCGAAAGCGCGGTCAAGTATTGGGATCGGGGCGCGCTGACCAAAGCTCTGGAAGACATGCGCGGAACCTATGCCAAGGCGCGAAAAGAGCCTGGCTTCGACATGACAAAGGAAGAGTTTCGCACGGCTGTCAGCAAGGCGATGCGCCGTGGCGATGTCGGCGAAAACGATGCGGTTTCGGCGGCGGCTCAATCTTGGCGCAAGACCCTCTTCGACCCGCTGAAGGACGAAGCCATTGCCGCCGGCCTGCTGCCGGCCGATGTGAACGTCAAGACGGCAACGTCCTACCTGACCCGCCTCTGGAATTCGAACCGGCTGAATGCCGGGGAAGGGCGTTTCAAGGCCATCGTCAAGCCGTGGATCGATGACCAGCTTTCCCAGCTCGAATTCAAGGCCGATGAAATCAAGGTCGGCAACCGGATTGTCGACGCTGAAAAGCAGCGCGAAACCTTCGGCAAGGTCTCCGAACGTCTCGACAATATCGAAAGCCGCCTGACGGAACGCCAAGGCATCCGGGAACGGAAAGTGGCTTCGCTCGGTCAGTTGCAACAGACCAGGCAGGACGTGCTGAAGGAACGCGCGCCGGCCGATGTGGTGCGGATGCTGCGCGGTGCGGATGAAAATTCCGTCATGGTCGACACGGTGAAGCAGGCGAGGGCGGCCGAACGCTCGGCGAATCGAAAGCAGACCTTCGCCGAACGCTCGCCGATCCTGGCGCTGATCAAGGCGAAGGGCGGCATTCGTGTCGGCTCGAAACTGGACAATGAGCTGCGGGCAATGGGCGTCACGCCTAAGACGCATCCGGGCATGTTCATCAAGAAGGGCGGAATCGGCGATGTCGACAACTTCGTCCACGCCGAAGACGAAATGTTTGCGAACCTACCGCAAGACGGCAACGGCTATGTCGACCCGGTGGCGGTTATGGAATCGATCCGCTCGGAGCTGAGCGGCAATCCCCTGCGCACGCCAGAGGAAGAGGCTACAGCGGCGGCGATGGACAATCTGGACAAAGTGGCGGCCGAATGGCTGGACCGCGTTGGGCTGGCTCCTAACGCCTCGGTGAAGGACGTTCGCGACTTCATCGGCCGCGTGACCGGTGCCGAAAAGAACACTGCCGGCATCGATTCGCGCATCTCGCGTTTTGAGCAGGAGATTGAAGCCTTCGACCGGGCAAGCGACGCCATCGTCAATGAGAGCAAAATCACTGCCGCCGAAGCAAAGACAGTCGGCGAAGAGCTGGAAAAGCTGGAAACCGAACTCGATGCGGTGAAGGATCTCGCCAACTCGTCGCCGCGCGTGGCGCTGGTGGTCGATTACGGCACAACCCGCCGCGACCTTTTCAAATCGAAGCTGAAGGAACGCAACCTTTCCAAGCGCGTCGAAGCCCTGAAGCGGCTCGATGCCGAAGGCGGCGCGAATGATGAAATCCTGGCTGAGCTTGCCGCCAAATCGATCGAACTGGACCGGCTGCGCGCCAGCATCGAAGGGCTGAAGGCGAAGGCTGACAAGCTCGAACCGATGATGCCCAAGGTGAAACAGGAAATTCCCGAATTTGTCTCGCCGGCTGATCGTGCCGATTATGTCGGGGGCATCGTTGACGATATCTTTTCTCAGCTCACCGGCCGCGCAAACCAGGGCATGCCGTCCTACGATATGACGATGTCTTCGCGCGGGCCTCTGAAGGAACGCACGTTCAACATTCCCGATCACCTCATTGAAGATTTCCTTGAACACGACATTGAACTGATCGGGCGCCGCTATGCCCGCGTGATGGCGGCCGATGTCGAACTGACGAATATGGACAAGCGCCTGGGCGGCGCCGGCAAGCCGACGCTGGCAAGCCAGCTCGATCGGGTGAAAAACGAATACCTAAACCTACGCAACGCCATCGAAGACAATCCGGCCTTCACTGATCTCAAGGCGAAAGCCAGCGCATTGAAGGCGCTCGCCAAGAGCGAGAAGAGCGACGTTGAAGACATAGCCGGCGTCCGGGATCTGCTGCGCGGTCAATACAAGGTCGACACGCAACACACGAATTACGCTCGGGTGCTGCGCATGGCCGGCGTGTTCAACTTCATGCGCTCGCTCGGGGGTGTGGTCGTCTCGTCGCTGTCTGACGCTGCCCGGCCGCCGATGGTCCACGGCATGGGCCGCTACATGAGCGAGGGGATAGCGCCGCTCCTGACCAATCTCGATGCGGTCAAGCTGGCGGTTGAAGACGCGAAGCTCCTGGGCGCCGTGACGGAACGGTCTCTGCAGGGAAGGCTTGCGACCATGGCCGAACTTGCCGACCCTTATGCCAGCAACTCGCCCTTTGAACGATTCATCGACAACGCCGCGAACGTCTTTTCCAAGATGACGCTGCTGCCGTGGTGGAACGACATACACAAGTCCATTGCCTCGGTGCTGGTGCAAAACCGCCTGCTGAAAAACGCCGCGGTTGATTATGAAAGCCTGGCGCCGGCCGAACTGAAATACATGGGCTTCCTCGGCATCGATGCTCACATGGCCGAACGGATATCGAAGCAATTTGCAGAGTTCGGCGATGTCGACGGCAACGTCCACATTCCGGGAATTGCGGGCTGGACGGATGAGGGCGCTCGGCGCGCCTTCGCCGCTGCGGTCAATAAGGACGTTGACAGCATCATCGTCACCAAGTCCGTGGCTGATGTGCCGCTGTTCGCCCACACGCCGACCGGCCGCGCCCTGCTGCAATTCAAAAGCTTCGCCCTGGCGTCCAATCAAAGGGTGCTGATGCGCGGGCTGCAGGAAGGGCCGGGCTCGTTCATCACCGGCATGGTCGGCATGTCCACGCTCGGAATGCTGGCCTTCTATCTGAAGCAAGTCGAATCCAACCGGCCGCTGAACGACAACCCGGGCCGGTGGATGGCGGAAGGCCTGGACAAGTCCGGCATTTTCCAGCTCGCTTTTGAGGTGAACAACACCTGGGAGAAGTTGGGCGGCTCGGGCATCTACGCTCTGTCTGGTGCCGCTTTCCCTGACAAGACGCAACGGGCGCCGGCCTCGCGATATGCGAACCGTGACGCCTTCGGCGCCATCCTCGGCCCGACATTCCAGCTCGGCACCGACGCGGCGCAACTGCTCGGCATCGGCGCTCGGGCAACGCATGGCGACATCGACATCAAGGACGCCGACGTTAACCGCGCAATCGGCGTGACGCCCTTCGCTACGCTGCCCTACTGGCGGTGGATCATTGAAGGCGGGTTCGGTCTTGGCGATGCCGGCCTAAAGCCGCAATTGAAGCAAGCGCTCGCAAACTAGCAATCGGTGTCGTCGGATCGACCACCGTAATTCCAGCACTTATCGGAACTGCTGCCGCCGACAATGAAGCTCGTCACCGCGAAGGCGACGCCTGCCAAAAGCAACATGCCGACCAGAACGCCAAACCCGCTGAAACGCGGGTCGCGCCAGAACCCAGGCTGAGCCGGGACAATCTTCTTCTTAACTGCGGAGTCCATCAAAATGGCAACCACTTCGGTTGATCAAGTCACTGGCTATGGCGAAACCGTAGCATACAAGGCTCCGTGTCGACTAGCGACCACGGCGAACATCGCCCTGAGTGGTTTACAGACGATCGACGGTAGCGTCACGGCTGCCAATGACCGTGTGCTGGTGAAGGACCAGACGGACCCTCGGGAAAACGGCATCTATATCGCGTCGACGGGCCTCTGGGCTCGTGCTCGCGACATGGACAGCAACCGCGACCTGACCAAGGGGACGCGCGTTTCGGTCACCGACGGAACTGCCGGGGCATCTACAACATGGGTTGTCACCACGACCAACCCAATCTCGATCGGTACAAGCAGCATCGCGTTTGTGACGGTGACTTTCGGGCCGTTCGTCGTTCTCGATGAGGATGACATGGTGTCGAACAGTGCCAGTGCTGTTCCTACGCAGCAGAGCGTCAAGGCTTATGCTGACACCAAGATAGCCGCGAGCGTACTCACCACGCGCGGCGACATCATGTTCCGCAATGCGACGCTGCCGGCGCGCTTAGCGGCGTCCACGGCCGGCTATCTGTTGCAAACCGCCGGAGCCGGCGCCGACCCGGCATGGGCCGGGTTCCTGCAGTCCGGCACCAGCGCCGTAACGCGCACATGGCAGGATAAGGCCCGCGAGCGAGTGTCGGTAAAGGACTTCGGCGCGGTCGGTGATGGCGTCACAGTTGACACGACAGCCATCCAGGCGGCGGAAACGTATCGCGCGTCGGTCGGCGGTGAATTGGTGTTCCCGCCGGGCGATTATCTCATTGCTGGCGTCACGGTTGGCCGAGCAAATGGCGGTGGCTGGCGCGGATTGGGCAATGTACGTCTTCTCCCGACTGCCAACTCCGTTATCCTTATCGACGTTACTGGCGCAGTGATATCGAGCACTCTGTCCAAGGTGTTCTACGTCGACGGCATCGAATTCAACTTCAACAGCAAGACCAGCGTCACCGGCTATCGCGAATCTGCGCCGTATCTGACACGCATCTCAAGGTGCAAGTTCAACCGGCTCCAGTTCTCCACGCTCTTCACAAGCCCGAACTCGGCGACCCAGACCGGCTGGATTACGATTAGTGATGTCGACCAAATCGGCGACGGCTCGTGGCTCTTCCGTGGCTTCGATGACACCCGCTATATCTTCAACATCAACATCAACAACTTCAATCAGCAGGGCACCGGAGCCGCGCCTTGGACCGGCGTAAATGCGCTGTTCCACTTCCAGCGTGCCGTCTCGGTCTACCTGAACAACGTCAATGCCGCATCGCTCGATGGCGGCGCCAAAGGCGTTTATATGCAGGGCGATTGCCAGGGGGTGTTCCTCAACAACGTCATCATCGGCTGGCCGACCTACGGCGTCCATGCCGTCGCGTGGACCGACACGCTGATCCCATCCTACGTCTACATCAACAACTGCGGCATGGATCAACCGACCGTAAAGGGCTTCGACATCGCCGGTCGGACATGGCGGATCGCCAACACCAACTCGACCAATGGCTATTTGCGCGGCAGCACTGGTCCCGCGCTGGAACTGCAAGCCACTGCTACCGACATCACCGTGCGCAGCTTCCTTGCCGCCTACATGAATCACGATGGTATCAAGGTCAATGTCGGCGCGGCAAAGGTCGTCATCGCCAATGTCACATCGGAAAACAATAACCAGAATGCAGGCGGCAATTTCGACCTGAACCTGACGAGCTGTAGCTTTGTCGATGTCGTTATGGAAGGCCGCAGCTATATCGGCACGGCGGGCGTCAACGCCACCGGCCAGCGTGTCGTCAATGGCACCACATCGAAAGAGGTCAGCCGCAACACCGGGTCTGTGGCGACAACCGCCATAATCACCCAAGAAGACCTGATGACGTACACGATCCCGGCGAGCGTTCTCAAGGTCGGTCAAAAGGTGAGACTGACCGCGTGGGGAACGACAGCCGCCAACGCCAATGGCAAGACAATCCGCTTGTGGTTCGGCGGCAACTCGATCATCGATCACAACGGCGCATGGAATGCCACGCCGTGGCGGATGACTTCCGAATTGGTCATCACAGGCGCGAGCGCACAGGAGTATTTCGGTGTCGCTATCCCGACTGCCGTTGTCCCGACTGCACGGCAGGGCACCCTGACCGTGACGGACACCGCAACCATCATCGTGAAGGCGACAGGGCAGAACGCCGTTGCCACCGCCGCTGACATCACCTGTCAGGGGTTCACAGTTGAGATAATCGACTAGCGAGGTCAGCCTTCAGCGTCTCGCCGCCATAGCACGCTGCGTGGGCCGGCCTCAACCTTTGCCACACTCCAACAACCCAAGAGGCTGAAACATGGCCGTTTCACGCGAGAAGGAATCGCTTGCCCAACCTAACCTTTGATGCTCGGCTCGGGCGGCTTCTCCGCTGGTTCAAACGACAGGCGCTGCACCGTCGCGACAATCGCCGCCGACAGGGCTTCAGCCTCGCTGAGCAGCGAAGGGCCATACAGCCCATTTGCGGCTTCCTCGCTGGGTAATACGCCAGGAGGGCAATGGTTTTCGATCGTTTCTCTGATCAACCGCAATGCGGCGCGGCATTCGGGATCGTTCCTCATGATCGATTCGAACACAGCACGGCGGCAAAAGTAGCTCTACGTGAGGTCCATGGACCCCTATTGAAATCGATCGAGACAATCACCGGCAAGAGGGCGCCATTCATTGCATGGAACCTGACAGGTCCAGCGCAGTCGTCACCAAAATCCAGTTGATGGTGTGTGACCTGCTCCGCCTGCTCCCTCAACGTTATTGCCCGCTGGCTCCGGCCGGCGGGCTGCCGCCAAAAAGTTTTGCACAGCAATACGATTGCATAGCGGGATTAGCGGTGATTGTTCGGCAGCCGGTATAGCACTCCGCGGCTGAAGACCCGATCCTCGTAGAATGAGCCTTCGAATTGCCGCGCGATTTGCCCGCCTGGGGCAGGCGACACGCCAGTATATGCAGAAGACCGGTTTCACGATGCGTGGATTCGCGCTTTGGTGCAACAAGGACGACGACGCATGCCGCTCGCTATATCCGGATTACAAAGCGCTGTCGGCTGCATTGCCCCACAGGACGCGGAAGGCCCTGGAAAAGCGATGCTATCAGCTTGGAATCACGAGACGCATCAGGATTTTGACTGAAGAAGAAGAGAGGCGATTTCGCAAACTCTATCGCTCTGCCACGAAGAATGAATTGTACGAAGCTTTCCCCGATTTGACGGCCGCCCAGCTTCATAATTTCGGACGTCGGCGAGGCCTGAAGCGCCCTCGCATCCACCTCCGTTCAGGTGACAAGCTGCTCGATGGGCTCAGAGACGAGTGCTGGCGGCTTGGAATAACGATGGCCGACCTCGATTACTTCACGCGATTATCAAATCGCTATTTCGCGATGACCAGATGGCGCCGGTCGCCGATTAGATACGATTTCGTGCGCAAGGCGATCCGCGAAATGGGCGGAAAGGTAACATCTGGCGGGGTCAAATGGCCTGACTGAATCATGCGCTTCGATTGGTGTAGCGCTGCGCCTTCCAATCGAACGAAACGCCGGCCGGGACCTGAAACCCTCGCGCCGGCTTTTTTGTGCCTTCGTGCCGGGCCTGCTGGCGCTTTGCCTTCCTGATCCTCGGCAGGTCCTGCGTGTAGGTCTTGACTTCGCCACAACGGAAATGGGCCGGGCCGCAATTGGTGTTCACGTCTGGGCCTAGCAGGGCGAGGGCGCGCTTGTGTTCGATAATCCAGCGGTCTTCGTGCCGGTGGATCGCCTCGCCGCAGACGCAGCACGGCGCGACGTTGTGGCTGGTGCAGTTCTCCGAAAAGATATGCTGCCTCCGCCGCGGTGACATGCCGGCTCGCGGCGTGTTGGCTGTCATGGGTTCCGCATCCTCACTCCCACGCCACCGCCGTTCTGCGGGATGAACTCGACGCCGGCGACCTCGAGGGCGGTTTGTATTGCGGCCAAGTTGTTTTCTATCGGCACAGATCGACCGGCTTCAAAGTTGCGGACGGTCGAGAGACCAACCCTGGCATGATCGGCAAGCTGGGCTTGCGTCCAGTCGACCAAAGCACGAGCAGCACGGGATTGAGCGGGAGAAAGCAAAGGGTCACTCCATAATCATTTTGCGCCAGCATAACGATTTTCGTTTGACATGCAAGCCGGCAACACATATCGTTATGGGTAACGTTAATCGTTGCCACATTTCGAACCGGGAGAACACAATGCCGAACACTGGTGTTCGGGCAGCCGCCGAAGGCACGCCCACAATCAACACTGGCACGGTCATCGCTTTCCGGCCGAGGCCGGCAACAGTGGTCAGGGACCAGTTGGCCGAAATCACTACCTGGCTAAAGCCGGCGTCCAACTGGCGCATCGGCCGGATGCAGATCGAGTTGGCGCATCATCTTTACATGGTGGCCGACTATCGCCGGATACTCGTAGCGGACAACTGCGGCAGAGAAAGCCCCGAGCACATGGATGCGAGTAAGCTTTCCGACAAGGCGGAGCACGCATGGCGGATCGAGTGCTTGAAACAGATATTCGTTCCGGCCGAACACGTTCGGCACCTTCGGTGGAAGCAGGACTGGCTAAAGCAGCACGGCGGCGGCACGCCAGAGACGGCGCTTGCCATCGCGCGCGATGAAACTGCGCTAGCCGATCGCCTCTCAATCGTCGCTCGACAGCAGGCAGGACGCAGGAAGGCAAACCGGTGAGCGGTGCACACGGCGTGCTAGCGTCGCCGCTTGGTGGCGAAGTATCGATCCATCGCGGTATCCGGCGCGCAAGGCGCGCACACAGTCACGCCCGATGGCAGCTGTTTGCAATCATAGCGGTGCGGCCCGAACTGAAACCATTGTTGGCACGACGGGCAACGCCGGAAGACCTTGCCGTCTCTCATTTCCATGTCGGTCATGTTGTTGAAACCCACGACGCGGCATCGCGATCGTATTGCCAAGTTGACATCGGGCCGCCCCGACCTTCGGGATAGCCTTCAATGGAGACTATGGCATGGGCTTGCTTGGCCGCGGTTTGCTCCGCATGGTGCTTAGCGTCGGACAGATCGGAGAAGTAGCCGGATCCTGGATCCGGGCGGCTATCGATCAGTATCAGGTAGCGCAACTCCCCGCCCTTTTTCATGTCGCGACTCATGTCGCGTGGACTAGCCGAGTGTCGCAGGAAACCCTTGGAAATCAACGGTAGCCGCTCGCAACACGGCGTGACATGCAATCGGCCAGCCTTTGCGGGCTGTCCATTTATAACCGCTTGATATTGTTTAACAAAGTGATGGTAGCGGGAGAGGGACTTGAACCCCCGACCCCAGGATTATGATTCCCGTGCTCTAACCAACTGAGCTACCCCGCCAGGGCGGCGAAAGGCCCGAAATCCGCCTTAAATCGAAAGGCATTTCGAGGCGTTCGCCAAGGTCGCGCGGATATAAGGTTGGGAGGGCGAGCCTGTCAAGCATCGATGCGCGAGGGCGCCGGCATATTGTCGCCGGTAAAAGCTTTGCCGGGCTGGCATCTCCGGTAAGCCACCGGGGTTGAGTTCGACGGGGCACGCCGCTATGTCTCGGCCAAGAAATTAGAGTTTGAAGCTGATGAAGCCGCGCATTGCAGTCCTCGGTTGCGGATACTGGGGCAGCAACCACATCCGCACCCTCAAGGCGCTCGGCGCGCTACATGCGGTTTCCGATGCCAATCGGGCGCGGGCCGAAGGCTTTGCCAGCGAGCAGGACTGCCTGGCGATCGAGCCCGACCAGCTGTTCGTGCGTGATGATATCGACGCCATCGTCATGGCGCTGCCGCCGCAATTCCATGCCGATCTTGCCGTGCGCGCCGCTGAGGCCGGCAAGGACGTGCTGGTGGAAAAGCCGATTGCGTTGACCGTGCCCGACGCCGAGCGCGCCGTGCAGGCGGCCAGGGACAACGGCCGCGTGTTCATGGTCGGCCATGTCTTGCGATTCCATCCCGCCTTCGAGACGCTGAAGGCGCTGATCGACAATGGCGAGCTCGGCGAGGTTCGCTACATCCACTCGCACCGGCTCGGCCTCGGCAAATTCCACACCGAGAACGACGCACTGTGGGATCTGGCGCCGCACGATCTGTCGATGATCCTGGCCATCACCGGCACCGAGCCGATCGACGTCAGGGGCGAGGGGGCCGCACTCCTCGACAATCTCAGCGATTTCGCGCATCTGCACATGCGTTTTCCCAATGGCTTGCGCAGCCATCTCTTCACCTCGCGGCTCAATCCCTATCGCGAGCGGCGGCTGACCGTGGTCGGCACCAAGGCAATGGCGGTGTTCGACGATGTCGAGCCATGGGAGCGCAAGCTGGCCGTCTACCGCCACGCGGTGTGGCAGGACAGCGGCCAGTGGGCCTTCACCACCAACGAGCCGTCCTATGTCGCGGTCGGCCAGGGCATGCCGCTGACGCGCGAGCTCGAGCACTTCATCCAGTGTATCGAGACGCGGGCCGAGCCGCGCACCAGCGGCGAGGAAGCCATCAGGGTGCTCCGCATCCTGACGGCGGGTACAGTCACGCACACAAAGTCCTGAGACCGTTTCGAAACTCTGCCCTTAAGGCAGATCGAAACTAAAACTGTCTCCGAGAGGGGTAGTGTTTACTCTGCGGGAATCTGCGCCGGCCTGGCTGCGAGCCGGCTGAGCATGGCTTCGGCCTCGGCGCCGCGCTCGGAGCGCTCGATGAAGCCGCCGCCGAAGACGCGGGCTTCGTTGCCGTCGTCGGAATAGAGCACGCAGGCCTGTCCCGGTGCGATGCCGGACTCGCCGTCCACCAGTTCGACAAAGGTGCTGCCGGCGCGGTGATGCAGCACGGCCGGGCGCGGCGGCCGCGTCGAGCGCACCTTGGCGAACAGCTCCATGCCTGCGCCCGGAATGTCGGACAGCGCGCGATCGCCCAGCCAATTCATGTTGCGCAGATAGATCTTGTGCGTCTCCAGCGCCTCGCGCGGACCGACGATGACGCGGGCCCTGTCGGCGTCGAGATGGACGACGTAAAGCGGCTCGCCCGAAGCAATGCCGATGCCGCGGCGCTGGCCGATGGTATAACGCAGGATGCCGTCATGGCGACCGAGCACGCGACCGTCGATATGGACGATGTCGCCCGGGTTGGCGGCAGCCGGCTTTAGCTTGGCGATGATGTCGGAATACTTGCCCTGCGGCACGAAGCAAATGTCCTGACTGTCCTGCTTGGCGGCGACGGTCAGCCCCATTTCCTCGGCGATGGCACGCACGGCAGGCTTGGACAGCCCACCCAGCGGAAAACGCAGATAGTCGATCTGCGCCTGCGTGGTGGCGAACAGGAAATAGCTCTGGTCGCGGTCGGCATCGACGGGCCGGAACAGCGCGCGGTGGGCGCCATTGGCGCCGGAGCGGATATAGTGGCCGGTGGCGAGCGCATCGGCGCCAAGGTCCTTGGCGGTGGCCAAAAGGTCGGCGAACTTCACCGTCTGATTGCAAGAGACGCACGGAATGGGCGTTTCGCCGGCGACATAGCTCTCGGCGAACGGGTCGATGACCGCCTTGCGGAAGCGCTCCTCATAGTCGAGCACGTAATGCGGAATGCCCAGTGTCTCGGAAACGCGGCGGGCATCGTCAATGTCCTGGCCGGCGCAGCACGACCCGGCCCGGTGCGTTGCCGCGCCATGGTCGTAGAGCTGCAGCGTGACGCCGACGACATCATAGCCTTCGCGCTTCAAAAGGCCGGCAACGACAGACGAATCCACACCGCCCGACATGGCGACGATGACGCGGGTGTTTTGCGGGCTGGCGGGAAGGTCGAGGCTGTTCATGGTTCTTTCGTTCTGCGGCGCTTCAATGGCAGTGGCGCGAATATAGGTCAACCACACCAGCGGCGCCAGCTTTGCGGTGGTGCCGATTTTGCGGGAAAATCGCGCGCCTGCCCGCCGTTGCCTCAAATGCCGACGAAAAGACTAACGCGGCGTTCATGATCCTTACCTACTCATTAGGGTTCGCTTAGGCAATTTTTAAAGCTGTGGCGGTAATGTGGTGGGGATTGGGTCTTTGAGTTTTTAGTAGAGAGTACGATGACCGATCTTGTTAGACCGCGAGTCAAATATGTTATTGGGCCTGACGGCAGCCCTCTTACGATTGCCGATCTTCCGCCGACGAATACACGTCGCTGGGTTATCCGGCGCAAGGCGGAAGTGGTTGCTGCGGTGCGCGGCGGGCTTTTGAGCCTCGACGAGGCATGCCAGCGCTACAAGCTGACCACCGAGGAATTCCTGTCCTGGCAAGCGTCGATCGACGAATACGGCCTTGCCGGGCTGCGCACGACGCGCATCCAGCAATACCGGCACTAGAGCCAGGACCACAATAGAAAAGGGCGCGGTAACCGCGCCCTTTTGCCTGTCGGTAATGCCTGCTTCAGACCGTCAGCACCACCTTGCCGATCGGCCGGGTGGCGAGAAAAGCGTGCGCGGCGCCCGCCTGTTCGAGCGGAAAGCTCTTTGCCACATGGACCGCAAGCTTTCCCGCATCGACCAGTTTGCCAAGTTCGACGAGGCCTTCACGGTCGGGCACGACGGACATGCGCTCGACGCGGATCCCACGCGCAGCAGCCTTGGCTCGGGTGGTGTCGTGGACATTGAGCAGCGACACCAGGGCGCCACCGTCCTTCAGGACTGTCAGCGATTGGTCGGCATGGTCGCCGCCCATCGGCTCCAGCACCAGGTCGATGTCGCTGACCTCGGCGGCGAAATCTCCCTTGGTGTAGTCGATCACTTCATCGGCGCCGAGCGAGCGGACGAAATCGAGTTTCTTCGGGCTGGCGGTGGCGATGACATAAGCGCCGCGCGCCTTGGCGATCTGCACGGCCAGATGCCCGACGCCGCCGGCGGCGGCATGGATCAGCACGCGCTGGCCGCGCTTCAGGCCGCCATGGTGGACAAGGCCTTGCCAGGCAGTCAGGCCGGCCAGCGGCAGCGCGCCTGCATGAAAGTGATTGATGCCTTGCGGCTTCGGTGCGATTTCATCGGCCGGGGCGACAGCGAGTTCCGCATAGGCTGCGGCCTGCTTGGGAAAATGCGGCATGCCGAACACGGCGTCACCGACCTTGAGGCCGCCATCGACGCCTGGGCCCACCGCCTCGACCGTGCCTGAAATATCCCAGCCCAAAGTGAAGGGCGGTTCGCCCAGCAAAGGATAGTAACCGGCGCGCACCGAGCCATCGACCGGATTGATGCCGGCGGCATGCACGCGCACGAGCACTTCGCCTGACTTGGGCGAGGGCGCGGGGCGATCGGCGATGACGAGGACGTCGGGTCCGCCGACTGAATTCTGGACAACGGCACGCATGGGAGGCTCCTGCTGGGGTTTCTGTGCCACTATCATTTGGATAGTAACATTCCCTTGTCCAGTATGTACCTTTTCCATATATAGGCACCTCATGGATAGTGATAATGATTGCGGCTCCGGCTATGACGCCTTCCAGCGGACGTGTCCTTCGCACGCCGTGCTCGAGATGCTGGCCAGCAAATGGGTCTATCTGACGGTTTGTGCGCTGCGCCGTGGCCGGATGCGCAACGGCGAACTGGCGCGTAAGCTCGAAGGCATCACGCCTAAAATGCTGACGCAGACGCTGCGCGTCCTCGAGCGCGACGGGCTTGTGCGGCGCGAAATCTTTCCGGTGATCCCGCCGCGGGTCGAATATGAATTGACCGAACTTGGCCAGAACCTGGCGGGGCTGCTCACCCAGATACGCTCCTGGTCGGAAGAGCATGTGCCTGACATCAAGCAAGCGCGGGCGAGGGCGGCGGCGAACCTGGACAGGGATTTCGCACGGGCCTGAAGCTGCGGCCGCCTTACGGGCCGGATCAGCAGCGCCGGAGCCTTTTGGCGCGCTACACGCAAAGCAAAGCGCGGCGTCAGGCGGCGCCGGTCGGGTTAAAACTCTGCCGTCAGCCGATCATGGCGCTGCGACCGCCGAGTTCCGCGTCGCGGATCTTGGTGTCGCGCGATTCCAGCATCTCGGCCTTGGAAAGCTCCGCTTCAGCTTCGCCGAGTAATGATTCGGCAGCGCTTCGCTGCTGGGCGAGGTCGCTTTGAGAGTTTCTGAGGTTATCACGGCGCAGACGCGCCGCCTTGGCGAAGGTCGGATAGGCAAAATGATTGATGTCGGTGATGCCGGCCTTCTTCTCCTCGGCGGTGATCTGAAGCTCCAGTTCAACGGCCATGCGCTCGAACTCGGCGATCATCATGTCGAGCTGCAGCAGCTGCCGCCGCTTCTCATTCACCTGAAATTGCTTCAGCCGAACGAGGTTTTCACGTGACTTCATGATTCGGTACTCCCGGAAACGCACACCTGCACATATCGTCCAATCCGCCCGCCAGGGCCTGGCGCCGCCCGTATCCACCGGCATTCCCCGAACTATGGGAAACAAATCCCTAAAGTTTTTTGCCGGCGGTAACCATTCGTTTACGCGCATTGTTAATCATAAGGGCGAGGACTTAAGGCCGGGTAAAAATTCCGGCTCCCGATACGGAAGCCGGCCAGCGAGTCCCTTGAGTCACTTAGTCCGACTTATTAATGTGTTGCATTAGCGATTTGGTTCTGTGATTCATCATTAGATTCAAGAGGGTGTAGAAAGGGGTTAAAAAATCTGGTACCGTCCTTGGTGCGGAATTAGGTTTTGTTAACCATTCGATGGCAGCCTCTGTTCAGGCAATCACTGCTCCGGTCCCGGATGGGTCGTGACATGGTCCGGCGGCAGAAAAGGGGAATGAAATGCGCGTTCTGCTGATAGAAGACGACAGTGCAACCGCTCAGAGCATCGAGCTGATGCTCAAATCTGAAAGTTTTAATGTTTACACGACCGACCTCGGCGAAGAAGGTGTCGATCTCGGTAAACTTTATGATTACGATATCATTCTTCTCGACCTCAACCTTCCCGATATGTCCGGCTACGAAGTCTTGCGGACACTTCGCCTGTCCAAGGTGAAGACGCCGATCCTGATCCTGTCCGGCATGGCCGGCATAGAGGACAAGGTGCGCGGCCTGGGCTTCGGCGCCGACGACTATATGACCAAGCCGTTCCACAAGGACGAGCTGGTCGCCCGCATTCATGCCATCGTGCGCCGTTCCAAGGGCCATGCCCAGTCGGTCATCACCACCGGCGACCTGGTGGTCAATCTCGACGCCAAGACCGTCGAAGTCGGCGGCCAGCGCGTGCATCTGACCGGCAAGGAATACCAGATGCTGGAGTTGCTCTCGCTGCGCAAGGGCACCACGCTGACCAAGGAAATGTTCCTCAACCACCTTTATGGCGGCATGGACGAACCGGAACTGAAGATCATCGACGTCTTCATTTGCAAGCTGCGCAAGAAGCTCGACGCAGCATCCGGTGGCCAGAACTACATCGAGACGGTCTGGGGCCGCGGCTATGTGCTGCGCGAGCCGGAAGACATCCGCGTCAGCGCCTGAGCGAACACCATCCGATTGAACCAATGCAAAAAACCCGGCTCAGGCCGGGTTTTTTGCTGTCCTTCTTGGCCGAGGACGTGCCGAGTCAGGCGGCAACCTTCAAGGTACGAAAGCGTTCGAGCAGTTGCGGCCGGTTGAACGGCTTCAACAGATAACCCTGGGCGCCGGCGCGCTTTGCCTTCATGATCGAGGCAACATCGACCTCGACCAGCGAGATCAGAATCTGCGGTTTGATCGTGCTCTCCATGGCGCGAACTTGGCGAATGACGTCGACCGCTCGCATGTCCGGCAGGGCGCCGTCGACGACAATCACATCAGGCATCTCGGCAGCGCACATCTCGACAGCATCAAGTCCAGTTGCCGCTTCGATCACCACCATGTCGGAGCCGCCAAGAATCCGTTTTGCAACCTTTCTGATGACGCTCGAATCGTCGACAAACATGCAGCGCTTCATTTCCGGGTCCTCTTTGCCATGGGGCGAACCGGCGGCATCCGGGTATCGGGATGCACACTAGGCCGATCTGGTAAAGAAGCAGAAAAGCCGTTAGGTAAAGTTTTTACAAACATGTCGTCTGCAGCCCCATTCGGCAGGGGCATTGCCGGCAATGAAACTTTCCTGTTCTGAATTGCCGCAAATATCAGCGGGAAAAGATACTTGATTGTTCTTGATGCTCGGACGTCCTGCCGAACGGCTTCGCTCAAGCCGCGGACAGCACGATCTCTTCGGCGGTCGCATGAATCGAGATCGTCATGTTGGCCTCACGCGCCAGCAGCAGCGTGTAGTAGGGCTGGACGGTATGGGCGTCGATAGGCTCCTCGGGCTTGTTGCCGGAATGGAGTTCGAGGAATTTCGGCGGCACGCGCAGCATCGGGCCGCTTGCGGCAAGCGCAAAGCGCGGCTCGGTGTCGAGGTTTTCCAGCGTGACCACCAATCTGCCGCCGCGCGGGATGGCAGCATTGGCGACGAGCAGCAAATTGAGCAGCAACTTGACCTTGTTCTTGGGCAGCAGGGCGCGAACCCCGTTCCAGATCAATTCCGGCTTCTCGTTCTTCAGGAAGGCAATGGCGACGGACTCGGCATCGCCGGTGTCGATCATCATGCCCGCCGAACCGGCGGCACCGAAGGCGATGCGGGCGAATTGCAGGCGGGCCGAAGCGTTTCTGGCGCTCTGCCGGATCAGTTTCATGGCGTCTTCGTCGGCGCCGCCCTCGTCCAGGAGTTCAAGGCCGTTGTTGATGGCGCCGACCGGCGAAATGATGTCGTGGCAGACTCGGCTGCACAACAAGGCTGCGAGATCGGGTGCGGAGAGAGAGAAAAGCTCAGCCATCGGCGAAAAATCCCTGCTAAAATTCACATCCTGGTGGCCGCGCGACCGACTGCCACGCTCACCACCCGAATCACGCTCTCTCCCCAGGCATTCTGAATACACAGCGCCCGAGCGTGCAGCAACAATCCACAATTCTCGTGAGAAAAAACGGCATCTTTGCACAGGATGGGAGCCCGCGCAGACAGTCAGAAACAGCCTTCGAACCGCCATGTTCATGTGGGAGGTTAATGGTTGAAAAAGGATTACGGCATAGTTTGCCCGTAACAGTCATCCTTAACGGCCGCCTAAAGAGCCGGACGGGGTGCGAGGCGTCGGCGAAAGTGCTCCCTGACGGAGATTGGAAGCATGGTTTCCCGATTCTACGACCGGACGTTTGTCCGCGTCTTCTTCATGGCGATTGCCCTCATGGGCGCTCTCGCTTTCTCAACCTCTGCGTCGCGGGCACAGGAATACACCGCTCAGGAGATCGTCGATTCCGGTCACAAGTTCTTCGGCGCGACGTCGGGCGGTCTCGCCACCGTCGTCGAGAAGATTTTTGCCTCCTACGGCCTGCCCAATGGCTATCTGCTCGGCGAAGAGGGCTCCGGCGCGCTGATCGGCGGCCTGACCTATGGCGAAGGCACGCTCTACACCAAGAATGCCGGCGACCATAAGGTGTTCTGGCAAGGGCCTTCGCTCGGCTGGGATTTCGGCGGCGAGGGATCGCGGGTGATGATGCTCGTCTATAACCTCGACGACGTCAGCAATCTCTACAATCGGTTCGGCGGCGTTGCCGGTTCGGCCTATGTCGTGGCCGGCGTCGGCTTCAACGTGCTGCAGAACAACAGGGTGCTGCTGGTGCCGATCCGCACCGGCGTCGGCGCGCGACTTGGCGTCAATCTCGGCTATCTGAAGCTGACGCAGAGGCCGACCTGGAATCCTTTCTGAGCGATTCCGACCGCACTTCGACCCGATCAACAGATTCTGACCCGATGCAGCTGCGGCAAACCCTTGCCGCAGCGCTGGATTTGCGTCATGCGAACATGGCAAAGTCCAGACTTGGCGGTTGCCGGATAGCGGCCCGCCCGTAACGGGTAGTCACCTTGGTTCAGTCGATCCTGTTCTTCGCCCTCGGCTTTCTGTGCGCAGGCTTTCTGGCGCTGCTGGTCGCGCCGGCCATCTGGCGGCGGGCGGTCGCGCTGACACGCAAGCGTGTCGAGGCGTCGGTGCCGCGAACGCTGGCCGAGATCCAGGCCGACAAGGACAGCTTGCGGGCCGAGTTCGCCATGACGACGCGCCGGCTCGAAATCAGCATCAAGACGCTGCGTGAGCAGGCGAATGAGCAACTCGTCGAAATCAATCGCGGCCGCGAGGCGCTGAAGGGCCTGGCGGTCGAGCGCAAGGACAAGAAGCAGGCGCTTTCGGAGCTCGGGGAAAAAAACGAATTGCTCCTGCATCGTGAGCAGCAGATACGACAGCTGTCGGACAGGCTTGCACAAACAGAGCGCATGATGGAGAAGCGCGCGCTCGAGCTGGAAAAGCTCGAGCATATGTACGACGACGCGTCCTTCTCCTCCAGCAATCGTCAGATCGAACTGGTGGCTCGCGAATCCGAGCTGGAAAAACTTGCCAACGACATTTCAGTGCTGCGCGGCCAGCGCAAGGAGGCCGACAGGCGCCATCAGGAAGTCGTCACCGAGGCCAAGGCCACGCGCGATGCCTTGAAGGCCGAAAAGAAAAGAACCGCCGACCTCGACAGAAAGCTCGAGCGTCTGCTCGCCACGCTTGCCGATCGCGAGGACAAGCTCGATCGCCGCGAAAAGGAACTGGCCCGGCTTCGCGAACGGGTGAAGGGCGAGGCTGCGGGAGACGCCGCGGCTGCTGGCCTGGGTGGTGCGCAAGACAGTGCCCGCGCCAGGAACGAGGACATCGACAAGACGCTCGCCAAGCTCGAAGGCGACCGAGAGCGGCTCGAAGCCAGGCTGACGACGCTGGCCCGCGAAAACAAGCGGATGAAGGCGGAGCTTGGCGGTTCTGGATCCGCGAAGCCCGGGAATGGCCCCGGCAATGGCAATGATGCCGGTTCTGCCTTGCGCGAACAGATGAACAATCTGGCGGCTGAGGTCGTCCATTTGACGGCCAAGCTCGAAGGACCTGATTCACCGATCGCCAAGGCGCTGGCGGCGCCGCAGGAAACGCGGTCAGGAACCACCAGCCTGGCCGATCGCGTGCGGGCGTTGCAGAAGGCAGATTTGCCGAGCTGAGTTTCGAGCCCCGGCTTGGAATTGCCTGACTACGCCTATCAGGGCGAAAAATGGTGCAGCGCAATGGCTGACGCGGCAGCAACATTCAGGCTGTCGAACCCTCCCGACATCGCGATCCGCACCGTCCGCAGGCGGGCAAGCAGCCTCTCCGGGAGGCCCTCGCCTTCGGTGCCGAGATAGAGCGCCAGTCGTTTCGGTCGCGTGGCATCGCGAATGTCAGCCTCACCACGCGGCGACAAAGCGACCTGGCCGAAGCCCAACTCGCCTAGCTTCGCGATGAAAGCTTCAGTGTCGCCGAAGGACGCAAAGGGCACCTTCAACGCGGCGCCGACGGAGACGCGGATCGCCTTGCGATACAGTGGGTCGCAACAGGTGGCGTCGACGAAGACGGCATCGGCGCCGAAGGCGGCGGCATTGCGGAAGATCGATCCGATATTGTCATGGTTGGCGATGCCGATGAGAACGACGATCAACGCTTCGGCAGGCAAGGTGTCGAGCAAGGCCTCGGCGGGCTGTGGCGTGCCCTTGCTGCCGATCGCCAATATACCGCGATGCATGTGGAAGCCGGCGATCCTGTCCATGACGGCGCTTGCCGCAACGTAGACCGGCAGGTCGGCAGGGGCCTTGCGCAGGATGTCGTCGAGCCCGGCCAGCCGGTTTTCGAGGACCAGGACCGACTCCGCAGCAAAGCGTCCGGCTGACAGCAGGACGTCCAGCACCACCTTGCCTTCGGCAACGAACCGGCCATGGCGGCCGGTGAGATCGCGCTCGCGGATGTCGAGATAGGCGGCGACCCGCGGATCGCGCGCGTCGTCGATCTGGATCGGATCCATCAATACCTCGGCCGGCGAAAAATCGTCAGCGACGTAAGGAGCGATCGGAGCCGCCAGTCAAGCCCTGCAGGTCAAGTCCCGGCGCGGCGCAGACGCGTTGCCATTTGGGACAAGTCGCCTATCCCGAAAATGCCGTCCAGCATGCGCAACAGTTCGCGCACGGCTTCGGACTTGCAGGAATAGTAGATCATCTGCCGGTCGCGGCGGGTCTCGACAAGATCGAGCGCCCTGAGCTTGGCCAGATGTTGCGACAAAGCGGACTGGCTGAGCATCACCTTTTCGGCGATGGCGCCGACCGACATTTCACCGTCGGCCAGATAGCTCATGATCAAGAGCCGCTTTTCGTTGCCCATAAGGGTCAGAAATGTCGCCGCCGATTCGGCATTGGCGATTAGTTTGGTCGAGACCATCGATGCCCCATGTTTTCCTGCTCATCCAAACGCTATGGGGGCAAATAGCGTTGGCTGCTATAATTCAGCTATGGATCACGCTGCTGATTCAGCGTCGTCTGAATCGTAGATCATTTCGCCCAAATCTCAAGACGTGCTTTTGATTCATGACGATTATCCTTGCGTAGCTGGCGCACGACCGGCTTTGGCCATGTCGACCAGAACCGGCCGCAGGTCGCGCGCGGTCTTCAATGGCTGCGGAAAATAGACCCTGCAAACGGTGTCGCCCGATGCCAGGTCCATGCCCTCGGCATCGAAGCCGGTCATGGTCCAACCATCACCTTCAACCCTGGCGAAATGATGGGCATAGACGGCGATGGCGTCGAGATGGTCGGCATTCATGTGGTCGAGAGCGGATTGTTCGCTGGCGGCCAGCTCGTCGACGATCAACCCCTCGGTGATGAGATCGGCACGGTCGAGCAGGTAGGCCTTGCCGAAGCCGCCATTCAGGCTGGCGCGCTCCGGCTCGAGGCGAAAGATCGAGAAATCGCCGAGCCCGGCATAGAGCTTTGCCTTGGGATTGCGGTTGAGATAGCGCCGCTCGGCGCGGGCATGCGCGCTCGACCCGCGTTCCAGCGGCTGCGCCCGGCAGACCAGCGTTATCCTGGGATGCGCCAGCGGATCGCCCTTGCCGGGTTCGCCGACAAGCAGCGAGCAGCGCGGCTCGGCAAGGATGGCGCCGGTATGGGCTGACAGCGCCGAGACAAGGATCAGAGGCGTGCCATCGATGTCGGTGGCGACTCCGACCCTGGAGGCCAGCGGTGCGCCGGTCGACGGCTCGATCACCGCGAGGGCGCCGAAACGGGCGCTGCGGATCAGCGTTGCGGCCAGCCTGATCGCCTCGGCGTCCGTCGCGCGAATGACGTCCTTCTTCGGCTGGTCCAAAATGCCCACCAGGTAAGTTGATTTTCTAAATCCAGTTATTGGCCAATCATGCCGGCTTTGACAAGCGCTTTGATCTCGGCTGTCGAAAAGCCGAAGCGCGCCAGCACAGTCTGGGGCAGCTGATCGTCATCTTCAGACATGCCGGCAAGCGCCGGCTGCGAGGCCGAGAAGCGTGGCGCGGGCGCGGGGCGCTCGAGCGCACCGGCCTTCACAAATGCGTGACGCGCCCGGTTGTGCGGATGATCCCTGGCTTCGGCCAGCGACAGAACCGGCGCCACGCAGGCATCGCTTGCGGCAAACAGCGCGTCCCAGTCGTCGCGTGTCTTCTGCCGGAACCGGTCGGCAATGGCCGCGCGCATGTCCGGCCACAACGCCTTGTCGTATTGGCCGCGGACAAAATCCTCGCCGAGCGGCAGCAGCCTTGCGAATGCGGCGAAGAAGCACGGCTCAAGGCAGCCGACCGCAACGTGGCGTGCGTCCGCCGTCTCATAGGTGTCGTAGAAGGGCGCACCGGAATCGAGCAGGTTGGCGCCGCGCCGGTCGCTCCACAGACCTGCCGACATGAAGGCGTGTATGGGGGCCGCCAGCATCGAAGCGCCCTCGACCATCGCCGCGTCGATCACCTGGCCTTTGCCGGAGCGCGAGCGCTCGAACAGCGCTGCAAGCACCCCGGCGATCAGCATCATGGCGCCGCCGCCATTGTCGGCGATCAGATTCAGCGGCGGCACCGGCCGACCTTCCTCCCGGCCGATGGCATGCAACACACCCGAATAGGCGAGGTAGGTGATGTCGTGGCCGGCACGACCTGCGAGCGGCCCGTCCTGGCCGAAGCCGGTCATGCGGCCGTAAATCAGCGCCGGATTGCGCGCCAATGCAGCATCCGGGCCGAGACCAAGCCGCTCCATCACACCGGGGCGAAAGCCTTCGACAAACAGATCGGCCTTTTCGGCAAGGCGCAGCAGCAGTTCCGTTCCTTTGGCCTGCTTGAGGTCGACGCGCAGGATGGAGCGGCCGTGACGGTCGAGATTGTACGCATCGGAGAGCGGCAGCAGGGGTTGGTCCGAACCGGTGCGCTCGATGCGCAGCACCTCGGCGCCCATCTCCGACAGCATCAGCCCGGCCAGAGGCACCGGGCCGAGCCCAGCCATCTCGATGACTTTCAGGCCGGCCAGCGGACCGGTCTTCACTGCGCCGGCCGCCATGGCCGTCTATTTCGGCGCCATGCGGATTGCCCCATCGAGGCGGATGGTTTCGCCGTTCAGCATCTGGTTTTCGACGATATGCAGGGCGAGCGCGGCATATTCGGACGGCTCGCCGAGGCGGGACGGGAAGGGCACGGCCGCGCCGAGCGAATCCTGCACCTCCTGCGGCATGCCGGCCATCATTGGCGTCTTGAAGATGCCGGGCGCGATGGTGCAGACGCGAATGCCGGAGCGCGCCAGGTCGCGGGCAACCGGCAGCGTCATGCCGACGACGCCGCCCTTGGATGCGGCATAGGCGGCCTGGCCGATCTGGCCATCATAGGCGGCCACCGACGCGGTGTTGACGATGACGCCGCGCTCGCCGCCCTGCAGCGGTTCGAGTTTGGCGGCACGGTCGGCGACGAGGCGGATCATGTTGAAGGTGCCGATCAAATTGATCTCGATCACCTTGCGGTACTGGTCGAGCGGATGTGGACCATCCTTGCCGATCGTCTTCACGCCGATGGCAATGCCCGCGCAATTGACCAGGATGCGCGCTGGCCCAAGTCTCTTTTCCACCTCGGCGACCGCGGCCGCACCGCTGTCGGCGCTGCTCACATCGCACTGGATGGCGGCGCCGCCAATGTCGCCCGCCACCTTCGATGCCCGGTCGATGCCGATATCGAAAATGGCGACGCGCGCGCCCTTGTCGGCCAGCGCGCGGGCGGTTGCCTCGCCGAGGCCGGAGCCGCCGCCGGTTACGATCGCAATCTGGCCGTTCGGGTTCATGCTGCATGCTCCGTGCTGTTCCAGGTCATGCTACGGAGGTCGCCGCCATGGTGCAACCTGACCAATGGGGATCCATCGCGACCGGTGCCGCGACCGATCCTGGAGCTCAGGCCATCACTGGTGCCTGCTCCGCGATCCTGGCAAGGCTGGCATGGCCGACCTCGCCGGAGAGCCGCGCCACGGCACCGGGCACGATCTCGTGGGACAGCAGCCGGTCGAGGTCGACCGGGCGCGGCATGGAGATCTGGCCGCGGGGGATCTTTCTGAAGCCGAGCGGGCCGTAATAAGGCTCGTCGCCGACAAGGATCACCGCCGGCGCGCCGGCCTTGGCGGCCGCCTCCAGCGCGATCGCCACGAGCCGGCGGCCGATACCGAGATTCTTGAAGGCGGGCCGCACGGCGAGCGGCCCGAGCATCAGCGCGCGTCCGGCGCCGGCGGCGATGCGGGTCATGCGCACCGAAGCAACGACGATGTCGCCATCCATGGCGACAAAGGATAGCGAGCGCTCGTGGCCGCCGGTCTCGCGAATCTTGTAGGCGGCCAGCACGAAACGGCCGGGGCCAAAGGCTTCGTCGTTGATGGCTTCGATTTCGGGATCATGCGCCGGAGTTTCCGGCAGGTATTTCACGTCGGCAAGGCTCATGGTCTTCGCGGTCCGATAAAGAGGAAAGGTTGCTGCAAGCGGCAGCGTTCGCCAGTCAGCGCTTTCTAAGCGCGGGCGCCCTTTCGTCGTCGGTCAAACCGGATCAAGCCAAGATCGAACATGCGGAGTGTCCGCTAGCATCAATTTCCGGCGGCTGCAATCGGCTGTTTTCATCCGGCGTTTCATACGAGTGACGCTCTGTTCAGCAGATGACGGCTTCGGCATTGCCGCCTTGCGACTACATTGGCCAAGGCACGCAAGGAGATTTCGTATGGGATTGCTGGTCGAAGGCAAATGGCAGGACCGTCCGGCCAATGTCGATAGCAGCGGCACGTTCATCCGCGCCGAGACGCAGTGGCGTGACTGGATCACGCGCGACGGCGCGCCGGCGCAAGGTCGTACGCGCGGCTTCAAGGCCGAGCCCGGACGCTACCATCTTTATGTCTCGCTCGCCTGTCCGTGGGCGCACCGCACGCTGATCTTTCGCGCGCTGAAGAAGCTAGAAGACATCATCCCGGTTTCAGTCGTGCATCATTTCCTCGGTGCTGAGGGCTGGACGTTTTTGGCCGAGGATGGCGCCACCGGCGACACGCTCAACGGCCTCGAGTTCCTGCACCAAATCTACACCAAGGCCGATCCAGCCTATTCGGGCCGGGTTTCGGTGCCGGTGCTGTGGGACAAGAAGGAAGAGACCATCGTCTCCAACGGAATCCGCCGAAATCATCCGCATGCTCAATTCGGCCTTCGACGAGTGGGGCGATGCCGCTCTCGATTTCTATCCGCCAGGCCTGCGCGGCGAGATCGACAAGGTCAATGCGCTGGTCTTTCCCGCCGTCAACAACGGCGTCTACCGCGCTGGCTTTGCCACCACGCAAGCGGCCTATGAAGAGGCGTTCGGCGAGCTGTTCGCGGCGCTCGACACGCTGGAGGGCCGACTGTCAAAACAGCGCTATCTCACTGGCGAGCGTGTCACCGAGGCCGATTGGCGGCTGTTCACCACGCTGGTGCGTTTCGACCCGGTCTATGTCGGCCATTTCAAATGCAATCTGCGCCGCATCGCCGACTATCCGAACCTTTCGAACTATCTGCGCGACCTCTACCAGGTGCCCGGTATCGCCGGCACGGTGAACCTGCACCACATCAAAATGCACTATTACGGCAGCCACGAGAGCATCAACCCGACGCGCATCGTGCCGGTCGGGCCTGGGCTCGACTATGGCGCGCCGCACGACCGGGCGCGGTTCAGGCAGGCGGCGTGAGCATCGGATTGACAGCCTACCAGAACGGCGATACCGGCTCGCCTTCAAAAACCTCGGCAAGCCGCCGCAGCGTCGCCGGCGTCGTGCCATGCGGCAAGCGGTCGAGCGGAAAGAAGCCTGCTTCGGCGATCTCGTGGTCCGGCAGTTTCGGCGCGGTCTGGTTGAAGGTTTCGATGAGATAGAGGCCGACATGGTCGCGGCGGCTGGAGCGGCGGTTGAAATGCATCGATTTCAGCACCGGCTGGGCTGTCAGCGCGATGTTGCCTTCCTCGGCCAGTTCGCGCACCAGCGCCTCACCGAGCGTCTCGCCGACTTCGACGCCCCCGCCCGGCAATTGCCAGCCGGGAACATAGGTGTGGCGGATGAGGAAGACAGTGTTCGAGGCGCGATCGTGGATCAGGCCGCGCACGCCCAGCGTCATCGGCCGCCGCAGCAGGAAATAGAGATGGAACAGCCTTGCCCTGAGGCCTGCCCAGCCGGTCTGGCGAAACGCCTGCTCCGGGTCCGATATAGCCATGACTAGCGAAACCGTGGATGGGCAGGAAACAGTGAGTGGAAAGCGGGGAGCGCGTCGCCTATGAAGGAAGGATGTTCAGGCTCGCGCATATTTCCGATGTCCATCTGGGGCCGCTTCCCGGTGTAACCTACCGCGAACTCGCGTCCAAGCGCGTCGTCGGCTACGTCAACTGGCAGCGCAACCGCCGCCGCCATATGCACGATGCCGTCATCGACACCATCGTCGCCGACATGAAGGCGAGCACACCCGACCACCTCACCGTTACCGGCGATCTGGTCAATCTGGCGCTCGACGGCGAGATCGAGATGGCCAAGCACTGGCTTGAGACGCTGGGTTCGCCGGAGGATGTCTCGGTGGTGCCGGGCAACCACGACGCCTATGTGCCGGGCGCCTTCGACAAGGTCTGCCGCTCCTGGGCGGCGTGGATGAGCGGCGACGGCGTGACTGCGCCGATCGACCGCAACGCTTTTCCCTATCTGCGCGTACGCGGCAATGTCGCGCTGATCGGCGTTTCGACGGCGCGCGCCACGGCGCCGTTCATGGCCAACGGCTTCTTCCTCGAAGGTCAGGCGCAAAGGCTGGCGACAGTGCTCGACGCAACGAACAAACGCGGCCTGTTGCGGGTGATCATGATCCATCATCCGCCGGTGCGCGGCGCCGTCGCCCAGCAAAAGCGCCTGTTCGGCATCTCCCGCTTCCACAAGACCGTTCATAGGCATGGCGCCGAACTCGTGCTGCACGGCCATTCGCATCTGCCGTCGCTGTTCTTCATCGGCGGGCGCGGCGCCAGGATTCCGGTCGTCGGCGTCGCCGCCGCCGGGCAGTCGCCAGGCAGCAAGAACCCGGCGGCACAGTACAATCTGCTCGATATTGACGGGGAGAAGGGCAATTGGCTGATTCGCCTGACGCGGCGCGGCCTGACCGGGCCGGCCTTGCCGCCATCGGACCTGCAGGTCATTGAACTCGGCGCGCAGACACCGAGGCCTCCAGATCGTTGATCAGAAGCTGATCTTCATCGCCATCAGGCGATCCCAAAACAGCGCGGCCGCCACCGCCAGGCCAACAAGCGCGCCGGCGGCGACCAAGCCGAGACCGGAAAGGAACGTCGACCAGCTCTTGCCTGGCGCGGCTGCTTGCAAGGGCGGCTCCGCTTCCGGCACGGCGGCGCGTTTCAGGTCGGCGACGGCCGGCTCGACACCGCCCTCCATCATGCGCTGGCGCTCGACGATACGCTCCGCCACATAGCGCGTGACCTGATCGGCGACCGGTTTCATATCGGTCGATTCGGCGAGCACGACGCGGCCGATGCGGGTATCCCTGAGAAAGCGGTAGGTGCGGCGGTCGCGCCCCATGGCGACATGGCTGACGGCGTCGATCCACAGGCGGGGCTGCAGGCCGGAGGAGACGACGAAGTCGAAATTGTCCATGTCGGCGGGCACGTCGGCAAAGACCGGGGCGAGCTCGGCGGCGAGCAGATCAAGCCGCATCCGGTGCGCCTCGCGCATGTCGACCACGACATCGTCGCGATCGGCGAAGGCATTTTTCACATCGCGAACGGCGTCGGACAGTTTGCGGGAGGTGTCGATGGGGGTGATGTTTTCGCCAGTGTCCTTCATCGGCGTCGCCTCGCTGATATGGTTAATTGCGAGTTAACACAGGCGGCGGCAAAATGCACTGGCGAGATGCGGGGCGCAAGTAAGTTAGCTCGCCGCGGCCTCGAATGTCGGGCGCAGGCGCCTGCCGCGGCGTGCCATGTTTCGGCGCACGGCCTGGGCGACCACATCAGGCACTTCCTCGACCAGCATATGGCCGGCATCGAGCACGTGATGAATATGAAAATGCGCCGGCAGACAATCAGCCTGGGTAAAGGGCAGCACCGGATCGTCCGTTCCCCAAACCACCATCACCGGCATGTCGAGGGTGTCCAGCTGTTCGCGGGGTATGACCCCCTGCCGCTCGTTCCTGGTCATGACGGCCGATATCTCAATCAGCTTGCGCAACTGGCCGGGGCGACGGCGTAGGTCCGCCAGGACGCCAACGATGCGTTCGGGCGGCGGGCTTCGCGGTCCCGACATGGCGGCAAGGCAGGCGCGGATTTCCCGTCTGTCGGCGGCCGCGGCGTAGCGGCGCAACAGCGGTCCGTTGATCTCTGACCCAGCACCGCCCGGCGCCAGAAGCGTCAGCGAGCCTATCCTGTCAGGCTCGGCAAGCGCCATCAGGGAGGCGACCGCACCGCCCATCGAATGACCGGCGACATGCACCCTTGCTATCCCGCGTGCGGCGATATCCGCGAGAACCGCTCGCGCCGCTGTTTTGGCCGGGCCGCTGCCAGGGAATTCGAGAGACAGTCCGTGTCCCGGAAGATCGTAGGCCAAAGTCCTGATATCGGGCCCTAGCGACGCGGTCACCTCGCGCCAGATATCATGGCAACCACCGAAGCCATGCAGCAGGACGACCGTCTTCGGCCCGGCGCCCCGCTCGGCAACATAGAGGGATGAGACCATGAAAATGTGCGATTATTGCAAGACTGGAGAGGAAATTCGAATCGAGGCTGGATTGCTCCCAGTCCAGACCGATGGCCAGTAAAGTTTTCGCGATCCGGAAAGACTAGCTGGCGTTGCCTAGGCCCGCGGCGCGCAGCGCCTCAACCAGCCGGTCGGTCAGATCGGCGGGATATTTGCGCTCGGCGAAGGCCGCGCGCGGATCGGCGGCGAATTTCGGGAATTTGGTGGTCAGCTCATCCAGAAGCTTGGCTGCCAGCTGTTCGCGGCCGGCAGCCTTGGCGCCGATCAGCCGCGCCGCCAGATAATGCGATTTCATCGCCGTCGTGCGCAGCGACTCGCTGGCTATCGCGGCCTTGTTCATGTCGCCCAGCATGAACTGTCCGGCGAAAAGCCCAAAATCCCACCATGTCGGATGGCCGCTGAACGTCTCGACGGCATGGGTCAGGATCGGTGTTCCCTCGGCATATTTGCCGGCAAAGATCAGGCCATAGCCGTAAGCGGCAGCCATGCCGAGGTCGTAGGGGTTGAGCTCATAGGCCTTGCGCATCCAGCGGATCGATTCCTCGGTGTTGCCGAGGCGCGAGTTGAGGTAGCCATAGGCGCGGTGCGCATAAGGGCTGGTCGGTCCCATCTGGATGGCGCGATGGGCGAAAGACATTGCCTGATCGACCGTCGCGCCAGGCGGATAGGCGTAATGATCGGTGGCGGCCTCAAGGGTCAGGGAGGCCAGTTCCGAATAGACCAAGGACGATTTCGCACCCTGGCCGGCGAGGTTGTCCAGGCAGCGATAGGCAGCCTCGTGCGTCCTGGTGCTCTGGTCGAGATAGTATCTGTCGTTGAGGATCAGGCAGCTCGTCAGCCCGGTCTGAATGCCGTTCTGTTCGATGTAGCTGTAGAGGGGGCCGGAGGCGGGAATGGTCGAGCTGAGGATGGCGGCGATACGATCCTCGACGGTGCCAGGTGCGCTGTCGGCGACCGTCAGACTGCGGGACAAAAGCACGCGGCCGGTCGCCACGCTCTGCAGTTCGAGCGTCACGTCACCTGCCATTGGTCCCGGCAGGACATCGAAAACGAAGCTGGTCGGGTCGGTGCTCGGATCGCGCTTGCTGTCGGCGTCGCGGCCGATGAAGTCGATCGTGTCGAAACCGGCAAGGCCGGCGCGCAGCGAAGCGGCGACGCGGCCCGCCTCGGGTCCGGTGGCCTTCACCGCGATGAAGACGAGGGGCAGGGCCTCCATCGACGGCGATGCGATGCTGCTCGTTACGCCCGCGGTCTCGACCACCGCGGTAGGATCGCTGCTGGCAAGCAATGCGCCGCTGCCCTGGCGCAGGATGAGCACGCCCAGCATGAGAATGACCAGCGTCATGGCGACCCAGAAGAACTGGAGATGGCGCGCCAGCGAAGGCCCAGGTTCTGTAACCCCCGAAGCTGTCGCGGCAGCGGGAACGGCGTCAAGAGCCGCCTGGTCGGGCGATCCGGGCAAGGCGGCTACCGCCGCCGCAAGCGGCTCCTGCCCAACCGGCAGGCGTATGGCGTTGAGCTCATAGGACGGCACGTAGCCGCCGCGCGGAATGGCAATGCGAACCGGTTCGGCTATGCCTTCATTGGCGAAATAATGCTGGAGAAGTTCGCGCAGCCGGCCTGCCTGCACCCGGACAACGGCGTCGGTCGACGAATCGAAATCGCCGTCCTTGCCGAAGACGTCCATGGCGATGGAGAAACCCTTGAGCCTGTCGGCTTCGCCGGCCTGCTCGCGCTCAACAAGATAGCGCAGCAACTTGCGCGCGCGCTCGGAACGTCCGAACGTTTCGCTGGCGAGCAGTCGCTCCAGTGTCTCGCGCACTGCGGGGGCGGCAGGCGTGGCATGCTGCAAGTGTCGATCCTCTCGAAGTCGGCACAGGTTGAGGCGCAATCATATAGAGCCTGCACTTCCATACAAGCATGCTTATGTTATGCGATCGCGTAACACACCGGATAGTTGCCGGTGGTTGACACAAAAGACCGGAATTTCCCTCGGCAAATGGGGGATTTCCGGGCGCCGCGGACATTCGGCGCCCGGGAAAATATCAGCCGGCCTTGCGGCCGATTATCCGGTTGGCGGCCGAAACAACGGCTTCCAGCGAGGCGGCGACGATGTTGGTGTTGATGCCGGCGCCGAACAGCTTGCCGCCGGGATATTCCATCTCGACATAGGAAATCGCCGAGGCGTTCGAGCCGCGCTGGAGCGAATGTTCGGAATAATCAAGCACCGACATGTCGACGCCAACATGACGCGACAGCGCATCGACGAAGCCGTCGATCGGGCCGGTGCCGGAGCCGGCGATTGTCGTCTCCTTGCCGTTGTCGAGGATCACCGCCTCGACCACGCGCCGGCCCTTTTTCTCGGTATCGGGATAGGTGTGATGGTCGAGGAACTTCAGTCGTGCGCCGGGCTGGTCGACATAGGTTTCGATAAAGCGGTCATGGATGCGTTTTGCCGGCACTTCCTTGCCTTCGGCGTCGGTGATCGCCTGGATCTCCTGGCTGAACTCGATCTGCAGGTTGCGCGGCAGATTGAGGCCGTAATCGGCCTGCAGCACATAGGCGATGCCGCCTTTGCCCGACTGCGAGTTGATGCGGATGATCGCCTCGTAGCTGCGTCCGACATCGGCCGGATCGATCGGCAGATACGGCACTTCCCAGACCGGCGTGTTGGCCTTCTTCAAGGCCTTCATGCCCTTGTTGATGGCGTCCTGGTGCGAGCCGGAAAAGGCGGTGTAGACGAGTTCGCCGACATAGGGATGGCGCTCGGAGATCTTCAGCTGGTTGGAATATTCGTAGACGTCCTTCATCCGGTTGATGTCGGAGCAATCCAGATGGGGATCGACCCCTTGCGTGTACATGTTGAGCGCCAGCGTCACGATGTCGACATTGCCGGTGCGCTCGCCATTGCCGAACAGCGTGCCTTCGACGCGGTCCGCACCCGCCATCAGGCCGAGCTCGGTGGTGGCGATGCCGGTGCCGCGATCGTTGTGGGGGTGCAGCGAGATCAGCAGGTTCTCGCGGTCGTCCAGGTTGCGGCACATCCATTCGATCCGGTCGGCATAGATGTTGGGCGTCGACATCTCGACCGTCGACGGCAGGTTGATGATCAGTCTGTTGTCGGCTGTCGGCTTCACGATCTCGGTGACGGCGTTGCATATCTCCAGCGCGACTTCGAGCTCGGTGCCGGTAAAGCTTTCGGGCGAATATTCGAAGCGATAACCGCCGCCGGCTTTGGCCGCCATGTCGGTGATCATCTTGGCCGCGTCGGTGGCGATGCGCTTGATACCGCCGACATCCTTCTCGAAGACGACGCGACGCTGCAACTCGCTGGTCGAATTGTAGAAATGCACGATCGGGTTGGTGGCGCCCTTCAGAGATTCGAAGGTGCGGGTGATGAGTTCGGGACGGCACTGCACCAGCACCTGTAGCGAAACATCAGCCGGCACATTGCCTTCCTCGATGCACCAGCGGGCGAAATCGAAATCGGTCTGCGAGGCCGAGGGGAAACCGATCTCGATCTCCTTGAAACCCATGTCGAGCAGCAGGGCGAACATGCGCGCCTTGCGCTCATGACCCATCGGATCGATCAGCGCCTGGTTGCCGTCGCGCAAATCGACCGAGCACCAGACCGGTGCCTTGTCGATGACCTTGTTGGGCCAGGTGCGGTCGGTGAGACCGACCGTCGGGTAGGGCTGGTATTTTCGGGCCGCGCCCGGCATGTGGCCGGCCGCGCGTTTTACGCTTTCGGCTTCGCCGGCGCGGATGTCTTCTCGTGCGTTCATCGTCTTGTTCTCCCGGCGGCTCGCGGATCGGTCTTCGGACGGATTCCAGGGCGAGCAGCGCCTTATCAGATTTTCGTTCGCTTGATGTGAATTGCCAATTTCTGAACTGGCCAAGGAGCGTGCGCGTAAGCGGCGGTTCGACCGCCGGGCGCTCCTTCAGCGAACCCGGCGATCGCCGATAAGGCCGAGAAGAAGCAGGGTCGATGCCAGCGCGCGCACGGTCTCGCCGGCAAAGCCGGTCGGACGGGAAGCGACGGAGGAGACGCGCGTGTTCATGGCGGGGTTCATACAGGAGCCGCCATGGACAGGCAAGTGGGCTGCCATTCCACCACTCGCGAGCACTCTTCCCCATGCGCGGCAAATGCGCCAGACTTGCGTGTAGCCGAGCCCGCAATGCTTCGCCGTCGGAGGGATCATCCGTGAATTTTGTTTTCTTCTCGCCGCATTTTCCCGCCAACGGCGCCGATTTCTGCGACCGGCTGAAAAAGGCCGGCGCTACGGTGCTGGGCATTGGCGATGCGCCTTATGAGGCGCTGGACGGCAAGCTGAAGGTGGCCCTGTCGGAATATTACCGCATCGCCGACATGGAGGACTACGATCCGGTGTTCCGGGCCATGGGTCATTTCATCCACAAATGGGGCCGGATCGAGCGCTTCGAGTCACTCAACGAGCATTGGCTGGAGCTGGAGGCCAACATCCGCACCGACTTCAACATCTACGGAACCAAGCTCGATTTCGTGAAGAATTTGAAGCGCAAGAGCCGCATGCGTGCATTCTTTCGCAAGAGCGGCGTCGACACCATCGCCCAGCGCAAATGCTCCGACCGGGCCGGTGCCATGACCTTCATCCGCCGCGTCGGCTATCCCGTGGTGGTGAAGCCCGATTCCGGTTCCGGCGCCTCGAACACCTTCAAGATTTCCAACGCCAGGGAGCTTGACCAGTTCTTCAGAGACAAGCCCGAGGACGTGACCTTCGTCATGGAGCAGTTCATCGAGGGGCTGGTGGTGACCTTCGATGGGCTGGTCAACCGTGACGGCGAGGTGGTGCTGGCGGCCAGCCACCGCTACGACCAGAGCATCATGGAAGTGGTCAACAAGGACCGCCACATGAGCTACACCTGCTTTCCCAAGGTCCGACCGGCGATCGAAGAAGCCGGCCGCAAGATCCTCAAAGCGTTCGACGTGCGCGAGCGCTTCTTCCACATCGAGCTGTTCGAAACCAAGGACGACCGCGTCATCGCGCTTGAGGTCAACATGCGGCCGCCCGGCGCCTGGATGACCGATGCGATCAACTACACGTTCGACATCGACGTCTACGCGGCCTGGGCGGACATGGTGGTGAAGGATGCCGCCGGCGGGCCTTACGAGGGCAAATATTTCACCGCCTATGCCAGCCGCAAGCGGCGCCTCGACTATTTGCACAGCCATGAGGACGTAATAGCCGCGCATCGCGACAAGATCGTCCATCATCAGCCAATTGAAGAGGTTTTCAGCCGCGCCATGGGAAATTACGCCTACCAGATGCGCTCGAAAGAAGAAGCAGCACTGCGCGCGGCCGTCGCCTACATCCACGCGGAAAAGGCTTGAACGCGATGGACATCTCCTATCACAAGGGTTTCTCCGGCAATCTCGGCCGCGACATGGAATACAAGCGCTACGGCCATGCCGGCCGGCCGGTGGTGGTGTTCCCGACGTCGCAGGGGCGGTTCTACCAGTTCGAGGATTCCGGGGGAGTTGGAGCGCTGGCCGAATTCATCGATACCGGCCGCATCCAGCTGTTCGCGGTCGACGGCATCGATTCGGAATCGTTCTTCAACAAGCATGCCGGCGCCGCGCACCGCATCGGTCGCCATGAGGCTTATTTCCGATATGTGCGCGAGGAGGCGCTGACGGAGTTTCTGGCGACCGCTGAGCAAGCCAATGGCGGGCGCAAATTAAAGCCGCTGTTCACCGGCTGTTCGATGGGCGGTTATCATTCCACGAATTTCGTCTTTCGCTTTCCCGAACTCGCCAGCGGCGTCATCGCGCTGTCGGGCGTCTATTCGGCGGGCGACTTCTTCGGCAAGGCGCTGGAAGGCGATATCTTCTACAATTCGCCGCTCGACTATCTGCCCGGCATCGTAGACCCAAAACTGCTTGCCCGGCTGAAGGCGCTGAGGATGATCTTCTGCTGCGGGCAGGGCGCCTGGGAAGAGCGGATGCTGGTCGAGACCCGCAGGCTGGAACAGATCCTGCGCGACAAATCCATTCCCGCCTGGGTCGACTATTGGGGCGGCGATGTCAGTCATGACTGGCCATGGTGGCACAAACAGCTGGTCTATTTCTTCGGCCGCTGGCTGGATGATGATCTGATGCACCGGCTCGATTGATGACCACACCCGAACCTATCCGCCGCTTTATCGAGGCCACCAATGCGGGTGATAGCGAAGCCGTTCTCCACACGTTCACAGCCGACGCGTCCCTGACCGACTGGGGGCGGTCCTTCCAAGGCCGCCAGCAGATCGCGCGCTGGAACCAGTCGGATAATATCGGCGTGAAGTCCAATCTTCGCATTGTCCGCATCGCCGAGGTCGAGGGCAGCTACCGCGTCCGCATTGCCGTGAAAGGCAATGGCTTCAACGGTGAGGGTGACATGACCTTCGTGCTCGACGGCCACCGCATAGCGAGCCTCGTCATCTCCTGACGCGGCTCAGCTACCCTTCCTGGCAAACCGGCAGAGCAATGGTCTCGTGTTCCACCGCCGATCCACGGCGCAAGCCGAGAAAGACGACAAGGGCGGTGACGATGGTGATTGCCGCCAGCACGATCAGCAGCCTGTCGAACGCGATCTCATAGGCCTGGACCAGGACCGTGGCTCCGGCACCCGGCAAGCGGGCTGCCGCTTCGCCGATGTTGCCGGTCACCAGCAGCTGCGCGGCGGCGGTTGCATCCAGGGAAGACGCCGTTCCCTGAGCCGCCAGTTGGGCTGCCGTGAAACCCGACAGGACTGCCATGACGATCGCCAGCGCCACGCCTTCGCAAGCGACGCGGGTGGTGTTGAAGATGCCGACCGCCATGCCGGCACGCTCTTTCGGCACGACGCCGACGGCAAGTCCGTCCATCAGCCCCCAGGGCAAGGCGATGCCGACGCCGATGAGGATCAGCGGCGCCACCAGCGCTGCGACGACAGGCGGTGTCAGGCTCAGCCAGACAAGGCCGCCGGCGGCCACAAGCAGGCCGACACCGCAGATCGTTGCCGGAGCGATCCAGCGCGCTACCTGGCCGGCGAGCAGTGGCAGGATCAACAGCGGTCCCGACAGGCAGATCATCAACTGCCCCGCCTTGATCTCGCTCATCCCCTCGATGCCGATGAAGCGGATAGGCAACAGCACCAGCAGGACGACGAAGCCATAGGCGGGAGCGGCCGCCAGGAACTGGACGCCGACGAAGCGGGGAAAGCGGAACAGCGAGAGATCGAGCATCGGCCGGCGCACGCGCCGCTCGACGACGACGAAAGCGGCAAAGCAAAGGGCGGCCGCCACGAGAAGCGCGATCACCAGGGGATCGGTCCAGCCGCTCTGCGGCGCTTGCAGCATGCCGTAGGTCAGCGATGCCAGCGCGATCGTAAAGGTGCCGGCTCCCGCCCAGTCGAGGCCGGTCGCATCCGGATCGCGCGATTCCCTGATGGTGCGCAGGCCGAGCAAAGCGGCTGCAATCGCGAGCACTGCCACCAAGACGAAGATCGATCGCCAGCCGAAAGCATCTATGAGCAGGCCCGACGCTATCGGCCCAAAAGCGAGGCCGATGCCGAAACTGGTGCCGAGGAAGGAGAAGGCGCGCAGCCGCAATGGCCCATCGAATTCCTGGGCAAGAGCGGAGGCGCCGCCGGCAAAGGCGGCGGCACTGCCGAGCCCTTGCGCAGCCCTGAGCACATCGAACCAGACGATATCAGGGGCAAACATCGATCCCAGCGATGCCAGCACATAGGTGGCGAGGCCAACAAGGAAGAGCCGCTTGCGGCCATGATTGTCGGCCAGCGCGCCTGATGCCATCAAGGTGGCGGCGAAGGTCAGCATGAAGGCGTTGGTCACCCAGTTGAGCGCGATCGGGCTGCCGCCGAGGTCGGCCGCAATGCGGGAAAGCGCGACGGCCGGGCCGGTGAAGGTCAAGGGCATTGTCATGGCGGCAAGGCATACCGACAACAGGACAAGCCATGGCGCGACCGCGCCGTTTGTGGTCTTCGAGGTCATGGATTTCCTATCTGAACCAGGATCCGCCGGCCTGCCGCAAACTTGCTGCGCCGGTCGTAATGCGAAGATAGGCCCGCGACACTTCGAGAAAAATAGTGTTAAATCTCCAGATATATCGGACTGAAACGCTCGAATGGAGAGATCCGATGGAACGCCTCAATGGGCTCCTGGCCTTTGCCCGCACGGCTGAGTTCGGCAGCTTCATCGCTGCGGGCCGCACGCTCGGCATCTCGGCATCGGCCGTCGGCAAGAGCGTCGCCAGGCTCGAGCAGGATCTCGGCGTAAGGTTGCTTCAGCGCAGCACGCGCCGCATCGGCCTGACCGAAGAGGGCAAGCTGTTCAACGAGCGGGTGCGGCGCATCCTCGACGACATCGACGATGCCGAGGCGATGCTGTCGCGGAGCCGCGAAACACCGCATGGGCGGCTGCGCGTTTCGACGCCGATCGTGACCTATCATTTGCTGTTCCCGGTGCTGTCCGAGTTCATGGCGCGCTATCCCGAAATCGAACTCGACATCGACTTTAACGACCGCATCGTCGACCTCATCGACGAAGGCGTCGACATCGCGATCCGCAGCGGCGACCTGCCGGATTCGCGCCTGGTGGCGCGGCCGCTTGCACCCTTCCGGCTGCTGTTGTGTGCGGCACCCTCCTATATCGAGCAGCACGGCAACCCGAGCCGCCCGGACGATCTCGTGAACCATTACGGCATCCGCTTCCGCTTTCCCAACAGCGGCAAGCTGCAAGGCTGGCCGTTCATCGGCGGCAGCGCCGAGCCGCAGGTCCGCTCGATGCTGACCTGCAACAACACGGAGGCGCTGAAGGGCGCCACGATGGCCGGGCTCGGCATCAGCTCGATGCCCGATTTCCTGGTCCGCGAGGCGCTGCGTGACGGCCTGCTGCGCACGGTGCTGGACGACCATGTCGACGGCCGCGGCCAGTTCCGGTTGCTTTGGCCGTCCAATCGCCATTTGTCGCCAAAGGTTCGCGCCTTCGTCGACTTTCTTCCCGACCGGCTTGCCGCGACGCTGAGCGGCTCTTGAATTAGTCCTTCGCGGCCGACAGCGACGGCGACAGCAAGGAACAGCGGCGCTTCTCAGTAGGTGGCGCGGCCGCCGGAGAGATCGAACGTTGCGCCGGTGGTGAAGGAATTTTCGTCCGATAGCATGAAGGCGATCATCGCAGCCGCCTCTTCGACTTCGACGAACCGGCCTCGCGGCACCTTGCCCAGCATGTAGGCGACCTGGGCCTCAGTGAGCTGTTCGAGGATGCGGGTGCGGGCGGGCGATGGGGTCAGCGCATTGACGGCGATGTCGTGGCCAGCCAACTCCTTACCGAGCGATTTTGTCAGCGCGAGCACGCCGGCCTTGGCGGCGGAATAGGCGGCGGCATTCGGATTGCCTTCCTTGCCTGCGACCGAGGCGATGTTGACGATGCGGCCGTAGCTGCGCGCGATCATGCCGGGCACCAGGCGCTTGCAGCAGTAGAAGACGCCGTTGAGGTCGATGTCGATTATCTGGCGCCAGGCGGCAGGATCATAATCCGCCACCGTCGCTGCCGGTCCGGCGATGCCGGCATTGTTTACCAGCAGATCGACCGGACCAAGCGAGCGCTCGGTTTCGGTCGCGGCGCTGTCGACGGCCTCCATCAGCGATTGATCGCACAGCAAACCCTCGACCCGGCCGAGCGGGGTGAGTTCGGAAACGGCCTTCGCCATGGCGGTCTCGTCCACATCCCAGATGGCGACGCTGGCGCCCGATGACAGCAGTCGCCGGGCGACAGCAAGGCCGATGCCTTGCGCGCCGCCGGTCACCACGGCGACCCGGCCTGAGAGATCGACGGCATTCACACGACGTTTCATGGGCACTTTTCCTCTTCCCTGGATATTTGAATCTCAGTCCCTGACGGCTCTCGCCACCAGCCGCGCTATGCTCGGCCCGGCGATGAGCACGACCAGGAAGCGGGTCGACTGCAAGGCCATGACGAAGGATATGTCGACGTTCTGCGCGGCGGCGGCAATGATGGCGACGCTGTCCATGCCGCCGGGGCTGGTCGCGAGATAGGCGGTCAGCGGATCGATACCAAGGACGTGGCTGATCAGCCAGGCTAGCCCGCCGCAAAAGGCGATCAGCACGACGATAGAGCCGACGATCTGCGGCAGCGCCCGTGTCGCATGACGCAGGATCGCCCGGGTAAAATTCAGCCCTATCGACCAGCCGACCATCGCATAGGAGAGCGCCAGCAGCCATGGCGGCAATTGCATCGCCACGCCGAAGCCGAGATGGACGATGGTGCCGATGATGAAGGTGCCGAGGAAGAAGGGTGACGGCAGCCGGCACAACCGGCCGAGCAGGCCGCCGACCAGCGCCACGCCGAGCGTGGCGGCAAAGGCTGCCGGTTCGATCGGCGGGAACCAGACGATGGCTGGTACCTCGATGCCCGAAGTGTCGACCCACATCTTGGCGACGAGTGCTGCCGTCATCGAGACGAAGATGACGCGCAGATACTGCATGAAGGCGACGAGGCGCTGATCGGCGCCGAAGGCACCGGCCATCAGCACCATGGCAGTGGCAGCACCCGGCGACGAGCCCCAGACCGCGGTGGTGCCGGGCAGGATGCGCCAGCGGCTGATCAACCAGCCAAGCAGGCTGGACGCCGCAAGGGTCGCCAGCACCACGACAAGGACCAGCGGCCATTCCTTGTAGAACACCGAAAAAATGTCGGTGGAGATCGACGCCGCGACCAGACAGCCGACCAAGGCCTGGGCGGCGGCGAACAGCGGCCGCGGCACGCGCACCGTGGCGCCATTGGTGCCGGCAAGGATCGCCGCCAGCATCGGGCCGATCAGCAGCGCCGCCGGCAGTGCGGCGTATTCCAGCGCGCCGGCGAACAGCAGCGAGACGATCAGCAGCACCAGCCACTGCCGAACCGGACGCATGCGCGCCATGCGTTCGACGGCCGGTTGGTCTGGCGAAGAGTCCATGTTTGGGTCTTAGACCTGGAAGAGAAAAATGCGAACGCTGTCTCGGACGAAATTCACGACCCCGACCCCGCGTTGGGATGTCACTCGTTCTTGATGGCGGGCAGGCCGAAACCGCCGGCCGGATGGGTCTCGACCTGGAATTCGAAGCCGGCGATGATCGGCCGGGCCTTGGCGATCGCTGCCTGGGCCTCCGGCAGCTGCAGCGAAGCCTTGTGGCTTGCGGCGTCGGTCCACACTTCGGTCACCCAGATCGCGTCGGCATCGGCCGGGTCGCGGGCGATGACATAACTCAGGCAACCCGGCATGGCGCCGGTCGAGGCTAGCAGCACATCCATGATCGCGTCGCGCTGGCCGCGCGCCGCCCGCATCTTTCCGATCAATCCGTACATTGCCTCTCCCCTTTCTTCCAACCTCAGCAAACGTGCGCACGACATGCATGGTTGCGAGACGCAGTATGCAATTGCCGGCTCACGGCATCAACTGGCCACCGTTCACCTCGATCACCTGGCCGGTGATGTAACCACTCAGGAGATCGGAGGACAGGAAGAGATAGGCGCCGACGCAGTCTTCGGCCGTGCCGGCACGCCCTTGAGGAATGGTGGCGACCATGCCCTTCATCTGCTCGTCGGTGGAATAGCGCTCATGGAAGGGTGTCGCGATGGTGCCCGGCGCCACCGCGTTGACGCGGATGCCGAAGCCGATCAGTTCCTTGGCCATGCCGCGCGTCACATTGGAGACAAAGGCCTTGGCCGAACCGTACAGCCCGGCGCCGCCGCCAGCGCCATTGCGCGCCGCGATCGACGAGGTGTTGACGATGAAGCCGCCCTGCTTCTTCAGCCATGGCATCGCCTTGCGCGAGGCCGTCAGCACCGAGCGGGCATTGAGGTCCATCACCGCGTCGTAGTGCGCCTCGGTCTGCTCCGCATAGGGCACGCGGCCGAGCATGCCGCCGGCATTGTTGATCAGCCCGTCGAGCCGCCCGAATGTTTCGGCGCTCTCCTCGACGACACGCTCGACATCGGCTGCCTGTGAGAAGTCGCCCTGTGTCAGGAACACCTCACCGCCGCTGTCGCGGATGTTTTTGGCCAGCGTTTCTGCGGCCTCCCGGCTCGAATTGTAGTGCAGGGCGACCCGGCATTTCTGGCCGGCGTAGGCCAGTGCAAGGGCGGCACCGATGCCGGTCGAAGCGCCGGTGACCAGCACCGCCTTGCCGGCAAGATCGGGGATGACGAGGGTGGTCGCGGTCATGAGCACTTTCCTTCGGGATGTTTGGCCGCCCTTCGTAGGCTCTCATGGCCTTCACGTTCAAGCCCGCGGCGGCTCAGGGCCGGAGATAGGCGTAGCCCTGGCGCTGCAGTTCGGCGAGCTTGACGACACCGCCCTTGTCGGCGGCGTGGAAGCCCTCGAGCAGGTCGGCAAGCGTGATCTCCATGCCTTGCATGGTGTTGCCGCAGGCATGCGGCTCAAGGCCCTGCTGGACGAGGCCGGCAAAGCGTCCCGAGATCGCCGCCGATATGCCTTTCGACTTGAAGCCGGCAAGGGCCGGACCATGCACGACCAGCACGATGTCGACATTGCCGCCGGTGCCTTCATAGTGGTTGTTGATGTTGCCGAGCACGAAGTTGACCTTATCGAGGTCGCTGAGGTGATAGGCGACCTTCGGTCTGTCTTCAGCGGCGGCCGCCCGGCTCAGCCCGAACAGGCCGGCGGCGCCGGCAAGGCTGGCCCGGAACATGTCGCGTCGACGCATGGCATCCTCTCGGCTTGCGCTCACCGCAAATTGCATGGCTGCGGCCATGATACTAGCATAAATTGACGTTACGTCCTGTCGATGCGAGGAGGGGTCACATGGCGTTCAGGAAGTGGAAGGTTGTTGCCAGCGCTGGATTTGGCTGCGTGCTGCTCGGCGCGCTTGCAAGTTCGGCCCTTGCCGGCGATGCGCTTAAATTACCCGAACTCAGCCCGAATGGCGCCGATGCGTGTTTCGGCCGCGTCTATGATGCGGCGCACCTCAAGGCGCATCCAAAGCAGAAGGTGGCGCGGATCTTCTTCCTCTATGGCCATGATCCGGTGAGCCATCCGAACGAAGAGCCGATGGCAAACGCCGACACCTCCTACAACGGTTTTCTCACCACCACGGTGCGCGGCGCCAAGGCGCCGCAATGGGCCGGCGGCTGGTGCAATCACGAGTCCGAGGACGGCAAGTCAGGTCCGGTCCGCTGCGGCATGGACTGCGACCGCACCATGGCGTCGCTGAAGCTCGATGACAAAGGCCGCCTGATCCTTACCGATGTCTCGTCCGATCTCTATCTCGACGCCGGATCGGAAGACGAACTGGGCGAAGCCGAATATGACCGGCAGGCTCTGGGCTCGGAGGACAACAATTTCCGCCTCGACCCGATGCCGGCCGCAACCTGCCAGGCTGAATTCGCCAAGATCGACCCGATCGATCCGGCGCTTGGGGCTCCCTTGCGCGAGCGACTGAAGCCGGACCAGCCTTTCTGTTTCGGGCGAGACTACGATGCCGCGCATCTCTCCTCGCATCCCGACCAGGTGACGCAATCGATCCGGGTCTTCCGCGGGCCGGTCGAACTCGCCTCCTTTGCCTCAGGCGATGTCGCCAACTGGCCCGACGGCTCCGATGTCGCCGTTTCGGTGACCACCAGGAAGAACGGGACGAAGGTCACGCAGACCTATTCCTGCCAGGGTGAAGCGGATCAATGGCGCTGCGCGGCCAGTTCGAAGATGAGCAATTTTTCCTGCGATATCGCGCAAAAGGAAATCTTCCTCAAGCGCGGCGCCAACGGCACCATGATGCTCGCCAATCCCAACAGCAGCCTGGCGATCGTCGATTTGTGCTCGAAGACGGCGGATGGCAAGACGAAGTCGGACGACAAGGTTTACCGGTTGGAGGCCATGCCGCAGTCGGCGTGTGCGCCTTAGTCACTTTAGCAGCCATTTGGAAATGAATATGATGCGTCGCAGCTTTCTTGGTTTTCTGACTTCCTTGGCTTTCATCGGTTCCGCCAACGCTGAAGGCGAGGCTGAGGCTCGCAAGGCGGCCTCAACAGCACAGTTGAAGAAGGAGGGCGTGCCGTTCATCGACCATTTGCCGACGATCGAAACCGAAGCCGAAAGTCGGCGACGAACGAAGGACGAGGTGGTTAAACGCGCCATCGCACTGGTGATCGTGGCCGTCACAGCGGAGACCAATGATCGAAATCTTTTAAGCAACTTGATCAGCCAGTTTGGAGCCGAAGGGTTTTTTACGCCCAAAGAGCAAGCGTTTGTCGGTAACCCCGTTGCAACCGAGCAAGATCGCGCAAATTTTAGCTGGCGCTATGAAGGGGCTTTCGTGATGTTGTGGGCGTTGCAAGTCTTCAAAAACCTTGGGCGTCCAGACAAGCCTTGCGATGTGTCGCGTATGGTTTCGGTGTTGCGTGACCTCGACACGGAAGGGCTGCTCAAGCGGGCCAATTTGCGCCCGCAAAGCGAGCTTCTCGATGCTGCCGATCTGATCTATCGGTACAATTGGGCTGTGATGGATGCGCGGGTGAATGGGAAAGCCGTGCCGGCAGGATTGGAACGAGACGTGGTTGTCGAACGTCATTACGCGCTCAATTGGCTGATTGGGTATATGGGGCAGGAATGGGATGACATCTCGACCGACACATGATGAGCCGATCGCAAGCGGGTGCTACCTTGGATCGGACTTCGCTTGCCGAGTTGGATTGACGAACTTAGACGGTTCGCCTGACTACGCTTTTGCCGAGGCCGAGCTGGCGCGCCCTTGAGCAGCAGGCGCTGCCCGATTTGGAGGCAATCAACGCCTGGATGTAGCCATTGGCGGGCTACCCCACATGGCGGTAATGGCGCAATCGATCCGGCGAGGTCGGCAGATCCTCGCCCGAGGATGATGCCCTGAGTTTTTCCTCACGCGAACGGCACCGCCGTCGTGCCTTTCGGCAGCTTCGCCTCGTCGTCCGGCTCGACATGGATGGTGACGCGCACGGAGGGGATTTCAGCCTTCAGCGCGTCCTCGATGCGGTCGCAAATGACGTGGCTGGCGCCGACCGTCATGTCGGCGTCGACGACCAGGTGGAACTCGATGAAGGTGGCGCGGCCGGCGATTCGGGTCTTGAGGTCATGAACCTCCAGCGCGCCCTTGCAATTGGCCGAGATGATGTCGCGAATGTGCATGTGTTCGGTCGTGTCCACTGCGCGGTCCATCAGCCCGTTCATCGACGAGCCGATGACGTGCCAGCCCTGCCACAGGATGTTGAGCGCGACGATGACGGCAAGCGCCGGATCAAGGATCTGCCAACCGGTCAGGATAGCGCCGACGAGGCCGCCGAAGACGCCGACCGAGGTCACGACATCGGTCATGATGTGCCGGCCGTCGGCGACCAGCGCCGGTGATTTTGCGCTGCGCCCGGCGCGGATCAGCGTCCAGGCCCAGAAGGCGTTGATGACGGTGGCGACGCCGTTGATCGCCAAGCCCTCCCAGGGTTGTTCGAGCGGGGTCGGCGTCTGCCAGGAGCGCCAGACCTCGTTGAGGATCAAAAGCGCGGCGAGCACGATCAGCACGCCTTCCAGCACCGCCGAAAAATACTCGGCCTTGTGGTGGCCGAACGGATGGTCCTGGTCGGCCGGCTTGTAGCTGACCAGGACCGCCCAATAGGCGGCGGCCGAGGCTATGACGTTGACGATCGACTCCAGCGCATCCGAATAGAGCGCAACGGAGCCAGTGACGTACCAGGCGGCAAGCTTGAGCGCGAGCACCACGCAGGCGATGACAATCGACCAGAAGGCAAGGCTGGCGATCCTTTGCCTGGCCGCTGCCTTCGCTGCGATCGCCGCCATGTTGTCCGTTGCCGCCATCGTTTCTAAGCGGCCTTTTCCTTGGCCTTGCGCGGCAGATGCGCAACGATGTTTTCGATGATGCGCATGCCGGCATTGTGGCCGAGCGTCATGATCGATTCCGGATGGAACTGGACGGCGGCGATCGGCTCCTTGCGGTGTTCGAAGGCCATGATGATGCCATCCTCGGTCTCGGCGGTGACGATGAAATCGTCGGGCAGCCGCACCGGATCGGCAAAGATCGAGTGGTAGCGGCCGACGGTCACTTCCTTGGGCAGGCCGGAGAAGATGATTCCGGGCTTGGAGACGCGGATGCGCGACGGCTTGCCGTGCATCGGCACGTGCAACTGCCTGAGTTCGCCGCCATAGGCCTCGGCCAGCGCCTGCAGGCCAAGGCAGACACCGAAGATCGGCAGGTCGCGGGCGCGGGCGTTCTTGATGGTCGCGGCGCAGTCGAAATCCTTCGGCGTGCCCGGTCCGGGCGACAGCACGACGAGATCGGGCTTCAGCCGTTCGAAGACTTCTTCCGGCACCGGCGAACGCACGGTCGAGACATTGGCACCGGTCTGGCGGAAATAGTTGGCCAGTGTGTGGACAAAGGAGTCTTCGTGGTCGACGAGCAGGATGTTGACGCCGTCGCCGACGCGCGCGGTGGTGCGTTCGGCGCCTGCGGCATTGCCCAATTTGGCGTCGCGAATGGCGGAGAGCATGGCGGATGCCTTCAGTTCGGTTTCGGCTTCTTCTTCCTCGGGGATGCTGTCGAAGAGCAACGTGGCGCCTGCTCGCACCTCGGCAATGCCGTCCTTGATGCGGATGGTGCGGAGCGTCAGGCCGGTGTTCATGTCGCCGTTGAAATTGACCATGCCGATGGCGCCGCCATACCAGGCTCGCGGGCTCTTTTCGTTCTGCTCGATGAAGCGCATGGCCCACAGTTTCGGCGCGCCGGTGACGGTGACCGCCCAGGCATGCGACAGGAAGGCGTCGAAGGCATCCATGCCTTCGCGCAGGCGCCCTTCGATGTGATCGACGGTGTGGATCAGGCGTGAATACATCTCGATCTGGCGGCGGCCGATGACGCGCACCGAGCCCGGATCGCAGACCCTGGACTTGTCGTTGCGGTCGACGTCCGAGCACATGGTCAGCTCGGATTCATCCTTCTTGGAATTGAGCAGCTTCAGGATCTGCTCGCTGTCGGAAATGGCGTCGTCGCCGCGCTTGATGGTGCCGGAGATCGGGCAGGTCTCTACGCGGCGGCCGTTGACGCGCACGAACATTTCGGGCGAGGCGCCGATCAGATACTCGTTTTCGCCGAGATTGATGAAGAAGGAATAGGGCGACGGGTTGATCGACTTCAGCTTGCGCGAGATTTCGGAAGGCTGCGTCTCGCAGCGTTCGTAGAACATCTGCCCGGGCACGACCTCGAACAGGTCGCCGCGCTTGAAACTATCCATCGCCTTGCGCACCAGATTGGCGTATTCGCCAGGCTCATGGTCGCCGCGCGGCGGGATGCGGTCGGCGGTCTTGAACGGCTCGGCGATCTCGTCACGCGGCAGGCCTTCTGTCGAAAAACCGTCGCCGGAATAGTCGTAACGGTCGGTCCAGGCCTTGGTCGAATAGTGGTCGACGACCAGGATCTCGTCGGGCAGGAACAGGACCAGGTCGCGCTGGCTCTGTTTGCGCTCGAGCTTGTAATCGACCGGATCGAACTGGAAGGCGAGGTCATAGCCGAAAGCGCCGTAGAGGCCGAGATTGGCGTCTTCCTCGGTCTTGAACAGAGCGGTGATGGCGCGCAGCACAGTAAACACAGAGGGGACGCGGCTGCGCTCTTCCTCTGTGAAGACGCGGCCGGGCTTGGCGACATCGAGGCGGATCAGCTTTTTCGAGGTTTCAGCAATCGTCACCTCGGCAACGCCGGCCAGCGTCTTGCCGATCACCGGCAGCAGCACTTCGCCACGGCCATTCAGCGCCTCGATGCGCATGGCGCGGCCACGCGCGGAAATCACCAGCGGCGGATCGATGATGGCCGTATCCCAGCGTGTGTAGCGGCCCGGATATTCGTAATTCGAGGAAAACACCGCACCACGGCGCGAGTTCAAGCCATCGACATAGGCATCGATCGCACCGGCGTAAGGCTTGTCGTGGCGTTCGCGGGTGATGGTGACACCACCTGCGGTCACGAAGCTTTCCGCGCCGGTTTCCAGAGCCTTCATCGTCATTGCCGTCTCCATATGGCTTGTTGGGGCAACGGACCCGGGAATGGCTTTGAAAAAACAAATGGCCGCCCGGACATTCCGTTGCGGCCACCCTCTATTTTCACGCGCACGCGTTCGAACAGGCCGCTGTCAGCGAGCCCACCACCAAACGGTCTTGATCGAGCGCATGTTCATGGGCGAAATCCATAGCGGCGAAAAGCCGGATGCGCAACAGGTTTGAAAGGCCTGTTTGTGGCCGCCGCTTCCGCAGCCCATGGCACATCGCCAAGGCTTGGGGTCCTGCCTAGACTGTTCGTCCAACATCGGAAAGACGGGAAGACAGCAATGACCGAGCAGATCGAGCGCGCACGCAGGTTCCATGCGCTCCACGTCAGGGGCAACCCGATCGTTCTCTACAATGCCTGGGATCCGGGCTCGGCCAAGATCGTCGAGAAGGCGGACGCCAAGGCGATCGCCACCGGAAGCTGGCCGGTCGCGGCTGCTTTTGGTTATGCCGATGGCGAGAAAATTCCGCTGGAGCTGGCGCTGGACAACATCAAGCGCATCGTGGCGGCAGTCGACCTGCCGGTGACCATGGACCTCGAAGGCGGCTACGGCGTCGAGCCGGTGACTGTCGCCCAGACGGTGACACGTGCCCTGCAGGCCGGCGCCATCGGTTTCAATTTCGAGGACCAGATCGTCGGCGGCGCCGGTCTGCACGACATCGCCATACAGGTGAAGCGCATCGAGGCGGCAGCGGCGGCGGTGAAGGCTTCCGGCATTCCCGCCTTTATCAACGCCCGTACCGACATTTTCCTCAAGGCCAAGCCGGATGTGCATGACAGCGTGCTGCTCGACCAGGCCATCGAGCGGGCGCACGCTTATGAAAAGGCAGGAGCGAGCGGCTTCTTTGCGCCGGGGCTCGGCGACGAGGGTCTGATCGAGGCGCTGTGCAAGGCCACCGTGCTGCCGGTCAACGTCATCGCGCTGGCGCATGTGCCGCCGCGCCAGCGCCTGGCCGAGCTTGGTGTCGCCCGTGTCAGCCACGGCCCGGTGCCGTACCGGCAGATGGCCGAATGGCTCGAGGCCAAGGCGCGGCTGGCGATTTCGGGTTAGCTCAGTCCTCCAGCGTGCCTGACCTCGCGTCGGCGCTCTTCTTGTCGCCGACCAGCTTCAAGAGATCCTCGCCGGCGCGGATGATGCGGCGCGAGCGGCGGGTCAGGATGACGCCGTCCTGCGGCGCCAGCACTTCGGTGCGGCCGCCGGCCTCGCCCGGTGTGTGGACGATGGTGGCGAGGCGCGCGCCCTTGGCGACTCGGTCACCGGGCTTGACGTCGTAGAGGATGGCGCCGGCCCGGGGCGCCGGCATCATGTCGATGTTCTCCAGCGGCGCGACGAGGCCCTTGAACGCGCCGGGTGCGGGAAGGGCGGTATCGGCGATGACGCCGCGCGCCGCCAGCAGCCGGTAAAGGCCTTCGGCATCGGAACTTGCCAGCGCGCCGTCAACATCCAGCATGCCACGGTATTCTACCGTGGTGGCAACGCGGCGGTCGAGCTTCGCCACGTTGGCGGGGACGTTCTGGTAGGGCATGATCGTGGCGCCCTCGAAGGTGCCGTCCGTGTCCTCGCTCCACAACACCACGGCGTCGATACCCATGGCGGCGGCGCAATCGGCCATTGCCGGCCACAGGCTGGCGTGGACGTAGAGATAGGCAAGGCCCTCGTCGTCGCAATGCAGGTCGAGCACGATGTCGTGGCCGAGCGACAGCTGCACCAGACGGGTCTTCAATCGCTGGTCGGGGGTGCCAAGCGTGGTGTCGGGCAATAGCTTGGCGTCGGGCGCGGCGAGCAGTGGAAAGCCGCGGTTGAAATTGTTGCGGGTGCCGAGATGGAAGCGGCCCTGGTGCTCGCCGAAATGATATTGCGCGCGGCCGATCGGATTGGCCCAGGGCACGACCGTGATGTTGCCCTTGATGCGGCCTTCGGCTTCGGCTTTGTTCAGCGCCGGCATCAAGGCGTCGATGGCGACGACACCAGGCAATTCACCGGCGTGGAGTGCTGCCTGCAGATAGGCCGAAGGTGCTGCCGCGTCGGCGCCGGCGAAGCGGAACACCGGGAATTCGTAGGAAACGCCTTCGGTGTCGCCGGCGATGCGTTCGATCGATTTCTGCATGGGATGCCTCCAGGATAAGAGGCAGAACACATGCACGTTTGCCGAAGGGCTGTCGATTGGTACAGTTCGAGCCGCCATGGGCGCAATGGAATTATTCGGCGGCGGCCGGAACCGTCGCTATCGGCGCCGATCCTTCGAGCGCCTGCGAGACAACGGCTACGCTGACCGCCAGCAGGGCCAGCACCGCGCCGACCAGCGGCAAATGAGCATAGGAAACGCCGGCCGACAGAGCCACGCCGCCGATCCAGGCGCCGCTGGCATTGCCGATATTGAATGCGCCCTGGTTGAGCGTGGCGGCGAGGTTCGGCCCTTCCGAAGCCGCTTCGACGACGCGGATCTGCAGCGGCGGCACGACGACGAAGATCAGCAGTCCCCACAAGAAGACGACGCCGATGGCGACGCTGGCGATAGCGCCGAACTGCATGAAGCCGACAAACAGAACTGCCATCAAAAGCAGCGTGCCGATGACCGTCGGCATCAATTTCCAGTCGGCCAGCCGGCCGCCGATGATGTTGCCTATGGTCATGCCGGCGCCGAACAGCAGCAGGACCCAGGTGACCGCGGAGGTCGACAGGCCGGGAACATCGGTAAGGTAGGGCTTGATGTAGGTGAAGACGGCAAACAGGCTGGCCGAGGCCAGCGAGGCGATCAGCATGGCGAGCCAGACCTGCAGCTTGCCCAGCACGCGCAGTTCGCTGCGCAGGCCGCCGCCGCTCGGTTCGACGACATTGGATGGCACCAGCCAGGCGATGGCGGCAACAGAGATCAGGCCGATGCCGACGACGGCAAAGAAGGTGGAGCGCCAGCCGAAGGCTTCGCCAAGCGCGGTGCCGGCAGGAACGCCGAGAATGTTGGAGAGCGTCAATCCCGCGAACATCATCGCCATGGCGCTGGCGCGCTTGTTGCGCGGCACCAGGCTGGCGGCAACGACGGAACCAATGCCGAAAAAGGCGCCATGACCAAACGCGGTGAAGACGCGCGCGGCCATCAGAAGCCAGTAATTGGGCGCAATGGCGCAGAGCAGATTGCCGACGACGAACATCGCCGTCAGCGTGACCAGCACTGGCTTGCGAGGCAGATGCGCGGTGGCCATGGCGACGATGGGTGCGCCGAAGACGACGCCCAGCGCATAGCCGGTGACCAGCAGGCCGGCCGAGGGGATCGACACGCCGAGATCGGCCGCAACCTCCGGCAACAGGCCCATGATGACGAATTCGGTGGTGCCGATGCAGAAGGACGCAATGGCAAGCGCAAGGATCGGCAAAGGCATGGAAAATCCAGACTGAATCGGTTCAATTCAGACTGAACGAGAAGCCTTGCCGCGCGCAATGCACATTGCTGCAACGCACCAATGCAGAAAGCGCTGAGCTTGACGCGGAGTCATATCAGGCGAGCGGCTTCAGCTCCTGGGCGATGGTTGGCAACAGCTCCGAGACGTTGGGGTGGATATGCACGGCGCGCGCCAGCGTATCGACCGGCGCCTTGGCGTACATCAGGTCGAGCACGCAGTGCACCGCCTCGTCGCCGCCGGGGCCGAGCACGGAGCAGCCGAGGATTTGCCTGGTGTCGGCATCGACCAGGATCTTCATGAAACCTTGCGTCTCGCCCTTTTCGATGGCGCGGCCGACGCGGGTCATTGGCCGCTGGCCGACCAGCGCCTTGCGGCCGGATTTCTTCACCGCAGCCTCGGTCATGCCGCAGCGGCCGAGCGGCGGATCGATGTAGAGCGCATAGGCCTCGATGCGGTCGCTGACCTTGCGCGGATCGTCGTCGAGCAGATTGGCGGCGACGATCTCGTGATCGTTGTAGGAGGTGTGGGTGAAGGCGCCCTTGCCGTTGCAGTCGCCCATCGCCCAGACGCCGGGCACGCTGGTGCGCAACTGGTCGTCGACGGTGACGAAGCCGCGCAGGTCGACCGCGACACCGGCCTTGTCGAGACCGAGATCGTCGGTGTTGGGGGTGCGGCCGAGCGCCAGGAGCACGTGCGAGCCGACAGCCGGCGGCTTGCCGTACGAGAAGGTCACGGCGATGTCCTCGCCCTGTTGGGCAAAGCCGATGTTGTCGGCGCCGACATGGACCGCTACGCCTTCATTCTCGAGGACCGACAGGATGGCCGCTGAGACGTCGTCGTCCTCGCGGCCGGTCAGGCGCGGGCTCTTCTCGATGACGGTGACTTCCGAACCGAAGCGGCGGAACATCTGCGCGAATTCGAGCGAGATATAGCTGCCGCCGACGATGACGAGGTGGCGCGGCAGAATTTCGAGGTCCATCATTGAGGAGTTGGTGAGGTAGTCGACGTCGTTGACGCCGGGCAGGTCGGGCACCGAGGCGCGGCCGCCGGTGTTGAGGAAGATCTTTTCGGCAGTCAGAAGCTCGTCGCCGACGCGCACCGTGTTGGCGGATTCGAAGCGGGCATGGCCGCGATAGAGCGTGCAGCCCTTCATGCCGGCGATCCAGGTCTCCAGATTGGTGCGGGAGTCATTGGTGACCTTGTCCTTGCGCGCCTTGATCCTCTTGTAGTCCACGCCGACAGGGCCTGAGAACGTCACGCCATAGTCCGCGGCACGCCGCGCCAGATGCGCGGCATAGGCGCTGGCGACCATGGTCTTGGTCGGCATGCAGCCGGTGTTGACGCAGGTGCCGCCGACCAGCTTGCGCTCGATCAGCGCCACGCTCATGCCGGCTGACGTCAGCCGGCCGGCGAGAGGAGGGCCGGCCTGTCCGGCGCCGATGATGATGGCGTCGTATGTCTTGGCGTCTGAGGCTTGGGCAGTCATACCACCGCCGCCACGATCAGCAGGCCGCCGATGATCGCCACCGCGTCCTCGATGAGGGCGGCAGGCAAATCCTTGCCGAATGCGGCGGCCAACCGGCCGCGCGCTTCGGCGCCGCCATAGGTGCCGATGACGGCGCTGATGGCGCCGGCAATCAGGCCGGCAATGGTGGAACCGGCGGTGGCGCCGATCACCGCGCCGCTGAAGGCGCCAAGCAGGATGCGGGCGCCGAATTGCTGCGGCACCTTGCGGCTCGGCGTCGAGGGCAGCTGGTCGGTGACCAGTTCGACGATGGCGAGGATGGTGAAGATACCGACGGCGGCCCAATGGCCCATGAAACTTGCCCAGGTGCCGGCCACCGGCAGCCAGCCGAGATACGCGCCCCAGGCGATCGCGGCCGGCGCGGTCATGGCGCGAAGACCGGCAATGACGCCGATCAGAAGTGCAAGCAAATAGAGCATTTAGATCCCCTCGAAAGCAGGCCCGGGACTGGCCCCCGAGGGCAAGCTAGCATAGGTCCTGCGTTTGACGAGAGTAGGCGATGGTGCTTCTTCCATCAGTGAGCATTGTACTTTGGTAAACAGTCGAACACGACGAAGGGACGGAGTCGCTGTGATGGCCGGAAGCGAACGCACAAGGATGATTGCAGGCGAATGGTACACCTGCATCGACGACGAACTGGAGGCGCTCCGCGTGATCGCGCGCGATGCGGTGTTCGAGCACAACGCGCTGCCGCCCCAGCAACGCGGCAATATCGGCCCGACGCTATTGGCGCTGCTCGGCAGCGCGGGCGCAGGCTCCCGGATCGAGGCGCCTTTCCACTGCGCCTACGGTTTCAACATCCATCTCGGCGACGGCGCCTTCCTCAATGCCGGCTGCACCATCCTCGACCCCGCGCCGGTGCGTATCGGCAGGCGGACGCTTCTCGGCCCCAATGTGCAGATCTACTGCGCCGAGCACCACAAGGAGGCCGCGGGCCGTCAGTCGGGACTGGAGATTGCCCGGCCGGTCACCATCGGCAATGACGCCTGGATCGGCGGCAGCGCCATCATCCTCGGCGGCATCAGCATCGGCGATGGCGCCATAGTCGGCGCCGGCGCGGTGGTGACGCGCGACGTCCCTGACAACACCACGGTGGTCGGCAATCCGGCGCGGGCGGTCAAGCGGGGCTGAACTCGTCGTGGGCGGTCAGTATGAAGCCGTGCGTGCCATACGCTCGTCCGGACCGGCTCGCCGCGAGAATTCACGCCGGTATTGGGCCGGTGACGTCTTGAGCCGTGCGGCGAAATGCTGGCGCAGCGAGGTGGCGCTGCCGAAGCCGGCTTCGAAGGCCACCATGTCCATCGATTTTTCCGTCGCCTCCAGCAGCCGTTGCGCCAGTTCGATGCGTTGGCCGGCCAACCATTCGCCAAAGCTGGTGCCGATCGATTTCTGGAAACGGCGGGTGAAAGTGCGCCGGGTCAGGCCCGCGGCCTCCGCGACGCGGTCGAGGTTGTGCGTTTGTCCGAGCGTTGCCCGCACCGTGTCGAGCGCCAGGGTGAAGCGGTCGGTGGCCGGGGTTTTCGCCAGCGGGCGCTCGATGAACTGCGCTTGCCCACCCTGCCGGTGCGGCGACAGCACGATGTGCCTGGCCAGCCGCAGCGCTACCTCTGCGCCATAGCGGGCGCGCACAATGTGCAGGCAGCAATCGAGCCCGGCGGCGACGCCGGCCGAGGTGACGATGTCGCCGTCGTCGACATAGAGCACGTCGGCGTCGACTTCGATGTCCGGGTATAATGTTTGCAGCCGGTCGGTGGAGGCCCAATGTGTCGTCGCACGCCGGCCCGCAAGCAGCCCGGCGGCGGCAATGGCGAAGGTGCCGAGACAGAGGCCGACGATCAGCGCACCGCGCCGGTGCGCGTGGGTGAGCGCTGCCAGGAGCGGCGGCGGAAGTGGGGCCTCGAGATCCTTCCAGCTCGGAACGATGACGATGTCGGCATCGTCGAATGCGGAAAGGCCATACGGCACCGCGATGGTCAGCCCGGCATCGGTGTGGATCGCTCCATCGTCGAGCGCGCAGACGCGAAAGTCGAAACGCGGCAAGCCAAGCTTGGTGCGGTCGGTGCCGAACACCACGCACGGCACGGAGAGGTGGAACGGGCTGATGCCGTCAAAGGCGAGAACGGCAATGATCGGGTCGGCCATGCGTGTTTCCAGCAAGCGAAAAGCGAATTGTCCCAATTCTTTCGAATGATGTCAATCGGGCCACTTTTGGCAGTCGGGCGATCCGTCTATTTTCGACCTGGCCCATTCAAGCCTGAGAGGAAAACACCATGTCCGCCAACACCCCGCGCCGCGCGCTCATCGTCATCGATGTCCAGAACGACTATGACGGCGGCAACCTCGCCATCCAGTATCCGCCGTTCCGCGACAGCGTCGTCAATGTCGCGCGCGCCATGGATGCCGCCGCTGTGGCCGGCGTGAAGGTGGTGGTCGTCAAGCAGATGGCGCCCGAGACCTCGCCAGTCTTCGCCAAGGGCAGCCATGGCGGCGACCTGCATCCCGAGATCGCCCGGCGAAGCCGCGACCACTATGTCGAGAAGTCACTGCCTAGCGCCTTTGCCGGCACCGACCTCGAGGCGTGGCTGCGCGCCAATACCATCGATACGATAACGGTGATCGGCTACATGACGCATAATTGCGACCTGTCGACCATCATCCACGCCGCGCATGTCGGCTTTGCGGTCGAGTTCCTGTCCGACGCCACCGGTTCGCTGCCTTACGCCAACGGCGCCGGCTACGCCTCGGCCGAGGAGATCCACCGCGTGGTGTCCATCATCCTGCAGTCGCGCTTTGCGGCCGTGCTCAAGACCGCCGAATGGATCGATTGCCTGAAGACCGGTGCTTTGCCCGAACGCGACACGCCCTATGCGTCCAACCAGCGCGCGCTGGCGCGCAACGCTGCATAGGCAAATCTGTCCCCGAAAAGCAAAAGGACGGCCAGTGGCCGCCCTTCTTGGATCTCGCAACGATCTCGAAATTTTCAAAACAGGCCTTCGATCTGGCCGATCTCGTTGAGGAAGATTTTTTCCGAGGACGGCGCCTTGGGCAGGCCGGGCATGGTCATGACCTCACCGCAGATGACGACGACGAAGCCGGCGCCCGCCGAAAGCCTGACCTCGCGTACCGGCACGGTGTGCCCGGTCGGCGCGCCGCGCAGGTTCGGGTCGGTCGAGAAGGAATATTGGGTCTTGGCCATGCAGACCGGCAGGTGCCCGTAGCCGGCCTGCTCCCAGGCATGCAGCTGGTCGCGCACCGACTTGTCGGCGATCGCCTCGTCGCCGCGATAGATGCGCTGGACGATGGTGTTGATCTTCTCGAACAGCGGCATTGCGTCGGGATAGAGCGGCGCGAACTGCGAGGCGCCGGATTCGGCGATCTCGACGACCTTGCGCGCCAACTCCTCAATGCCGGCAGAGCCATTGGCCCAATGCTTGCACAGGATCGCCTCGGCGCCGAGCGAGGCGACGAAATCCTTCATCGCCTGGATTTCCACCTCGGTATCGGTGGTGAAATGATTGATCGCCACGATCGCAGGCACGCCGAACTGTTTCACATTCTCGATGTGGCGGCCCAGATTGAGGCAGCCCTTCTTGACTGCCTCGATGTTTTCCTTGCCGAGGTCTTCCTTCTTGACGCCGCCATTCATCTTCATGGCGCGCACGGTGGCGACGATGACGGCAGCCGCCGGCTTCAAACCCGCCTTGCGGCACTTGATGTCGAAGAATTTTTCGGCTCCGAGGTCGGCGCCGAAGCCGGCTTCGGTGACGACGTAGTCGGCGAGCTTCAGCGCCGTGGTGGTGGCGACCACCGAGTTGCAGCCATGCGCGATGTTGGCGAACGGGCCGCCATGCACGAAGGCAGGGTTGTTCTCCAGCGTCTGCACCAGGTTTGGCTGCATGGCGTCCTTCAGCAGCACCGCCATGGCGCCGTCGGCCTTCAAGTCGCGGGCATAGACCGGGCTCTTGTCGCGGCGGTAGGCGACGATGATGTCGCCGAGGCGCTTTTCCAGATCCTTGAGGTCGGTGGAAAGGCACAAGATCGCCATCACTTCAGAGGCGACGGTGATGTCAAAGCCTGCCTCGCGCGGATAACCGTTGGCGACGCCGCCGAGCGAGCAGATGATTTCGCGCAGCGCCCGGTCGTTCATGTCCATGACGCGGCGCCAGGCGACGCGGCGGGTGTCGATGCCGAGCTCATTGCCCCAGTAGATGTGGTTGTCGATCAGCGCCGACAAAAGATTGTGCGCCGTGGTGATGGCGTGGAAGTCGCCGGTGAAGTGGAGGTTCATGTCCTCCATCGGCACGACCTGCGCGTATCCGCCGCCGGCGGCACCGCCCTTGACGCCGAAATTCGGGCCGAGCGAAGCCTCGCGGATGCAGACGATCGCCTTCTTGCCGATGCGGTTCAGACCGTCACCAAGGCCGACGGTGGTGGTCGTCTTGCCTTCGCCGGCCGGCGTCGGGTTGATGGCGGTGACGAGGATCAGCTTGCCGTCCTTGTTGCCCTTCACCGATTTGATGAATTCGGCCGAAATCTTCGCCTTGTCGTGGCCGTAGGGCAAAAGGTGCTCGGTCGGGATGCCGATCTTGGCGCCGATCTCCTGGATTTGCTTTTTCTTGGCGCCGCGCGCGATCTCGATGTCGGACTTCACTTCGGCCATGACGGCTTTCCTTCGGATTGGACGGTGGAGGGGACGGGTTTGATCTCACTCGCAGGCATGTTGAACCCGGGCGCGGGCATGTTCTAACCCTGTCGCTCCCGCGGCGTCAACTTGCATGCAACTATGTTTCCTATGAAGAAAGTGTCTCCGCGGCCGGCCGACCTGTCGCCGGTTCTTCCTGGCTCCGTTGCCGCGCCGTATAGAAGCCAGAGGACGCGACGTTCCGCCGTCTCAAAACAGCCGCCCAATGCACGGAATGCGACAGAGGCGACGGCGCAAATTCGCCATCGCTCGCCGGGAAAGCAGTGAACGCTACTGAGTCAGGACGTTGCTGATCTCGACCATGTTGGAGCGCACGCGAAGCACGTAGAAACCCATCGTCGTCAGGTGCGTCGGCATGATCCAGCCATCCTCGCGGCCATTGGCGATGATGAAGGGCTGGATGCGCAGGGCCGAGACGAATTGCGCATCCATCGTGTCCCACAGATTGCCGAGATGCTTTTCCTTGATGACGTCCTCGAAGTCGGCCTGGGCGCCCTTCATCAGGCCGTAATAGGCATAGAGCTGGCCATAGGCGAACCAGAAGCGGTCGTCGGCGCGGAAGTCGAACCAGCCATTGTTATGGTTTTCGGCGCGCTCCTTGAGGATCGCCGATGTCGAACCGATGTCGGAAGAGATGCGGTCGATATACTGCTTCAGATTGTCGGCGCGGGCATCGAACGTCGCCTGGCAGCTGCCGAGGCGGGCGTTGAAGGAGCGCAGCTTGGTGACGGCATCGCGATAATAGCTCGGCGTCGGCGTCTTGGGGCCGAACGGGTTGAGGCCGAAATACCAGGTCTCCTCGTCGAACTGCAGATTGCCGCGCGCATCCTGCAGGTCGCCGTCGATCTGCGATGTGGTGCGGACACGGCCGAGATTGTCGGCAAGCTCGGTGGCGGTGCGCCGCACCGCCTGGTTGATGCCGCGCTGGAACGAGGCCTTGTTGTCCATGAACGGCGTGTTGTCCCAGTCGATGCCGAACAGGCCGAGTTTGTAGAGGATCATCGACGAGATCCAGGCATTCTGGTTGACGTTGAAGTCCGTCAGGTCGGCCGCCACCTGGGCGATGCCCGAATTGCCGCAGGTCTTGGCGGTGTCGGTGCCGGCGCCGGCCGCGACCTGTTCGCCGGCGGAAATGTTGCGGTTCTCGAAGGTGTATTTGTCGACGTAGTTGGGATCGAACTTGTTCCACCACTGGGTGGCGTAGAAGAAATTGGCGTAGAGGCCGATCAACACCAGAAGCGCGAGGCCGACCACAGCCTTCAGGATCCAGCCGCGCTGCGTATACCAGCGCCCAGCCCAGAGGAACGGCCACAGGATCGCGCCGATGACGAGGCCGATGCCGCGGCCTATCCATTGGAAGATGCGGGTGAAGAAATTCACGATCGGATCAAGCATGGCTCTCGTTCACCCCTCAGTCAGTCAGGCCGTAAAGGCGCGTGCGAAACGCCACTTTGTCTTTCAAATATGTGGTTTTCAGAACGTCCACAACATGCGACCGCCAGGCGTCGCTGTAGCCGTCATAGTCCTTGTAGAAGCCCGGCTTGTTGAAGACGTAACGCGAGACAAAGTCCTGCGGCACGAAATCCGAGATCAGCTGGTTGGTCAGCCAGGCGTCGGGATGGTCGGGCTTGCCACGCACGACCAGGAAGCGCTGTTGCGGAAACACATCCTCGATCTTGAGATGGCCGAGCTGGGCGATCTCACGCTTGGCGGCGTTGAGAAAGGGGAAATTGCCGTCCTTGGTGATCAGATCGGCATGGCCATGGATCCAGGTCTGCAGCCAGACCTTGTCGACCTCGGTCAAATTGCGGTTCGGCTCTGTGTCGCGGATGAGAGCGCGCACCACCATCTCGGCGCGATGCTCGAGATAGCCCGAGCTTTCGACCCATGACGCGCGCGGCAGTTCGATGCGGCCGGTGCTGGCCAGGAACTTGAACACCTTGTCGGCATCGTTGATCGAGAGATAGCTGACCTGCCAGGGCCGCGAACGGCGAAAGCCGGGGGCGGCCGGGTCGCCGATGACGGTGGTCATATCAGGATCGACGAAGACGTAGACGCCGCCGAAATGGCTGGTCCAGTAGGCGTTGTGGCGGAAGATCACCTGGTCGGGCACCAGCGCATTCTCACGGATATCGCCGCAGACCTTCGCCAGCTCCACCATACGGCTCAGCATGGTGTTGTCGCGCCAGGCATCGGGCTCCTGCTTCAGCCGGTCGACCAGCTTGCCGAGTTCGGCGGCCTTGCCCAGCACGTCCTCGGCCGAAAGCACCCTGAACTCGACCTGGCTGATCGACAGCAGATCCTCGATGTCGTTGACCAGGGGAACGGAATCCTCGATCTCCCCGTAGATGACATCCTTGATCGTCAGCGCATCGATGGCGCGCTGGTTCTTGGACATGAACTCGAACATCAGCTGCGAGGTGTTGGAAAAGGCGGTGTGCACCACCGGCAGATCGATCTGCGACGGCGTCAGGATGATGAAGCGGCGGTTGACCTCGTTGGGGTCGAGATAATCGTAATCGCCGCATTCCTCGGCCACTTCGGGCGAGAAGCCGGTGCGGTCGATCTGGAAGCTCGTCAGCTTGGTCGGTTTGAGGCCGAAGGCGACAAGCGCCTTGTTGTAACGCTGGATGAGGTGCGGCTCGTCGACGGTGAGCAAGCGGCCGTAGATCAGCTCATTGTCGCGGAGAAGGTCGGGCTTTTTGGCGTGGCTCATGCAGAACGTTCCGAGCGGCGTTGCCTGTTGTGGCGAAGCGCCAACGCTGACGCCTCCCTCTCCCCGTTCTTCACGGGGAGAGGGTAAGGGTGAGGGGCAGCGCTAGCATTCAAGGACATGTCTCCCCATGGCCATTGGCGGCAATAAATCGAAGATCATGGGTCCGGATGTGCCGATCGAGGCGCTGTTCGATAGCGCCAGTATGGTCGTAGCGATCTCTGGTCCACGCATGCGCCGCCCCTCACCCTTGCCCTCGCCCCGTGAAGGACGGGGAGAGGGGGGCGTCAGCGTTAGCGCCAAGCCTTTCAGCACCCGCGGGCAGCGAAGGAAGCTCACGCATTCCACAGCCCCTTCTTCTTCATCTCCTCCATCTCGCGCCCCGCCCGTTCGCGCAGGCGTGCGTCGCGCAGCAGCTTCTCCACCGCGGCGTCGTCGGATTTGTCGGAATAGCGGAACTCCGAGTCGGCGTAGCGGTTGATCTCCTGCATGACCATGTCCATCGAGAACGGCCCACGCAGTTCCTCGATCATGGCTTTCTTCTCGTCGTAGCCCTTGTGCATGAAGGCTTCCGGCTTCTCGAACCAGTCGTCGGGCAGCTCGATGTCCATGGCGCGCATCTTGATGGCGTCGGTGACGTTCTTGATGGCTCGGCCGGTGAAGCGCGGCTCGGCATCCTTGATCAGGTGCAGATAGGTGCCGATGTCGGCCATCGATTTCGGCGCGCCATTCTCCTTCATGTAGCGCTCATAGACCTTCATCAGCCCGTCTTCCTGAGGCTTCTCGTGCTCCGCATAGGCTTCGGTCACCGCGCGCTGGATCTCCTGCGCGGCGTAGAGCTTGTGGTCGCCGAGTGGGATCTTGTGGTTCTTGCCGGCAAGCAGGACGAAGATGTCGATATAGTCGTCGCGGCTCTGTGGGCCGTCGACCAGCCAGCGGGCCCCGGCGCGCTGGCGCAGCGCATCGTCGACATTTTCGGGATAGTTGGAAAACATGCCGAACGAGCAATTGCCGCGCACCACCGTGCCGGCGCCGGCAAAGGCGTCCATCAAGACGCCGGTGATTTCCTGTTGGCCGGCCGAGGCGCGGTCGTCGGAGCGGCGGGCCGCCACCTGGTCGATGTCGTCGACGGTGCCGAAACCGATGACACGTGGGTTCAAGACATTGTTGATGAACTGGCGGCAATTCTGGCCGGATTTGCCTTGGTAGGACGAGATCTGGTCGACGCCGAAATTCTCATAGGCGAAGGGATAGCCGGCAACCTGGCAATAATTGTTGACGAGGCCGGCGATCATCTGGATCAGCGTCGTCTTGCCGGTGCCCGGCGCGCCATCGCCGATGAAGGTGAAGAGGAAGCCGCCGAGCTCGACGAACGGGTTCAGCTCGCGCTCGAAATCATAGGCCATCAGCATCTTGGCGAGCTTGACCGACTGGTATTTGGCGATGTGGTTGCCGACGACCTCTTCGGGCTTCTTGAAGGTCATCACCAGCGGTTTCGAACGCTTGCCGGGCGCGACGTCGAAGCCGTCGAGGGTGAAATCGTCGGCGTCGATGCGGATATGGGCGTTCTCGAACGGACCGATGCCGTCGAAGCGGCCTTTGCGGGCCAGCAGCCCATCAATGGCGACCCGTGCAAAAGCTCGCGCGCGCGTCGTCAGGTCGCCATCGTCCTTGGAGCCTGCAATCGCCTTGTCCAACCCGGCGACGATCGACTTCACCGCGTCCTGCGGCGTGTCGAACAGGAAGTCCGGTTCGGGGATATCGTTGGGAGCCTCGCCGTCGCTGTCGATCAGCTGGAACAGGTAAGAGGCGAGGCTGAAGGCTGAAACGTAAGCCGAGGCTGACAGAAGCTTCTTGAAGGTCGCCGCCTCATCGCCCTCAAGAGGCGCGCGGGTGTTCTTGGCCTGGAGGCTTTCGAGGTCGGAGCCCTCGGCGAAGACGTCGGAGATGGCGAGCGCAATCGCCAGGCCGCGGCGGGCGCGGAACAGCAGCGTGTGCTGCGGGATGCTCATCAACTGGTCGTCGGGATGGATCGCGGCGACGGTCTTGGTAAGCTCGACCTCGCGGGTACGGCGCACCGAGCCGACCGAGACGGTGGAGACGAAGCGGCGGTTGGTGCCGGCAAGCGCGGTGCCGGATTCGCGTGAAGGATCCTCCAGCACGACGACGCGAGTGATGAAGCTTTGCGCGGTTGCGCGGTGCTTTTCGATAGCCGCTTCCGGAATGGTGGTCAGGCCGGTGTCCATGAAGGATGCTCCGCGATGTGACGGTCAGACATCTGAAATCACCTGCCCATTTGACAGGATGTGAACCTTGTAGCCGGAAAAGATCTTTTGAGCTTCGCCGGCGGCGTAGAGTGCTTGATAGGCTTCGTGCGGGATCAGGGCGTGGTTCTCGTAGCTCGACACACCCTGGCGCGCGGCTTCGAGATCGTCGGTGTTGATAAAGAATTCCTGCGTGGTCTTCTCGCTCGAAAACAGGCCCTTGCGGCCGGGTTTCTCGCCCTTGGAGTAGACCTCCTGGATGGTCCAGGTGAGCAGCCAGGCATTTTCCGGTTTGCGCACCTTGGCCAGCACCTCGGTCACGGTCGAATTGTTGTCCGTAATGCCTGCGGAATAAAAGGGGCCGAGCACGACGCGGCGCAGCTGCTTAGGGTGCAGCGGCTCGAAATCCTTGTCGAGATTGACCGCAATCGTTGCGGGCGAAAGCGTGTAGGCGGAATTCTTCTCGGTGAAATCGTCGAAGCGATGGGCGAGTTCGGGGTTGAGCAGGCCGTCCACCGGCAGCGGGATGTCGACCCGTTCATTGAGCTTGCCGTTGCTGTCAACGAGCTGCCGGATCATGCTTTCGGAAGAATCCTCCACCGTCACCATGTAGACGAGCGGCAGGTTGGCGCTGCCGTCGAAGCTCGCCCAGTGCACGAGGTAATAGGGACGCCCGGTCTTTGGATTGACCGAGACCTTGGCCGTCTGCGCCAGCGAGAACGGGCCAAAAGTCTGTTCGCTCTTGACGTCCTCGAGATAGAGCCGCTCGGCCATCGACTTCTGCAGCGCTTCGGGGAATTCCTTGTGGCGCAGGATGAAGTCGGCCATTTCCTCGCGCAATTCGCCGGCCAGCGGAATGTTGGCCAGCCGCGCCTCGGCCTGGCGGCGGTCATTTTCCAGTTCGAGCAGGTTCTGGAAGACGGGATAGCCGCTGTCGGCGCGCGAAATGCGGAACGTGTCCATGAAGCCGAGCCGGTTGCGCCAGCAGGAAAACGATTTGTCCAGCCGGGCAATGTATTCGGCGACGATCTTGGCAACGATGCCGTGCCGGTAAAGCGGCGAGCGGTCGTCGCGCATGAACACTTCAAGGCCGCTGAGTGCCGCCGTGATGGCGGAAAAATAGCGCGCCGCCGCTTCGTTTTCGGGAGTCATGCCGGTGTGCCCGCGTGCAGCCGCTCCTTACGACTGCACGTAGTTGGCCGAATTGTGCTTCTTCATCACGTCGTCGAAACGGCGGGCGAAGGCGTCGTCGGCGAGCTTCTTGCGGCGCTGGATGTCGGAGCTGGCGACCATGTTCTTCTCGTGCATTTCGAGAAGATCGCCGATGTGCTTTTGCGAGGCGGCGCCAATGCCGGCCATGGTCTCTTCGGCGGTGTTGTCGACCTGGCTGCCCAGCGTGTTGATCTTGTGGGCGACATCCTGCTGGGCGGCGGTCTTCAAGGAATCTTCCAGTGCCTTGTAGAGCACGATGCGCTGCTCGGTATCGATGGTCAGCTTGTTGATAAGCGTCGACTGCGCTGCGATCTGATTGTTGAGCGAATCGACGAAGGTCTGGAACATCGAGGTGTAGCGTTCCAGCGTCTGGCTTTCGGCCAGAAGCTCCTGCTCCTTGGCCTGCTTTTCATTGTATTCGGTCGCCAGTTTCGAGCGCTCGCCCTCAAGCTGCGTGCGCTCCTTCTGACTGGTAGAAGCGGCGATCTTGTTTTCGATGTCGAGCAGCAGCGGATTGACCTCCTCGATGCGCTTCTGCACTGCCTCGAGGTTGGTCATGGTGACCTTGCGGCGCTCGATCACCTGCGACAGGCTGTTTTCCGAGGTCTTGTAGCGCTGGTCGAGGACCTCTTTCTGCGCTTTCAGGATGCCGACGATGGTGTCGGACTTGACCAGAAGCTCCTGCAGATTGCCGGCCAGCGACATGTTGCGGACGCGGTCGGTGCGCATGCGCTGCTTGCGTTGCGCCGAGAAGACGCCGACGAAGCTTTCCCAGCCGGTGTAGTTCTTCATGCTCTCGAATTCGGTGCCGAAGACGTTGGTGGCGTCTTCCAGCCCGATGATCAGGTCGGCAATGTTGCCTTCCATCACCTTCTGCTGCTTCAGCACGTCCTCAATGCGGGCATTCTCGATGTCGAAATTGGCGTCGCCGATCTTCTTGTCGGCGGTGGCCAGCGTATCAAGCACCGTGCCCGACTGCTCGATCTTGGAGCGCATGTCCTGCACGACCTGCCTGGTCTTGGCAATTTCGGCATCGAAATTCTGCAATGTCGCCATAGGGGCCTCCCGCTTCGGCTTCCGGTCGCTGGCTGCGAACAGCGGCGAATATATGTGGGGTATCAGGGGATTGAAAGACGCAAGACAAGACCCGCCCCGAAAACAAAAAAATGCCTGGTCGTCTTGAAAGGCAATGAAGGCGGGGTCATGGCGTGATTAACCAGCCGGCCAAGTATTGTTCAGTTGTCATTGAACTTTGACGGCTGCGAAGAAGTCGATCTCGGACAGTGTGGGTGTGCTGAATTCGACAGAGGGCTCAATGAGTTGCAAGTGCGAGACAGCTGGCGGAAGCCGTCGCCATCACGCTACGCATCGCGCTGTTCAAGGCTTCGGATCGGCCTTCAGATAGGCGATGACGTTGGCGATGTCCTCGTCGCTGCTCAGGCCGGAGAAGCCCATCCTGTTGCCGGGTACTTTCAGCTTGGGAGCGCCGAGATAGGCTTTGAGGTTGGCTTCGTCCCAAACGAGGCCGGCCGCGCCGGCGTCCTTCATGGCCTGCGAATAGTTGAAGTTCTGGGCGGTGCCGGCGGTGCGGCCGACGATACCGAGGAGATGCGGGCCGACCTTGTCGCGGTCGCTTGCCGCCTCGTGACAGGCCATGCAGCGGTAGAACACTTTCTTGCCAAGTGCTGCATCGCCGTCGGCCAGCGCGGCGAGGATACCGGCCAAGTAAATGACAAGGCCTGATGAAATGGCTCGAAGCATGGCGGTTCCCGGCTGGCTCTGGCTGAGGGCAAAATAGGCTGCAGGCCTTAACAAACGCCGTATGCCGGTGGATAGCAGCCGGGCTCAATCCGTGCGCGGGATCGCCGCGACCGCCTGCTTGACCTGCTTTTCAATCGCCGCCGACGAATGATTGTCGCGCACGAAAGCGCGGCCGATCTCCGCCATCTCGGCGGCCGCTTGCGGGCGTGTCGCGAGATCGATGATTTTCAATGCCAACTTGCCGGCATCGTCGCTGGACAGGAAATGCCTGCCCGCCTGCAGGCCAAGCCCTTCGACGGCCTTTTCGGTGGCGGCGACGACAAGGCCCGCCGCCATCGCCTCCAGCACCTTGATGCGGGTTCCGCCGCCGAAGCGCAGCGGGATCGGCGCATAGCCGGCACGCCCAAGCAATTCCGGCAGATGCGGTGGGTTCTCGATCAACCGCAGACCATGCCTGGTGCATAGACCGCGCACGACATCGCGCGGGTTTCTGCCGGCGACGGTGATCGACCAGGGCCGGCCGGAGGCGGCGAGGCGCGGCGCCATCGCGCGGCCGATCTGCTTGACGGCGTCGATGTTTGGGAAGTAGCCGAGATGCCCGATGAAGCACAGGCTGAGCTCACTGAAGCGCTCGGCAGCAATCGGCAGGGAAAGCACGCTCTCGTCTGGAATGGGGTTGGCGACGAACCTGACGTCGTTGACGGGGCCGAGAGCGGACAGAAGCGCTTCGTCGGCCCGCGAACAAACCCAGACCTGGTCGGCCAGGGCAGCCGCACACCTGTCGGCTTCGCGCGCCTCTGCCTTCCTTCGCCTGTTTTGGCGCCAGTCTCGAATTTGCTGCCACAGCGTCAGGCCGGCGATCCGGTCGGACACCGTCCGGGAATCAATGTTGTGCTGGTCAAGGACGGTGCGCGCGCGATGCTTCGGCGCCAGCGTCAGCAGCTGCGAAAGCACGATCTCCTCGATCACCACGAGATCGGGCGCGAATTCCCTCCAGATGGCGTCGGCTTCGGCCAGCTCGTCGTCCGGCATCATATGCACGGTCGGGTGCGGGCTGCGCCTGCCCCAAGGCGCCCTGCCGCGCGCTGCCTCGATGATCCGGTGACGGATGTTCGGCGGTGTGGAGGGTGCCGGGGCGCCGCCAGTCAGGCTTACCGTCAGGACCTCGCCCATCGATGCCAGGGCGCGTGCATTGGCGGCGTTCCGGATCTCTCCGCCGGAGACCGGCGGAAACGGGCAATCGACTGTGAACTGCAGAATTTTCATGTTGTCCCGGCCGTTCAGCCTCTGGTGAAGCCAATGAAATCGTCGGGCGCGGCGCGGCCCATTTCCTCTTCCCAGTGGCGGCGGCAGAGCGAGATATAGACGTCCTTGCCGATCGCCACCTGTTCGCCTTGTCTGGCCACCTTGCCGTCAGCGCCGAGACGCACGACCATCGTCGCCTTGCGGCCGCAGCGGCAGATGGTGCGCACTTCGCGCAGATCGTCTGCGATGGCCAGAAGCGCTCGCGAACCGGAAAACAGATTGCCCCGGAAATCGGTGCGCAGGCCGTAGCACATCACCGGGATGTTCAGCCGGTCGGAGATACGGGCGAGCTGCCAGACCTGCTCTTCCTCGAGAAATTGCGCCTCGTCGACAAAGATGCAATGCACCGTCGTATGTTCGTGATGCTCGGCGACGCGAGCGTAGAGATCGTCGCCGTCGCGGAACATCTCGGCCTCCGTCTCCAGGCCGATGCGCGACGAGATCAGCCCGGTGTCGCCCTTTCTGTAGTGGCCGGCGACGAACAGCATCGTCGTCATACCGCGTTCGCGATAATTGTAGGACGCCTGCAGCAGCATTGTCGTTTTGCCGGCATTCATCGTCGCATAGTGGAAGTAGAGCTTGGCCATGCCGTCCTTTTAAGCCGAGTTGGCGCGGCGCGGGGAGAGGGCACCGCTGCATTTCATGGGAAAAGCCGTCTGCAATCGAAAAAGCGGCGGGCGTGTCGCTGTTTGGCCAGTCCGCGCCGTTGATCGTGATTGTCTTAGCGCTTGAAACCACACCAGAATGGTGTTTGGCTGACGAAACAAGGCGGGCAGAGAAACCGTAACTACGCTTCGCCAAAGAATCACAATGGGAGACTGCCAATGTCGCGTATGAACACCTTCGTCGCCGGCCTCGGCCTGGCGACTTTTCTGTCCACGAGCGCTGCACTTGCCGGCGATCCGGAGAGCTGCAAGGCGGTGCGCCTTTCCGATGTCGGCTGGACCGACATCCAGGCAACCACCGGCGTCGCTTCGGTGCTGCTCACCGCGCTCGGCTACGAGCCGCAGACGATCCAGCTATCGGTACCGGTGACCATGGCGTCGCTGAAAAACAAGGATCTCGACGTCTTCCTCGGCAACTGGATGCCGTCGATGACCAACGACATCAAGGACTACACCGCCGATGGTTCGGTCGAGACGATCGGCACCAACCTGACCGGCGCCGGCTACGGCATCGTCGTACCGACCTATGTCGCGGAGGCCGGCGTCAAGTCGCTGACCGACATCGGCAAGTTCAAGGACAAGTTCAACGGCAAGATTTACGGCATCGAGGCGGGCAATGACGGCAACCGCATCATCCTCGACATGATCAAGAACCCGAAGGACAATCTCGAAGGCTTCGAGCTGGTCGAGTCCTCGGAAGCCGGCATGCTGACGCAGGCCGAGCAGTCGATCAAGAACAATGAGTGGATCGCCTTCCTCGGCTGGACGCCGCATCCGGTGATGGGCGCCATGAAGCTCACCTATCTCGACGGCATGGGCGACAGCGGCTTCGGCGCCGCCACCGTCTACACCAATGTGCGCAAGGGCTACACCACCGAATGCCCGAATGCCGGCAAGTTCATCGCCAACCTGAAGTTCAACCTGGACATGGAAGGCGAGATGATGGACGCGATCCTGAAGGGCGGCGACGCCAACACGGTCGCAGCCGACTGGCTGAAGAAGCACCCTGACGCGGTTGCGCCGTGGATTGCCGGCGTCACCACCTTCGATGGCGGCGATGCGGCAGCGGCGGTCAAGACCGCGCTCGGAAGCTGAGCCGACTAATTCGGCAAAGCCGAACCAGGAAGGGCAGCCAATCTAGAAAAGGCTGCCCTTTTTCATATCCTGTGAGAAGATGACCTAATGAGAGCGGAGGCCGGAAGCAGGCGGTCTCTCGCATGAGAGGGGCGATATGGATCCGATTTCGAAATTCATGGTCGATCACAAGATACCGATCGGCGCCTGGGGAAAGGCGTTCTTCGGTTTCCTCACCGACAATTTCGACACCGTGTTCAGAGCCTTCTCGAATGGCCTCAATTTCCTGCTCGACGGGCTGGTTGGCATCCTTTTGATGGTGCCGCCGGTGCTGCTGGCGCTGATCATCGCCATCATCGCCTGGCTGCTGCAGCGCTCGCGCCCGCTGGCCATAGGCGTCTTTCTCGGCCTGATCTTCATCATCAACCAGAACCTCTGGAAGCAGACGGTGCAGACGCTGGTGCTGGTCGTGGCCGCCGCCGCCATGGCGATGGCCATCGGCGTGCCGCTCGGCATCTGGGCCGCGCACAAGCCGAAGGTCTACCGCATCATGCTGCCGGTGCTCGACCTGATGCAGACGCTGCCGACCTTCGTCTACCTGATCCCGGTCCTGACCCTGTTCGGTCTCGGCAACGCGCCCGGCCTCATCGTCACCATCATCTTTGTCATCCCGACCGCGGTCCGGCTCACCCATCTCGGCGTCGTCTCGGTGCCGAAGTCGATCATCGAGGCCGGCGAGGCGTTTGGCGCCACCAAGCAGCAGCTGCTGTGGAAGGTCGAATTGCCCTCAGCGCTGCCGACCATCATGGCCGGGCTGACGCAATCGATCATGCTGTCGCTGTCGATGGTGGTGTTTGCAGCACTCATCGGCGCCGGCGGCCTCGGCACTGAAATCAACCGCGCGCTCGGCTCGCGCCGCATCGATCTCGGGCTCGAGGCGGGCCTGGCGATTGTCGTACTCGCCATCGTGCTCGACCGGATGACGCGTATCGGCGTTGGAGGCAAGAAATGACCGTCGCCGTCGATTTCAAAAATGTCGATATCGTCTTCGGGTCCGACCAGGCCGGTTCGCTAGCGCTGATCGATGGCGGCGCCACGCGCGCCGAAATCCTTGAAAAGACCGGCAATGTGCTGGGTTGCGCCGGCGCCAGCCTGACCGTGCATGAGGGCGAAATCTCGGTGCTGATGGGCCTGTCCGGCTCGGGCAAGTCGACGCTGCTGCGGGCGGTCAACCGGCTCAACGTGGTGTCGCGCGGCCAGGTGCTGGTCAAGGACGGCGACAATATCGTCGATGTCGTGACCTGCGATCAGGCGACGCTGCGGCGGCTGCGCCAGAAGCAGGTGGCGATGGTGTTCCAGCAGTTCGGCCTGCTGCCTTGGCGTACGGTGGAGGAGAATGTCGGCCTCGGCCTCGAACTCGCCGGCGTGCCGGAGCAAGAGCGCAAGGAGCGCGTGCAACGCCAGCTGAAACTGGTCAATCTCGACCAGTGGTCGAAGAAATACGCGCATGAGCTGTCCGGCGGCATGCAGCAGCGCGTCGGCCTGGCCCGTGCCTTCGCCACCGAGGCGCCGATCCTGCTGATGGACGAGCCGTTCTCTGCGCTCGATCCGCTGATCCGCACCAAGCTGCAGGACGAATTGCTGCAGCTGCAGGCGGAGCTGAAGAAGACCATCATCTTCGTCAGCCATGATCTGGAAGAGGCGCTGAAGATCGGCACCCACATCACCATCATGGAGGGCGGTCGCATCGTGCAGACCGGGGCGCCGGAAGACATCGTGCTCAAGCCCGCCAATGACTATGTCCGCGACTTCATCGCCAATGTGAATCCGTTGTCGGTGCTGACCGCCTGGAACGTCATGCGCGACAGCCGCGACCTCGAGCACGGCGATAATGGCTGGGTGTGGCTCGACCGGCGCAAGACGACGCGCTTTAAGATCGACGAGCACGGGCTGGTGGCGGCGGCGGAACGCGACGGCAAACCGGCGGTATGGGTTTCATGCGCCGATGTCGAGGCGCAGCCGGAGGAGACGGCGCAAGTGTTCTGGGCCAACCCCGGCACGTCGCTGAAGACGGTGATGCTGGCCATGCACCGCTCGCAGACGGCACCGGTGGCGCTGTTCGACGACCAGTCCCGCTTTGTCGGCGCCATCGGCATACGCGATGTGCTGAGCGCAGTGTTGCGGCGCTAGGGTTCCTACCAGGCATCGGGCTGAATTAGCTCAGCCCGATGCGCTTGGCGCCGAGCTTGAACAGGGCTGTGGCATCCGGATCGAAGCGGAAGGCGTCGATGAAGTCGTCGGTGCGGTAGCCCGGAAGCGTCTTGCGGATGGCTGCAGCGAAGTTTTTCCCCTCGTCAAGCCGTCCGGCCAGCGCCAGGCAGTGGGCGGCGATCGACAAGATGATGACATGGGCGTTGGGGCGGGCGGCCGCCTTCAGTGCCCAATCGGCTGCCTCGTCGAACTGGCCGAGGCGGACATGGGCCATGGCGCGCGCGCCCAACATGCCGAACAGCATCGGATCGAACGGTGACAAATGGCGCGAATGATCCGACGATCCGATCGCCGCTTGCGGATCGCCCGACTGCGACTGCACGAAAGACAGCGCATAGTGGCCGAGGGCGAAGTTGGGGCTGAGGTCGACGGCTCTCTCCAGTTCGAGCAGGGATTGGTCGCCTTCGCCGCGCAGCCACAGCGCCCGGCCCATCGCCCAGTGCGCGGCCGGATTGTGGTCGTCGACCAGCAGGCTTTGGCCGGCCGCCTCAAAGGCGAGCGCGCTGTCCTGGTCGCGGTCGCCCCAGCGCTGGAAAGCACTTTGCCAATGGGTGAAGGACAGGCCGGCATAGGCGCGGGTGAAGGTCGGATCCTGCCTGACAGCAATGTCGAAGAAATGCCGTGCGAGGTCGTTCTCGCTGCGGGTGAAGCGATACATGTGCCAGAGGCCGCGATGGTAAGCCTCCCAGGCGTTGAGCGAATTGGGCGCCTTCAGCATGGCGCGGTTGCGCTCGACCATCTCTATCTCGGATGAGATAGAGGCCACGATGCTGTTGCCGATGTCGTCGAGGACAATGAAGATGTCCTCGGGCTTGCGCTCGAAGGTCTCGGCCCAGACGATCCTGGCCGTGCGAACCTCGACAAGCTCGACGGTGACGGTCAGCCGGCCCGCCAGACTGCGCACCGAGCCGGTGGCGACATAGTCGACATTCAGCCGGCGGCCGGCATCCTCCGGCGCGATGTTCTTTTCCGCCAGGGCAAAGACCGAGCCGCGGGCAATGACGAAAAAATCCCTGAGCTTGGCGAGGCGGGTAATGATGTCATGGGTCAAGCCGTCGGCCAGCCCACCACGAACGCCGCCGGCATCTTCGGCGAACGGCATGACGGCAAGCGAAGCCTTGTGCGGTGTCGCGGCTTCGGTGGGGGCACGCGCGATCGGGCTGTGGCCCGCCACCGGCGCCACCGCAGGCTGTGCCGGCAAAGTCGCGCAGTGACGTTCCGCGCGAATGGCAAGCCACGCCTGGCGCACAGGGCCGAAATCCAGCTCTTCCGATTGGAAGAGCGATGCTGCTGCGGCAAGATGGTCCTCGCAAGCACCGAACTGGCCGCGCCGCGCCAGCCTCGCCAGAAGGGCGATGTGGGCGCAGCTGTCGAACGGGGTCAGCTCCAGCCATTTTTCGAGATGGGCGGAGACGGCTTCGGAATCGGCCGGGAGCGTCTTGACCAGACATTCCAGTATAGCCGCGTGGCAGGAACCGAAACGGCGGCGCTGCGCGGTCAGCCAGCTGTTGAAGAGAGGGCAGCGGTCGATCTCCAGCCCTTCGAGGAAGTCGCCGACGAACAGGCCGGAGAGCAACTGCAGTCGCGTCGGCTCGAGCGTTTCGATGCCTGCGGCAGTTGCCGCGCCAACATCCAGCACGTCGACCGAGATACCGTCGAGATCAAGCACGATCGTATCATGCACGGTTACGATCCGGCCGCGGCCCGGTTCGTCGAGCGCGGCCCGCAGCTTGCTCAGGCACCAGCGAAGCTCACCCCTGGGATCATTTGGAACGTCCCACAGCAACTCGCAGAGCTTGCCACGTCCGACCGGATGGGGCGCCAGCGCCAGATAGGCCAGCAGCGCGCGCAGCTTGCGCGATGCCGGCAAGGCCACCGGAGCGGCGTCGCGCACAATCGCCAGCGGGCCGAAAAGCCGCAGAGACAGGCCTTTCCGGCTGCTTGCCTGGCTCGATTCCACGCCGGTTTCCACGCCTTTTCCCACGCTTGCCCACCGGACCTTGTTTTATCACCGAACGCGACAAAGTGCACACCCGGCTCGCAGATTGTGTGCCGAATGTGGTGCTTTCCACATTGTGGCACTTCAAAGACCTGTAGTGCGGCAAGGTGTCGAAACCTCGTCGCCCAAACCGCCGGTGTGTAACCGGCCCGTGAGCAAGAACCAGGAGTTTACCCATGTTGCATCAGCAGAAAATCAGAACCACGGCAGGCCGCGGCCGCCTTTTCGACAGCATTCTCGATACGGTCGGCGACACGCCGGTCATCCGCGTCAACAATCTCGGCCCGGCGCATGCGACCATCTACGTCAAGGCCGAGTTCTTCAATCCGGCTGCGTCGGTGAAGGACCGGCTGGCGCTCAACATCATCGAGGAAGGTGAACGCACCGGCGCGCTCAAGCCGGGACAGACCATCGTCGAGGCGACCAGCGGCAACACGGGCATCGGTCTTGCCATGGTCTGTGCGCAGAAGGGCTACAAGCTGGTGGTGACGATGGCCGACAGTTTCTCGGTCGAGCGCCGCAAGCTGATGCGGATGCTGGGCGCCAAGGTGGTGCTGACGCCGCGCGCCGAGAAAGGCTTCGGCATGTACAAGAAGGCGGTGGAACTGGCCGAAGCCAATGGCTGGTTCCTGGCCCGCCAGTTCGAGACCAAGGCCAACGCCGACATCCATGAAGCAACCACGGGACGCGAGATCGTCAACGATTTCGCCGGCTCGCGGCTCGACTATTTCGTCACCGGCTACGGCACCGGCGGCACCGTCGCCGGCGTGGCGCGGGTGCTGCGCCGCGAGCGGCCTGAGACTCGGATCGTGCTCACCGAACCGGTTAATGCGCAGCTTGTCGGCAGCGGCAAGCCGCAGATGCGTGGCGCCGGCGGAGCGCCGGCCGCCAGCCATCCGGCTTTCGAACCGCACCCGATCCAGGGTTGGACGCCGGATTTCATTCCCAGCGTCCTGCAGGAGGCCATCGATGGCAACTTCTATGACGAGGTGATGCCGATCGCCGGGCCGGAGGGCATGAAATGGGCCAAGGCGCTGGCGCAGCAGGAAGGCATCTTCACCGGCATCTCCGGCGGTTCGGCCTTTGCCGTTGCACGCCAGATCGCCGGCACGGCGCCGGCCGGATCGGTGGTCCTGTGCATGCTTCCCGATACCGGTGAACGCTACATGACCACGCCTTTGTTCGACGGCATCGAGGCCGAGATGAATGCGGAAGAGCTCGCTCTGTCGCGCTCCACGCCCTGCTGCCAGTTCCCGGCATGATGACGCGGGAGCAATCTGCATGGACGCGATGCCTGGACACTCGGCTACCAGTACCGAGGAAACGCTTGACCCCTCGGACTGGGCCGATGTGCAAAGCCTGTCGCATCGGATCGTTGACGATGCCGTCGCTTACCTGCGCGATGTCAGGCAACGGCCGGTGTGGCAGGAGATGCCTGGAGATGTGAGGCATTTCTTCACCGCCTCGCTGCCGCAATCGCCGACCCCGCTTGCCGACATCTATGGCGATGTCGTGGACAAGGTGATGCTCTATCCGATGGGCAACATCCATCCGCGCTTCTGGTCCTGGTATATGGGGTCGAGCAACTTCACCGGCGCGCTCGGCGATTTCCTGGCGGCAATCCAGGGCTCCAATCTCGGCGGCGGCAATCATGCCGCCGCCCTGATGGATGGCCAGGTGGTTGACTGGTGCAAGCAGATGACCGGCATGCCGGCTTCGGCCAGCGGCACGCTGGTTAGCGGGGGTTCGATGGCCAACATCATCGGGCTGACCGTGGCGCGCAACACCAAGGCCGGCATCGACGTGCGCGAGCACGGCGTTGGAGCAATCGAAAAGCCTTTGCGTTTCTATGGCTCGGACCAGGTCCATTCCTGTCACCGCAAGGGGATGGAAGCGCTCGGCGTCGGCAAAAAGGCGCTGCGCCGCATTGCCAGCGACGCCGGACTTCGCATCGACATCGAAGCTTTGCGGGCGGCGATATCGGAAGATCGCGCGGCCGGGTTCAAGCCGGCCTGCATCATCGGCAATGCCGGCACGGTCAACACCGGCGCCATCGACGATCTGCAGGCGCTGGCCAAGCTGGCGCATGAGGAGGACCTCTGGTTCCATGTCGACGGCTGCATCGGCGCGCTGATCGCGATCGCGCCTGAGAATGCCCATCGCGTCGCCGGCATCGAATGGGCCGATTCCGTCGCGCTCGATCCGCACAAATGGCTGCATGCGCCTTTCGAGGCAGGCTGCGCGCTGGTGCGGGATGCCTCGGCGCATCGCAAGACCTTCGCGGTGACGCCGGAATATCTGGAATCGACACCGCGCGGCCTCGCCTCCGGCCAATGGCTGCACGATTACGGCCTGCAGACGTCACGCGGCTTCAAGGCACTCAAAGTGTGGATGGCGTTGCGAGAACACGGCGTCGAAAAATTCGGCCGCCTAATCGACCAGAACATTGCGCAGGGGCAGTATCTCTCGGGCCTGATCGCGGCCGAGCCAGCGCTCGAACTGACGGCGCCGACCAGCATCAATATCGTCTGCTTCCGCTATCGAGCGGATGGTCTCGATAGCGAGCGCGCGAAGGCGCTCAACACCGAGATCATGCTGAGGCTGCAGGAAGAGGGCATCGCCGCCATTTCCGATACCACCGTGCACGGCCGGCATTGCCTCAGGGTGGCGATCAACAACCACCGGACCCGGCGCGAGGATCTCGACCTTCTGGTCGCCGAAACGGTTCGCCTGGGTAACGAGATCGCGGCTACCTGACCGGCCATGGGGTAGTTCTCAGCCGCTGGCGGCCTCCTTTAAATCGGCCTCCGTAGCGGGAAACGTCACGCCGGGAAGGTAAAATGTGATCGGCCGGATTTCGTAGACTGCCGAGGGATTCACACGGCGCAAGTCGCGCGCAGCCGCAATCGCCGCCTCCTGCGTGGCGCAGTCGAGGACATAAAGACCCAGCAATTGTTCCTTGGTCTCGGCAAACGGCCCGTCGATGACGACGCCGTCTCCCGGACCACGCAGCGTGACGGCGTCGGCGGTCGCGCCCAGTCTTGCCGCCGGCCCGAGCTTGCCTTCGCCGGTCAATCTGGCATTGACCTCGAGCAGGTCGTGCATCAGCGCCGCATCCTGCTGCGGCGTCAGGGACTGGATGGTCTGTTCGACGTGGTAGGCCAGGATGGCGTAAAACATGCGGCGATCTCCTCCTGTTCGAGCGGCCGCACTATTGCAAGGTTGGGTTGGTTGATCCACCCCCGGTGCCCATCGAGACGCTAGTCTGCTGCCTTATGCCGCCAGCGGCAGGCTGAGCTCCGTCAGCAGGCCGCCGCGAGGATGGTTGGACAGGTTGACATCGCCGCCGGCGGCACGCGCAATGTTGCGGGCAATGGTCAGGCCTAGCCCGAGCCCGCCGGTCTGGCGGTTGCGCGATTGCTCCAGCCGCACGAAGGAACCGAACACCTGGTCGAGCTGCGCCTGCGGTATGCCCGGCCCCTCGTCGCGGATAACCAGCGTGACCGTGCCGTCCGACTGCCGCAGGCTGACATGGGCTTTCTTGCCGTAGGTCACGGCATTCTGGACCAGATTGTTGACGCAGCGCTTGAGCGCCACCGGCCGCGCCATGCAGATCATGCCACGCGGCCTGGCGCCGTCATGGTCGAACGTGACGTCCTCGAAACTGTCGGCGATCGATTCCACAAGCGACCAGAAATCGATCCGCTCGCTCTTCTCCTCGGTGACTTCGAAGGTGGCGAAGTCGATGACGGAGCTGGCGATGCTCTCGATGTCGGCGAGGTCGTGGGCGAGCGCCTCGCGGGCCGTCGATCTGCGCAACAGTTCGAGGCGCAGCCGCATGCGGGTCAGCGGCGTGCGCAGATCGTGGGCGAGCGCGGCGGCCAGATGTTCGCGGTCCTCGACATAGTCGCGCAGCCGGACCTGCATGGCGTTCACGGCTTTGGCCGCGGCGCGGATTTCGCGGCTGCCGGTCTCGGCGATCGGCGGGCTCTTCAGGTCCGTGCCGATCCGGTTGACCGCCGTTTCCATCATCCGATAGGGCGCCGTCAGCCGGCGCAGCGACCAGATCGACATGATCACCACCAGGGCCGCGATCAGCGAATAGAGCGGCAGGCTGTCGAAGCTCAATATCGGTCCGACCGGCGTGTTGGGCTCGGTGAAATTCAGCCATTGGCCGTCGGCGAAGCGGACAGATGCCGTCAGCTTGTCGCTCTGGGCGAAGCTGGCCGCCAGCGATAACAGGTCACGCTCCACCGCGCCCACATCCTTGGTCACGGCCACACCGCCAGGCGCGTTGGCTGCCTGGGTTGCCGGATCGCGCCGGACGCGGGCGTCGGTGATGCCGAATTTCGACAGCCGCCCGACCAGGATGTCCTCAAGTTCGGCCAGTTCGTCGTCGCCGGCGATCGACGAGGTGACCGCGGGCGTGTCCGAAACGGTGAGCGCATAGGTGGCGTTGAACAGACCGGAGGCCGTCAGCTTGCGCTGCTCCGGCGTGTCGTCATGCATCAGCTGCACCAGCGAATAGGCGCGGTCGTTAAGCCGGTAGAGATCGACCTCGTCATTGGCGACGGCGCGATCGCGCGAGACGATATAGAGCGTGGCGACCTGGCTGATCAGCAGGCCGGCAATGACGATGAGCAAAACCCAGACCGGCAGGGTTTGCGGCAGGAACCGTCTCATTCGGAGGTGGTCTCGGGCAGGAACTGGTAGCCGCCGCTGCGCACGGTCAGGATCAGTTTCGGCGTCTTGGGGTCGTCTTCCATCTTGCGCCTGAGACGGCTGACCAGGATGTCGATACTGCGATCGAAGGAATAGTCGCTGTCGCCGCCGGAAAGCTCGATGAGCTGGTCGCGGGTGAGCACGCGCTGCGCGCTTTTGACGAAGGTCTGCAACAGGTTGAACTCCGCCATCGTCAGCTCGACCCTGACATCGCCCGGCGCCATCAGCCGCCGGCGCGAGCAGTCCATCGTCCAGCCGGCGAAATGATAGATCTGCTTGGTGGTGGCGCGCTTCGGCTCGGCAGCACCATTGCGCCTCAAAACGGCGCGGATGCGGGCCAGCAGCTCGCGCGGATCGAAGGGTTTGGGCACATAATCGTCGGCGCCCATTTCCAGGCCGACGACGCGGTCGGTGGTCTCGGTGACCGCCGTCAGCATGATGATCGGCGTCGAGTAGCTGGCGCGCAGGTCGCGGCAGAGCTCCAGCCCGCTCTTTCCTGGCAGCATCACATCAAGCACGATCAGGTCTACCTGCGTGCGGCGCAGTATGTCTTCCATCTCGACGCCGTCGGCGGCAACCGTGGTGCGCAGGCCGCGCTTCTGGAAGAATTCCTGAAGCAGGTCGCGAATGCCCTTGTCGTCGTCGACGATCAGTATGTGCGCATCGGATTTCACGGCGATCCTGTCATTGCTGGCGGCCGGTCGGCGGCTGCCTTCTGAGTCTGCTTCTGTGGCGTCACCCACACGATAGAATTCTGGCCACATGTTGGCCAGCGGCGATGATCGCCCGCAAAGCCGATTTGCCAGAAACAATTCAGAAACAAAATTCTATAGTCCGGAAAAACTCCCGAAAAGAATCAAGGGCATAAAGGGTGCCGTGGCGGTCAGGACATCGGCTGCGACGCGAAGTCTCCGGAGTAACGGACATCACCAATGCACAGGTTCACGATCAGCTTGATGGGTGCGCTGCTCAGCATTCCGCTCGTCACAGCCGCGGTCGGAGCCACAACCGCAAAGGTGACGCCGATCACAAGGAGCGAGCGCTGCATCGATCTCAATCGCCAGGTAGACGAAGCCCTCGAAACCCATGCCGCGGCAACGCAGGTCACCGCGGCGAAAGCACTGCAAAGAAAGGGAAACCGGTTCTGCGCCAACAAGAAACAGGCACAGGGTATCCGGATGCTCGCGAACGCTTTGAAGCTGCTTGGAGTGACACCGATCGACCCGGTTCAGTGACACTCGAAACTCGACCCGCACAAAGAAGGAAATGAAGCCATGAAAAAGTCCATCCTCTCCGCCACCGGTCTCGCCGTCGCTCTCGCTTTCGCAATGCCGGCTCTGGGCAATGCCGCTGCCACCACGACCGCTGCTCCGGCTGCTTCCACGACCACCGCTCCGGCGACCACGACCGCCAAGCCCCCGGTGAAGAAGGTCGTCGCCAAGAAGCCCGTCAAGAAGCACAAGAAGGCGAAGAAGGTCGTCAAGACGGACGCCCCGAAGGCCTGATCCAGACAGCCAACAGGCTTGTCTGTAACAAGGCCGCTCCAGCACCCCCCGGCTGGAGCGGCCTTGTCGTGTGAGAGCATGATTACCCGTTGATGGGTGCCGGCCACCCAGATCTTTAACCCGTTTGCAATGCCGGTCCGGTAGGACAGCCCGCATGAAGAAGCGGCTTTCATCCATTCTGCGCTCGATGGCCATCGGCGGCCTTGTCGCCTCGGCAATGGTCAGGGTGCTGGTCCAGTTTACCGCCAGCCCGGTGCCCGATCCGGTGAGCGGGCGCACGGAGCCGTCGCTGTTTGCACCGGCAATCTCCAGCAGCTGGCAATACATCACACCATGGCAAAGCCTGCTGCTTACCGTGATCACCGGCGCGGCGCTGGCCTGCTTCTTCGGCTGGCTCGCGGTCGCCTGGGTCGAATACAAGGCGGCCGGATCAAGGCCGGATGCGGCATCCAGCGCACGGCAATTCCAGGCTCGTCGCGTCGCCAATCGACAGGGCCGTTGAACCGCAGCATACACTTCCTAAATTTGTGAACGGCAGCACTTCCGGGAAGTCGGTTTGGCGCGCCGATCAAAATGGACGACGGCTTTCCCCCATGACAAAGTGAGAGCGACCCCTCGCGCGATACCGGTTCCCGATGCCTGAAATCAGTTCCAAACCCCGCACCAAGACCAAGCCGCGGACCGAGCGGCCGAAGCTCTACAAGGTCATCCTCATCAATGACGATTTTACGCCGCGCGAATTCGTGGTGACGGTGCTGAAGGGCGAGTTCAAGCTCAGCGAAGACCAGGCTAACCGGGTGATGATCACCGCGCACCGGCTCGGCGTTTGCGTCGTTGCCGTCTTCACCAGGGATGTCGCCGAGACCAAGGCGACACGGGCCATCGACGCGGCCAAGGCCAAGGGGTACCCGCTGCTGTTTACGACGGAGCCGGAGGAGTAGGTTGAGACAATGAGGGGCAGCGCCGAGGTCGATGACAGTTCGCTTGCGCGGGCCGAGGAGATTGCCAACAGCCTCAGGCTCGCGCTGCCCCTCATCCGCCCTTCGGGCACCTTCTCCCCGTGAACCGGGAGAAGGATAAGCGGTGCTACCGTCCCTCTCTGTACCACATCGCGCCCATGGCCAGCAGCAGCAGGCAAAGGCCGAGGAAGCCGCCGAACAGGGGTACGCGCGAGACGGCTTTGAGCACGCTGTCGTCGGTGCTGCGCAGGCCGATCCAGTCTGCGCCCGAGGCCGCACCGGAGGCGCGGACCGGGACGATGGAGGGCAGGGCGACGCTGCCGGTGAGCTGGCCAAGGGTGGAGGAGGCCGCCAGCCGGCGCACGCTGCCGCCGGTGGCCTCAGTCGGAGCCTTCAAGCGGTCCTCGGTAGAGACGACGTCGGAGAATTCCGGCGCGTTGACCGGGCCGACATGGGCGAGTGCGGTCAGGTCACCATTGCCGATCTGGTAGAGGCCGATCTCCTTGGTCTCGATGCTGCCCAGGAAAACGCCGGGTTCGGACTTCTCCAGCTTGACGATCAGCGCCTTGCCCGAAGGGGTGATCACCTGCGCCGGGCCGGGATCGTCGCTCATCGTCTGGCGGCGGATTTCCAGCATCATGCCGCGGCCGCCGGCGGTCAGCCGCTCTTCCTCAAGTTCAGGTTCCTTCATCAGCCAGTGGGCGATGCGGCGGTAAAGCTGGACATGCGGCCCGCCACCCTCGAAGCCGCGCGCCCATAGCCAGCCCTGATCGGACAGAAGCATGCCGACGCGGCCTTCGCCCTTATGATCGAGCAGAAGCAGCGGGCGGTTGTCGGCGCCCTTCATCACCACTTCGCCTTCGGGGTTCTGCACGCCGATGGTGCGGAACCAGCGGCTCCAGCGCGGCGGCTCGGTCGCCGAGCCGTCGAGGCCGCGCGTTACCGGATGGCGCTGGCCGAGATCGGTGAGGCGCGGATAGAAGGCCTTGTCGATGACTTCGCCGGTCGGCATTGCCGGCAGCGACGACATTAGCGGGGTGCGGGCAATCGAGGAGTCGCCGGCATATTCTGGCCCGGCGGCGATCAGCAGCGCGCCGCCCTTTTCGACGTATTCGGAGATGTAGTCGTAATAGAGGATCGGCAGCACGTCGCGGTGCTGGTAGCGGTCGAATATGATGAGATCGAAATCCTTGATCTTCTCGACGAACAACTCGCGGGTCGGGAAGGCGATCAGCGACAGTTCGTTGATCGGCGTGCCGTCCTGCTTTTCCGGCGGCCGCAGAATGGTGAAATGGACGAGATCGACCGAGGCGTCGGATTTCAGCAGATTGCGCCAGGTGCGCTCGCCGGCATGCGGTTCGCCGGAAACCAAAAGCACGCGCAAGTTCTCGCGGATGCCGTCGATCAGCGCGATGGCGCGGTTGTTGGCGTCGGTCAGTTCGCCCGGCTCGCGGTCAATGGAGAGTTCGACGATGTTGCGGCCGGCGCCGGGGATGGTCACCTGCAGCGGCATCGCCTGGCCGATGGTCGCCTCTTCGACCGCGACCTGCTCGCCATTGACCGAGACGCGGACATCGACCGGGCCGGTTTCGCCGTCGGTGGCGATGACGCGGTAGGTCATGTCGAGCGGCTTGCCGACGAGGCCGAAGCGCGGCGCGTTCTCGAAGCGGATGCGGCGGTCCTTCTCGTGCTCGTTGCCGGTGATCAGCGCGTGCAGCGGCGCATTGAAGTCGGGGGCGGCCGGCGCGTCATGCACCTCGCCATCGGTGATCATGATGGCGCCACCGATGCGCGAGGGCGGCACGTCGCGGAACGCGCCTTCAAGCGCTGCAAAAAGCTTGGTCTCGGTGCGCTCGTCGGCGGCTTCCGACTTGCCGGCCTCGACGACGCGGACGTCGAACTGCTTGAAGCGGCCAAGGCGCTGCTGCAAACCGGCAAGCGCTTCGTCGGTCTGTTTGGTCCGGTCGCCGATATCCTGGCTCTGGCTGCGGTCGACGATGACGGCAACGACGCTCTTCAGCGCCTCGCGCTCCTCATCGAGGAAGACCGGATTGAGGAGTGCTGCGCCCAGCGCAATCAGCGCCGCGAAGCGGAAGATCGCGCCGCGCTGGCGAAACCACAAGCCGACAGCCGCCAGCACCAGCAGCGGTGCGAGCACCAAAGCCAGCAAGGGCCAGGACAGCAGCGGTTCGAAGGAAATCGACCAGTTCATCGTTTACCCTCCCCCTTGTGGGGAGGGTCGATCCGCGTAGCGGAGCGGGGTGGGGGTAGGCGACAGAGCGCTGGCGCTGCACCCCCACCCCGGCTCACTGTCTTCGCTTCGCTGCGACAGCGAGCCGACCCTCCCCAAAAGGGGGAGGGTGAGGCTGCGCCGCCGGCTCGAGACAGGATCGAGACGAAATTAGCCAATACCGCCATTCTACTGCCCCAGCCGTTCGAGCAGGATCGGCACGTGCACCTGGTCGGATTTGTAGTTGCCGGTCAGCATGTACATCATGATGTTGACGCCGGCGCGCAGCGCATAGATGCGCTGCATCGGATCCGATGGCACGGTCGGCAAAAGCGGGTCACCATTCCCGTCGACGGCCCAGGCGCCGGCAAAATCATTGGCGGTGATCAGGATCGGCGAGACGCCGTCGCCGACGCGTACCGGCCGATTCTCGGCATTGCTGGCCTCGAGCGAGGCTTCCACCCAGAGCGGGCTGCCGGAGAAGCGGCCGGGAAATTCGGGCAGGATGAAGAAGGATTTGGTCAGCACATGGTCGGCGGGCACCGGCTCCAGCGGCGGCACGTTGAGATTGCCGAGAATGTCGCGCAACCGTTCCGTCGCCGGGCTCGCCGAATCCGCACCGATGCCGTTGGCGAACTGGTCGCGCGTGTCGAACAGCACCGTGCCGCCCTGCTGCATATAGGCGTCGATGCGGGCGATCGCGGCTTGGCTCGGCATCGGCGCGGAAGGATCGATCGGCCAGTAGATCAGCGGATAGAAGGAAAGCTCGTCCTTCGAGATATCGACGCCCGCCGGCGCGCCCGGCTCGAGCGCGGTCTTCTCGATCAGGAAGCGGGTCAGGCCTTCGAGCCCGGCGCGGCTGATCGAATCGTCACCGGGCACACCGGTCAGCACATAGGCGATGCGGGTCTTGGCAATATCCTCGATTGCCGCGGCATCGCCGGGCTTGGCGTCGTCGGCGCGGGCGAGGTCGGCATGGCCAAACAGCATGCCGAGGCCAAGCAGCAGCGCAGCCGTCGTTGCTGCGGCCGATCGGCCGCGGCGCGGTCGGCGCGACATCAGCCCGCCCATCCAGAACACCGCCAGCGTGTCGAGCAGCATAAGCACAAGTGCCGCTGTGACCAGCGATCCCTTGAGGTCGCGCGATTCATCGAAAGCGTACTGGATATTGGTCACCGGCACTGTGAATTGCGGGCGCACCAGCGGCGCGAAGGCGGTGGCCGGGTCGAGCAGATTGTGGGCGAAAACGCCGGTTTCCGAGCCGTAGAGGCCGGGCGGGTTCTCGAACGTCACCGGCAGCGTGCCGGCGCCGGGGACCAGCGGTCGCGCGTCCGGCGTCGGCGGCACCAAAGTGCCGTCGGCGGCTATCATGCGATAAGGCGCCAGCGACGTAGCAGCGGCTTCGGCGTTGGCAACCGCCGCACCCTGGTTGCGCGACAGCTGCACGATGCGCCGCAGCATCTCGACGAAGCTGCCGGAGATCGGCAGCGTCGACCATGTCGCTTCCGGGGTGATGTGGAACAGAACCAGCGTGCCCTTGCCCTTCTTCAACCCGGTCACCAGCGGGGTGCCATCGGCAAGGGTTGCCCAGGTGCGTTCGACGATGTCCGGCGTCGGTTCGGCCAACACCTGCCGGCTCACCGTGACCTCGGCCGGCGGTGCGAGGTCGGCGAACGGGCCGTTCTTCGGGAATTCGGTCACCGCTTGCGGCGTCGTCCATGACAGCGCGCCGCCAAGCGAGCGCTCGCCGGTGCGCAGCCTGACCGGCAACAGATCATCGTCATTGCCGGCGGCGGCCAGCCGCGAACCGGCAAAGCGCACCAGCGTGCCGCCATTGTCGACCCAGTCGACCAGCCGCTGATGGACCTGCGGCGGAATGGTACCGATATCGGCCATGACGATCATCGCCGGCTTCTGGTCGAGAAGCTGCGGGATGGCGTCGGCGAGATCGACGCTCGACGGTTCGACCAGATCGGCGAAAGGCTGCAGCGCGCGCCTGATGTAATAGAGCGGCGACAGAAGCGGCTGCGCCTGGTCGGCCTCGGCCTGCGATAAAAGTCCGACGCGGCGGCGCTTGGAGCTTTCGTCGAGCACGCGCACCGCACCTGCCTGGCGTTCGCCGTCGAGCGCGATCGAGGCGAAGTCGTTGCGCATTTCGAACGGCACCGCCATCGTGCCGGTGGCGGTAGTCTCACCCGGCGCGAAGGTCAGCGTCGCGTCGGCGATGCGGCGGCCCTTATCGTCGAAGGCGCCGGCGGTGACTTGTGCCGGCGCCGGATCGCCGGGCGCGCGGATGGCGGTCAGGGCGAAGCCGTCGACCTGATTTTCGGCGCCAGTGAGCCCAGTCAGCGCCAGCCGGTCGGAATTGGCCCAGACGACACGGGCGGCGTTTTTCGACAGCAGTGTGTTGAAGGCGGCCTCGTCGCCCTTTGCCGCAAGGCCGTCGGTGAGAACGGCAACGCTGGCGCCGGGCAAGGTTCCCAGCACGCCGGCGACGCGGGCATAGACAGCGGGTCGGTCGGTCGGGATCGGCCTCGGCTTGGCGGCGCGCAGCCGGTCGAGGGCAGCCGCCGCATCGAAGGGGCCGATCTCGGCGTTCGGCTTTTCGGCGGTGAAGGCGATGACGACCGGTACGCCGTTCGAACCGGCATCGGCGATCAGCCGCTGGGCGGTGGCGACGCGCTTGCCCCAGTCGGCGGCACTCGCCCAGTCATTGTCGATGACGAGCGCCAGGGCGGCGCCCTCGGCCGGCAATTTTTCGCGCGGATTGAAAACGGGTTCGGCTAATGCCGCGACGACAAGGGCTGCCATCAACAGCCGCAGCAGCGTCAGCCACCACGGGCTCTGCTGCGGCGTTTCCTCGCGCTTCAGCACGCGAGCGAGGATCTTCAGCGGCGGAAACATTTCGGACTGCGGCTTGGGCGGTGTGAGCCTGAGCAGCCACCAGATCACCGGCAGCGCCAGCAGGCCCCACAACACCATGGGAGCGCCAAAGGAGAGCGGCAGCCAGCTCATGCGCCGGCCCTTCCCACGAATGCGCCATCGGCGGTCATCGCCATGTGGATGCGCACCAGCGCCTCGGAAGCGAGGCGATCGGTGTGGTTGACGGTGTAGCTCCAGCCGAGGCGCTTGCACCAGCTGGCCATCTCCTGGCGGCGGGCGGTGTAGAGCAGGCGGTATTCGTCGCCGAGCATTTCGGCGCGGCCGGCGGTCAACTTGTCGCCGGTCTCGGGATCGGTGAATTCGGTGCGGCCGGCATAAGGAAAGGTCTCCTCCGCCGGATCGGCAACCTCGATCAGATGCGCACGCACGCCATGCCGCGCCAGCACATCGAGCCATTCCATGGTCTCCTCGACCGGGTCGAGGAAATCGCTCACGACGACGATGTCGCAGAAGCGGCGGATGGCGGACAGGTCAGGCTTTGCCGGCGGGTCGGCGGCGTGCATCAATTGCGCCGCGATGCGCTCGGCGCCGTTGCGGGCGGTGAACGGATCTGTCAGGCCGGGCCATGCGATGCGCTCGCCGCTGCGCGACAAAAGTTCGGCCATGGCCAGCGCCAGCACCAGCGCGCGCGATTCCTTGGAAACGCTGGCGCCAGTCGATTTGTAGAGCATGGAGGGCGAGGGGTCGGCCCAAAGCCACACCGTGTGGGCTGCTTCCCATTCGCGGTCGCGCACATAGGTGTGGTCGTCCCGGGCCGAACGGCGCCAGTCGATGCGCGAGGAATCGCCTTCGACATAGGGGCGGAACTGCCAGAAATTCTCGCCGATGCCGCGCTTGCGGCGGCCATGCCAGCCGGCAATTACCGTATTGACGATACGGCGCGCCTCGACCAGCAGGTCCGGCACCAGCGAAGCCCGCAACCGGCCCCTGGCGAGCGCGTCGCGCGTCGCTGCCGGTGCCTGGACTTCGCCGATACGCGCCATCAGATTCCTTTGGCCAGTTTCGCCACCACGTCGCGCACGGTCGTGCCCTCGGCGCGCGCGGCAAAGGTCAGCGCCATGCGGTGCTGCAGCACTGGTTCGGCCAGCGCGCGGATATCGTCGACCGACGGCGCCAGCCGCCCGTCATAAAGCGCGCGCGCACGGGCGCACAGCGTCAGCGCCTGGCTGGCGCGCGGGCCGGGACCCCAGGCGACATGCTTGTCGGTCTCGGCATTGCCCTGGCCGGGACGCGCCGAACGCACCAGTTTGAGGATGGCGTCGACGACGCTTTCGGGCACCGGCATACGGCGGATCAGCGTCTGGATTTCCCTCAGCCGCGCCGGCTGCAGCACGTTTTGCGCCTTGGCGTCCTCGATGCCGGTGGTCTCCAGCAGAATGCGCCGCTCGGCCTCGATTTCGGGATAAAGGATGTCGACCTGCATCAGGAAGCGGTCGAGCTGCGCTTCGGGCAGGGGATAGGTGCCTTCCTGCTCCAGCGGGTTTTGCGTCGCCAGCACATGGAAGGGCGCGGGCAGGTCGTGGCGAATGCCGGCGATGGTGACGTGATATTCCTGCATCGCCTGCAGCAGCGCCGACTGGGTGCGCGGCGAGGCGCGGTTGATCTCGTCGGCCATCAGCAATTGCGCGAAGATCGGGCCGGAGATGAAGCGGAAGGAGCGCTTTCCCGCCTCGTCCTGCTCCATCACTTCGGAGCCGAGAATGTCGGACGGCATCAGGTCGGGCGTGAACTGGATGCGGCGCGAATCGAGGCCGAGCACGACACCGAGCGTTTCGACCAGCTTGGTCTTGGCAAGGCCGGGCACGCCGACCAGCAGCGCATGGCCGCCGGCAAGCAGCGCCACCAGCGTGCGCTCGACCACCACTTCCTGGCCGAAAATGACGCGGCCGACGCCGTCGCGCACCCTGGAAATATCGGCCAGCGCCGTCTCGGCCTGGGCGATCATGTCCTTTTCGTTGATTGGGCTTTCCTTGACCATTACGCTCATGCCGCATCGATCCTTGTGCTGGAAGTACCGGCTTGCACTGTAGTGCCTTAGAATGCCGCGATTCGGCTTCGCCTGGCGCCTACGAATGAATTTAAATCACAGACTTAGGCTGACAAGCGGAACAACAGTGACTATTTCGTGACCATGACGGAACGCTCCGAACATCGCGAGCACAGCCTTACTGCCGCAACCGAGGCGCGCGGTCTCGAAGCGTTGATCTCGCGTGCGGCTCGCGCCGGCAAGGGCGCGGCGCCGGTGGAGCGCTGGAATCCCGACTTTTGCGGCGATCTAGACATGGAGATCAAACAAGACGGAACGTGGTTCTATCTCGGCACGCCGATCGGCCGCATGCCGCTGGTGCAGCTGTTTTCCAGCGTGCTGCGCAAGGACGAGGATGGCAGGACCTATCTGGTGACGCCGGTCGAACGGGTCGGCATCCGCGTCGTGGACGCGCCTTTCATCGCGGTTGAAATGGATGTTTCCGGCGCCGGCGCCGAGCAGACCATCACTTTCCGCACCAATGTCGGCGATGTCGTCGAGGCCGGACCTGGCCATCCGCTGCGCTTCGTCGACGAGAACGAGACCGGCGGGCTAAAACCCTATGTGCTGGTGCGCGGGCGGCTGGAAGCGCTGGTGGCGCGGCCGGTGATGTACGAACTGGTCGAGCATGGCGAGGAGATCGATATCGGCGGCAAGACGATGTTTGCCGTGCGCTCGAAAGGCGAAATCTATCCGATCATGCCGGCGGAAAAACTGAAGCGGCTGAGCGCATGATGGATCAGGTGAGGCCGCCGCCGTTTTCCACAGCGGATTTTCGCGCGCGGGTCGCGGCGCAAGCTGAAGCCCATGCCGGCGACGATTATGGCGATCATCGCTTCAACCCCGGCCATCCACGGTTGACGCAGCTCAAAGCGCTGCGCGACGCCGCGGTGCTGATCCCGGTCGTCGATCATGGACGCGATGCGACCGTGCTTTTGACCAAGCGGGCGGAAAAACTGCGCAGCCATTCCGGGCAGGTGGCTTTTCCTGGCGGCACCATTGATCCCACCGATGCGACCCCGGAAGCAGCGGCCTTGCGCGAGACCTTCGAGGAGATCGGCCTCGGCCATGACCGCATCGAGATCATCGGCCGCATGCCCGATTATGTCGCCGGCAGCGGCTATCGCATCGCGCCGGTGCTGGCGATCGTCGAGCCCGGTTTTACGCTGTCGCTCAATTCCGACGAGGTCGACGCCGCCTTCGAAGTACCGCTTTCGTTCCTGATGGATCCGGCCAACCACACCAGGGACAGCCGCATGTGGAACGACCTGGAATGGTTCTTCTACGATATGCCCTATGGCGGCCAGCGCATCTGGGGCGTCACCGCCGGCATCATCCGCACGCTCTATGAAAGGCTCTATGCTTGAGTGATCCGATATCGCTGGCGGGCAGAGCCGACTGGCTGGGTGAAAAGCATCTGCAGCGGCTGCTTGCCGTGCTGGCGCAAGGCGGCGAGGAAGCCCGCATCGCGGGCGGCGCGGTGCGCAATGCACTGATTGGGCAGCCGGTCGCCGATATCGACGTTGCTACCACTTGCCTGCCCGAGGAAACCGTTCGCCGCGCCGAGGCGGCGGGCTTCAAGGCGGTGCCGACCGGCATCGAGCACGGCACGATCACGGTGATTGCCGGCGGCGCGCCCTATGAGGTCACCACGCTGCGCGCCGACATCGAGACCGATGGCCGCCGCGCCAAAGTGTCGTTCGGCCGCGACTGGAAGGCCGACGCCGAACGGCGCGATTTCACCATCAACGCGCTCTATGCGGAGGCTGACGGGACGGTCGTCGACCTGGTCGGCGGCGTCGGCGATATCGAGGCACGAAGGCTGCGCTTCATTGGCGATGCCGAGCAGCGGATCCGCGAAGACTATCTGCGCATCCTGCGTTTCTTCCGCTTTTTCGCCTGGTACGGCGAGGGTCGGCCCGATGCCGAGGGATTGAAGGCCTGCGCCCGGCTCAAGGACGGTCTCGCCCATCTCTCGGCCGAACGCATCTGGTCCGAGCTGAAGAAGTTGTTATCGGCCCCAGATCCGTCGCGCGCCTTGCTGTGGATGCGCCAGGCCGGCGGGCTCACCAGCGCCCTGCCGGAAAGCGAGAAATGGGGCATCGATGCCATTCATGGGCTGATCAAGACAGAAAAGGATCTGGGCTGGGCGCCGGACCCGCTGCTCAGGCTGGAGGCGATCGTGCCGCCCGATGCGGAGAGGATGAAGACACTGGCCGAGCGGCTGAAACTTTCGACCACTGAGGCGGAGCGCCTGCGCCACTGGGCGCTGACGGCTGCCGTCGAGCCCAAGACAAGCGAAGCGGAACTGGCCAAGAAACTCTATTCCGGCGAGCGCCAGGGTTTTCTCGATCGCCTGCGGCTGTCGCTTGCGTCGGCGCGAGCGCGGGCTCTTGAGGACAATGACGCGCTGGTTCAGGCCGGCGGGTTTTCGCGCCTGCTCGCTTTTGCGCTGAAATGGGAAAAACCGGTGTTCCCAGTCAAGGGCGGCGATCTGACGGCGCTTGGCGCGTCGCCGGGGCCAATACTCGGTGCGATCCTGAAAAACCTGGAAAAGGAATGGATCGGGTCCGGCTTTGCGCTCGATCGCGACGCGCTGCTGGAGCGCGCCGCGGAAGCCTTGAAGGCCAGATAGGACTGCTCAGGCCGCGTCGCGAACTTTCTCGATGCGCGAGCGGATCGCCTCGATCATCGTCTCGCGAATGACCGTTTCGCCATGTGTCTCGCGCATATGGTCGACGGCGCGGCGCATGACCTCGGCTTCCTCACCGGCACGCGTGTGCCACTCACAGCCGGGAACGAGCGAGCCGCAATGGAATTCCTTCATGGGATTTTCTCCTTTCCTCCTTGGAGCCTGTGCCTCTCATGGGCACACGAAGCTCCGCCATCTCTGTTCCGCGCCCTGTCACAGCAGTCGGTTTCGGGGGCACGCACGGGGGAGCTAGCATAACACGGTTCGACCATTTTGGTTGCCGTGGTGCGAAAAAGGCGGAGCAGCGCTGCTCCGCCCCTCTTGTCAGGCTAAGCCAAAGGCGAGACCGTTCGGTCTTGTCCCGGTCACTTCACGATCTTGACGGACTCGGCAACCTTGTTCTTGCCGCTCATGTCCCAGGAAACGCGGACCTTTTCGCCGGCCTTCAGGCCAGGATCCTTGAAGGTCTTGGGCAGCGTAAAGGTCGATCCATCGTCCAGAACGAGGCTCATGGCCGTGCCATCATAGGTCTTGACCGTGCCCGTGGTGTGCTTGACCGCGGCAAAGGCAATCGAGCCGGAAGCGAGAAGGGCAGCGGCGGCTGCCGAAACAATGAGCTTTCGCATGTAATACTCCTGGAAATGCGGGCATCCGTTTGGAAAATGCTCCGCCTTGTTCAGGGCCGTCCGGTAGCGTCGTGTCGCGGTTCGGGACTGAACCGCCGGCGCTTCCCGGCCCGAAACGACAAATAGTCGTTTTATTTCAATCGCCTATTAGACGAAAAAGATAATGGCGATGCCACATTGGCTGCCCAGATTCGGCGAATGGGACGTCAATGCGGCTCACGTTTCGCTCACCGATTTTTTACGGCCACCTGACCTCCGGCGGCAGGCTGGACAGGATCGAAGCGACATTGCCGCCGGTCTTCAGGCCGAAGATGGTGCCGCGATCGTGAAGCAAGTTGAATTCGACGTAACGGCCGCGGCGAATGAGCTGCTCGTCGCGGTCGTCGTCGGTCCAGTTCTCGTTGAAATGGGCGCGAACCAGGTGTCCGTAGACGACAAGGAAAGAACGCCCGACATCCTGGACGAAGTTCAAATCGGCATTCCAGCCGCCTTTCTCCTCCCCCGAATGCAGCCAGTCGAAAAAGATGCCGCCGACGCCGCGCGGCTCGTGGCGGTGCGGCAGATAGAAATACTCGTCGCACCAGGCCTTGAATTTGGGGTGGTCGGCGATCGCAGCGTTCTTCTCGCAGGCGAACTGCATGGCTCGATGGAAGGCGACCGTGTCGGGGTGATCTTCCGTGCGGTTGCGGTCGAGCACCGGTGTCAGATCAGCGCCGCCGCCGAACCAGTGGCGCGACGTCACGACCATGCGGGTGTTCATGTGCACGGCCGGCACGTTGGGGTTCCAGGGATGCGCGATCAACGAAATGCCTGATGCCCAGAAGCTCGGGTCTTCCTCGGCGCCGGGCATCTGCTTCCTGAATTCGGGCGAGAATTCGCCATAGACGGTCGAAGTATGGACGCCGACCTTCTCGAAGACGCGGCCGCGCATCATCGCCATGGCGCCGCCGCCGCCCTTTCCATTGTCGCGTTCCCACGGCGTCTTCTCGAAGCTGCCGGGCGACCATTCGGCCAGTGGTCCCTGCAGTTCCTGTTCGATCTGCTCGAAGGTTGTGCAAATGCGCTCGCGCAGCGTCTCGAACCAGAGCCTAGCCTTCATTTTCTTCTGTTCGATGTCGGGTGGCAGGCCTGCCGGTATTTCTGGTCGTTCCAAAATGCTGTCTCCGGTCGCGGCCGACAAAGGACCTAGTGGAGTGAATTTGACATTTGCACACAGCGTGGCGCAGGGCACGATGCAAATGTCAAATTCGAAAACTCCACCAGAAACATAAACTTGCTAGCGGTCCTTGTGATTCCAACATTCGCAACGGCGCCTGGGGATTAGGGAGGCGAATGTTGGAATCGGACCCCTAGCCTTTTCCGGGCGCGATCCCTAATCTCTTAGGGGCAAGGGTCAAGTGTCATCTGGTTCGGCCCAGGAGTTCTTTCATGCGCACGCCGGCAAGACCGCCGCTGCATGGCCTGAAGAAAAGGCTCGATCGTTCACGCGCCGAGCGCGAGCGCATGCCGCGTGACGGGTTTTTGCGGGAGACCTTTGTCTTGCCGCGCCCCGATGCGCGGCTCAAAGCCAAGGAATGGTTCGAACGCTTTCCCAAGCAGGCCTACTGGACCGAGATCGAAAGCTGGTTCGAACGGCCGGGCGACGTCATAGAATTCACGATACGGCGGCTGCCGGCGGCGGATTAGGACCCCACCAGCAGTCGCCTTGCGCCCGGCCCTTGCGCACTCAAGCGATCTTCCCTGTTTCGCAGCGGGCATTTGTCGATCGACATGCAGCCGCAGCCGATGCAGTCGGTCAGGCCGTCGCGCAGCTTCTTTAGCTGAGTGATCTTGCGATCGAGGTCGTCGCGCCAGCCGGTCGACAACAGGTTCCAGTCCTCGCGCGTCGGGGTACGGCCTTCTGGGAGCGATTCAAGTGCGGCGCCGATCTCGGCCAGCGAGATGCCGACCTCCTGGGCGATCCGGATGATCGCCACCCGCCGCAGCACGTCGCGGCCATAGCGCCGCTGGTTGCCCGACGTGCGGTGGCTGCGGATCAGCCCGCGCGCCTCGTAGAAATGCAGCGCCGACACCGCCACGCCGCTGCGCATGGCCAACTGGCCGACCGTCAATTCCTTTACCGGAGCCATCTCGATTTTCCGCTTGACCTCAACTTAAGTTGAGCTTGTAGCCAGGAAATGTCGATAGGGCAATTGAGGAGAAGGCGATGTGCGCCTGGGTGAGAATGATGCAAGACGCAAGGGCCGTTGGCGATGACGACAACGCGTTGAAGGTTCTAGCCGAGTTGCCGGATGGCTTCACCGGCGACCATGGCGACGGACAGCGCGACGTTGATGCTGCGCGTGCCCGGCTGCATCGGGATCGTCAGCCGCGCATCCGCCGCCTGATGGACAGGATCCGGCACGCCGGCGGATTCGCGGCCGAACAGCAGGATGTCGCCTTGGGCGAAGCTGAAGCCCGTATAGGGGGTCGCAGCTTTGGTGGTGAGCAGCACCAGCCGGCAGGCTTGGCCCTTGCGCCAATCCTCGAAGGCGTTCCAGTCGACATGCCGGGTCAGGGCAGCCATTTCGAGGTAGTCCATCCCGGCGCGCTTGAGCGCTTTGTCGGAGAGCGGAAAGCCGGCTGGTTCGATGATGTCGACGCCAAGGCCGAGGCAGGCGGCGAAGCGCAGGATTGTTCCGGTGTTGCCGGCGATGTCAGGCTGGTAGAGGGCGATGCGGAGACGGTGGTTCATTTCCGCGTCTTTCTAATAAGTGGCAGATCGGCCACAGCGGGTGGCTGGTTTTGGAAATTGCTGGACCTGCGGGTGGCCATTTTCTGCGAAGTCGATTATACCGCACGCATTGTCAACCCGAACCGATGGAGGGGTATTTCATGATGACCATGCACATCCAGCGCCCCTCCCGTGGGCTTACCTGCCCGCCGGCGGTTTCGGTACGACGATTTACCTGATTTCTTAGATCTGATCGCACCGATTCCCGCCGAACCCAATTTTCGGCTCTCGAAGGAATCCTGCGATGTTTTTCAAACCGTTAAAGGGGCCAAGCGCCCCAGCTGAGCATGTCGCGACCGAGGCCTATCGTCGTGTCCCGACGGATGCAATCCGTGCCTCCGGCCGAAGGCCGGCGCACGACATTGCTTCGCCTTTTTATGTCTATTTTCACACGGAGGACGGACCGATGTTCGATCCCTATAAGATACCGGGTTCAAGAAGCCTGCACGAACGCAAGACGGCGACCTGGGCGTTGCTGGTCGGCGAGACGTATTCGTCGGCGGTTCACGCCCAGATGCGCCGGCGTCCGCATCGCGGCATGTTGCCGGATGTCGATTTCTCGCGTGCGGTTCCCGACCACAGCCGGCCGTCGCTGGTGCGCCGGATCATCCGGCTGATCCGGCCGGGCGCGAAAAACCGGACTGGCGGCGGCGTGCCGTCAGCTCAGTCGAAGGCTTCTGTCGGTGAAAAGCCCGCAAGTCCCTATATTGCGCGAAGCAGGACCGATGGCCCGGGTGATTCCGGGCCGTCGGTCCCCGCCGACGTACGGTCTGGGGACGCGGAGCGCCCCGGGGATTTTTCCCGCGCCGCATGAGCGGACAAAAGTTTTGTGAGCATCACTATGTTTAGCTGGTTTGAAAGAAGGCTCGATCCGTTCCCCGCAGCGGAACCGGTCGAGCCGCCGAAGACGCTGGTTGCCTTCTGCGTGCATTATACGCGCGGCGCCTGGCCATACATCATCCTGGACGCGGTGCTGGTGACGGCGATTGCCATCGCGGAAGTGTGGATGTTCGGCTTCATGGGCCACATCGTCGACTGGCTGTCCGGGCAGAACCGCGAAACCTTCCTGCAGACCGAGAGCTGGAAGCTCGCCGGCATGGCCTTCGTCGTGCTGTTCGCGCTGCCAGGTACAGTATGGCTGCATTCTTTGTTCAACCAGCAGACGCTGATGGGCAACTACCCCATGCGCATCCGATGGCAGGTGCATCGTTATCTCTTGAAGCAGTCGATGAGCTTCTACCAGGACGAATTCGCCGGCCGCATCGCCACCAAGCTGATGCAGACGGCACTCGCCGTGCGCGAATGCGTCATCAAGGTGATCGAGGTGCTCAATTACGTAATCGTCTATTTCCTCGGCATGCTGTTCATCGTCGGCTCGGCCGACTTGCGGCTGGCGGCACCTCTCGGCGTCTGGCTGCTCGGCTATATCGGGTTGTTGCGCTATATCATCCCGAAGCTGGGCAAGGTCGGGGAGGCGCAGGCCAATGCGCGCTCGACTATGACCGGCCGCGTCGTTGACAGCTACACCAACATCCAGACGGTCAAGTTGTTTTCCCATGCACGGCGCGAAGCAACGTTCGCGAGAGAAGGCATGGCAGGCTTCCTCGACACGGTCTACCGGTCGATGCGGCTGGTGACGGTGCTTTACGGCCTGCTCTATATCCTCAACGCGCTGCTCCTGTTTTCGGTGACGGCGACGGCGCTGTGGCTGTGGCTCGGCCAGGCGGTGACGATCGGCGCCGTCGCCGTGGTCATCGGCCTCGTGCTCCGTATGTGGGGCATGTCGCAGTGGATCATGTGGGAAATGTCGAGCCTGTTCGAGAACATCGGCACGGTGCAAGACGGTATCGCCTCGATCTCGCTGCCGCGCCTGGTCGAAGACCGGCCGGGGGCGAAGGACATTGCCGTCACCAAGGGCGAGATCCGCTTCGACGACATTCGTTTCCACTATGGCAAGCAGAAGGGCGTCATCGAGAACCTGTCGCTGACGGTGAAGCCCGGCGAGAAAGTCGGCATTGTCGGGCGCTCGGGCGCGGGCAAGTCGACGCTGGTCAATCTCCTGTTGCGGTTCTACGACCTCGAGAACGGCCGGATCCTGATCGACGGCCAGGAGATCGCTTCGGTGACGCAGGATTCGCTGCGCGCGCAGATCGGCATGGTGACGCAGGACACTTCGCTGCTGCATCGTTCTGTGCGCGACAATATCCTTTACGGGCGGCCCGATGCGACGGAGGAAATGGTTATCGAGGCAGCCGGGCGGGCCGAGGCGCTGGAGTTTATCGGCAGGCTTTCGGATCACACCGGACGTAAAGGGCTCGACGCTCATGTCGGCGACCGCGGCGTCAAATTGTCCGGCGGCCAGCGGCAACGCATCGCCATTGCTCGCGTTATGTTGAAGGACGCACCGATACTTATCCTTGACGAAGCGACGTCGGCGCTGGATTCCGAAGCCGAGGCCGCCATCCAGGAGAATCTCTACAAGCTCATGCAAGGCAAGACCGTCATCGCCATTGCGCACCGGCTGTCGACCATCGCGGCGATCGACAGGCTCGTCGTCCTCGACAAGGGCCGTGTCATCGAGGAGGGGTCGCACGAGGAACTCGTCGCCAGCGGCGGGCTCTACGCGCAGCTCTGGCAGCGCCAGTCGGGCGGGTTCCTGCTCGACGACGGTCCGGTCGATGCCGCCAATGACGCTGTTGCCAACGACATCGGCGTGAAGGGTGAAGCCGCAGAGTGATGACGTCAGCATGATGACAGCCGTCTATCGCTGGTTCGAGAACTGGGTCTATCCGTTCAGGGAGCCGGCGGACCTTCGGCCGCAGTCAAGCGTCGGCGGCTTCCTCTGGCACTATGTCGGCCAGGCGAAGTTCGCCTTCTTCGCCATGCTTGTCATCGGCGGCATCGCGCCGCTGATCGAGGCCGGGCTTTTCTACTTCGTCGGGCGGCTGGTCGATATTCTCGACCAGCTTCCTGGCGAGCGCAGCTGGCACGCGCTGTGGACCGCCGCCGGTCCTGAACTGGTGTTCATGATCGTCGTGGTGGCGGTCATCCGCACCGTCGTCGTCGGCCTGTCGGCGCTGGTCAACGAACAGACGATCACGCCGGGCTTCTACAATCTGGTGCGCTGGCAGGCGCACCGGCACGTATCGCGCCAGTCCTACACCTTCTTCCAGAACGATTTCGCCGGCCGTATCGCGACAAAAGTCTGGCAGGCGGGGCAGGCGACCGGCGACCTGATGGAGAGCTTCATCGAGGTCATCTGGTTCATGCTCATCTATACGGTGACGACCTTGGCGCTGGTCGCCGGGCTGGATCTGCGCCTGGCCGTGCTGGTGGTGATCTGGATCCTCGCGTTCGCCTGGCTGGCCAAGCTCTATCTGCCCTCGATCCGCAGGCATGCCGAGGCCACGGCTGAAGCTGGCTCGATGATCAATGGGCGCATCATCGATTCCTATTCCAACGTGCAGACGCTGAAGCTATTCTCGGCCGACGGCGACGACCGCTACATCAAGAACGGCTTCGACATCTATCTCGATGCACTACGGCCCTTCACCCGCCGGCTGACCGGCGTGCGCATGGCGCTGACGACGCTGTCGGGCATCATGATCACCGCGATTGGCTGCTTTGCCGTCTATCTCTGGGTCGAAGGGTCGATCACCGTCGGCGCCGTCGCGTTCACGCTGTCGCTGGTCTTGCGGCTCAACATGCTGCTCGGGCGCGTGATGATGCAGCTCAACGGCATATTGCGAAATCTCGGCGTCCTGGAAAACTCCAAGGCGCTGATCTCGCAGCCGCTTGGCCTTGTCGATGCGCCGGATGCGAAAGAGCTTGTCGTCGCCGGCGGCCGCATCGAGGTGAAGAATGTCGAGTTCCACTACGGCAAGGGTTTTGGCGTGCTGAATGGCATCGACCTTGTGGTCAAGCCTGGCGAGAAGGTCGGGCTGGTCGGGCCGTCGGGCGCGGGCAAGACGACGCTCGCCAACCTCATCCTGCGCCTCTACGACCTCGAGAGCGGCAAAATCCTGATCGACGGGCAAGACGTCGCCGAGGTGACGCAGAACTCACTGCGCGCCAATATCGGTGTGGTCAGCCAGGACACGGCGCTGTTCCACCGCTCGCTGCGCGACAACATCAAGCTCGGCATGCCGGACGCGACCGAGGCCGAGGTGATCGCGGCGGCGAAGAAGGCCGAGGCGCACGAGTTCATATTGGGCCTGCGCGACAACCGGGACCGTACCGGCTACGAGGCTTTTGTCGGCGAGCGCGGCGTGAAACTGTCGGGCGGCCAGCGCCAGCGCGTCGCGATCGCCCGCGTCTTCCTCAAGGATGCGCCGATCCTGATCCTCGACGAGGCGACCTCGGCGCTCGATTCCGACATCGAGGCGGCGATCCAGGAGAATCTGGCCAGGCTGATGGAGAACAAGACGGTCATCGCCATAGCGCACCGGCTGTCGACCATCGCCGCGCTCGACCGTCTTGTGGTGCTGGACGGAGGCCGCATCGTCGAACAGGGCACGCATGACGAGCTGGTGGCGCTCGACGGGCTCTATGCGCGGCTGTGGAAGCGGCAGTCCGGCGGCTTCCTCTACCACGAGGAAAGCGTGCTGGAAGAGACACGGCCGGCGGAGTAGGGCATGGCAGCGTCGCCTGATATCGGCTACGTCCTCAAGCGGCTGCGGCCAACCGCGCCGGCCTTCGATGCGCTGAAGGAGGAGAGCCGGCTGGAAGGCTACTGGATGCTGGTGCGGCTGGCGGATGGCTGGGCGGGCGGCCGCAACAAGTTCCTGAAACGAGGCGAGGCGCTGTTTGGTGCATGGCATGGCCGAGAACTCGCTGGTGTGTGCGGGTTGAACATCGATCCTTATTTCGAAGGCAGGGACCACGGCCGGGTCAGGCACCTGTTCGTCAGCGCGCGTCATCGCCGCAGCGGCATTGGCCGCATGCTGGTCGAGACCGTCATTGACAGGGCACGTCAGCATTTTGCCGTGCTGAACACCCGCGCGCCACAAGAAGCCTTTGGGTTCTATGAACGGCTTGGTTTCCAGCCGGTGGTGAGCGAAGAATTCGTCACGCACCGCATGATGCTCTCTCAAGACAGAAAAGGAGGCTGAGATGTCACTGCGTCCGCCATCCCTAGGCGCCTCGGCTGCCGAAGCCGCGTTCGACGCCCTCGGCCATGAGATACTGGCTGAAAAGGCCGCAGCGCTCGGCCGTGCCGGCCAACGGGTCGAGGATACGCTGGCCAAGCTCCGTCAGAACAACGGCGACGAGGAGCAGCGACCGCGGCTGCTCAAGGAGGCTGCCGCGGCGGTGCACGCCTATTTCATCCAGCGTGAACTCTGCGGCCTGCGCCGGCATGAGTCGGCCATCCGCGAATACGACATCCCAAGGGCCGTGCTGGTCAGGCTCGGTGCAAGCTAGAGGTCACCAGCCGGCAACAATCATTCCAGCCATTCGGTGATGAAGCTGCCGTTTTCGTGGATGTCGGTCGTTTCGAGCGGGCCTGGGCCAAGATTGGTGAATTTGTGCGGCGTATCGGGCGGCACGATCAGGATCTGGCCGGCCGTGGCCTCTATCTGCTGGTCGCCGATCGTGAACAGGCCGGTGCCTTGCCGGATGATGAAGATTTCACAATAGGGATGCGTGTGCAGGCGCGGGCCGCCGCCAATCTCTTCCTGATAGTTGAAAATCAGGCAGGAGTTGGAGTCGTAGGCGCCGCATTGCAGTTCGCCCTGCCAGCGGCCGGGCGTCCTGGTCCAGGTCTCGCGGTCGATAATATGTGCCATGCCGGCGAGACTAGATCACGGCAACCTGTCCTGTCGAGACAGGCGGGGAGCCTCGGATTTGCTGATATTTCCCTGTTGTTTAGCCGCCTTTGCCGACCTTTGGGCATCTGGCCAACTGACGCGCTGTTCTGTCCCCGCGACAATCTGCCCTTGTGGCTTCAGCCCGCTGGACAAAAACGGGCTTCACGCATAAACCGAAATCCAAATGCCGGAGGAATTCGCTAGCTTGTTCGCCATGCGCTGTCGGGCCGGCGCGATGGAGCGGGGACAAAGCTCGGCCGCCGGCTCGGAAGAGGCGAAAGGATCAGGCACCCGTGAGCGCAACCGACACCCAGGATCCCAACCGTCGTGATTTTCTCTACGTCGCCACCGGCATGGCCGCAGTGGTTGGCGCAGGCGCCGTCGCCTGGCCGTTCATCGACCAGATGCGCCCCGATGCCTCGACGCTGGCGCTGGCCTCGGTCGAGGTTGATGTCGCCTCGCTGACGCCTGGCATGTCGCTGATTGTCAAATGGCGCGGCAAGCCGGTCGTGGTGCGCAACCGCACCGAGCAGGAGATGAAGGACGGCGAAGCCGTGAACCTTGCCGACCTCAAGGATCCTATCGCCCGCAACGCCAATCTGCCAGCCGATGCGCCGGCGACCGACGCCAACCGCACCACGCCCGGCAAGGAAGCCTGGATGGTGATGGTGCAGGTTTGCACGCATCTGGGCTGCATTCCGCTTGGCCAGGAAGGCGATTTCGGCGGCTGGTTCTGCCCGTGCCACGGTTCGGTGTACGATACCGCCGGCCGCATCCGCAAAGGCCCGGCGCCGGAAAATATGGCCGTGCCGGTATTCAAGTTCATTTCCGATACCAAAATCCTTATCGGTTGAGGCAGGGGATAATTCGATGAGCGAGGGACACTCGACCTATACGCCCAAGACCGGTATCGAACGCTGGTTCGACGCCCGCATGCCGCTGCCGCGCATGGTCTATGACAGCTTCATCGCCTATCCGGTGCCGCGCAACGTTAACTATGCGTGGACCTTCGGCGGCATTCTCACGATCATGCTGGTGGCGCAGATCCTGACCGGTATCGTGCTGGCCATGCACTATACCGCCGACACCAACCTCGCCTTCAATTCGGTCGAGAAGATCATGCGCGACGTCAATTCGGGCTGGCTGTTGCGCTACATGCATTCCAACGGCGCCTCGTTCTTCTTCGTCGCCGTCTACATCCACATCTTCCGCGGGCTTTATTACGGCTCCTACAAGGCGCCGCGCGAGCTGCTGTGGATCCTCGGCTGCATCATCTATCTGCTGATGATGGCGACCGGCTTCATGGGCTATGTGCTGCCTTGGGGTCAGATGAGCTTCTGGGGCGCCACCGTCATCACCGGCTTCTTCAGCGCCATTCCGCTGGTCGGCAACTGGATCCAGGAACTGCTGCTCGGCGGTTTCGCCGTCGACAACCCGACGCTCAACCGCTTCTTTGCGCTGCACTATTTGCTGCCGTTCATGATCGCCGGCGTCGTCGTGCTGCACGTCTGGGCGCTGCATGTGGTCGGCCAGTCGAACCCGACCGGCATCGAGGTGAAATCGAAGACCGACACCGTTGCCTTTACGCCCTATGCGACCATCAAGGATGCATTCGGCATGATCGTGTTCCTGTTCTTCTTCGCCTATTTCGTCTTCTACCTGCCGAACTTTCTCGGTCATCCGGACAATTACACGATCGCCAACCCGCTGAAGACGCCGGCCCACATCGTGCCGGAATGGTACTTCCTGCCGTTCTACGCGATCCTGCGCGCCATCACCTTCAACATCGGGCCGATCAACTCCAAGCTCGGCGGCGTGCTGTGCATGTTCGGCGCCATCGTCATGCTGTTCCTGGTGCCTTGGCTCGACACCTCCAAGGTGCGCTCGGCGGTCTACCGCCCCTGGTACAAGCTGTTCTTCTGGCTGTTCGTCGCCGACGCTGTCCTGCTTGGCTGGCTTGGCTCGCAGCCGGCGGAAGGCGGCGGTCTGTTGACCCTCCTGATAGGTGAGGTCTCGGGCAACTACGTTGGCTACGCTCAAGCGGCGACACTGTTCTACTTCGCCTTCTTCCTCGTCATCCTGCCGGTGCTTGGCCTGATCGAGACGCCACGCAGACTGCCGAATTCGATCACCGAGGCGGTGCTGGAGAAGAACAAGGGTGCCGGAGGGGGACATCCGGCCGGTGCGACCGCGGCGCCGGAAACCAAAGGCTGAGTGAGAATCTAAGGGGATTTGGCATGAAAAAGATTCTCACCTCGCTCGCCCTGCTAGGCGTGTTTGCCGCTGGCATCGGAGCCGTCGGCAGTGTGGCGATCGCCGCTGAAGAGGCGCACAGCGCGGCGGCACCGACGCATTTCCCGATCCACGAGCCGAAGGAGATGGACTGGACTTTTGCCGGTCCGTTCGGCACCTACGACAAGGCGCAGCTGCAGCGTGGCTTGAAGGTCTACAAGGAAGTCTGCTCGGCCTGCCACTCGATGAATCTGGTGGCGTTCCGCACGCTGGAGGACCTCGGCTATTCGGAAGCGCAGATCAAGTCGCTGTCGGCCGAGTACACCATCCATGATGGACCCAACGATGCCGGCGACATGTTCGACCGGCCGGGCAAGCCGTCAGACCATTTCCCGGCGCCGTTCGCCAATGAGGAGGCGGCTGCCGCTTCCAACGGCGGCGCTGCCCCACCGGATATGTCGCTGCTGGCCAAGGCGCGCGGCGTCGAGCGCGGCTTCCCGCGGTTCGTCTTCGACATCTTCACGCAATATGCGCAGGGCGGCCCGGACTACATCCATTCGCTGCTGACAGGCTACGACGAGACGCCACCTGCCGGCATGGTGATCCCCGAAGGCACCCACTACAATCCATACTTCATGTCCGGCGTGTCGCTGAAGATGCCCAAGCCGCTGTCCGACGGCCAGGTCACCTACGATGACGGTTCGCCGCAGACGATCGACCAGTATTCGCGCGACGTCTCGGCGTTCCTGATGTGGGCGGCCGAGCCGCATATGGAAGACCGCAAGAAGACCGGCTTCCGCGTTCTGGTGTTTCTGCTTCTGTTCGGCGCGCTGATGTATCTGACCAAGCGCAAGGTGTGGGAAGGCGTGGCGCACTAAGCCGCATCTTATTCCTCGGAAATGGAAAGGGCGTCTTCGGACGCCCTTTTTGCTTGCCAAACCGGGCATGGTTCGCATCTTGGCGCAGCAGCCGTCCAGTAAGAAGTCCGTTGGCACGGCGCCATGCGATTGGTATTGCACGCGCGCCCGGCGGATCGCCGGCTAGAGGGGCATTTGGATCGATGATGCGGCTACGCGACTGTCACAACTTTTCCGATTTCCGGCGCATGGCCCAGCAGCGGTTGCCGGGGCCAATCTTCAACTACATCGATGGCGCGGCCGACGACGAGGTCACCTATCGCCGCAACACCGAGAGCTTCGAGCGCTGCGACCTCGTTCCCAACGTGCTGCGCGGGGTAAGCGAGATCGACATGTCGGTGACGGTGATGGGCCAGAAGCTGGCCATGCCCGTCTATTGCTCGCCGACCGCCTTGCAGCGGCTGTTCCATCATCAAGGCGAGCGCGCGGTGGCCAAGGCTTCGGCCAAATTCGGCACTATGTTTGGCGTGTCCTCGCTCGGCACCGTCAGTCTTGAGGAAGCGCGCAAGATCAGCAGCAGCCCGCAGGTCTACCAGTTCTATTTCCACCGGGATCGCGGCCTCAACCGGGCGATGATGCAGCGGGCGAAAGCGGTTGGAGTCGAAGTGATGATGCTGACCGTCGACAGCATCACCGGAGGCAACCGCGAGCGCGACAAGCGCACCGGCTTTGCCATCCCCTTCAAGCTCAACCTTGCCGGCATGCTGCAGTTCGCGCTGAAGCCGGGCTGGGCGATCAACTATTTCACCCATGAGGGGTTCAAGCTGCCGCAGCTCGACGAGCATGTCGACATGGGCGGCGGCACGATGTCGATCAGCCGCTACTTCACCGAGATGCTCGATCCGTCGATGACCTGGGGCGATGTTGCCGAGATGGTCAGACTGTGGGGAGGTCCGTTCTGCCTCAAGGGCGTCATGTCGGTGGAGGATGCCAAGCGCGCCGTCGAGATCGGCTGCAGCGGCATTGTGCTGTCCAACCATGGCGGCCGGCAGCTGGACGGCTCGCGGGCGGCGTTCGACCAGCTGGCCGAGATCGTCGATGCCGTCGGCGACAGAATAGACATCATCATGGATGGCGGCGTGCAGCGCGGCACCCATGTGCTGAAGGCGCTGTCGCTCGGCGCCAAGGCTGTTGGCGTCGGCCGCTATTATCTGTTCCCCCTGGCGGCGGCCGGACAGCCGGGCGTCGAGCGTGCGCTGGAGCAGATGCGGATCGAGATCGAGCGCGGCATGAAGCTGATGGGCTGCAGTTCGATCGAACAATTGTCGCGCAACAACCTCCGTTTCAGGTAATCTCGACCAATGAAATCCTCGCTCGAAGACACGCTGCTCGCCGCGATCCGCACCATTCCGGACTACCCCAAGCCCGGCATCCTGTTTCGCGACATCACCACTTTGCTCGGCAATGCGCGCGCCTTCCGCCGGGCCATCGACGAGCTGGTGCATCCCTATGCCGGGCAGAAGATCGACAAGATCGCCGGCATCGAGGCACGCGGCTTCATCCTCGGCGGTGCGGTCGCGCACCAGCTTTCGGCCGGTTTCGTGCCGATCCGCAAGAAGGGCAAGCTGCCTTACGAGACGGTACGCGTCGCCTACAGCCTGGAATACGGGCTGGACGAGATGGAGATGCACAAGGACGGCGTTGCGCCGGGCGAGAAGGTGATCCTGGTTGACGACCTGATCGCGACCGGCGGCACGGCGGAGGCGGCGGTCAAGCTGCTGAGGCAGATCGGCGCCGATATTCTTGCCGCGTGCTTCGTCATCGACCTGCCGGATCTCGGCGGACGGGCGAAGCTCGAAGCGCTGGGCGTGCCGGTGCGGACGTTGATCGGGTTTGAGGGGCATTAGGGAGTAGGGAGTAGGGAGTAGGGAGTAGGGAGTAGGGAGTAGGGAGTAGGGAGGGAAGCTCCGCATTCCGTGCAAGGAGCAGCACCCACTGCTGCCTAATCCCTACTGCCTAAAACCTACCCCCTACCCAGCCTTCACCAGCACTGCGCTGTCGAACTCCAGCACCTTGTCGCCCGTAGAATCGAATCCTTCCGAGCGCAGCGCGAGCAGCCGCCAGCCGGGGCGGGTGGCAAGCGGGCGGTGGGACAGGGCCGTGCGCATGAAGGTGACGGTTTCTCCGGCATAGACCGGCTTTGGCCATTTCAGGTTCCTGAAGCCGGGGGAGGGGCCGAATTCTGGTACCGGGCCGGGTCCGGTCCATTGAGAAGCGTCCATAGGATTTTTGAGATTGAGCTTCATCCAGGTGGCCGCGGTGTGCCAGCCTGAGGCGCAGAGGCGGCCGAACACGCTTTTCTTCGCCGCCTCCTCGTCGACATGAAAGACCTGTGGATCGTATTTGCAGGCGAACGCCTTGATCGCCTCGGTTTCGAATGTGTGCGAACCGAGGTTGATGGTTTCGCCGATGCGGAAGAACGCGTCGAGGCTCATGCGCCGGCCTCGTGGGTCAAGAACATGACAGTGTTCTCAAGTTCGAAGACGCTTTCACCGCGCTGGTTGAACAGTTCGCTGCGCAAGGTGACGAGGCCGAGCTGAGGCCTGGATTTCGACAGGCGCCTGGCAAGCACGCTGGTGCTGCCGGCCAGTGTGTCGCCGGCCAGCACCGGCTTCTTCCATTTGACCTGGTCGATGCCGGGCGCGCCTTGCGCGGTCGAGTCGAGCAGGAAGGCGTCGCACAGCATGCGCATGAAGATCGCGCAGGTGTGCCAGCCGGAGGCGGCCAAGCCGCCAAGGATGCTGGCCTTGCCGGCGGCTTCGTCGAGATGCATCGGCTGCGGGTCGAATTCGGTGGCGAATTCGATGATTTCGGCCGCACTCACCTGCTTGGCGCCGAGGTCGATCGATGCGCCCTCGGTGAAATCCTCGTAGGCCCAGCTTTTCGCGGTCATGATCCCAATCCGGTTGTACGATCACCGGGCATCCGGATGCCGTCCGGGCGGCGTTTGGTCAAGCGAATTCTATTGGGCCTAAAGCGCCTCGCGTTTGAACGGATTCAGGCGACGCGCTTTAGGTTTTTGTTTTTATGCATGTCGTTCTCTCAAAACCGGGGCCACTTTTGAGTGACATGCATTAGAGCCAGCCGCGGCGGCGGAAATACCAGAAGGGCAGGATTGCCGACAGGATCATCAGGCCGATGGCGAAGGGATAGCCGAGCTCCCATTTCAGCTCCGGGATGACGTCGAAATTCATGCCGTAGATCGAAGCCACCAGCGTCGGCGGCAGGAAGATGACGGCGGCGACCGAGAAGATCTTGATTATGGCGTTCTGCTCGATCGAGATCATGCCGAGCGTCGCGTCGAGCAGGAACGAGATCTTCTGCGACAGGAAGGTGGCGTGGTCGGCGAGCGACAGCACGTCGCGCGATACTGTCTTGATGCGGGCGCGGACGTCCTTGCTCATCTTGATCTGGGTCGCGACATGGGCAAGGAAGCCGGTGAGGCGCTGCAGCGAGATCAGGCTGTCGCGGATCGAGGAGGCAATGTCCTCCTTGCGGCCGATGGCCTTGAGCAGTTCCTGGAAGTCGCGATTGCGCTTGTTCACCTTGGTCGACCGCGCTTCGAAGATATCGCGCGAGATCGTCTCGATGTCACGGCCGGCGCGTTCGAGAATATCGGCTAGGCGATCGACGATCGCCTCCAGCAGGCCGATCAGGATGGTGTTGCCGGTGGTGCAGCCTGTCGCCACCTTCTCGGCGCGCAGGGGAAAGGTCTTGAACGCCTTCGGCTCATGATAGCGGATGGTGACCAGTCTCGGGCCGGCAAGCACAAAGGTAACCGGTGACATCAAGGGATCATCGATTTCGGTCTGCGCCGGCAAGGTGGCGGTCATGAAGTAGGCGCCGTCCTCGATGTAGAGGCGGCTCGAAATCTCGATCTCCTCCATCTCCTCGCGCGTCGGGATGGCAACGCCGAGCCAGGTCTCGATCGCTGTTTCTTCTTCCTTGGTCGGGTTGAGAAGGTCGGCCCAGACGACGTGATCGCCATTGGCCACGAGATCGTCGGCGGGGCGCAGGCGGTCATTGCCGACGACGAAGGCCTTGATCATCGCCGCTCTCCATTGGTTGAGCCCAAGAGGTTCCGTTCGATAGCGATGGGTCTTGCACGCGCGGCAGTTCCCACGGCCACGGCCAGTCGGATGCAGAGGGCCTTAGACCCGGTGCCAAGGGCAGTCAAGCGAAGCGGCAGGCTGGCTCGTCCACTTGACGCAGCTGTGATCGGCCGCGGTCAGCGCGCGAGCCGCGAGATGCCTCGGCGTCTCAGGTGTTGAACTTGAACAGCAGGACGTCGCCGTCCTGGACGACATATTCCTTGCCTTCGTCGCGCGCCTTGCCGGCTTCCTTGGCCGCTACTTCGCCGCCCAGTGTGATGTAGTCGTTGTAGGCGATGGTCTGGGCGCGGATGAAGCCGCGCTCGAAATCGGTGTGGATGACGCCGGCCGCCTGCGGGGCCTTGTCGCCCTTGTGGATCGTCCAGGCGCGCGTCTCCTTCGGCCCGGCGGTGAAATAGGTGATCAGATGCAACAGATCGTAGCCGGCGCGGATGACCTTGTTGAGGCCAGGCTCGTCGAGGCCGAGCGAGGACAGGAACTCCATCTCTTCCTCGTCGGAGAGCTGGGCGACTTCGGCCTCGATCGCGGCTGAGATCACCACGGTGCCGGCGCCCTGCGCGGCCGCCATCTTTTCCACGGCCCTGGTGTGCTCGTTGCCGGTGGCGGCGTCGGCTTCGGCGACGTTGCAGACATAGAGAACGGGGTGCGAGGTCAAGAGGTTCAACCCCTGCAGGATGCGCAGGTCCTCTGCTGAAATGCCCTTGAGCAGGATGCGGGTCGGTTTGCCGGCCTGCAGCAGCTCGAGTGCCGCCTCCATCATCGGCAAGACTGTGGTGGCTTCCTTGTCCTTGGTAGAGGCGCGCTTGCGGATCTGCACGATGCGGCGCTCGAGGCTGTCGAGGTCGGCAAGCATCAGCTCGGTCTCGACCGTCTCGGCGTCGGCGACGGGATCGATGCGGCCTTCGACATGGGTGATGTCATCATCTTCGAAACAGCGCAGCACATGCACGATGGCGTCGACCTCGCGGATGTTGGCGAGGAACTGGTTGCCCAGCCCTTCGCCCTTGGAGGCGCCACGCACCAGGCCGGCAATGTCGACGAAGGAGATGCGGGTCGGGATGATCTCTTTTGACTTGGCAACCGCGGCGATCTTCTGCAGCCGCGGATCGGGCACCGCCACCTCGCCGGTGTTCGGTTCGATGGTGCAGAAAGGATAGTTGGCGGCCTGCGCCGCCGCCGTTCTGGTCAACGCGTTGAAAAGCGTCGACTTGCCGACGTTGGGCAAGCCAACGATGCCGCATTTGAAACCCATGTGTCCGGTCCTATCGGGAAACTAGAAATTTGATGAGGGCTATGGGCGATAGGGGTGAGCAACGTCAAGCCCCGCAGTCCCGATCCTATCGACGCTCAGTCCTTCTTGCCGAACAGTTTCTTCAGCATGGCGGCCATAGGGCCGCTTTCCGGCAGCTTGGCCGGCGCCTGCTGTGGCCGTGCCTGGCGGATGTGGCTTTGAGCCTTTGGACCTTCAGCCTTCGGCGCCTTGGGCGGCGGCCGGTCGTCGTCGCTGGTCGGCACCAGCTTGTCACGCAGGGCCAGAGTAATGCGGTTCATGAAGGAACTGTCGTCGCCGTTGGCCAGCAGCCCGGCATCGTCGGCGATGGTGTCGAGCAGCACATCCAGCCACTCGCGATCGGCCTTGGCGAAGTCGCCGAGCACATGGCCATGCACCATTTCCCGGACGCCGGGATGGCCGACGCCGATGCGCACGCGGCGAAAGTTCTTGCCGACATGTTGGTCGAGCGAGCGGATGCCGTTGTGGCCGCCGGCGCCGCCGCCGACCTTGACCCGCAATTTGCCGGCCGGCAGGTCGATCTCGTCGTAGAAGACGGTCAGCGCCTCGGGGCCGAGCTTGTAGAAGCGCAAGGCTTCGCCGACCGGCTGTCCCGACAGGTTCATGAAGGTCTGCGGTTTGATCAGGAGAATCTTCTCGCCGGCAATCGTGCCTTCGGCGATCAGGCCCTGGAACTTCTTCGACCAGGGCGAAAAGGAATGGCGGCGGGCAATTGCGTCCGCCGCCATGAAGCCGACATTGTGCCGGTTATCAGCGTATTTCGCGCCCGGATTGCCGAGGCCTGCAAAGACAAGCATCGTGCGCTCCGGGCTCGAAAATTACTTCTCTTCGGCAGCAGGAGCCGCCGCTTCGGGGGCTGCCGCTTCCGCCGTCTCTTCCGTCTCCGGCTTCATCGCCGAGGAGCCGGCAATGGTCGCGATGGTGAAGTCGCGATCGGAGATCACCGGCTTGACGCCGGCCGGCAATGTAACCGCCGAGATGTGGATCGAATCGCCAATGTCGGCGCCGGTGAGATCGACGGTGATGAATTCCGGGATCGCATTGGCCGGGCAGTGGAACTCGACTTCGTGACGCACGATGTTGAGCACGCCGCCGCGTTTGATGCCGGGCGACTTGTCTTCATTGAGGAAGTGGACGGGCACGTCGACGTTGACCTCGGTGTCCTTGCCGATGCGCAGGAAGTCGACATGGACCGGGAAATCCTTGACCGGGTCGAGCTGGAAATCCTTGGGCAGAACCTGGATTTTCTTGCCCTCGACATCGATCGTGGCGATCGTGGTCAAAAACCCGCCGCCATGGATTTTGTAGAAGACGTCCTTGTAGTTCAGCGCAATCGCCAAGGGAGGCTGTCTGTCGCCGTAGATAACTGCAGGCACTTTACCGTTGCGGCGAACTGCACGGGCGGACCCCTTACCGACCTGTTCGCGCGCTTCGGCCTTGAGCTCGTAAGTATCGTGGCTCATGGCATTTCCTTTCGCGTTTTATGGAGCGTTTGCGGTGGCAGTGTGCCTGGACCGTAAACGTCGAAAGCCGCCAGGCCTGGATGTCCGAATGCCAGAAACCGCATACGCGGAGCTTTGTTCGGGATCACAAGGGAAGGCAGCCTTCCGCCGCGTTGCCTCCAAGGGTGTCTACGCGGGTGGCGGCTCTATAGCGGAAGGCGGGCAGGCGTGCAAGCCATGGCGGGCAAGGGCGGCCGATGCCTGCGTTGGGCGCGCCGCATTGCGCTCAGGCCGGCAGGTCGGTGGGCGGATTTGATCCGTTTCCCTTGGCGCCACCGAGCGTGGACAGAGCGCTCAGCAGTTTCGTCCGGTCCTTGCCGATCATGAGCACGCCGCTGTCGGGCGCCAGCAGCGCCGAGAACGGAAGCATGGCAGCGCCGATCGAGGAGGCCTCAGGGCCGAATTGCCCCGACACGATCTCCGGCGCCACGATGCCGATTGCGCTGGCCTGGTTGAACTGGGCCTGCACCCTTGCCAGCAGTTCGAGATGGATCGGCCTGGGCAGGATCGAGTCGAGAACGATGGCCTCGATGTCGATGATGGAGGTGATGGCGATGATCGCCTCGACCAGCGCGCTCGCACAATCGTCGATCCATTCGAACAGCGGCGCGCGCGCTTCGGCTGGCAACGGATCGAGTTCCCGCACACGATTGATCACCACGCCGCGCGACCTCAGGTGATTGACCAGCACATAGATCGAGGCGCGATGCAGCAGGCTCTGGTAGCGCGCAGGCTTCGCCGCCACCGAATCGAGGCTTGAGGGCGAGACCGGCAAGGGTCCGAGGGCAGCGCTGTTGCCATGCGGCCCGGTATGGACCCTGCCGCCTTGCACCAGGCCGCCGCCGACAAAAGTGTCGATCGAGATGTGCATGAAATCGCGAAAGCGGGCGCCGGCGCCCTGGACAAGTTCGGCCAGCGCCGCCGACGTGGCGTCGTTTTCCACGAACACCGGCGTCTTCGCCGGCGTGGCAAAGCATGTCGTCAGGTCGATCGCCTCCCAGCGGCTGCCGAGATCGTCGGGAAAGCCGAGTTCCTCGCTCCAGCCGCCGAGGAAATAGGGTGAGGCAATGCCGACGCCGACGATGCTGGCATCGCCAAGCCCATCCACCAGCTTTTCGAAGGTGGCCAGCGCCATGTTGCCGGCCTTCAGCACCAAATCAGGATCGGGGAAGCGGTATTCGTGCGACTCTCTTGCGCGGATTTCACCGGCGAAGTCGACCAGAACGGCTTCAAGCGCACGCCGGCCGATCCTGATGCCGACGCTGTAGATGCGCTCCGGCGTCAGCCGGTACAGCGTGGAGGGCGAACCGCGCTGCCCGAACCTTTTTCCCACTTGCTTTACGAATCCGGAAGATTCCAGGCCGTCGACGATGGCAGCGACGGCCGCCGGCGTCAGGCTTGCCGCGCGCGCCAGATCGGACTTGGAGGCTTCCTTGAGGCGACGGATGGCGTCGAGCACGAAACGCTCATTATAGTGCCGAACTTTGACAGAATTGCTGCCTTTCCCTGACAAAACCCGCACACTCCCCAAATGTCCCGTTCCCGGCGCGAAGCCCGCAAATCACCTGCGGCCGAGCGCACCCTGCGGTGCCTATGTTGGCGGCGACAGTGCGCGTCGGAACCATGGAAGTCAATTTTGCCATTGCGCCTTTGCGCTATTTAATATAGCAAATTGAAAAAATAACTAGTCAGGGAGGAGACGTGCTGCACTCGGGCACACAAAGCGAAGCCGACGCTGCGGTGGTGCGGGCTGTTCCTGTTGCCCTGGTTCAGGCGACGAAGGCTTTCGGCGGCACGATTGCGCTCAAGGACGCCTCCTTCGAATTGCGCTCCGGCGAGGTGCTGGCGCTGCTTGGCGAAAACGGCGCCGGCAAGAGCACCTGCGTGAAGCTTCTGGCCGGTGTGCATTCTCCCACCAGCGGTCATGTCGAGGTTGACGGCAAATCAGCCGTCTTCCATTCGCCGCATGACGCGCAGGCGGCCGGCATTGCGGTCATGCACCAGCATCCTGGCCTGTTTCCCGATCTGTCGGTGGCGGAGAACATCTATCTCGGCCACATGCCGCGCGACCGCTTTGGCGGCATCGACAATGCCGCCATGCTGGCCGGCGCCCGCAAGGTGCTGGCGACCGTCGGCCTCGACGTGCCGGCGGCAACGCGGCTGGGAACACTGCGCACCTCAGAACAGCAACTGGTCGAGATCGCCCGCGCGCTGTCGCTGGATGCCCGCGTGCTGGTCATGGACGAACCGACGGCGGCGCTGTCGCAACGCGAGGTCGAGCGGCTGTTTTCCGTCGTTGCCGATCTCAGGCTGCACGGCGTGGCGATGATGTTCGTCGGCCACCGCATGGATGAAATCTTCCGCATCGCCGACCGCATCGCGGTGCTGCGTGACGGGCGCCTGATCGGCGTCAAGCCGAAAGCCGAGCTTGGCCGCGCTGCCGCCATCAGCATGATGGTCGGCCGCGAAGTCACCGACCTCTATCCCGAACGGCGCCATGCCTCAGGCGCGCTGGTGCTGGAGGCGAAGGGACTTTCGCGCGCCGGCGGCTTTACCGGCATCGACCTCAAGCTTCACGCAGGTGAGGTGCTCGGCCTTGGCGGTCTGGTCGGCAGCGGACGCACCGAGATTGCGCGCGTGCTGTTCGGTATCGACCGGCCCGACGCCGGCGAAATCCTGATCGACGGCAAGCCCGTGCAGTTCGCCTCGGCGCGCGACGCCATGGATGCGCGCATCGCCTATGTGTCGGAAGATCGCATGGGCCAGAGCCTGGTGATGGATTTCTCCATCCTCGACAATGCGGTGCTACCTGTTCTCGACAAGGCCGCACAACGCGGTCTCTACGGCACCGACCGCGCCATCGGTCTGGTGGCGGACTGGCTGAAGCGCATGAAGCTGCGCTTTTCCGGCTACGGGCAGCCGGTGAAAGAGTTATCCGGCGGCAACCAGCAGAAGGTGGTGCTGGCCAAGTGGCTGCGCACCGAGCCGCGCGTGCTCATCCTCGACGAGCCGACGCAAGGCATCGATGTCGGCACCAAGGCGGAAGTGCATGCAATGATCGCGGACCTTGCCGCGCAAGGCATGGCGATCCTTTTGATCTCGTCAGAGATGCCCGAGCTGATCGGCATGTGCGACCGCATTGTCGTGCTGCGCGAAGGCCGCCAGACTGCCGAGTTTTCGCGCGGGCAAGCCACGCAGGAAAAAGTACTGGAAGCGGCGACCAGGACCGATGAACGCGCCGGCCAGGCAGCGCAGATAGAACGCGCCGCCCGGGAGGAAAAGGCAAAAGGACCGTTCGATTTTCTGAAGCGGCGGGAGTTCGGGCTGCTCGCCGCGATGCTCGCCGTCGCCATCCCGGTTACCATCATCAACCCGCGCATGGTGAGCGCGGCGAACCTCACCGCTGTGTCGATGGACGCGGCCTTGCTGATTGTCGCCGCACTGGCGCAGATGCTGGTGCTGATCACCCGCAACATCGACCTGTCGATCGCAGCTGTGATCGGCCTCTCCGCCTATATGGCGGCCAGCATGGTTCAGGCCTATCCCGGATTGGACATCGGCATCGGCCTGATCACCGCCTGCGCGGTCGGCGGCTTTGCCGGACTGCTCAACGGCCTTGTCGTTACCAGGGGAAAGATCCCGGCCATCGTCGTTACGCTGGCTTCGATGTCGATCTTCCGCGGTTTCAACTCGATCTGGGCGGCGGGCGACCAGGTCAGCGCCGACGAAGTCACGCAAGCCTGGCTCGACATGACCGGGCTGAAGATCGCAGGCGTGCCGCTGATCGTCATCATCGCTATTGTCATCCTGTGCGCCGGCTATGTGCTGCTCTATCGCACCGCAACCGGGCGCGAGCTGTTTGCCACCGGTTCCAACCCGGACGGCGCAAGGCTGATCGGCATTCCGGTCGACCGGCGCATCCTGCTGGCCTTCGGCATGGCCGGCCTGCTAGGCGGCCTGTGCGGCGCCCTGTGGGCTTCGCGCTACGCCACCATCGATGCCCGCGTCGCGCTCGGCTTCGAACTCACGGTGATCGCCTCCGCCGTGGTCGGCGGCGTCGCCATCCGCGGCGGCTCGGGCACGCTGCTCGGCATCATCCTTGGCGCGCTCACGCTCTTGGTCATCAAGAACGGGCTGACGCTGGTGCGCGTCGATCCGCTCTGGCTGCAGGGCGTCTATGGCCTGGTGATCCTGGTTGCCATCGGCATCGACACCTTCATCGTGCGGCGCGCCGAACAGGCGAGGGCGAGATGAGAAAGTTTGTCCGCTCGATCGACTTCTGGGATCTGCTGCTGGCGACCGCCTGCCTCGCCGTCTTCATCTATGCGGCGGTGTTCGTGCCGAATTTCGTCTCCGGCTTCAACCTCTCGCAATTGGCCGCAAGCGCCTCGGAAAAGGCGTTGCTGATCCTGCCGATGACGCTGCTCATCATCACCCGCGAGATCGACCTGTCGATCGCCTCGGTGCTGGCGCTGACATCCGTGGTGTTTGGCCTGCTCGTCCAGGGCGGCGTGCCGACGCTGGCGGCCATTCCGCTGACGCTGGTCTTCGGCGGCCTGCTCGGCGCCTTCAATGGCTATCTGGTTTCAGGGCTGGGGCTGCAGTCGCTGGTGGTGACGCTCGGCACCATGGCGCTCTATCGGGGCATTGGCTACATCCTGCTCGGCACCGGTTCGGTCAACATATTGCCGCCGGCGGTCGTCGATTTCGGCATCAGCAATCTGCCGGGCACACAAATCCCGTGGACCATCGTGCCGTTCCTGCTGCTGGCGCCGATCTTCGCGGTGGTGCTGCAGAAGACGCCGACCGGCAAGCGCATCTATGCGCTCGGCGGCAGCCCCGAAGTGGCGCGTTATTCCGGCATCGATACGCGCAAAATGGTGCTGAAGCTGTTCGTCGTTTCGGGCATGGTCGCAGCCATCGCCGGCATCGTCTATACCGCGCGCCTCTCCAACGCCCGCGCCAACAATGCGCTCGGCATGGAGCTCGATGTCATCACCATCGTGCTGCTCGGCGGCGTCAGCGTCTTCGGTGGTAAGGGGCGGCTCACGGGGGTCATGCTGGCGCTGCTGTTGATCGCCATCATCCGAAATGTGCTGGCGCTCAACCAGATCGGCGGCGACGCTCAAGGCATGATCATCGGCCTGCTTCTGATCGGCTCGCTGCTGGTCGGCAATTACTGGCGCTCCCTGGAGGAGCGGCTGTCAAGATCGCGCGTCCTGCGCGAAACCAAGGGGTGATCTCGGGCCCCTTTCTTCAAGCCCGAATTCTGACGGAGGAGACACAATGAAAGCGTTTAGAATAGCCCTGCTCGCATCCGCGGTTCTGCTTGCGCCGGCCTCGCTGGCATACAGCCAGGAATGCGCCAAGGAACCTGTAACGGTCGGCTTCCTGCCCAAGCTCGACACCGATCCCTACTTCAAGGTGGCTTTCGGCGGCGCCGAGGAGGCTGCGAAGGAAATTGGCGGCACCGCCACCCAGGTTGCCCCATCGCAGGCGACGGCCGAGGCACAGATCGAATTCATCAACAGCCTGGTGTCGCAGAAGGTCGGGGTCATCGCTATCGCCGGCAACGACGCCAATGCGGTTGCGCCTGCGCTGAAGCGCGCCGTTCAGCAAGGCGTCCGGGTGATCTCGTACGATTCCGACGTCGCGGCCGATGCGCGCGCGGTGTTCGTGAACCAGGTGAAGGGCGACAGTCTGGCCGAAATGATGCTGGAAAGCGCATTCAACCTCAGCGGCGGCGAAGGCGAGTTCGCCATCCTGTCGTCGACGCCGACGGCGACCAACCAGAACGCCTGGATCGACTTCATGAAGGCGAAGATGGCGGCAGAGCCGAAATACGCCAAGATGAAACTGGTGCAGGTCGCCTATGGCGAGGAGAGCGAGCAGGTCAACCAGCAGCAGGCCTTGGCGCTGGTGCAGGCGTTTCCGGATCTCAAGGTGATCATCGTGCCGGCAGGCATTGGCCTTCCGGCGGCCGCGCGCGCACTCGAGGAAGCCGGCATGATCGGCAAGGTCAAGCTGACCGGCCTTGCGCCGGCCACTTTGATTTCGAAATACATCAAGGATGGCGCTGCCCAGGATATCTGGTGGAATGTCACCGATCTCGGCTACCTGACCTATCAGGCGGCCCAGGCGCTGGCGCAGTGCAAGATCACCGGCAAGGAAGGTGAGAAGTTCACGGCAGGGAGGCTCGGCGAGTACACTATCGGGGCCAGCGGCGAACTGATCCTTGGCCCGGCCAAGATCGTGACGCCGGAAAACCTGGCCGAGTTTAAGTTCTAAGCCTCCCAAGGCCCGGCGGGCGCCGGTTCAAGCCGGCGCCCGCTCGTTCAATTGTCAGTCGAAAAGCGTGAGGGCGACGATGAAACTCTTGCTGGCAGGCGAGACCTTCGCGGCGACGACGTCGGTCGCTGCCGGCGGCGACGTTCTGACAAGTGCGACGTGGGTAAACGGCGCGACGGCCTTCAATGCCGCACTTGCCGCAGAGGGCATAGCGGTGACTCAGATCGGTGGCGATCGCTGCGCGGTCGAATTTCCCTATGACCTCGACGCGCTGGCCGAATACCAGGCGGTGGTGATCTCCGATGTCGGCGCGCTGACCTTGCTGGTCACGCCGGAGGCCCGCGCCGGGCGCATCGGCGTCAACCGCCTCGACGTCCTCAAGGCCTATGTCGAAGGCGGCGGCGGGCTGATGCTGGCCGGCGGCTATATGGGGTTCCAGGGCATGTTCGGCACGGCGCGTTTCCACGACACCCCGGTCGAGGACGTGCTGCCCGTGCGCTGCCTGCCATTCTCGGACGGGCTGGAAGTGCCGCAAGGCCTGCAGCCGTCGATCCTTCAGGCGTCGCATCCAATCCTTGCCGGTGTCGCGGGCCCGTTGCCGCCGATCCTCGGCATGAACAAACTCGATTTCAGGCGCGATGGCTCGTCCCAGCTTCTGGCGACCTGCCATTATCGTGGCACCGACTGGCCGCTGCTGGCGGTTCGTGAGCATGGCCGTGGCCGCACCGTCGCGTGGGCGACAGACATCGGCCCGCACTGGCTGTCGCAGGATTTTTTGGGATGGCCGCTCTACGGCATATTGATGGCCAACATCATGCGCTGGCTGGCCGGCAAGGATTAAGCCTGGCGTGTTTGTAGGGCAGCTAGTCCGGCTTGCTGCTCAACGCTTCGCGCAGCGCCTGGATCCGCCGATTCAAGGCATCGAGATCAGCCATCGTCATGCCCGAGCGTTCGATCAGGGTTTCGTTGAGGCAGTTGCACTGGACGAGCAGCGCGCGGCCGGCAGGCGTCAGGTCGACCTGCACTTGGCGCTCGTCCGTCTGGCTGCGCTGGCGGGTGACGAGACCGGCCTGTTCCATGCGCTTCACCAGCGGCGTGATGGTGCTCGATTCCAAAGCGAGCCTGTGCGCAATCGAGCCGACCGACATCCCGCCGGCTTCGGCAAGTGCGTTCAGCACGAGATATTGCGGATAGGTGATGCCCATCTCGTCCAGCATGGGCTTGTAGGTGCGATTGATTGCCATGCTGGTGGCGTAAAGCGTGAAGCAGAGCTGGTTGTCCAACGGGAGAGGCACGAGGCATTCCTTTGCCGACTGAGCACATCAATATGTACCACGAAAAATGATATCGCGATACATATTTTCTGTAGACAAGGATTTGGACCTGCGCTAGTCGTATGGTTATCGCGATATTGATTATCGCGGAAGCAATCAATGGAGAGCGAGATGACCAAGCCCGGCAGCAGCACGATCACCACCAAGGACGGCACCGAAATTTTCTACAAGGATTGGGGAACGGGACAACCCATCGTCTTCCATCACGGCTGGCCGCTGAGCAGCGACGACTGGGACGCCCAGATGCTGTTCTTCCTTTCCAAGGGCTACCGCGTCATTGCCCATGACCGGCGCGGCCATGGCCGCTCGACCCAGACCGATACCGGCAACGAGATGGATACGTATGCCGCCGATGTCGCGGAGCTTGCGGCGCATCTCGACCTCAAGGACGCGATCCATGTCGGCCATTCCACCGGTGGCGGCGAAGTGGCCCGCTATGTCGCGAAGTACGGTTCCGGTGGCCGTGTCGCCAAGGCCGCACTGCTCGGCGCGGTGCCGCCGATCATGCTGAAGACGGCGGCCAATCCGGGTGGCCTGCCGATCGAGGTGTTCGATGGTTTCCGCTCCGCCCAGGCAGCCAACCGCGCCCAGTTTTTCCACGATATTGCGGCCGGCCCGTTCTACGGCTTCAACCGCCCCGGCGCCCAGGTATCGCAGGCTGTCGTCGAGAATTGGTGGCGCCAGGGCATGATGGGCGGCACCAAGGCGCATTATGATTGCATCAAGGCGTTCTCGGAAACCGACTTCACCGACGATCTGAAGGCCATCGACGTGCCGGTGCTGGTCATGCATGGCGACGACGACCAGATCGTTCCCATCGCCGACTCTGCCCTGCTCTCGGTCAAGCTGCTCAAGAAGGGCGAGCTCAAGATCTACAAGGGCTTCCCGCATGGCATGGCGACCACCCATGCCGATGTCATCAACGCCGACCTGCTGGCCTTCTTCAAGGCCTAGAATCGTCCACCTGGATAGGCAAAGCACCCGCCGTCAGGCGGGTGCTTTTGGTTTCGTCGAAATGTCAGCGGGACAGTGCCTACTTATCGAGAAAACCAGTGATCAGCTTGACGGTGTCGTCGGGGTTTTCCTCCATGATCCAGTGTCCGGAAGCGGGCACGATGCCGCCCGTGACATCGGTCGCAACAAGCCGCAGGAGATCGGCCTGCGTAGTGCCAGCGGATTTTTCACCGCCGACAGCCAGTACCGGCATGGTCAGTTTGCCGCCGGCGGCGAGCATCGCCTGGTTGTCGATCGCATCCTGGTCGAAGGCTTTGAACTGCTCGAAAGCATCATGCATCGCATGCGGACGGGCATAGAGTTTGGCGTAGTGCTTGCGCGTGGCCTCGTCGATCTTCTTGGGGTCAGCCGACAGTTCGTTGTAGAAGCGATCGAGATAGATGCGCTCGCGCCCTGCGACCAGCCGCTCCATATCCGGGCCGCGGAAGTTGAAGTGCCAAAGCAGCGGGCTTTGCTTGATCTTTTCCCAATCGCCGATGCCGGGCAGCGGAGCATCGATGATGACCCATTTGGTGATGCGCTTGGGATATTGCGCGGCAAGCGCATAGCCGACCATGTTGCCGATGTCGTGGGTGACGAGATCTGCCTTGTCGATCTTCAGGGCATCCAACACGCCGGCGATGTCCACGGCCTGGTTCTTCTTGGCGTAGCCCGCTTCCGGGTGGGCCGACAGACCCATGCCGCGCAGGTCCGGCACGATGACGGTGTGGTCCTTTGCGAGGGCGATGGCCGCGGCGCCCCACATGTCTCCGGTATCGGCAAAGCCGTGCAGCAGCACGACGGCGGGACCCTTGCCGCCAACGCGCACATAGAGTTTGGTGCCGTTGGTTTCGACGGACTGCGTCTTGAAACTCGGCGGAAAGGGAACGATGCGTGCCGTCGCCGGCAAGGTAACAAGAAGCACACCCAATACGGCCAATACGATCTTGCGCATGTCATCCCCCAGAGACGTCGAAGGCCCCAAGCCTTCGTTGATGACTATCTCTAGCAGGCTTTTCAACCAGCGCATGGTGAAAGAATCACAGAGGGCGCAGCAATGCCGCGCCCTGCGTCAAATCCGCAAAATCGACCGGTTTTATCTGGCCGCCGCTTGCGCCTTCCTGGCTTCCTTCATGTTGGGCAGGAACACCGTCAGCAGGCCGAGCAGCGGCAGATACGAGCAGATCTGGAAGACGAAATCGATGCCCTTCATGTCGGCGACGACGCCGAGCACGGCGGCTGCAATGCCGCCCATGCCGAAGGCGAAGCCGAAGAAGATCCCGGCGATGGTGCCGACACGTCCCGGCACCAACTCCTGCGCAAACACGACGATGTTGGAGAAGGCCGAGGACAGGATCAGGCCGATCAGCACCGTCAGCACCATCGTCCATTCGAAATTGGCGTAGGGCAGCGCCAGCGTGAACGGCAGCACGCCGACGATCGAGAACCAGATCATCGCCTTCTGGCCGTAGCGGTCGCCGAACGGTCCGCCGAGCAGGATGCCCAGCGCCGAGGCGCCGAGGAACAGGAACAGCATGACCTGGCTCATCTGCACCGACACGCCGAACTTATGGATGGAATAAAAGGTGTAGTAGCTGGAGAGCGAGGCGATGTAGGCGTTCTTGGTCAGCACCAGCAGCGTCAGCACCGCCAGCGCTCCCATCACCTTCTTGCGCGGGAAGGGGGAGACGAAGCTTGCCGCCTTGCGATTGCCCTGCGCGGCGCGCATCCGGCTGTACCAGCCGCCGACCCGCGACAAAACGATGATGCCGATCAGAGACCCGACGGCGAACCATGAAATGCTGGTCTGGCCGAAGGGCACAACGATGAAGGCAGCGAGCAGCGGCCCCATCGACTGGCCGAAATTGCCGCCGACCTGGAACAAAGATTGCGCCAGGCCAAAGCGGCCGCCGGAGGCAAAGCGGGCAATGCGCGAGGATTCCGGATGGAAGATCGCCGAGCCGATTCCGATCAGCGAGGCGCCGACCAGAAGCAGCGCATAGTGGCCGGCATAGGCCAGAACGATCAGGCCAATCAGCGAGGACGCCATGCCGTAGGGCAGCGAATAGGGCATTGGCCGCTTGTCGGTGATCATGCCGATGACCGGCTGCAGCAGCGACGCCGTGACCTGGAAGGTGAAGGTCAGAAGACCGATCTGCCAGAAATCGAGACCGTAATTCTCTTTCAGCAGCGGATAGATCGCCGGCAGCAGCGATTGCATGATGTCGTTGATGCCGTGGCAAAAGCTCACCGCCAGAATGACGGTGAAGGCGGTCGCCTGGGCTGAAGGGAGGCTGGCGCTTGGCTGCGGTGCAATGCTGGTGGCTGTCGTATCGGTCAAGGCAGGCTCCGAGGTCTTTTTGGCGGGTGTTTGCCCGCGGGCAGGCTTGGCGGCCGCTCCCGCGGACCGCCTTAAGGACGCTCGTCTGAAGCGCTTGGGCGACGCCCCTGCGGAGCGCCTTGGGGATGGCTGCCTTATAAGCCGCTTGCGAGGCGACTTCTTTCGTGGTTTGGTCCAATAGTTTCGCAAGTGGGCCATAGCCGATGCCACATGGCAGGGACATCTTCCGCGCCGGCAATGCCGATCTCGGCCGATTGCACGAAAGCCGCTGGCAGTGGCTGGAGGAGGTTTCCGGGCCGGCGGTGGCTTTGCCGACCGAATATCCGGACGGTTACCTCGTGCCGCAACACCGCCACAGCCGCAGCCAACTGCTGCATGCGCTGGTCGGTGTCGTGCTGGTGACGACCAGGTACGGGCGCTGGATGGTGCCGCCCGACCACGCAATGTGGATACCGGCCGGCACCGAGCATTCTGTCGAAATGCTGGGCGACGTCTCGATGCGCTCGGTCTATGTCATGCCGGGCGCTATCCCCGGCCTGCCGGAAGGCTTGCGTGTCGTCGGCGTCACCGAGCTGATGCACAGCCTGATCGTAGAATCGGAAAAGCTGCCGCAAGGTGGCGAACTGGAAGGCCGCGGCGGGTTGATCATGAACCTCTTGCTGCACGAGATCCCGACCTTGCCGGAACGGCCGCTCGGCCTGCCGTTCCCGTCTGATCCCAGGCTGGCGGCGCTCTGCCGACGCTTCGTGGCGGCACCGTCGCCGCATGCCACGATCGACGAGTGGGCCGATGCCGCGGGGATGAGCCGGCGCTCCTTCACCCGCGCCTTCCAGCGCCAGACCGGACTGTCCTTGTCGACTTGGCGCCAGCAGGCCTGCCTGTTTGCGGCACTTCCCAGGCTCGCCGATGGCGAGCCGATCACCAGGGTGGCGCTCGACCTCGGTTATGACAGCGTGCCGGCATTCATAACCATGTTCAAGCGCATGCTCGGCGCCTCGCCGCGCGGCTATATGCGCGGCGCCCGCGACGAAGGCATGCGGCGGGCTCAGCCTCGACTTGAGGCCCCGGCGCCGTAGCGCCAGGAAAAGCCCGCAGTACTTTGCCGTAGGCCCTAGTCCAGCTGAACGCCGCTGGCCTTGACGATCGGTCCCCATTTGGCGAGTTCGGCCTTCACATGCACTCCAAGCTCTTCCGGGGTGGAGGCCACGATCGAGGCGCTGAACTGGGCCATGCGGGCGATCACATCAGGGTCTTTCAGGGCTTCAACTGCCGCCTTCTGAAGAACGGCGACGACCTCCGGCGGCGTGCCTGCGGGCGCGAACAGAGCGTTCCAGCTGTAGGTTTCATAGCCGGGAATGGTTTCGGCAATGGCCGGTATGTCGGGGAAGGAGGGAACGCGCTCCTTGGTGGTGACGCCAAGCGCTCTCAGCGTCCCGCTCTTGATATGGCCCGATGAAGAGGGGAGGTTGTCGAACATCATCGGCACCTGATTGCCGATAACGTCGTTCAAGGCCGGTCCGGCGCCCTTGTAGGGAATGTGCTGCATACTGACGCCGGCCATCGTCTTGAAAAGCTCGCCGGAGAGATGCAGCGGGGTGCCATTGCCTGATGAGGCGTAGGCATATTTGTCCGGGTCCTTCTTCAGCATCTCGATCAGTTCCTTGACGTCCTTGGCGGGCAATTCAGGGTTTACGACCAGGACGTTTGGCACCAGCACGAGCAACGATATCGGCGCAAAATCCTTCTCCGCGTCGTAGGGCTTTGTCTTCAGGATCAGCGGGTTGAGCGCGTGGGTTGCGACCGTGCCCATCAGGATCGTGTAGCCGTCCGGTTCGGCTCGGGCGACCTGGGCAGCGCCGATGCTGCCCCCGGCGCCGCCGACATTTTCGACGACAATCTGCTGGCCCAGCTTTTCGGACATCTTGTTGGCGACCAGGCGCGCGACCAGATCCGTCGAGCCACCGGCGGAAAAGGGGACAACCATGGTGATGGTCCGGTCCGGAAAATCGGCGGCCCAGGCCGCCGGTGCTGAAAGGGTGGCTGCGATGGAAACCGCGAGCCCGAGCAAAGTCCTACGCCGCATCTGCTACTCCTCCGTTGATTGGAGGGGCAGTATGGCCATGGTGAACTCCTCGCACAATGCAACCATGGACTGACTGCCCGCCTCAGGAGATCGGGCTTGACACCGATGCTTCGGTTGGCGTGCGCGAGAACGCCTCACCCCTCAGTTCAATCAGCCTTGGTCCAGCTGAAAACAAGCCATTTGTATCGTGACGTCTCTTCAGGCTCGGCCGTGTAGGTCATCTGCATGTCGCCGCCCTCGGCGTAGATGTCGAGCCTGGGCGCCGTGTCCAGTTCGAGCCACAGGGAATCGTTCTTGAACGACCATGTCCCGCACCAGACGCAAGGCCCCGATGCCGGGTCACCCGGTTGGTGAAAATTGTAGCGGCCGTCCGCCGTGATCTCCAGATAGTCGAAGGCGCCATAAAAGGCGGTCACAGTCTGCTGAAATTCGGTCGCAGACGCTTCCTGGTCGGGCTTCGCCGGCTCTTTCAGATCACGCGGTGGCCGGATTGCGGACCCTGCGATGCTCCATTTGCCGATGAAATCCTTTTCGGTGGGAAGATATTCCGTTTGCGCCTGCGCGGTCGAAACCGGAGCGATTGTCGGCGCATAGGCCGCGCTGGCGATGCCGATCGCGAGAAGCATTCCTGCGATGCCTGCAGCCTTGATTCGATTGCGCATCAGCTGGCTCCTTTCACGACGGTTTGGGGCAGATTCCAAAAAGGAGATTACCCCCGAGCCAGGCCCGTGGGCACGCTTTTGGGCAACATGGATTAATCGAACAGGCTCGACACGGACTCTTCGGTCGCTGTGCGCGAAATCGCCTCGCCCATCAGGTCGGCGATGGAGATGACGCGGATATTCGGGGCGTCGAGCACGCCTTGCGTCGGCTGGATGGAATCGGTGATCACCAGTTCCTGCAGCTTCGAGCCGCTGATCCGGGCGACCGCACCGCCCGACAGCACGCCGTGGGTGATATAGGCGGTGACGCTGGTAGCGCCGTTGGCGAGCAGCGCATCGGCGGCATTGCACAGCGTGCCGCCGGAATCGACGATGTCGTCGATCAGCAGGCAATCCTTGCCGGCGACCGCGCCGATGATGTTCATCACTTCGGATTCACCGGGACGTTCGCGGCGCTTGTCGACGATGGCCAGTTGTGCGTCGAAGCGTTTGGCGAGCGCGCGGGCGCGCACCACGCCGCCGATGTCGGGCGAGACGACGACGACATTGGCAAGCTGTTTGTATTTTGCCTTCACGTCGCGGGCCATCACCGGCACCGAGAACAGATTGTCGGTCGGAATGTCGAAAAAACCCTGGATCTGGCCGGCATGGAGGTCGAGCGTCAAGACGCGGTCCACGCCGGCGCGGGTGATCATGTTGGCGACCAGCTTCGCCGAGATCGGTGTGCGGCCCGAGGCCCGGCGATCCTGCCTGGCGTAACCGAAATAGGGGATGACCGCGGTGATGCGCTTGGCCGAGGAGCGCATGAAGGCATCGATCATGATGAGCAGTTCCATCAGATGATCGTTGGTCGGGAACGAGGTCGACTGCAGGATGAAGACATCCTCGCCGCGCACGTTTTCCTGGATTTCGACGAAGATTTCCTGATCGGCGAAGCGTCTGACGCTGGCCTTGCCCAGCGGGACATTGAGATAGCGGGCGACCGCTTCGGCCAGCACCCGGTTGGAATTGCCCGCGAAAAGCTTCATGCACCGTTCCTGGCGAAGGATGGGGAGGTCCTCTTAATCGGGCTTGTAGCGAGCCGTGCCGGTATTGCAAGCCTCGTTGACGGGAATCCGCCGGCTAATCTCAAAAACGTCAACAGTGAACGGAAGCCGGTAACAGGCGGATCAGCCGGCGCTGCCGCCGAGCCAGGCCGCGAACTGGTCGATCGTCTGGTCGGCGATCGCCTGCATGGTAGCGGGTGCAACCGCGGGCCAGCCTTCGGCGGCATTGACCGAGGGCGCCTTCTGCTGGCCATTGATGCGGTGTAGCCGGCTGCCAGCGGGGTCATAGACGTCCCAGACATAGATAACGGTGGTATCCTTGCCTTCCGTCATGGTCGAGAAGTAGCCCTTCAGCACATGGGTGGCGGCCTGGTCGGCGCTGCCGGCAAGGGTGATGCCGCGCTGCTTGGCGCGTGTCTGCAGTTCGGCCGTCAGCGGCGTTGCCGCTTCCACGGAGGCGCCGACGATCGGCGCGATCTGCAGCCGGGTCTTCGACAAAGCGGCGGCGCTCTGCGCGGGGTTGGCGGGTGTCGTGGCGCCGACGGCCGGCGCTGGTGTGGCGGCGGGCGCAATGCCCGGGGCAGCCAAGGGCTGAGCCGGTTGGGCCGAGGCTGCCGGCGGCGTGATGGCGGACGGCTCAAGGACGTCCTTGGCGTTGGTGCAAGCGGCCAGCACAAGCGCTGCGAGCAATGACACGGTCGTCACGTGCGATCGTCTCATCTGCCCGAAAACTCCTTAGTCGTGAACGCCCCCGCGTGGACCAACCATTATGGATTCACTGTACGATCAAGTCGAGATCATGGCGTGAAAGCGGCTTCGGCTGGGATTCGGTGGTCAGGTAGGTGCGGCCAAGCGTCATCGCCGTCCCAGTTTCGGAGTCCATGATGATCATGTGCGCGAACAATGTCATGTTGGGCGCGATCGGCTCGGGATTGCCCTGGTAGAACATCGGCATGTCCATCCAGGACGGGGTGAAGCGGGCGCCGACGGAATAGCCGCAGGCATTCAACCGATGCTTGGTCAGGCTGTGCGCCTCCAGCGTGCGGGCATGCGCGTCGAAGACGTCGCCGAAGGTGTTGCCGGGCGTCATCGCCTTCTCGACCGCCAGAAGAGCCGCGCGGGCGGCGTCGAACAGCTCCTGATGGCGCTTCGACGCCTTGCCGGTCAGCACGGTGCGCATCATCGGCGCGTGATAGTGATGGAACACGCCGGCCCATTCGAGCGTCAGCTGATCGTTCTTGGTCAGCTTGCGGCGCCCGGCCTTGTAGCGGCAGAGCAGCGCGTCGATGCCCGAGCCGATGATGAATTCATTGGCCGGATAGTCGCCGCCGCCGGCAAACACCGCGCCCTGCATGGCGGCAAGGATCAGCGCTTCGTCGCCGCCCTGCTTGATCAGCGGCAGGGCCGCTTCGAGCGCGTCATCGGAAAGGTTGGCGGCCTTTTCGGCCTTGGCGATTTCAGCCGGGCTCTTGAACAGGCGCAGACGGCCGACAATACCGGAGGCGTCGGCGATCTGGCCGAAGGTCTGCAGCTGCTCGTCGACGCGGCGGCCATTGAAGGCGGTCAGGCCATGGGTGTCGTATTCGACGCCGATGCGGGCGCCGAGGAGATTGAGGTCGTTGAGCAGGTTGCGCAGGTCGACCGCCGGGTTGGCGCCGTCGCGGTCGGTCCACAGCACGATGTTGTCGACGATCGATGTGTGGCGCGCCTGGCGCAAATCGGCCGAGCGGGTGAGCAGCACCATCGAGCCGTCAGCCTTCACAACCAGGCACTGGAAGAAACAGAAGCCGAACGTGTCGTAGCCGGTTAGCCAGTACATGCTCTCCTGGGCGAAAAGCAGTACAGCATCGAGCTTCTTTTCCGTCATCTCGATCATCAACCGGTCACGCCGGGCGTCAAATTCCGACCGTTCGAAATGCAGCGCCATTATCCGTTCTCCAAAACAATTGCCGAAACCTGCCGACCGTAGTCCGGTTCCTTGCGATGCGTCGCGCGCCGGTAGGAAAAGAAGAGATCCTCCTCGGCATAGGTGCAGCGGCCAAGCCCCTCGGCGGTCACGCCAGCCTTCTTCAGCCGGTCGACCGTATAGAGGTTGAGATCGAACATTGCATGCGCCGGATTGGCCGAAGGCGCGAAATAGCCGATGTTTTCGGCATCGGCTTCGACGAAACGGGCGACGAATTCCGGCCCGACCTCGTAATTGTCGGGGCCGATCGAAGGACCGAGAACCGCAATGATGCGCTCACGGCGGGCGCCGAGGCTTTCCATCGCGGCAATGGTGTTTTCAAGCACACCGGTGAAAGCACCCTTCCAGCCGGCGTGTGCAGCGCCAATGATGCGCGCTTGCGCATCGGCGAACAGCACCGGGCCGCAATCGGCCGTCGAGGCGCCGATGGCGATGCCCGGCCGGTCGGTGACGATGGCGTCGGCCTTGGGCCGCGGGCCGGGAAAGGGTTCCCTGGCAATAACGACATCGGGCGAGTGGACCTGATGCGCGGTCAGGAGATGGCTGGCCGGCACACCCATCCAGGCAGCGACGCGGCGGCGGTTCTCGGCGACCAGCATCTGATCGTCATCCAACCCGGTGCCGATGTTAAGTCCCTGATAGATGCCGCCGGAGACGCCGCCGATACGGGTGAAATAGCCATGGCGGATACCTCGTGGCTTGGCCGCTTCCAGCAGCGGCGAGCGAACAGGATCCGGTTTGGTCTGATTCAGCATGGATGGGTTTGTTGTCCGCGCCGGCGTTTTCGTCAAGGCGAAGTTCGGCCGAGTGATTGCGACAGTGCTGCCGCGTCGACTTTGCATTGGCCAAAAGCAGGCATGCGACCACAAGCGACATGGCGGGACGGCTTGTAACGATCTCTGAGGGTCAGACTGGCTGATGCGGCAGGATTTTCAGGATTTTGAACAGCGTGCCCATGCCGTCGGGTCCGGCCAGGCGCTCGACGGCATCGGCAATGGTTTGTCGTGCCTCTTGGCTTGCCTGGCTGCCCAACTGGCCAGCTCGCTCAAGCAATCCCATGCCAAGCAGAAAGTCGCCCTGCGTCGCCAATTCCACATCGAGGCCATGCGCCCGCACGACGGCGGCCAGTGCCGCGAAGTCGACATGGGCGGTGAGATCGGCTTCGCCGGGATTGGCCAGCACATCTTCGGGGGCGTGCCTGCGCACGGCCTGCAATGTGTCGCCGAAACCGGGCTGGAGATGGCCGTAATCGGGGAACAGCCCGGCGCCGCCGTGGTCGGCTATGCGTTCGGCAATGGTCGCCATCAGTGCCGCGCGGGCCGGTGCTATTTCGAAAATAGAGCCTTGTGGCGCCTCGGTGGCGTCTTCCGGCAGCAGCGTCGCCTCGACCGAGCCAGCGCCGGCGAAGAAGCTCAACTCGTCTGAGACATCGAGGCCGATCACCCGTTCGCGCCAGCCGGCGCCGGCGCGGATGAACTGGCGGATCGGCACGGCATCGAACAATTCGTTGCCGACGATCAGCAATGGCGCCTGCGGTAGCGTGGCGATGGTTTCGTGCCAGCCGAGCTCAACCGAACTTTCGGCAAGCGTCTGCTTCTGGATTTCGGTTAGCCGCGGGCTGGTCTCGACCAGAGCGAAGGACGCTCCGGCGGCGATAGCCGGATCGAGCCGCGTCAGGGTGCGAAGCATGTCCTTCATCAGCGTGCCGCGGCCAGGCCCGATCTCCGCGATGGTGACCGGCAGCGGTCGGCCGATCGCCAGCCAGGCCTGATAGAGCCAGACGGCGACGAGTTCGCCGAACATCTGGCTGATCTCGGGTGCGGTGACGAAGTCGCCGGCGGCGCCGAACGGCTCGCGCGTGGTGTAGTAGCCGTCGCTGGGATCGAAAAGGCAGAGCGCCATGTACTCGTTGACGGGGAGGGGCCCGAGCGCGCCGATCAGGTCGACGATGCGGGTCTTCAGCCGTGTCATGCCGGCTGTGGTTGCGGCGCCGGTTTGGCGGTGGCCATCGCCCAGATGCCGGCCAGCACCATCGGCAGCGACAGCACCATGCCCATGGTGAGCCAGCCGCCGAGGAGGTAGCCGAGCTGCTGGTCGGGCTCGCGGAAGAACTCGACGAAGATGCGTGACAGGCCGTAGCCGCAAATGAAGGCGCCGCCGACAAAGCGCGACGTCTTCAGCTTCAGCCGCGAATGGGTGAGGAAGCGCAGGACCAGGAACAGCACCGCGCCCTCGAGCAGCGCTTCGTAGAGCTGGCTCGGATGGCGAGGCTCCAGGCCCGCGACACAACCCGCCACGGTCTGCTGGAGACGCTCGTTGCAGAAGACGACGCCCCACGACACGTCGGTCACGCGACCCCAGAGTTCGGCATTGACGAAGTTCGCGATGCGGACGAGGCCGAGCCCGACCGGCACGCCGGCTGCCACCACGTCGAACAGCGTCCAGGTGCGGATGCCGCGCTTGAGGGAAAACAGCGTCATGGCGAGGATGACGCCAAGCAGGCCGCCATGGAACGACATGCCGCCCTGCCAGACGGCGAAGATGTCGAGCGGGTGGTCGATATAGCGCTTTAAATCGTAGAAAAGCACATAGCCGGTGCGTCCGCCGAGCACGACGCCGACGGCGGCCCAGACGATGAAATCGTCGAGGTCGATCGGCTTCATCGGCAAGACGCCATCAGGCCACAGCCTTGTGTTGGTGACGAGCCGCTTGGCGTACCACCAGGCGAACAGGATGCCGACGATATAGCCGATGCCGTACCAGTGCACAGCCAGCGGGCCGATCTGAACCAGGATCGGGTCGATGTTGGGTAAGGACAGCGACGCCATCGGCAGCGGGAAATAGTCGTTCAACAGGATCTCCTGGGAGGGCTCGCGTTAGGGCGCGGACCATGCGGCAGGGTTTTGGCTGGGTCAAGGCAAGGTGACGACAGCCTGATCGTCAGAGATAATGGGCTCAACCCTGCGGCTTGCCGGCGACCAATTGCCTGAGCGCATCGTTGATCCTGTCTTGCCAGCCGGGGCCATCTTCCTGGAAATGGTCGAGCACGGCGCGATCGATCCTGATCGAGACAAGCTCGCGAACGTTTGGTGCGGCGGAGGGTTCGCGAATGGGAGGCGCGGGTTTCTTGACCGGCTTGAAGGCCGCTTCAGCGGCTTCCATCGGATTGGTCGGTCGGCGCGGGGGCGTTGCCATTGGTTGATCCTGAATGAGAGTGACTCTTGCCTGAGCAAGTCGTGAGGAAAACTAGGCCGCTGGTCTGCGAAGACCAGTAACTTCACTTGGTTCTCTCTGCCATTGCCCTGTATTTGGCTTCAAGCCTGTCCAGCACCTCGTCGCCAGGCTTGACCCGGCCCGCATCGGCATCCGAAATGCCCTTTGCGAGTGCTGCATCGAGTGCTGCAAAGCGCTTCTCCAAGTCCGCACTGTCCGTCACGGCAACCGTCGTTCCAAGAATCCATTTGCGATAATAGCAATCTGTCGGCCGGACCGTGAGCCAAATCGCGTCCGACATGAAGCCGCACCAGCTTCAACGTTCTTGCATTCCGCAGGCAGTGCCACTACGTCAATTCGAGCAAGCGAGGATTTGCCATGTCAACCGGACCGAACCGCATTCTCGATGAATTCGCCAAGCTGATGACCGATGCTGCGGGTGCCGCACAAGGCGTGCGCCGCGAGGTGGAGACTGCCTTCAAGGGGCAGGCCGAGCGCATCCTCAACACCATGGATGTGGTGCAGCGCGAGGAGTTCGAGGCTGCCCGCGACATGGCTGCCAAGGCCCGCGAAGAAAACACCAGGCTGGCCGCCCGCATCGACGCGCTCGAGGCCAGGCTTGCCGAATTGACCGGACAGGCCGCACCTGCGGCTGCGGCAAAGCCCAAAGCAAAAAAATAAAATTTAAACTTTTCCACAAAGCACAATCCGAAAAAGTGCTTTGCCGTGAATCGTTTACCGGCAATGCATGAATCTTTGTGACAGCGCCTTTCCACATGCTGATGACGCAGTGCGAAAAATTAGGCTGTTCACGCGACTCCCGATCAATAGACTGAATTTGTTGCATGATTCGGAGCAGGGTCATGCGGCCGGGCGGTGGGGTCCGGTCCGGGGTCTTTGTGTCGTGAAGTCCTGGCCGTCCGAGTTCAAGACAAATTGTTCGTCGTGTGTGCCCCGCGGAGCGTGTGGCGCTCCCCTGAACACAGGAAGCATTCCATGGAACTTCTCGAACTCGAATTCTCCCGCGAAATCCATCCGGTGGATGTCATCGAGCAGGTCGCCCATAACAATGACTGGTCCTTCGAACGGGCCGGCGATGACGAAATCTCGATCTCGGTTGCCGGCAGCTGGACCGACTATCACGTCTCCTTCTCATGGATGGAGGATTTCGAGGCGCTGCATCTGGCCTGTGCTTTCGACATCAAGGTGCCGGAAGCCCGCGCGCTGGAAGTGATGCGGCTGTTGTCGCTGATCAACGAGCAGATGCTGTTTGGCCATTTCGATCTCTGGGAGCAGGAGGGCGCGATCATGTTTCGCCAGTCGCTGCTGCTTGCCGGCGGGGTCGAACCGTCGAGCCAGCAGGTCGAGGTGCTTTTGTCGTCGGCGCTTGAAGCCTGCGAATGCTATTTCCAGGCCTTCCAGTTCGTTGTCTGGTCGGGAACCTCGGCCAAGGATGCGCTGGCCGGTGTCCTGTTCGAGACCTATGGCAACGCTTGAGCTTCCATGAGTTCGAGCAGCGCGCGCAAGCCCGAGATCAGCTTTGCCGATTTTGATCGTGTCGACATCCGTGCCGGCACGATCGTCGAGGCCGAGCCTTTCCCCGAGGCGCGCAAACCCGCCTTCAAGCTGAAGATCGATTTCGGCCCTGAGATCGGCGTGAAGAAATCCTCGGCACAGATCACGAAATACTATGCGCCGGAAACGCTGGTGGGACGGCAGGTGTTTGCGGTGGTGAATTTCCCGCCGCGCCAGATCGGTCCGTTCATGTCCGAAGTGCTCACGCTCGGCTTCCCTGATGAGGAAGGCGCCGTGGTCCTTGGCGCCATCGAGCGCAAGGTGCCGGACGGCGGCAGGTTGTTTTAGGAAGATTGCGTCAGGCGGCCAGCTTGCGCCTTGTGCTCAGCGCCTCTTCGACCGTGTCCATGAACATTTCGGCGCAGGCTTTCCAACTGTAGCGCATGGCGCGTTCGCGCGCCTCGGCGCGGTCGACATTGAGCGCGGCGAGCGAGGCCTCGCGCAGATCGGTCGACACCGCGCCGCCGATGCCGTCGCCGACAATGTCGATCGGTCCGGTGACCGGATAGGCGGCCACCGGCGTGCCGCTGGCCAGCGCCTCGATGATGACGTTGCCGAACGTGTCGGTGCGGCTGGGGAAGACGAAAACATCAGCCGAGGCGTAGATCTCGGCCAGCTCATCGTTCGGGCGATGGCCGAGGAAATGCGCCTGCGGGTACTTCGCCCTGAGCCTGGCCAGTTCCGGTCCTTCGCCGACGATCACCTTGCTGCCGGGCAAGTCGAGATCGAGGAAGGCGCTCAGGTTCTTCTCGATGGCGACGCGGCCGACGCACAGGAATACCGGGCCAGGGAAGCCGAGGTCCTTCTTCTTGTCGGGGCGGAAGTAATCGGTGTCGACGCCCCGCGTCCACGGCCTGAGCTTGGTGAAGCCTCGCGACGCAAGGTCCTCCGCCAGCGACTGGGTGGCGACCAGCGTGCCTTGTCCGGAATTGTGGAAATCACGCAGCCAGCGATAGGCCCAGCTCTCCGGCACCGGCAGGCGGGCGCTGAGATATTCGGGAAAGCGGGTGTGATAGCTGGTGGTGAAGGGACGGCCGGCATTGCGGCAATAGCGCCGCGCCATGATGCCGAGCGGGCCTTCGGTGACGATATGGATATGGTCGGCCTTGCGAGCCTCGATCAGCCGCGCGACATGGCCGGGCGTGGTCAGCGCCAGCCTGATGTCGGGGTAGGTCGGCAACGGCAAGGTGCGAAAGATGTTCGGGGTCAGGAAGTCGACCGCAACGTCGAAGGTTTTCAGCGTTTCGGTGAGCCGCTCCAGCGTGTGGACGACGCCGTTGACTTGCGGCCGCCAGGCGTCGGTGACCATCAGGATGCGCATGGCGGTCCTTTGCTCGGGTCGACGGTTGCCTTGATGCGATAGCGGTACGGCCCGGCTGCCCTCGCTTCGCTCCACCGCACCCGGGCAGGCACGAGGTCGAAGTAAGGCGGCTGAGCCGAATCAACTGAGGTCGCGCGCTTCATGCGCGCTCTTGACCATGGTTTCATGACGCGCGGATGAAGGTGGTTTTTGGCCGAGCCCGACTTCCAGATCATGCTTTGGTCAGGCGGGCACTTTGATCACCGCCCGCAGGCCGCCGAGCGGGCTGTCTTCCAGCATGATGTCGCCGCCATGGCTGCGGGCAATATCGCGGGCGATAGAGAGACCAAGGCCGGTGCCGCTGGCGTCGAGGTTGCGCGCCTCGTCGAGCCGCACGAACGGTTTGAACACGTCCTCGCGCTTTTCCGGCGGGATGCCCGGACCGTCATCGTCGATGGTGACGACGAGTGAGCCGCGGCCGTGATCGGCGCTGATCTCCACCGTCTTGGCATAGCGCAAGGCATTGCCGGCGACATTGGACAACAGCCGGGCGAAAGCGTGCGGGCGCACATGCACGTCCGGATCACCGGCAAGCACGGTCGATAGCTTGCGCTTGTGCAGCGACGCCTCCTCGCCGAGCTTTTGGAAATAGGCCTCGAGATCGAAATGGCCGGCATCTTCCGACGCTTCGCCGCGGGCAAAAGCGATATAGCCTTCCAGCATCGACTGCATGTCGTCGATGTCCTGGTTGAGCGCGGCCTTGGTCTCGGGCTTGCCGCCGGCCAGCGCCAGCTGCAGCTTGAAGCGGGTGAGGATGGTTCTGAGATCGTGGCTGACGCCGGTCAGCATGGCGGTGCGCTGTTCCAGCTGGCGTTCGATGCGCTCGCGCATCTGGATGAAGGCAAAGCCGGCCCGGCGAACCTCCTCGGCGCCGCGTGGGCGGAAATCGCGCGGCATCGGCCGGCCCTTGCCGAAGCTTTCGGCGGCCTCGGCCAGAGACAGGATCGGCCGGATCTGGTTGCGAAGGAAGGGGATGGCAATCGTCAGCAGCACCAGTGACGTCCCGACCATCCAGATCAGGAAGATGTGGGTGTTGGAGGCATAGGCCTGGCTGCGGCGCACGAAGACGCGCAGCACCTTGCCCTCGAGCTGGATGCGGACCTCGACGATGTTGGAATTGCCGACCGTGTCGATCCAGAACGGGCGGTTGATCTGGCGGGTGATCTCGGTGGAAAGGACGTCGTCAAGGATCGAGAAGAAGGGCTTGGGTCCAGGCGCCGGCAACGGGTCGGGCGGCAAGAGGTCGACCTTCAACTGCATGCGGTCCTGGGCGATGCGGATGATGTTCGCGTAGTCGCCATCGTGCGGATAGGTCTCGATCATGTCGATGATCGCGGCGATGTCGCGCACGGTGGCCTGCGACAGGCGCTGCGTCACGGTTGCCCAGTGGCGTTCCATGAAGTCGAAGGCGACGACCGACTGCAGAAGGATCATCGGCGCGATGACGATGATCAGCGAGCGGGCATAAAGCCGCTTGGGCATATAGAACGCAACCAGCCGCCAGAACCGCTTCCAGGCACGCGGCATTGCTTTCAGCGCGCGTGATACGCGCGCGCCAAAGCCGCCCTGTTCCGGCCGTTCCAGTTGCGTGGTCGCCATTTGTCCTTTCGCTGGGTCAATGGCCGCTGGTCGATGCCGCTGGTCGATGGCCACACATCTATGGCCAAGGGCGGCCGTCAGCGGCATTCTATTCCACGCTGAGCCGATACCCAATACCGCGCACCGTCTGCAGCCAGACCGGATTGGACGGATCGCGCTCGATCTTGCGGCGCAGGCGGTTGATCTGGACGTCGATGGTGCGCTCGCCGACTTCCGAATCGTCGCCGACAAGCTCGTGACGCGGGATCGTTTCGCCGGCCCGCGCGGCAAAGATCGCCAGGATCTCCTGCTCGCGGTCGGTCAGCTTCAGCGCCTCGCCGCCCCGCTTCAGCTCGCGCCTGGCGATCTGGAAGGTGTAGGGGCCGAAGACCAGCTGCTCGACCTTGGGCGTCGTCGCCGGGCCGCCGCGGCGCAGAATGTTATTGATGCGCAGGATCAGTTCGCGCGGGTCGAAGGGCTTGGGCAGATAGTCGTCGGCGCCGGCCTCGAGCCCGGTGATGCGGCTGTCGGTTTCCGATAGCGCGGTGAGCATCAGGATCGGTACGTTCTTCTCCGCCCGCAGCGCCTTGGTGAGGTCGACGCCGGTCTCTCCGGGCATCATGACGTCGAGGACAAGGAGGTCGAAGTCGAGTCCGGCGAGCTTTCGCCTGGCCTCGCCGGCATTTCCGGCGACTGTGACGCGAAAACCGTTTTCGGTCAGATACTGCTTGAGCAAATTGCGAATGCGGGTGTCGTCGTCGACCACAAGCAGATGCGGCGCGTCATCGTCCGGCGCCGTCGGCTGGTCCACCCTCTCAATGGTCTCCATGGCTTTTCCCTGACATGTTTGCAGGCACAATGTCGATCTGCGCCCTTAGTTCCGGATTGACCATGGCTTCCAGGAATCGTTCGATCAAGGGACGCTCGCTGGCTCCGGAATCTTCCAATGCAGCACGGATGCGGCGTGACTGTGGCCGCGCCAGGGCCAGCGCCAGGGCGCGCCCCTTGGCTGTCGGATAGAGCTCCCGCTGGCGGCGGTCGCGCGGACCCTGCAATTGCACGATATGGTCGGTGTCGATCAACTGCTTGAGCACCCGCGCCAGGCTCTGCTTGGTGATCTTGAGCACGTCGAGCAGTTCAGCGACCGTCAGTCCCGGCCGGCGGTTGACGAAATGCAGCACCCGGTGATGGGCGCGGCCAAAGCCGTAATCGGCCAGGATCTGGTCGGGATCGGAAGTGAAATCGCGATAGGCAAAGAAGAACAGTTCGATGATGGCGAAGTCGATGCCGTCTTCGTCGGTGATAGGCGTCTTGATCGGTTTTCCGGCAGCTGGGCTTCGATCCGTCATCATTTCTCCGTCCATAGAGGGAAATTATGTCAGTACTATTGACGTAATTTCCCTGCAATGGTAATTTTTGGCAAGCTTTTGGGCGGATTGCGAACGAAAAGGCAAGGGAGTGCAGTTTTTCCGGAACTTCCTGAGTTTGCCAGAGTTCGATTCTCCGCTTACGCTTCAAGGGCCGCCCGACGCGGCTGTCGCGCACCAAAAACAACACCAATGATATGCGGGTCGCCGCCCGCGGGAGGTTTCCATGGCATCCGTTCCCTTCGACCAACTGGACGGCTTCATCTGGATCAACGGCGAGTTCGTCAAATGGGCCGACGCCAAGATCCACGTGCTGACCCACGGCCTCCACTATGCCAGCGCCGTCTTCGAGGGCGAGCGCGCCTATGGCGGTGCCATCTTCAAGCTCAATGAGCACAACGAGCGTCTGCATGAATCAGCGCGCCTGCTCGGCTTCAATATTCCCTATTCCGTGGCCGAGCTCAATGACGCCTCGACCACGCTTCTGAAGAAGCAGGGTTTCCAGGACGCCTATGTCAGGCCGATCGCCTGGCGCGGCAGCGAACAGATGGGGGTGTCGGCGCAGAACAGCCGCATCAACTGCGCCATCGCCATCTGGCAATGGCCGAGCTATTTCGACCCGGCGCAGAAGCTCAAGGGCATCCGTCTCGATCTGGCGGAATGGCGCCGGCCCGATCCGCGCACCGCGCCGTCGAAGTCGAAAGCCGCCGGCCTCTACATGATCTGCACCATGTCCAAGCATGCCGCCGAGGCCAAGGGCTATGCCGATGCCATGATGCTCGACTGGCGCGGCCAGGTCGCCGAAGCAACGGGCGCCAACATCTTCTTCGTCAAGGATGGCAAGATCCACACGCCGAAGCCCGATTGCTTCCTCGACGGCATCACCCGCCGCACCGTCATCGGCCTCGCCAAGGACCGCGGCCTTGAAGTCGTCGAGCGCGCCATCATGCCTGAGGAACTCGAAGGCTTCGAACAGTGCTTCCTCACCGGAACGGCAGCGGAAGTGACGCCGGTCTCCGAGATCGGTCCGTACCGATTCGAGGTCGGCGAGATCGCCAAGACTTTGATGAACGACTATTCTGCTGCGGTGCAACCTAAGCATGCGATAGCCGCAGAATAACGAAAGTCACAGCTTTTTTCGCAAGCAGGGGCGGTTTTGAGGCCCGCCCCTTTATTTCAGCATCTGTGCATTTGACTTTCGTATAATTCAGCGTCTCATGATGGTGTCGGCCCGGGAGGCTGGCAGCTATGGAGGGACTAGGTTCATGGATACGAATACGCTCATTGCGCTCGTTGTACAGGTAATTGCAGGTGTTGTCGGTGGTCAGGCGGTCGGCGTTGCGCTGAAGAATGCGGCGATGGGCCAGCTGACCAAAATCATCGGTGGCGCCGTTGGCGGCGTCGGCGGCGCGGCGATCCTCGGCAGCCTGCTCGGCGGCACGGCCGACCCGGCAGCGGCTGCCACGGCAGCGGGCGGATTGGGCGATACGCTGAACCTCAAAAACCTGCTCGGCGGCGCCGGCGGCGGCGCCATCCTGACCGGCATCATCGGTGCGGTCATGGGCGCGATGAAGAAGTAAGCCAACTAGATCATTCACCGTTTCACGGCGAATGATCTAGTTTGTTGTTTTACGCAATTCCGGACGGAAAACCGCTTTACACTTTTCCTGGAATTGCTTGAGACTGAGGCTTCGTCAAATGGGCGGCCGTTGGGCCGCCCATTTCTGTTTTAGGACGGACTGTTTGCCTTTCAGCAGTGGACGGCCTTCGCCCACGCCTCTACATCACGCTGGAACAGCGAAAGGACAATCATGGGTCAGCTCAATGCCGGCATCGTGCCGGTCACGCCTTTCCAGCAGAACTGCACCATCCTGTTCGACATGGATGACAAGCATGGCGTCGTCGTCGATCCGGGCGGCGACATCGACAAGGTGCTGGCGGTGCTGAAGGACAATGCGATCACCGCCGCTGCGATCTGGATCACCCATGGCCACATCGATCACGCCGGTGGCGCCGTGGAGCTGAAGGAAGCACTCGGCATCGAGATCGTCGGCCCGCACGAAGCCGACAAGCTATTGCTCGACAATCTCGAGAACCAGGGCCAGCGCTACGGCATTACCGGGGTGCGCAACTGCGTCCCCGACCGGTTCCTCAGCGAGGGCGAGACGGTTTCGTTCGGCTCACATATATTCGAGGTGCTGCATTGCCCCGGCCATGCGCCTGGCCATGTCGTATACTACAACCGCGCGGCGAAGTTCGCCCATGTCGGCGATGTGCTGTTTCGCGGCTCGGTCGGGCGCACCGACCTGCCGGGCGGCGACCATGCTGCGCTGATCGCCTCGATCAAGAACAAGCTTTTGCCGCTCGGTGACGAGATCGGTTTCATCTGCGGCCACGGCCCGGGTGGCCGCTTTGGCGAGGAAAGGCGGACCAATCCCTTCCTGACTTAGCGATGTCTTTCTGCCAACAAAAAAAGCGCTGGCCTTGCGGTCAGCGCTTTTTTTGGGGCAGGGAAGCGTCAATTCGCGACGCAGAAATGCTGCTCACCGTCATTGCCGGTGAACGTGCCGCTGCGGGCATTGAAGCTCCGGTAGCGGTCCGAGCAGTATTCGTACCAGTCGCGGGTCCACGGCTCGGCATAGCGGTCGGCATAGACGACCCGCGGTTCGGCATAGTAACGGCGCACCGGCGCCGGCCGCACTTCGCGATAGTCATAGTCGTCCTCATAGCTGCTGTAGCGCGGCTGCGGGTTGCTCAGCGCACCGGCGATCAGAGCGCCGGCCGCAAGGCCGACGACACCGGCCGCAAGCGCGTCGCCATTATGATGACGACCATGGCCATGATGCCAGCGGTTCCAGTCCTTGGCATTGGCGGCAGGCAAGGTGGCGAGGGTGGTCGCGGCGAGAGCGGCGCCCAGGATGGCGGTCTTGAAAATGCGATTCATTTTGGTCTCCTTCGTGCCGGCCCGGATAGTTTTCGGGGGATGCGGTCCAGCCTGGGGGACGATTAATAGAAGACCGTGGCTGAACGGGGGCTGAACGGAATTGGCTGATACGATCCAGTTCTTGCGGCAAAACCAAGCGCGTACGCAAGGCGCTCCGCCTCGTCAATCTCCGTCCGGACTGTCTTGAGCCGGCTTAGCCGACCGACAGGTTGACGGCCTTCGGACCCTTGCCGCGCTTGTCCGGCTCGGTGTCGAATGTCACTTTCTGTCCATCCTCCAGACCGGAAAGACCCGAAGCCTGCACGGCCGAAATATGAACGAAGACATCCTTCTGCCCGTCGTCGGGCGTAATGAAGCCGAAGCCTTTGGCATGATTGAAGAATTTGACAGTGCCGGTCTGCGGCATGGGAAGCTCCCTTTGATCCCATAAAGTCCAGTTTCGGGCCGGCAAATGCCCGAAGGGAAATTTGTCCTTTATTTTAGCGCTATCGGCAAGAGAAAGTTTTGGCCAGGGCGGCAACGCTGAAGGCTGGTCAAATAGATTGTTGCACCGAAGGCAATTCGCGCCAGACGATTGCTCCGGCGATCAGCCACGCCATGGACCGGTAGAGCGTCCTTTGCCTGCGGCGACGGCGGACATGAAAAAGGCGCGACCAGAAACGTCGCGCCTTCGAAACTCTGGACGGCTGACAAAGCCGGTTCAAACACGCTTGAGGTGCTTTTTCGAGCGCCCTGACGGGCGCGTGGGCACCGCCGGTTCAGGCCGCGCGGAGGTTGACCGCCTTCGGACCCTTGCCCATGCGGTCGGGTTCAACGTCGAAGGTGACCTTCTGGCCGTCGACGAGGGTACGCAGGCCCGAGGCCTCGATCGCGGAAATGTGGACGAACACATCCTTGGCGCCGCCGTCGGGCGTGATGAAGCCGAAGCCTTTGGTCGCGTTGAAGAATTTAACGGTGCCGGTCTGGGCCATTGGGGAAACTCCTTCACCCGTGTCAGTCTTGTGGTTTGCCCGCCGCCTGGCATCGTGGGCAAGTCCCGGTGGTTGCTTCGGCAGTCCTGCATTTGCGCATGGTAAAACCCCCCGCCGAAAACGGGGCCGTCAGAGATTCACAGTATCGGGGAAAGGTCGTCCAAAACGTTCCGCTCTCCGGGTCGCAAATGCCCGAACACAAAATTTATCGCACGGAAACGTGATCGTTGCAAGATAGCGCCGCGGGCCGCGTCCATCGACGCGTCCCGACGCAGGCGCTTCGATAAACCCGGCCTCTTGAGAGTTCACCAGCCAGAGCCCGGCCACGCATGGTCCAGCGGTCTGGTCCAGGGCCAGACCAATGCGGGGGCGAGGCATCGCATGGCTCCGCAGCGCCGCAAACGGGGGTTGCATTTGGCAAGGGAATGGCGAGGATCGACAGGCGCGTTTTGCGCCGGGACGGGGGGTCTCGAGGGAGGCATATTCATGAGATTTCTTGCGACGATCTTCTCGCGCCAGGGTTTTACCATTCTCTTCCTGTCGGGTCTTCTTGCGGCCTGCACCGTCGTCGTCGATGACGGGCCGGGACCCCGTCCGCCACGGCCTGAACCGCAATTCTGCAGCAAGCAATATGAGCCGGTCTGCGCGCGGCGCGGTGGCGACCGCCAGACCTTCGCCAATGCCTGCCTCGCGGAGCGCTCGGGCTACCGCATCGTGCGCGACGGCCCTTGCCGTGACGGCGGCGGCGGCGGCAGCGAAGAGCCGACGTTCTGCACCCGCGAATACGCGCCCGTCTGCGCCCGCCGGCATGGCGAACTGCGCACCTTCCCCAATGCTTGCGAGGCTCGTGCCGCCGACTATCGCGTCGTCGACAACGGTCCGTGCTAGGGGGCCTCTCGGACCCAACACGAGAAGGTCCGCTGGCAGGTGAGCAGGCACTTTCCTTACTTCCTCGGGAGAGGTGCAGAGTCTAGGCGGTCGGGGCATTTGAGGGAGCACACGTCGGGCCTCTCGTTTGCCAGAACGAGAGAGGGAAACGCAAACGCCTCGACGAGCGAGTGTCCGCTACTGAGGCATTGAGACTGGATTCAGTGCACTGATCGATTCGCAATATTTTGAAGGATTGCGAATCTTCGATTAGTATAGCTAACTAGTGTCGGGGGGCACTACCGATGTCGCGGCCAAAATTCTTCCGAGACCCTGTACACCTGCAAATTCGGTTCGACTCTGTAAATTTGGCTGCGCCTGCAAAGGGCTTGTCAAAAGCGGAGCAGATAAGTTGGGCATTGCAAAAGCTCATTGATACCGAGTGCTTTCAGCGCCTTCGACTTATTAGGCAGAACGGCTTAGCCAACTTCGTGTTTCACGGCGCTGAACACTCTCGCTTTTCTCATAGCATAGGTGTCCAGCACGTTGCCCGGTTGATGTTCGAGCGCATTTGCCGAAACCGTACAATGGAGGAAAACCTAGACGACAAAATGGAGGTTTTACTGGCCTCCTTGCTTCACGATGTGGGCCACGGAGCCTTTTCTCATACGTTAGAAGAAATATTAGAAGGAAATGGCATTGAGTTTCATCATGAAACTATGGCGAGGTCATTTATAAACTCTGATGGACCCATAAGAACTATTCTTGATCAAATTGACGACAAATTACGAGATAGAGTTTCTGCCTTTTTTGATTTCAAGCTGAGATCGGCGGATCACTGGAAATTCAAGATCGTGTCAAGCCAGATGGATGCCGACAGACTTGACTACACGCAGCGAGATGCCTTGTCTTGCGGAATAAAGGGGCATGGTTTTGATTTTGAACGGCTTATAGACCTACTCGATATTCATGACGGAAAAAGCATCGCAGTGGATAGAGGCGCGATTGAGGCAGTTGAGGCTTATTTGGTTACAATAGATCAACTGTATAGGGCTATCTATTATCACCAAGCGGTTCGAGCCGCAACGCAGATGCTTCTGTCGCTTTTCCGGCGGGCGTATGAGCTTTTTCAGAAGGGCGACAAATCTATATTCCCTGCCGTCGACGGGATCGCTCACCCACTTGTGGCCATTTTGGAGCAAGGTTCAAAAGTTAGTATCGTGGCCTATGGACGGGTCTCTGACGCGACTATTTGGACGCTAATCGAGCATTGGAGGCATTCAAAAGATTTCGTAAGGTCCGATCTAAGTTCAAGGATTATGACCCGGAGTCTACTTAAGTCTATTTCTATAGAGGACATAGGTTACGCAAAAATAACCGCAAAACGGGAAAAAGCGCTGGAGATAACGGCTGGAATTGTGGGTGAGGAGGCTGCCGGATTTTATGTCGCAGTCGATGATCCCTCTCGGACTAGTTACAAAGGCTATAATTTTACCCCGGAATCCTTCGATGAATCAATTTGGCTGACAGGAGCCGGAAAGAAGGACCAGCCGATTGAGGAGGATGCGGACAGTGCGATAGTCAAAGCTTTGAAAAATAAGCACTATTTTCCTCGTTTGATCGTGCTCGACCAAGTTCGGGATGTTTTGTTGAAGTAGTATGTTCATTGTTTGTTCCGCGTGCTATCATAGGGAGAAATGGGAGAGTGACGATGGGACGACCTAAGACCGTGCTGGGCATCCTCCGAATTGTGCACGCATCCGGCGATGCTCTTGATACCCGAATACGGCTGCAGAAAGAGACCTTCCTGCTTGCGGCCTTAGGGTTGGAAGATTTTGATATAACTGATTTTGAATATCACCACTATGGACCTTACAGCCGAACGGTGTCCGATGCCCTTCAATTTGCTGTTTCTTTTGGCCTCCTTGAAGAGTATGTGGAATATTTTGATGATAGCTCGAACGGAAACTCCAGATATTCGTATAAATTAACCGGTGATGGTGTTGAATTTATTCAGGAGAATGAAACTAGTCGACCTTTTGATAAGGCTGATCAGGTTCATCTAATGAATAAGAAGCACTGGCGCTGCTTGGAGCTAGCTGCTACGGCGAAATATCTCGAATTGAGGGAAGGCTTTGTTAGCGCAGACGAAGCATTTGTTGAAGCAGTTAGATTAAAGCCCGCTACGAAGGCTTACTACGATGAGGCAAAAGCTCTGCTTGAGAAGCTTGAACATGGTACATGATTTGTTCTTTGGTCGCTAAGACTTGGAATGTGACCGGCACTTCCCACAACGGATGGGATTGTTAGCATGAGTCGTGCTTCGAGGCTGCGAAAACAAGCTGCTATAGCGTTTGGTTGCCACTAGGCTCATCTCAAACCTACGCCGGGGCCGGCGTAGAGCTCGCTGCCGTCCTCGTCGCAGATGCGCACGCGGTCGGGGATCTGCGGCATGGCCAGCGTATGGAACAGCGCGGTGGCACCTTGCAGGGCGGCGCGCAGGTTGGGCGCTTCCAGCGACACTTTGTCGAGCGTGGCTTCGTCGGCGTCGCGCGAACGGTAGAACTCGATGAAGAAGTTCAAGCACGCCTCCGTTGCAGAGTTTTGCGCGAGATCGTCAGTCCGAGATCGTCAGTCCATTGCCGGCAGGTGCGCCAGGCGCGCCCTGCCTGGTCAGCCCTTCGACTTCGGCTTCAGGCTGCTCTCTGCCTGCTTGACCGAGGAACCGAACGGGGAGGCGGCCTTGGCCACCACCTTGTCTTTCTTGGGCTTGCGCGTTTCGCGATTGCTGCGCTGCTGACCCTTGGCCATCTGTCTGCTCCTTCGTACGTGCTGGGTGGGTGCGGTGTCAGACTGCCTGGCTGTCGGGGACAGCCGGGGCGTCCGCTACTTCGAGGTTGTCTTCCGTGGTGACCCGCTCATAGGTCTCCTCCTCGCTGCGGATGCGATATTGCGGCGAGCCATCCTTGACCGGCAATCTGCTCTTGATCTGAAACAGCTCGGCGGTCTGCTGGGCGAGCCCGCTGCGGCTCTTCATGCGCACGGTCTGGCCGATGGCGAAGAGGTGCGAGGGCGTATCGGTGCGCGGACGCGCATTCTGCTGGAAGCGGATCATGCTGCGTTCTCCTGGTCGCGCCTCAGCGCTGTTTCGAGTTCGAGGTAGTCGATGGCGACAAGCTGGCTGGTGGCCGGGTTCTTCACCGCCCTTGCCGGCAAATGGATGAAGGTGGCGACGCGACGCCAGGCAAGCCGCGACATGCCCTCGATCAGCTCTTCGTCGTGATCGATGTCATAGTCGCCGGCCGGCAGTTGCCCTTCCAGCACGCCAAGCACGAAGGGTGCCGCGAAATGGGCGATGGAACGGGTGGTGCGATCCGGCATTGGCTTGGCTCTGGTTCGTCGATGCTTTCCGGCATCAACCGGGAACTCAACCATCGGCGATTGGAATGAGTTTGGCGGGTCGAGTATCTCCGACGCCGCTATATGCCAAGCTTGACCCAAAAAACGATCTCAGATCAATAATCCGAAATTGTTGGTTATTCAAGCTGATTTCCGCCACGGCTCGACCGGTATAAAAAATTTCTCGTATAAACCCCTAATAAATCTGCTATCGTGGAACAATATCAGCCAATTTCTTATTTAGAGAGCATCGGAATAATTATTCCGGTGCCCCTAAGATTATTTTTCACGAAAGGCAAAAATATATGAGATTCATGAAAACGCCGGATCGTCCGACCGCAACAATCGAGCCAATCGTCCTCTTCCCCAAGGCAATATCAGTGCGCCTGACGATAAGAAGCGACGAAGCGGCACGGCGCAAGATTGCCGACACCGACGGCACGCTACGGCGGGAGCGCCGGCTCGCCGAGAGCCACCGGCTGATTTGAACGCTACATTTTCCTGGAATTCCTCTAGAGTTTCGAAGAGGTCCGCGCCCTTGGCGAGCCCACTCTTCCCTTGAACCTGCAGCGCCGATGGCCTAGATCGCGGCAAGCGGACAAAACACGGCAGGTTTCCCATCAACAGAGATCAGAGAAGAGCGGCGGGTGCTGGAGCTGGCGGACAGGCGCCGCTGGGCCTCGACCAATATGTGCAGCAGGCGCTGCAGCTGCATCAGGCCGGGCGCCGGCAGGAGGCCGAGACGCTGTACCGGCAGGTGCTGGCGCGCAAGGCCAATCACCCGGCAGCGGCGCATTTCCTGGGCCTGTTGCTGCACCAGACCGGGCGCAGCCCCGAAGGGCTGGAGCTGATCGAGCAGTCTGTGCGTCTGCAGCCGAAGAATCCCGATTTCCTCAACAATCTCGGCACGGTGATGCGCGATCTCGGCCGCGTTGCCGCGTCCGCCGATTTCTTCCGCGGCGCGGTCGATCTCAAGCCCGACCAGCTCGCGGCACGCGACAATCTGGGTTCGGCGTTGAAACAGCTCGGCCAGTTCGAGGCTGCGGAGGACATCTATCGCGGCACAATCGGGCGCAATCCCTTCCATGTCCGCGCCCGCATCGGGCTTGCCGAAACGTTGCAGGAAGCCGGTCGTCTGGATGAGGCGCTGGCGACCTTTCGCGAGGCGCTGACGATCCGGCCCAAGGATGCCGACCTGTTGCATGGGCTCGGCGTCGGGCTGATGGAAAAAGGCAAGCTCGATGAAGCGGCAGACCTGTTTCGGCAGGCGTTGGCGATCACGCCAGGCATGGCAAAGGCCTGGCTGATGCTGACGCAGGTCAAGCGCCAGAAGGAGCGCGACGCCGAACTCGCCGGCATGGAGGCCCAGCATGCCAAGGCGCCGGCCGACAGCCTGGCACGCATGCAGCTGTCCTTCGGTCTCGGCAAGGCCAATGACGATTTGAAGGACTATAACAGGGCCTTCGACTATTTCGCTGAAGGCAATGCGATCCGCCGCAAGGGCATCGATTATGATCCGGTCAGGACGCGGGCCGAATTCGAGGCGATGAAGACGGTGTTCAACGCCGGCTTTTTCGAAAAGCACAAGCCAAGTGCAATCTCCGACGACACGCCGATTTTCGTCGTCGGCATGCCGCGCTCCGGCACCACGCTGGTCGAACAGATCATCGCCAGCCATCCACAAGTCTATGGCGCGGGCGAGCTCAGCATGTTGAAAACCGCGGTCGGCAAGCAATTTCCGCTGACCATGCCGGGAGGTTTCCCCTGGGGACTGGTCGATGTATCCGACGCGGAGTTTGCGGAGGCGGGCCAAGCCTATCTCGACATGCTGCATGAGCGCTATCCCAACTTCAGGCATGTCACCGACAAGATGCCCGGCAACTTCCTGCTCATCGGCTTCATCCATATGATGCTGCCGAAAGCCAAGATCATCCATTGCGCGCGCGATGCGGCGGCGACCTGCCTTTCGATCTACAAAGTGCATTTCCGCGGCGACAACCACCGCTACGGCTATGATCTGGGCGAGCTCGCCGATTTCCACAACATCTACACCGACATCATGGCGCATTGGCACGATGTTCTGCCGGGCGTCGTCCATGACGTGCGTTACGAGGATTTCGTGGCCGACCAGGAGGGACAGACGCGGGCGCTGATCGGGCATCTCGGCCTGTCCTGGGACGACAAGGCGCTGTCGTTCCACGAGACCGACCGCCCGGTGCGCACGGCCTCGGCCGCGCAGGTGCGCCAGCCGATGTATCAGGGCTCGGTCGATCTCTGGAAGCGCTATGGCGACAGGTTGAAGCCGCTGCTGGACAAGCTGGACTGAGCAGCGGCTAAAGCTCGATGAAGGGCTGGAAGCCGCCGAAGATCATGCGCTTCATATCGAAGGGCATGGGCCCCAAATCGGGTGTCAAACGGGGATCGGCCATCACCTTGGCCATTACCGCGTCGCGGCTTTGCCTGGACGAATAGACGGCCCAAGCAAAGACGACGATCTCGTCGTCTTTTGCCTGAACGGCACGCGGAAACGAGGTCAACTCACCATAGGGCACGTCGTCGGCGATACATTCGACATAGGCGAGCGCTCCGTGTTCCTTCCATATCGGGCCTGCGAGGTTGGCCAGCTTCTTGTAGTCATCGATATTTGCCTTCGGCACGGCGAGCACGAAACCATCGACATAGGACATCAGGTTCTCCTTGGAGTATCTCACAAAGCTCCTTACCGGCGTCAGCCGGTGAGGAGCTTTGTCAGCGGTGGTCAGTCTTTCTTCGCCGGCGCGTTCATCGCCCATTCGACCCCGAAGGGATCGCGCATGTTGCCCCACTGGTCGCCCCAGAACATCAGCTGCAGCGGCACTGCGACTTCGCAGCCGGCATCGACCGCGCGCTTCCACCAGTCATCGATCTCGTCGGCGCCGAGATGGAGCTGCATGGTATAGCCCTGCGGCTTGACGGCAGGCATGCCGTTTTCGGGGTAGAAATCGGAAATCATCAGCGTCGAGCCGTTGATGTGGAGATGGATGTGCATGGTGCGGCCCTGCTCATCGGGCGGATAGAAGAACACCTGCTCGGCGCCGAAGGCCTTCTTGTAGAATTCGGCGGCCTTGAAGGCGCCGTCCAGCTGCAGATAGGGGGTCAATCCACCGAGAACTTTCGCGGCCGGCTGAATGGGGGTCTGGTCGGTCATGTCTTGTTCCTCTTTGGGTTTGGTCTGGGCGCTTGGTCTGGCCTTTGCGAACCTCAGGACGAACGAGGCGGCGGCAATCCTACATGTCTGATGCGATTTTTTGCGCCGATGCGATTTTTGGGGTGAAATGAACTTGCGTCGGCGGCGCCCAATCAGAGCGCAATCCTCGGTATGAGCAGGCTAGAAAAGGGGACTGCTTCTCCAACCCGCTGAGACGACAATGATCCTCTATTACCAGACCCATTCGCCCTTTGCGCGCAAGGCGCTCGTCTTCGCCCATGAGGTCGGGCTTGCCGACCGGCTCGAGGTCATTCATCACGAGACCAGCCCGACCTTGCGCAATGCCCGTGTCTACGCCGAAAACCCGCTCGGCAAGGTGCCGGTGCTGCTGCGGCCGGATGCGTCGCCGCTCTTCGATTCCGATGTCATCTGCGCCTATCTCGATACGCTGCATGATGGCCGCAAATTGCTGCCGCAGGACGGCGAAGCGCGCTGGCAGGCGTTGCGGCTGCAGGCGGTCGCCCAAGGCCTAGCGCAGACGGGCATAGGCCTGCGCTGGGAGACGGAAAGGCGGCCCGAACAGTTGCGCTATGCAGCGCTTGCCGAAGGCTACCGGGAAAAAATCGAGGCCAGCTATGACTGGATCGAAAGCGCGCTGGACGACGAGACATCGCTCCATGTCGGCCACATAGCGCTTGCCACCACGCTGTCCTGGATGACGTTCCGCCAGCTGCCGTCCTTTCGCGCGCGGGCGCGGCTGACGCGCTGGTTCGAGGCGTTCGAAAAGCGTCGATCGATGCAGGCGACGCCGCTGTCGGGCGATACGCATGACTGAGCAACGGTCGCCCCGCGGCGGCCTGCATCGATTTTCCCGACCGCATGGTCAGGGCGCCCTGCAGATCCGCGGGCCGTTTTGCGCGTCGATGAGGATTTCCGGCCAGCCGATATCCTTGCGCAGTTCGATCGGCAGGGCCAGAAGCTCGCGCTCGCTGCGATAGCGGGCGCGGTTCTGTGCGTAACGGGCGGCGACGCGGCCTATGGATGACAGGATGGACATGATGCGTTCTCCTCAGATGAAGCCGGCATCATCGTGTCGGCATCCCAAGGACGCAGCAGGTTCAGGCGATCCGACAGAGCGCTGAAAATATTTGCGGGAGATGCGAAAGCATGGGCCGCAACACGGTACGGCCCATGGTGGTAGTTCCTCAGCCCGCCGTTTCAGCCACCGAGCGGAAGAAATCCTCGGGGTCTTCGACTTCGGTCAGCTTCCGCTTGTCGATCAGCCAGAAGCGGTTGCCGATGGCGCGGATGAAGGAACGGTCATGCGAGGCGAGCAGGCAGCTCGCCTGATGTTCCAGCAGTTCCGCTTCCAGCGCTTCCTGGCCGTCTATGTCGAGATGGTTGGTCGGCTCGTCGAGCAGGTAGAAGTTAGGGTTGGCGAGCCTGAGCGCCAGCATCATCAGCCGCGCCTTCTGGCCACCGGACAGCACGCCGATCTTTTTCTCCTGCATCTCGATGACCACGCCGGCGCCGGCAAGCAGCGAGCGGGCGCGTTGCTCGCCGACATCGTAGCGGTGCGAGACCAGGGCCAGCGGCGTGTCGTCGCCACTGATGCCGGCCAGCGCCTGGTCGCTGTAGCCAAGCACCGTCGACGGCGTCACCTTGACGTTCGGCACCGTGTCCGGCTCGGCGATGGCGTTGCGGATCAGATCGACGAAACGCGACTTGCCGACGCCGTTGCGGCCGAGCAGCACGATGCGATCGCCCTGGCAGATGTGGCGCTTGCCGGTCTTGAACAGCAGCATGCCGTCCGGCGTTTCCACCGTGGCGTCGTCCAGCGTAATCAGCACCTTGGCATGGGTGCCGCGGTTGGCCAGCCGGATCGCGCCGGCTGATTTCTCGCGATGCGCCGATACCGCGGCGTCTTCCAGCTTCTCCGCCCGTTCCCTGAGTTGCTTGGTCTTCACCGTCAAAAGGTCGCTGCCGGAATTGATGCCGATGTTGTTGAGCTTGGCGGCCTGCTTGCGCAGCTGCTGCGCCACCTTCATGTCGCGCTCGAACCGGCGCGCCGTCGAAGCGTCCAGGTCGTCGAGCGCTTGCCTCGCCCTGGAATAGGGCAGTGCAAACACCGGCGAGTCCTCCGGGCGCAAGAACAGCGTGCGGTTGGTGACAGCGTCGAGAAAGGTGGCAAGTGGGCGGGTCGGTTGGCAATCGGCCGCTACTGTCACACGGGCCTCAGATGGCCTCCGCTCACTCCGTATTCCCTGTTTGGATCCAGCAGGAAATGTCCGAACACTGCGCTCCTGTGAAGATCAACAACGATCACAAGCAGGGCGTTGAACCTGCCGGTGCCAATCAGAACTTGATCGAACCGGTTTTGGGCATCCCGGTAGACATAGTGGACGTCGTTCAAATAGGGCAGGCCGATCTCATCGAGATCCAGCGCCTCGACATACGGCCATATGTCCACGGCAGCCTCTGCCTTGGCGGTGACGTTCGTCATGGGCTCGGCGAAGCAAGCCTTGAACTCGTCTTCCTGAAGTCTGCGCGTGACGATCATCACGCATTCTAGTGGCCGGCGTCGAAAATTCGCAACGGTGCAGCGGGTCGGTTCTTACCTTCTCCCCTTGTGGGAGAAGGTGGCCGAGCGAAGCTCGGTCGGACGAGGGGTGTTCCAGAAAACACCAACGTCTCACTCCGCTGGAACACCCCTCAACCGTCTCGGCGCTGCTCGCCGATCCACCTTCTCCCACAAGGGGAGAAGGGGAAGGGCGCTTACTTTCCTGGCCGTCCCGTCTTCCCCGGCCGCCGCTTATCACGACGCGCATCGCCTGGGTCCTCGTAGGAGCCGATGCCAGCACGCTGGCGAATGATTGGCTTGGGGGAATCGTCGCGATCCTTCGCGCCCCCCTCTGTCCTGCCGGACATCTCCCCCACTTGGGGGGAGATTGGGTTTGGCTTGGCCGGCACTTTTCCTTCGACCGGCTTTTCGGTCCGCCGCACGGTCATCTCGTCCAGCGAGTTTTTCTTGAACAGCGGCTTGGTGGCATCGCCCGGAATGCCGAAGTCGGAGCCGTGCGCTTCCTGCGCCGACTGTTTCTTGAACAGCGAGCGCGACACCGCGCCTGACGGTGTCGGCATGTCGGTACCAGGCCCCATATCGTCGATCGACGGCTTGGCAAACAGCGGTTTCTTCACCGGCACGGCGCCGTCGGCACCCATTTCGTCGAGCGCCGGCTTGCGGAAGAGGTTGGACCGGGCAGCCCTGGCCGCCTCTTCAGCCGCGCGTGCGTCGTCGAACTTGCGAAAACGCTCCTGTTCCTCAGCCGTACGGTGCTTGGCCACGCCCTTGTTGTGCTTGCCCTTCTCGCGGCCGGAGACCGGGCTTTCCATGTCGGCGTATTTGGCCAGAGGGTCTTCCGAGATGGACAGTTCCATCTCGCGCAGCCGCTTGATCTCGTCGCGGATGCGGGCGGCCTTCTCGAAGTCGAGATTGGCGGCGGCGTCGCGCATCTGCTTTTCCATGGCGTCGAGATGAGCCTTGAGATTGTTGCCCATCATCGCACCGGCGCCGTCGGTGAACTGCGAGATATCGGCGCGGACATGGTCCTTCTCGTAGACCGAGTCCAGAATGTCGGAGATGCGCGACTTCACCGATTCCGGGGTGATGCCGTTGGCCGCGTTCCATTCCATCTGCTTTTCGCGGCGGCGGTTGGTCTCGGCCATCGCCCGCTCCATCGAGCCGGTGACCTGGTCGGCATAGAGGATGACCTTGCCGTCGACGTTGCGGGCGGCGCGACCGATGGTCTGGATCAGCGACGTCTCGGAGCGCAGGAAGCCCTCCTTGTCGGCGTCGAGGATGGCGACGAAACCGCATTCGGGAATGTCGAGGCCTTCGCGCAGCAGGTTGATGCCGACCAGCACGTCGAAAGCGCCGAGGCGGAGATCGCGCAGAATCTCGATGCGCTCCAGCGTGTCGATGTCGGAGTGCATGTAGCGAACGCGCACGCCTTGCTCATGCAAATATTCGGTCAAGTCTTCGGCCATGCGCTTGGTCAAAACGGTGACCAGCGTGCGGTAGCCGGCGGCCGTGGTGTCGCGGATTTCGCCGACGACATCGTCGACCTGGCTTTTCGCCGGGCGGACTTCGACCGGTGGATCGATCAGGCCGGTCGGGCGGATGACCTGCTCGGCGAACACGCCGCCGGCCTGTTCCATCTCCCAGGCGCCGGGTGTCGCAGAAACCGCGACGGAGAGCGGTCGCATGGCGTCCCATTCCTCGAAGCGCAGCGGACGGTTGTCCATGCAGGAGGGCAGGCGAAAACCATACTCCGCCAGCGTCGCCTTGCGCCGAAAGTCGCCACGATACATGCCGCCGATCTGCGGCACGGTGACGTGGCTTTCGTCGATGAAGACCAGCGCATTGTCCGGGATATATTCGAACAATGTCGGCGGCGGATCGCCCGGCTGGCGTCCCGTGAGATAGCGCGAATAGTTCTCGATGCCGGCGCAGGAGCCGGTGGCTTCCAGCATCTCAAGATCGAAGCGGCAGCGCTGTTCGAGCCGCTGTGCCTCCAGCAGGCGGCCGGCGCGCTCGAGCTCGACCAGCCGGTGCTTGAGCTCCTCCTTGATCGACTTGATCGCCTGGTTGAGCGTTGGACGCGGCGTCACATAGTGCGAGTTGGCGTAGATCTTGACGCTCTTCAGCTCGCCGGTCTTCTGGCCGGTGAGCGGATCGAATTCGGTGATCGCCTCGATCTCGTCGCCGAACATCGAGATGCGCCAGGCGCGGTCCTCAAGGTGGGCCGGGAAGATTTCGATCGTGTCGCCGCGCACGCGGAACGAGCCGCGCACGAAATTGATGTCCTGGCGCTTGTACTGCTGGGCGACGAGATCCGCGAGCAGAGCCCGCTGGTCGAGCCGGTCGCCGATCTGCATCTGGAAGGTCATCGCCGTGTAGGTCTCGACCGAGCCGATACCGTAGATGCAGGACACCGAGGCGACGATGATGACGTCGTCGCGCTCGAGCAGCGAACGCGTGGCCGAATGGCGCATCCGGTCGATCTGCTCGTTGATCGAGGATTCCTTCTCGATGAAGGTGTCGGTGCGCGGAACGTAGGCTTCCGGCTGGTAGTAGTCGTAGTAGGAGACGAAATACTCGACCGCATTGTCGGGGAAGAATTTCTTGAACTCGGAATAGAGCTGCGCGGCCAGCGTTTTGTTGGGCGCCAGGATCAAAGCAGGGCGCTGCGTCTGCTCGATCACCTTGGCCATGGTGAAGGTTTTGCCGGAGCCGGTAACGCCGAGCAGCACCTGCGTGCGGTCATTGTTATCGACGCCCTCGACAAGATCCTTGATGGCGGTCGGCTGGTCGCCGGCCGGCTCGAAATCCGACACCATCTTGATGGCGATGCCGCCTTCGGATTTTTCCGGGCGGGCAGGGCGGTGCGGCGTCCACAGCACGCCGTCCTTGTGCAAGGGGTTGCCGGATTCGATCAGCGCCGACAGCGCCGCGACCGTGGCGGTGACGCTGCCCGAGGCCATGGTCTCGGCGTCTTCCAGCGAGATGTCGAGGCCGGCGACCGGATTGAGGCCGGCTGCGGTGCGTTCGCGGGCCGTGGCCGCGCCGCCCATCGAGGTGCCGCGCGAACTGCGGCCGGGCGCAGCGGACCGCTCCGGGATCTTCTTCGCGGACTTTGGCGATCCACCATCGCTCTTACCGGTGAGACGGCCTTCCTTCTCGGCCTCCTGCTCGATCTGCTCGGCCCAGTCGGCAATCGAGCCGCTCAGCGGCGCGCCGGTGAAGTCGGCCTGCGGCGCCTCGGCGAAGCCGCCTCTGTGCAGAGGCTCCGAGGCATCGAGGAAATCGGTCAGCGGGCTGCGCCGCTTCGGCGGCGAAGCGCCGTTGTCACCCGCCGGAGACGGTGTCTTTTTGTCAGGGAGTTTGGCCATGCCCCAAATATGGGCAGAGTCCGCCAAAATGGAAAGAGTGCAGTGGCGAAGGGCGCTAAGCGGGTCGAAGCTCCTGACACAAGGGTGTCAGGAGCTGTGTTACGCGAAGCCAGGCCGCCTGCTCAATTGAACCACAGCGCGAAGGTCAAAAACCCACCGCCACCGAACTGGCGCTGGATCTGGTCGAACTCGCCGCTGGTCACGATCTCACCGCTCTCGAGGTAGGGCGCGATGGCCGGGCCGGTAATCGACAGCACGAGGTCGAAAGGCTTCGGTTCTTCGAAGAAACGCTTCATGTTGATGCCCTGGCCGGTGCTGGCCGTGATGCGGAAATGCGGCAGCAGCTTGCGGCCTTCCAAAAGGTCTTCGGCCATGGTCAGAGTGGCGAGCCAGGCCTCGACCTGCTCCTCGCCGACTTCGAGCCCGGTGAGCGGGTTCTCGCCCTTCTGCTGCGGTCCCGGCAGCCATTCGCGGTCATTGTCGGTCTCGGCGCGGATCGCCTTCCAGTCCTCGCGCGACAGCCGGATGATTTCGAGCAGATGGCGGCGCGCCGCTTGACGGCGCTCGGGCTCGACCACCGGCCAGTTGACGAGGTGAACCATGGAGATGAAATCCGCGATGCGCCATTCCGATGAGAAGATGCTGCTGCCCATGTCGCCGGCGGGAGGCACGAGAATGTCCTGCAGCGGCAGTTTGGCGCGCGGAAACAGCATGTGGAACGAGCCGTCGAACATGGTCCTGAAATCATGCGCCAGCCAGAAATCGGCCTGCGCCATCAGGAATTCGGCATAGCCCTGCAGCCAGAAACCGTCGGCGCGGTCGAAGCGGAATGTGAGCGAGGAAGCGGCGCCGTCCGACGAGGTACCGCCGCGCGACAGCGAGGCCATGATGGCGGCCATGCTTTCATCCGGCGCGATGGCGCCGTCTTCGTTGAGATCGATGCCGGCATGGGTGAGGTCGACGACCATGCCGATATCGGCATCGGCGGGTACCGAGCCCAGAGTGGCCGCGGATGTCTCCAGCCGGTCGCGGAAGGCGACCAGAATGGCGCGGAACTGCTCATAGGTCAGCGGTTCGGGATCGGGATTGTCCGGAATCGGCAGCCGCATCAGCGGCAGCATGAAGGATTGCGGGCTTTCGAACCCGTGGCGGTGCAGACCGCCGGCGAGGATTTCCAGCGCGGTGAAGAATTCGCCGGCGCCGGCGGCATAGGCTGACGCCGGATCGCCTTTCGCTGCAGACTCAAGCGTTGTGAGCGCACGGTTGCGCTCGGTCACCGTTTTGGCCTCGAACAAAGCGGTTGCCGCTTCGGGCGCGGCGGCGCGGGCCGAAGATAGCGGCAGCAACAGGAGGAAGGCGGACGCCAGCAGGCCTGCAAAACGTGTCATCTCATCCCTCCACTATGCGATGCGCAGACATTACACGCATTTGGCGCCGTGTCTGCCGGCGGCAGTGTTTCAAGGACTGACGGTCGACACTTCCCGGGCAGACCGTCTACACAAGCTAACCGATTGGGCAAACGATTGGGCGTCGCGTGTCGAACTATCCGCTTTCCTACAAACTGTCATGGCTGCCGCGCTTCCTGAAGCCGTCGCTTGGCGGCGATGTCAGGGATTTTGCGCCCATCGCGGCGACGACACTCATCGATCCACCGCCAGGGCGGAAGGTGCGGCTGGCCTTTGTCGGCGATATTTCGGCGGTGGCCAACCGTAGTGCGCCGGAGTGCGATCCGGAAATCGCAAAACTCTTGGGCTCAGCCGATCTGGTGATCGGCAATTGCGAAAGTCCGGTCGTCGAGCGGCCGAGCGTGGCGTTTGGCACGCGGCTTGGCACGCACCATGCGATGAGCGAGCGGTTTCTGGCGGATGCGCTGGCGGCGCTGGGCGTTGCGCGTGAAAAGCTCGTGCTGTCGCTGGCCAACAACCATGTGCTCGACCAGGGCGTCGCCGGTTTCGACGAGACGGTTGCGGCGCTGAAGCGGCTTGGCATCCGCACCATCGGCACCGCGAAAAAAGGGCCGGTCGAGCAGGTCAAGGCCGGGCCGCTGACGATCGGCTTTGCCGCTTTCACACTGTGGCGCAATGCCGACGCCGCAGTTTTCAATGAGCGTGTGTCGATGCAAAGCTATCCGGCGGCATGGCCGAGAGGCGCGGCCGACAAGAACATCGACCTCACCTGTGCGGTGCCGCACTGGGACTGGGAGTTCCGGCATTTTCCGCAGCCGCAAACGCAAACGCTGGCGAGGTTGCTGGCCGGTCACGGCGTCGGGCTGATTGCCGGGCACCACGCCCATGTCGTGCAGCCGGTGCAATGGGTCGGCAAGACGCTCGTGGCGTACGGGCTTGGCGACTTCCTCGGCACGGCGCTGGAGCGACAGCCCTGGCCCGGCCGCATCGGCGGCATTTTCGTCGTCGATGTCAGCGCCGATCTCGGCAAGCGCGGCGCGATCGCCGGCTACCGGATGCATCCCTTCATGCGGCTGCGCTCAGGCGGGCATGAGCGGTTGGTTCCGGTCGAGGCGCTGACTGGCCGGATGAAGGGCAAGGTCGAGGCCAGGCTGAAGGCGATCTTTGGCGACTGACGACTTTCCCGCTATCATAGGCATAATATGACTTTGCGAGGGGGCGATGGAAGCAGCTGAGTTCATGCCTGATGAAGCGGTGGTCGCCGGCATCAGGAAGAATATCGAGATCTATGAGGCTGGACGGGCTTCGGCCTGCCGCCAGGTGCGCTGGCGGGTGCCGGTGTTTCTGGGGCTGCTGCTGGTTTTTGTCGTGCTGGTGGCCTGGCTGTTCAACAAGGTCGCCGACTTGAACGAGCAATGGTTCTCGACGCCGCATGTGTTCCTCTATGTCGGCGGTTTCTTCGCGGCGCTGCTGCTGTACTTCCTGGCGATCAGGCCGGCGACGCGGCTGCAGCAATCGTTCCGTGACACGCTGCTGCCGATCATCTTCGGCTTCATCAGGGATGTGCGCTATCAGCACAGCGTGACGCCGAATTCCTTCGACCGGCTGCCGCGCGCCGTGGTCGGCGCCTTCAACCGGCAGAGCTTCGACGACATCGTGTCAGGCCGCTACGAGGATTTTCCGTTCGAGCTCTACGAGGCGGAGTTGCGCCAAGGTTCGGGCAAAGGCTCGTCGACGGTCTTCAAGGGCGTCATCGTTGCGTTCGAGACGATCGCGCCGTTCCCCGGCATATTGGTTGCGACGCGCCGCAGCAACGCGGTGGTCGGTTTCTTCCGCGGCATCTTCGCCGGCAAGATGCAGGAACTGTCCAGCGGCGATCCGCTGCTCGACGGCGACTACGAATTTCGCACCGACAATGTCGCCGCCGCGCAGCCGCTGGTGAGCGGCCGGTTGGCGCAGGCGCTGAAATGGCTGCACGAGACATGGCGCGATGATCCGGCGCGGGTGGCACTTAATGGCAGCGATGGCTTCCTGCTCTTGCCGCAGCCGAAGAATTTCTTCGAACTGCCCGCCATTTCCGTGCCGCTCGATTACACCAAGCACATCGCGCCGATGATCGCCGATATGGGCGCGATCTTGGCGACGGCGGCGCTGGTGCGCAAGATCGGCGCGACGGATGGCGAGGCCTAAAGCGCCGCGCGTCGAAACGAATTCATGCGACGCGCTTCAGGTCTTGTTTTCATGCATATCGTTGCCCCAAAACGGCGGTCCTGTTTGGGCGCATGCATTAGCCAGGCTGCCGCGCGTCAGCAGGCGAAGCCGTAGTTCTGGCGATAATATTCGACGTCTTCTTGCGCCATCGTCTTGAACATCACGCAGACGGTGAAGCTGCCGACCTGGCGACCGTTTTTGGTGTAGCCCCAGTCGGAAATATCGTCCCGGTTGAATTCGAGTTCCTGGCCGGCCACGACATTGTGCACCGCTTGCGGCTCATTGGCCAATGTTCCTGCAAAGCCGGTCGCGGTCTTGTGGAAGGGGATGATCCAGAAATGCTCCGAGGCGTCTCCGTCCCTGACCTCGACTTTCAATTTGTAGCTGGTTGTCCCGGCTGGCGGCGCATCCGACAAGGACAGGAATTCATCGAGGCTGGCGCGCGCCTGCGCAATGGCCGCCGCCATGTCCGGATCGTCCCTGGCGACGCCTACAACCTTGTCGCCGCCCTGGCCGGAATCCTGCGCACCGGCCGGAATCGGCGCCAAGGCCAGCACCAGGGACAGCACGGTTCGAACTGCATGCTTCATGAAATGGCGCTCCTGCGTGTCGATGCCTGACACCATCATGCATCTATCTGGAGTTTTCAACGGCAGTGCGACAGCGTGGTATGGTCCGAACGGCAGGCCGCTCACAACCCGCTCGGCACCAGCCCTGCCAGCCAGTTCGCGGACCGCTTGGCAATGCCGACCGTTGCCGACGCGACGCGGCTGAGATCTGTCTTGACCACGGCGTAGCCGTTCCTGGTGCGGTAGAGCACGCCTGTTCCGCCATCGACCACTTGCTCGTAGGCGACGGGCCGTACCGCTGCTGCCTCCATGGCCGTCGTCGGGGAGCCGACGGGAACGCTCGGCCGATGGCTCAGTTCCGGCGGCAACGGGGTTTGGACATTCCGGCTGGCCGGCTTCAGTTCCGGGCGGGATGCGGCCGCCGCCAGTTGCGAAGAAGACGCCGACCCCTTGCTGCGGCATATGCCAGAGACCAGCGGATAGTCGAAGTTCTTCTGGTGCAGCATCTGGCTTTTCATCGCCGCTTCGCAGTCGGCGATGGTCGCCCACTTCGCTGGCGTCTCGCCGATATATTCGCAAAGCTTGGCGTCGCAGTCGCAGCCGACAATGGTCATGGCGACAAGGGCGGTCTTGATCACGGTCTTGTCCTTCGGATTGCCCCCCGGCAGCCAGTCCTTCCATCGCGCGCGAACAAGGCGGGATTTTGGCCGCGATCACGCGATGAGCCGGGGAATGCGTTTTCGGGTACGGCTCACTATAGGTGGATTTCGAGACACCCGGTAGCAGATAGGGCGGGAGCGTGATGCATTTGCAGGAAGAAGCCTGAATAAATCTTGTCGGCTATGGCCGCGACAACTGTATCTTGGCCCAGTTTTCTACTACGATACTCACGGGCGATACAACAATATAGGAGGGGTTAGTCATGGGAAGAATTGTCCGGTCCGCCGAGCCTGTGCCAAAAAGGGATTCAACGCTCGAGGGCATTCCAGGCGATGCTCCGCTCGGCGTCGACGATGACAACCAAGAAGATCAAGGATCGAAAGGCGGCGACGGCTATCTCGACCGGGTTGCGAAGTACGTGCCTGCCGAAGTCGTGGCATTTTTCATCTTCGTCAATTCCATCCTGGTCAATGCCACTGAGCAGCCGGTTGCCAAGGCGTTGACCGATGCGGTGGCGGAAGAGACCAAAGGCAATCCAGGGGACATTCCGGGTAAGGTGCAGGCAGCCATCTATAAGATTGAAATGGCCGGTATCAGCGTCTGGACCATTTCATGGATCATGTTGATCGTCGCGCTGGCGATGACGCCGGTGTATCTGAAATCGGTCAGCGATTCAGCCGACAATGCGGAGGCTCCGGGAGCCAACATCGTCATGTCGATGCTCGCCTTCCCATTCTGGGCCTATGCCGTCAACGCGCTGGCCCTCAGGCCATGGCATGACGGTGCGCTGGCCAGCATCATGCTCGCCACCTTCACGCTCATCAGCGGCGCCATACGGCCGGAATATATAAACGCTGGCCTCAATTTGATCCCGGGCATCGGCCCGAAGAAGTAGCTTGGCCCGCCGGGCAGGCCGCGGTGCAGGGCGCGGCTTCAGTTGTAGACGCGCTCCAGCCTCGCGCCTGCTTCGAACAGCGCCGGCAGCACGATGTGCAGCTTGCGCACGGCGACGATCAGCCCGGTGCGACGGGTGGCCGGATCGATCGGAACGGTTGGCTGAACAGCGCCCGGGCGCCTTCGGGCGGAGCGAAATCTGCCGCCGAAAGCACGGTGAGCATGATCGCGTCATTGCCACCGATCTCGACGAAGGACACGCCTCTGTCGATCAGGCGCGGGATCATGTCGGTGAATTGCTGATCGCGCCTGGTGATGAAGATGGTTCCGTCAGCGCCGAAATCGCGTTCCAGCGAAGTATCGGCTTCTTCACGCGTCGCTTCGCCGACCGGACCTTGGCCCAAAAGACAGTCGGCGCCGGGATTTCTCCCAGCGCCTCCCTGTCAGATCAGGACACGGTCGCGGCAGCAACTTCCGCAAAGTCGTCGCGCCATGCCGGCCTTGATTTTGACGGTCCTGCCAGTCACCGCCCGAGGGCAGTGCCCGTTCCAGACCACGCCGTTCTCCACCCTTGCGAGCTTCGTTCGGCGCGCCATCGAAGGTTTTCGCCGTCCTTCATGGCAGCATCGGTCCGCCGTTGGCGTTCGCACGCTTTCCGCGGCCCCGTAGGTCTCGGCATCCGTCCCTCGAACAAGCAAGCCTGCTCTCGCTTCGGGCCGTACGGGCCTCAGGAAATCCGCCTTTTCGCTTTGCCTTTCGGCGCGGCGATCGGTAGCCGCCTGAGATGGGTTAAACTTACGCCGGGTAACGGATTTGGGGAATGGGCGTGAGCCTGTGGATAACGGGATTATCGGGGATCGTTTTCCACGAACCTCGGAATCTTTGCGACTGCTGTTTTAGACAGCCTTCCCCGCTTTTCGACACTTGAACCGGCTGCGCCCCTTGCTCCGCCCGCTGGCTCGGGCTTCAATGCCGGCAAAGCATCGAGCCTATCAGCTCGGTGCGGGGAGGGTGCGTATTGAAAGTCGGGGTGGTGCTCAATCCGATTGCCGGCGGCGGCCGGCTGAAACGGCATTGGCCGGAGGTCGCTGCTTCGCTGAAAAAGCATTTCGGCGAATTCGAGCTGCGCGAGACGCAGGCCGAAGGCGACGCCGAACGGCTGGCGCTCGACCTCGCGGCAAGCGGCTTCGAGCTGGTGATCGCGGCCGGCGGCGACGGCACCGCCAGCGAAGTGGCCGACGGATTGCTGCAGGCATTCGATGAGAGCGGCCGGACAACCGAACTTGGCTTGCTGCCTTGCGGCACCGGCATCGATTTCGCGCGCGGGCTCGGGCTGCCGAAAGAGGTGGATGCGGCGTTGAAGCGGATCGCCGAAGCCAAGGCGCGCAAGGTCGATGCAGGGCGCATCTGCTACATCGACGACCATGGCGCGCTGGCCAGCCGGCACTTCATCAATATCGCCAGCCTCGGCCTATCCGGCGCCACGGACCGTGCGGTCAATGCCGACAAGCGCAAGGGCAGGATGTCGGCCAAGGCGCTGTTTTTCTGGCGCACCGTGGTCGAGTTCATCCGCTACCGCTTCCAGGATGTCCGGATCACCGTCGACGATGGCACCCCGGTCGAGGCGCGCATGGCGCTGGTGGCGGTTGCCAACGGAAAGTTCTTCGGCGGCGGCATGATGATCGCCCCGGACGCCGAACTCGCCGACGGCCAGTTCGACATCGTCATCCTGCGCGCGGCCGGCAAGCTGAAGCTGATCTGGGATATTCGGCTGCTCTATGGCGGCCGGCACCGCAACCATCCGGCCATCACCATATTGCGTGGCCGGAAAGTGGTGGTCGAACCTATCGGCGATGTCGAGAAGAACGGCGCGCTGGTCGACATAGATGGCGAGTCGCCGGGGCGTATACCCGCGACGTTTGAGATCCTGCCCGGAGCGCTGACGCTGAGATATTGAATCAAGGCGTTGAGGGATTGATTCAGGTGGTTTGAGCGGCGATTCCGGCGAACCGGCCAAGGGCCTGAAATCGCAGGACATATTTACCCGGCTTAGCTTTCCAGCTTGGCTGGGAAACCGGGCGCGCGCAGATCCATGTCGACGGCATCCTCGAGCAGTTTGACGATCTGGGTCGACCAGGCGCCGCCGCCATATTCCTGTTTGCCCATCAGGAAAATCTCACTCACAAGCGGCGCCAGTTGGAGTGGCAGTCTGAACTCCCTGCCCATCGCAAGCGCAAAGCCGAGGTCCTTCAGTGCCAGGTCCATGGTGAAGCCAATGTCGTAGGAGCCGTTGAGGATGAGCTGGCTTTCGGTCTCATGGACGAAGCTGTTGCCGGAGGAGGCGACGATGGCGTGGTAGGATTGCGCGAGGTCGAGGCCGCCTTGCTTGGCCAACATCAGCGCCTCGCCGGCGGCGACGAGATGGATGAAGGCCAGCATGTTGGTGATGACCTTGATCACCGCCGCCGAGCCGACCGGACCCATCAGGAACGACTTTGCGCACATCGCTTCGATGGCCGGACGATGGCGCTCGTAAAGCGCAGCATCGCCGCCGACAAGCGCGGTGATCTTTCCGACCGCGGCCAGATGCACGCCGCCGGTGACCGGGCACTCAAGCGTTTCGACGCCCTTGGCCGAGGCGAGGGCGGCGAGGCGCAGAATCTCGTCGCGGCCATTCGTCGACATCTCGATCCATGTGCCGCCCTTGGGCAATCCTTCCAGCAGTCCACCGGGACCAGCCAGCACCGCTTCACTGACCTTGGGCGAGGGCAGGCATGTGATGGCGTTGCCGGCTAGCGCTGCCGCTTCAGCCGGGCTGTTCGCTGCGATGGCGCCGAGCGCAACCAGGCGCTCGACGGCGGCGGGGTCGCGGTCGAAGACGATGACGACAAAACCGTTGCGCAACAGGCTGGCGGCGAGGTTGCCGCCGAGATGGCCAAGGCCGATGAAGGCGTAACGTTCGCTCACGGCATCAGCGGCATTTGCATCATCTGCAAATGCAGGTCCTTGCCGGTGTAGGGATGCGCCTCGCAGACCGCCTCGTTGAGCTCGACGCCGAGGCCGGGCTCCTTCGACGGAATGACATTGCCGTCCTGCCACTCGATCTTCTTCTTCAAGAGCGTGGCGTGGAAACCGTCCCACTGCTTCAGCGATTCCAGGATGAGGAAATTGGGCAGCGTCACCGCCAGCTGGATGTTGGCGGCGCCGACGATCGGCCCGCAATAGCAGTGCGGCGCGATCTGGATGTGGTATGCCTCGGCCATGGCGGCGATCTTCTTGGTTTCGAGAATGCCGCCGGAACGGCCAAGGTCCGGTTGCAGGATGGTGGCGGCGCGGTTCTCGATGATTCGGGCGAATTCGAACTTGGTCGTTAGCCGCTCGCCGGTGGCGATCGGGATCGACGTGCCTCGCGCCACCTGAGCCATCACTTCGGGCATGTCGGGCGGCACCGGCTCTTCGAACCACAAGGGATCGTAGGGCTCGATCGCGCGTGCCATCCGCAGCGCACCCGACGCGGTGAACTGGCCATGCGTGCCGAACAGAATATCGGCGCGGGTGCCGACGGCTTCGCGGATCGCCTTGACCATGCGGGTGGAGACATCGATGTCGATCAGGCGCGGCTGGTGGCCGTCGAAGGCGGTGTAAGGACCGGCCGGGTCAAGCTTGACGGCGTTGAACCCCTGCTCGACATATTCGAGCGCGCAGGCCGCCGCCAGTTCAGGGTCGTTATAGACGTTCCTGCCGTCCGGCGCGTCCTCCGAATGGACGCTGCCGGTGTGCGGGTAGAGATAGGTGTAGGAGCGCAGCGTCTCGTGCACCTGGCCGCCGAGCAGTTTGTAGACCGGCTTGTCGGCTTCCTTGCCGACAATGTCCCAGCAGGCCATTTCCAGCGCCGAGAAACAGCCCATGCCGGTAACGTCGGGGCGCTGGGTAAATCCTGAGGAATAGGCGCGGCGGAAGAAGGTCTCGATGTCATGCGGATCGTGGCCGATCAGGTAACGCTCGGCCATGTCCTCGACCAGCTTCGCTGTTATGTGAGCCGAGAAGGTGGCGTTGTAGGCCTCGCCGTAACCGACGACGCCGCCATCGGTGGTCAGCTTGACGAAGATGAAATACTTGCCGCCGATGCCGGGCGGCGGGTTGCCGACTACCCAGGTCTTGACGTCGGTGATCTTCATTTTTGGTCCTCCAGAACCAGTTCGGCGCCCTTCCATCCGGTCATGACCGAGGCGGCGTTGGTGTTGCCGGTGATGTTGGCGGGAAAGATCGAGGCGTCGATGACACGCAGACCTTCGAGCCCGTGCACTTTCAGGCGCGGGTCGACGACGGCGGCCCCGGCGTCCGGCCCCATGCGGCAGGTCGAGACCGGGTGATAGACGGTGCCTGAGCGCTTCCTGAAATCCTGGATCAGGTCGGCATCCGATTGGATCGATGGGCCTGGCAAAACCTCCTCAGTGATGATCTCGGCCATGGCGGGCATCGAGGCTATCTTGCGCACGAATTTCACCGCCGCCAGCATCTCGTCGACATCGGCGTTGGTGGAATAGGCGTTGGCGACGATCCTGGGATAGTCCAGCGGATTGCTGGAGCGGATCATGATCTCGCCGCGGCTGGACGGGCGGCAGTTGGAGAGGCCGATGGAAAAGCCCGGCCACGGATCTGGCGTCAGGATCGGCCGCTCGCCGCTCTTCGGAATGACGGTCGAGAAAGCCTGGAAATAAAGCTGCATGTTGGGGCGCGAAAACGCCGGGTCGGTTCGGAAGAAGCCGCCGCCATGGTTCATCGACAGCGACAGCGGGCCGGAGCGGGTGAGGATGTACTGCATGCCAACCAGCAGCTTGCCCCACCAGGGCCGCAAGATTTGGTTGAGCGTCGGCACGTTTCCCTTGAAGGTATAGTTGATGCCGACATGGTCCTGCAGATGCGCGCCGACATTTTCGTTGGCGTGGACGACCGGGATGCCAAGCCCCTTGAGCAGTGCGGAGGGACCGACGCCGGACAGTTGCAAGAGCTGCGGCGAGTTGATCGAGCCGGCGGACAGGATGACTTCGCGGCCGGCCCGCGCCGTCTTGGTCTCGCCATTCTGCAGATATTCGATGCCGACGGCGCGCTTGCCCTCGAACAGGATCCTGCTCGCCAGCGCATTCGTCTCGACGCGGACGTTTTTGCGCTTCATCGCCGGGCGCAGGAATGCGCGCGCGGCCGACATGCGGCGACCATTCCTGGTCGAGATCTGGNGAGATCTGGTAGGTGCCGACGCCTTCCTGGGCGGCGCCGTTGAAGTCGGGGTTGAGTGGCAGCCCTGCCTGCTGGCCGGCGGCGAGATAGCGCCTGGTCAGCGGATGGACGGCGTTCGTCGTGTCGGTGATATGCAGCGGCCCGCCGGTGCCGCGCCATTTGTCGGCGCCGGCCTCATTGTCCTCGAGCGCCTTGAAGCCCGGCAACAGATCGTCATAGCCCCAGCCGGGATTTCCGGCATCGCGCCAGTCGTCAAAGTCCTCGCGCGCGCCACGGATCCAGACCATGGCGTTGATCGAGCTGGAGCCGCCAAGCAGCTTGCCGCGCGGCCAATGGTCGACATTGCCGGCAAGGCCGGGGTCCGGCTCGGGCTTGTAGTTCCAGTTGACCGCCGGATCGAAGAAGGTCTTGCCGTAGCCGAGCGGCATCTGGACATAAAAGCGGCGGTCGCTGCCGCCGGCTTCCAGCACCAGCACGGAGAAGCGGCCCGAAATCGACAGCCTGTCGGCCAGAACCGAGCCGGCCGAGCCGGAGCCGACGATGATGAAGTCATAAGTCTGCATGATTGGTGTTGGCGGCTCCGCAAAACTGAGCGCAGCCTATCCGCGACGGCTTGGCCGCGCCCCTGCGGCTTCCGGCATGGCTTGTGAAAAAAGCGACCGTGAGACGCCTGGTCGGAAAAGCCACCATGGAACCGACATTGCGCCGGGAGCCTCGCCCGTCGCGTTGACCTCTTGGGTCCATGACGCTACGGGATCAAGGGCTATCGCTTCAGGGGAATCTCGGATGGTGCATTACGCGGACGGACGGCCGATCGGTGATCTGACCTTGCGTACGCTCGCCATGCCGGCCGATGCAAATGCGGCCGGCGACATCTTTGGCGGTTGGGTGATGGCGCAGATGGATCTTGCCTGCGGCATCCGTGCGGCCGAGCGGGCCAAGGGCCGCGTGGTGACGGCGGCTGTCAAGGAAATGTCCTTCGCCAAAGCGATGAAGATCGGCGACACGCTGTGCATCTACACCCATGTCGAGCGCGTCGGCCGCACCTCCATGACGCTCAAGGTCGAGGCGTGGGCGCAGCGCTACCTCTCCGACCTGATGGAGAAGGTCACCCACGCCGATTTCGTCATGGTGGCGCTGGATAGCGACGGCAAGCCGAAGCCGATTCCAACCGAAAGTTGACATCGTCGATTCTGCCAAGCTTGCGCTTATGTAACATCCCCCGCGCGGGCGATGCGCTGCGCGACATCCAATGGTTGCCTTCACATCCGATTCTGCGGGCGGCGGAGGGAAGACAATGCGTCAACACATGCTGAACGGCTGGCTCGTGGCGGCCCTCGTCGCGGTGATCTGCCTGCTTGGCACGACCGCTTATACCGAGATCAGGAAAGAGCTTCCAAGCGTTGCCTGCACGCAAGACCGGACCGTTGGCAACGAGCGGACTGCCCAGCGGTCTGCAAGGGTAGAGACGTGCGGCGCAGTGTGTTGCAGCAACCCTGCGTCAAAGGCCTGAGGGCCCGTCAGCGGAAGACCTCGTCAGCCTCAAAATGATGATGCGCCGGCGAACGAAACGCTGCAGCTATGTCGATGGCGTGACCAACGATGCAAGGGCGGATCCAGTTAAACCCGGGTACGGGTCGTCGACGGCAAAATCCGTAAACTATTGCTGGGCAACGGTTTTCAGGCGTGCACGCCATCGAATCTTTCACGCGCCGCCTGGACCCGCGAGGTGTTTTTCCGCGCCCATTCGCCGAGCGCGCCGACCGGCACCAGCAGCTCATGGCCGAGCTCCGTCAGCTCATAGTCGACGCGTGGCGGGATGGTCGGGAACACGGTTCGGGTGACGAAGCCGTCGCGCTCAAGACCGCGCAAGGTGGTGGTCAGCATCTTCTGCGAAATGCCGCCGACAGCGGCGCGCAACTCATTGAAACGCAGCGGTCCGCCGCCCAGCTTGCCGACGACCAGAACGGTCCATTTGTCGCCGACGCGCTGCAGGATTTCCGAGACGGCGCGGCAGTCTTCGGTGTTGTGCGGGTGCCTCAGTAACATAACGGTGCCTCCTTGCGCTGCCATTTGTCAGTATCTCATATAGCGCCGGTATCCAAACGATACCAGCTTTTGCATATATGGAGAGCCCCATGTCCAAGCCCAAAATCGCCATCGTCGTCGGTTCGACACGCGCCGCGCGTTTCGCCGATGTGCCCGCCCAGTGGATCGCCAAGATCGCGAAATCTCATGCCGACATCGACGTCGAGACCGTCGACCTGCGCGACTGGCCGCTGCCCTTTTTCGACGAGGTCGCCTCGTCCGCCTGGGCGCCGTCGCAGAACGAAGTTGCCCAGCGCTGGCAAAAGAAGGTCGCCGAATTCGACGGCTTCATCTTCACCGCCGCCGAATACAATCATGGCCCGACGGCCGTGCTGAAGAACGCCATCGATTACGCCGCCAATGAATGGAACAAGAAGCCGGCCGGTTTCGTCGGCTATGGCAGCGTCGGCGGCTCGCGCGCTGTCGAACATTTGCGTCTTGCCGCGGTCGAATTGCAGATGGCGCCGGTCAAATCCGCCGTTCACATTGCCTGGAGCGATTTCCTGGCGGTGCGCCAGGGCGAGAAGAAGCTCGAGGAGATCGAGCATCTGAACCAGGCTGCCACGGCGCTGGTCAACGATGTTGCCTGGTGGGCCCGCGTGCTCAAGGCAGCGCGTCAGGCCGACGCGATTGCCGGCGAAGCCCAGGCGGCCTGAGCCTTATCCTCCCAAGGATCGATGATTTTTCCAAAGGGCGGCGTTTGCGCCGCCCTTTTTCATTCACGTGAAGAGGCGCTCTCGGCTCCCTTGGCCGGATGGTGGAGTCGGACCGGCAAGGTCGCGCTGATGCCTTGACGATCCCGCGCGAAGGATCGCCGCCTGTCACAGCCAACCGCCGGAAAACCCGGCCCGGCGCAGTCCTGTGGTGATGGCCGGCACGCGGCGCATCAATCGCCACAGGAAGTCGGACCGGTAGTTCTCGATCATCAGGGCGATCGGCCCCTGGTTGATGCCGACATGGTCCGGCGATACCCAACCGCAGGCGCGGCCGTCGTCGGCAGCGATCGTCGGGTTGAAGCTCGCGGTGAAGCCGTAAGAGTTGCCGTCGCGCAGGTCCATCTCGTGGAAATGGCGCAGCGCCGGCAGCACGATTTCCGGCGCAAAAGGCAAGGAGGCGATTGCCGCCCATGGCGACAGCGTGCCGTCATCGGGGCCAAACGGTGCGCCGCGGGCGAGATAACCGAAGAAGCGGCGTCCATCGGCTCGCCGCGCGATCGGACCTGGGCCGTCGCTGGCGGTGACGCCCCAGCAATTCTCGCCATAGCCCGCGAACCCCCTCGGATTGCGGATTGCGTAATCGCGCTGCAGATACGTCGCCTGGCGGCTGTTTTCGAAATAGTCCAGGTCGTGATCGCGCATGAAGGCATCGCGGATGTCGCGAAAATCGATCCAGATATGCGAGAACTGGTGGATGAAAAGCGGGCCGGCATAGACCATCTCGCGGCCGTAGATGGTCTTCCATTTGTAAGTGGACAGCCAGGCCGCGTAGCTCTCGGGAGTTAGCGAGTGGGTCGGCGAACCGAGACCCAGGACGTACAGGATCAGCGCCTCGTCAAATCCTTCCCAGCGGTAGCGGAGAAAGCCTTTTCCAGGCCGCCAGCCATGGGTGACGGTGGCGCCGCCGTTCTGCGCCCAGCGCCAGTCGGCACGGCGGTAGAGCGCATCGGCAAGCTGGCGGATTTCCAGTTCGAGCTCATCGTCCTCGTCGAAATAAGCGCCGGCGGCCAGAACACCGGCAAGCAAAAGGGCGGTATCGATCGTGGACAGTTCGCAATTCCAGACGCGGCGGCCGGTCTTCATGTCGAGGAAATGATAGTAGAAACCCCTGTAGCCGGTGGCATCGGGCTCCGGCCCGTGCGGGGCGTTCCAGAAGAAGCGAAGCGTGGCGAGCGTCCGCTCGATTGCGGCATCGCGCGTCATGAAACCGCGCTCGACACCGACGGGATAGGACGACAAAGCGAGCCCGACGGCGGCTATGCTGGCAGGCGACGCCTGCGTGTTGCGGTCGGCGACCAGGCCGTTGGCAGGGTTGGCCTCGTTGAGAAAATACTCGAAGGACAGGCGCTGGATATCTTGGAGAAGCTCGTCGTTTAGCGCGTGTTCGTTCGATGCATCCATGACAATCGATATAGAGGCTTTGGCTGCTTTTGCCATTCTTCCAGCGGATCAATCATGGGTGAGGGCAGGCTGGGGCCGATAGCGAAAGGCGCTGCCGACGCACCGAATTCAAATCGAGGGGCTGCGAAGATCGGTTGGACCGCCATATGCACGGCCCTGCCATCTGGCCTGGCCGTCCTCCCCTGATATATCCGGCTGCGATCCATCACATGAGCATGCCCCGTGAAGTCACCCAGCCTGTCAGGCGTCGTTTCCCCCATGACCCCGGTGCTGGTCTGTGCACTTGCGATCTTCCTTCTGTCCGCCATGGATGCGGCGATGAAAATCCTGGTGATCGCCGTCGGTGTCTACAACACGGTGCTATGGCGAAGCATGCTTGCGAGCGTGGTCGCGGGCACGGCTTGGGCGGCGGGGCCGCGTTCCCTTCCCACGCCTTCCGTGCTGCGGCTACACGCGTTGCGCGCCGTGGTCGTGGGCATCGTTCTGCTGTCGTTCTTCTGGGGCCTTGCCAGATTGCCGCTGGCGGATGGGATCGGGCTTAGTTTCGTCGCGCCGCTGTTCGCTCTCCTGCTGGCGGCGCTGCTTTTGGGCGAACGCATACAGCGCCAGGCGATCTGGGCGTCGCTGGCGGGCATCGCCGGCGTCGTCATCATCATGGCCGGACAGTTCGGGCAAGGGAATTATACCGGGGATGCCCTGCTTGGAACGGTGGCGGTGCTCGCATCGACGGTGTTCTACGCCTACAATCTGATCCTCTCGCGGCGGCAGGCGCTGGTGGCCAAGCCAGTCGAGATCATGCTGTTCCAGAACCTGTGCGTTGCCGCCGTCCTTCTCCCCGCCGCTCCCTGGCTCGCGGTTGCCCTGCCGGGCAATCTCTGGCTTCCGCTGGCCGGGGTGACGGCGCTGTCGCTCTCCGGGCAGTTCCTGATGAGCTGGTCCTACGCGCGGGCCGAAGCGCAATATCTGATCCCGACGGAGTATTCTGCCTTCATCTGGGCGATCGTGTTTGGCTGGCTGTTCTTCGACGAGGCGGCGACCTGGACCACGCTGGCTGGAGCGGCCCTGATCGTGGCCAGTTGCCTGATCGCCTCGCGCTCCAATCCGAAGCTTGCCGAACCGATCGAAGCCGCGGTCTGAGGGCGCTATTCGCTTTGACGGCAGAGTGTCAACGCACCACTTCGCGATGGCCGCTGGGCAGCCGGGTGGCGATCAGCTTGTCGATACGGCGGCCATCGAGGTCGACGACCTCGAAACGCCAGCCTTGCGCGTCGACGCATTCGCCGGTCGCCGGCAGATGGTGCATGTGCGACAGCACATAACCGGCGACGGTCTCGTAGTCGCGGTTTTCCGGCAGGTCGATACCGAGAACGTCAGCCATCTCGTCGGCTTGCATGTATCCCGCGAGCAGCCATGAGCCGTCCTCGCGCTTGACGGCGTTTTCCTCGTCGCCGGCATCAAGGTCGGCGCGGAAGACGCCGGTGATGGCCTCGAGAATGTCGGCAGGCGTGACGATCCCTTCGAAATGGCCGTATTCGTCATGCACCAGCGCCATCGGCACGTCGGATTCCTTCAGCTTCTGCAGCACATCCAGCGCGTCGGCCTGATCGTAGACGATGGGGGCGGCGCGCACATGCTTGCTCGGATCGAGTGCGCGGCCGGCGAGCAGGGCGGCCAGCACGTCGCGCGTCTGAACAACGCCAACCATGACGTCGACGCCGCCGTCGCCGGCCGGCAGGCGCGAATGCTGGGTCTCCATCAAGAGCTTGCGGATGGCACCCTCATCGGACTGCAAATTGATCCAGTCGACCTCGGTGCGCGGCGTCATCACGGCGCGCACGGCGCGATCGCCGAGCCGCATGACGCCGGCGATCATGCGCCGCTCGTCAGATTCGATGGTGCCGTGGTGCTCGGCCTCGGCGACCAGCATCTTGATCTCTTCGTCGGTGACTTTTTCCTCGCTCTCGCCGCGCTGGCCGAGCAACCACAATATGGCGCGGCCGGAAATGTCGAGCAGGAACACCAGCGGCGCCGAGACGGTGGCGAGGATGGTCATCGCAGGCGCTGCGCGGGCCGCAACACGCTCGGGATCGCGCAGCGCGATCTGCTTGGGCACCAGTTCGCCGACGATCAGCGAGAAATAGGTGATGATCGCAACGACAATGCCGACGCCGAGCGGATCGGCAATGTTTTCGCGCATGCCGGTCGAGGCCAGGTACACCGACAGCCTGTCGCCCAGCGTGGCGCCGGAGAAGGCGCCCGACAGCACGCCGACCAGAGTGATGCCGATCTGCACTGACGACAGGAATTTGCCGGGATTGGAGCCGAGCGTCAGCGCACGCCCGGCGCCATTGACGCCGCGGTCGATCATCGCCTTGAGCCGCGCCGGGCGCGACGACACGATGGCGAGCTCGGACATCGACAGAAGGCCGTTCACACAGATGAGGACGACCACGGTGGCGATTTCGACGTATAGCATCAGGGCTCAATAGCATTGCGGCGGGCCGCAGGAAAATAGTCCGCGATGATTTTTGGAAAATGACAGTGGTTCAGGGGAATTGCCTGAGCACCCCGACAACAGCCTTGCCGTCGGTGAAATAGGGATCGCCGCCGCCGTTGCGTCCGGTCCTGGTGGCGCCGATGCCCGGGATGTCGCTCGCCGAGGTCACCATGCCGGCCGCCGACAGGTCGTGGATCACGAGATCGCGCTCGGCGTCGATGTCAGGGGCGATATGGTGGGTGATGGCGCCGGTATCGTGGCTGAGACCAACGCCGCGGTCGAAGCTGGCCGAGCCCATCCAGAGCGTTCGGCCGTCGTCGCCGGTCGCATCGCTGCGCCAGAAGCGGACATGATGGCGCCGGTCGGCGCTGCCGCCGACCGGCTTTTCGAAGGCGAGATCCTGGGCGCGGCCTTCGAACAGCAGCCGGCTGACCGGGGCGTCAGGATAGGGATGGTCGAACAGCACGCTCTCACCGATTTCGATCGCGGTCTTTAGCGTCACGCCATCGGCCGTATCCCATCCGGCCATGGCGAAGGCATGGACCATCTCTTTTTCGGTACCGACAAGGCCGATATTGATCGGGTCGCCCGGAATGCCTTGCGGCGTGTGTGTCACCATCTCGAAAGTCTGCGTGCGAAAGCCGCGGTCGCGAACCGTCCAGAATTCCGGCGCAGCGACATAGGCGAGGGCCAGCCAGACCGCCAGAAGAGCGGCGAGCCAGGTCAATGCGCGTCGTTGCAGGCTTCGTCGGCTCATGAAAGCGGCTCGATCCGTGCGGTATCTGTGCCTGACGGACCCTGGAAATCAATGGCCAGCGGCGAGCAGCCGTTCTATCGTCGGCCATCGTTTTTGCGGGGGGTGAGCAGCAATGGATAAGAAGCCGGTGGGTCGCAGCTCGATGGCATTGACCGCGGACCTTGTCGCAAGGGTCGAGCGTGTCGAACCGGATCCGGGTCCCGAGCCCGGAACAACCGAGCATACAGACGCGGAGTTCGATAGTCTTGTCGAGCAACTTCTGTCGGAGCATCGGCCTGAAGCGCTATGGGTCTTTGCCTACGGGTCGCTGATCTGGAACCCCGAATTTGCCCATGTCGAGCAGCGCCCGGCCACGGCGCCAGGATGGCACCGCTCGTTTTGCCTGACGCTGACCCGTTGGCGCGGAACCCGTGATTTGCCGGCGCTGATGCTGGCGCTCGATCGAGGCGGCAGCTGCAACGGCATCGTCTATCGGCTGCCCGCGGAAGACCATGTCGGGCAACTTGGCCAGTTGATGCGCCGCGAGATCGATGCCAATCCGCCGACTAACGTGCCATGCTGGATCAAGGTCAAGACCAAGGATGGGCCGTTGCGGGCCTTGGCTTTCGTCGCCGCGCCAGACGGCAGGGCCTATGCCGGCCGGCTGCCATTGGAGCAGGTTGCCGACACGCTGGCGCGGGCTGCCGGGCATTGGGGCTCGTCGGCTCAATACCTGTTCCGAACCGTCAGCAAGTTGGAAGAAAGCGGTATCCGCGACAGGAACCTTTGGCGCATCCAGGATCTGGTGGCCCAGCAAATCATCGCTTCCATAGGGAACGCCAATCCGACTGATTTCTGAACGGTGAAACGCCTTAGCGGCAGGCGCGGTAGCCGCTTTTGCGGTTCTTGATGTCGAAATGGAAATGGTTGCGGTGATCGTAATTGTAGCCGGGACCGAGCACGGTGGTGAAATACTGGCAGCCGTCGGCGCGCACATTGTTGAGGAAGCCGCGGGTGCGGAAGGCAAACAGGCCGGGCTTGCGCACGTCGATGTCGTCGCCGTTGTTGAGCTCGATGCTCATGACGTCGAGGGCGTTGCCCTTGCCGTGCTCGGACAGGACACCTTCGCCGGCGATGTTGCGGCAGGAATAGCTCGAGCCCTGGTGGATGGTCTTGACGCCCGAGAAATAGCGCCAGCGGGCGGAGGGAACCAGTTCGTTGCTGGTCCAGGCGGCGAAACTTGCGGCCATGTCGCAGGTCAATGTTGCGGCGGGCTTCATCTGGATGCCGCTGATGGCGGATACCTTGACCGGCCAGTCTATGCCGCACTGTCCCTCATGGATCGGCTGGACATCGGTGTAGACGACGCGAAGGCGCTTCAACTCGCCACGGCAATCGGTTTCGCTGGCCGGCATCTGCTGCGGCTCCGACTCCGACATCGGCTCGTCCATGCGCGGATAGGCGGCAGTCATATAGGGATTGGACGGGACGAGCTTCTGCATGCCTTCATATTGCGGCACGGCCGCGGTCTGCGAGCCGACATCGACGGCCGGCTGCAGCGACAGCACGCTGCCAGTGTTGCAAGCCGAAACGGCGGCCAGCGCAAGACCGGCGGCCAGTATCGCTGCGCTTTTTGCCTTCGCGGCGCGAAATATTGCGGCCATGGGCGGAATCCTGTCCTTGATCGGTGGGATTTTAACGATCAAGGGTAAAGGAAAACTCAGCGTCCCCGTTCATGCCTGCGGCCGAAATGCGGCAGCCAGACCATCACCGGCATGACGATCACTGGAGGGCCATCACTGGCAGAAAGTGCCACCATTCCGGCGCGGTTCGAGATCGAGATGGAAATGCAGGGAATGGTCCGGGTCCGCGCCCGGTCCAAGCACGGTCTTGAACGGTCCGCAGGCGGCCTTGCGCACCGCATTGAGGAATTTGCCGTCCTTCTCGGGCGGCGTTGGACCGACTTCGACCTTTCTGCCATCCGACAACGTGAAGCTGGCAATATCGAGCGCGTTGCCGAAGGCATGTTCCGACAGATGGCGCGTGCCGTTGCGCGGCCGGCAGACAAAGGCCGATGCCTGGTTGATCGATTTCAGGTCGGCTCCGAACTCGGCTTTCGCCGCCGGCTGTATGATTTCGGCGGCAAAGCGGGCTGCCGCTTCGGCCATCGGGCAGTTGAGTTCGGTCGCGGGGCCGATGGCGATGGATTTTCCGAGCGACTTCAGCACCAGGGGATAGGGGATCGAGCAGCCGATGTCGGGATTGCTTTCCGCCTTATGCTCCTCGAATTCGACACCAAGGGCCGTCAGCCGCTCGCGACAGGCGACTTCCGCCGCCGGCATTTTTGCATCGGGCACATCGGCCGAGCGCGCATCGGGCAGCATCTTCTTGTCGCCGGCATCGGGTTTTTCAGGTGGTTGCGGAGCAACGGCCAGCGGCTGAGCTTCAGGTTCCGAAGTGTCTGGCTTTTGTGTCGGAATCGGCACCGCGGCCGGCGGCTCGGGCTCGCTTTGCCTATCGGTCGACGGCTTCGGGGCTGACGGTCCGGGCCGCGCCTGCTTTTTAAAACGGGACTTTTCTTCATTGAATCGATCGTCATTGGACCGGTTGGGCGCGCCAAGGGGGTTCGGACCTTCGGCCTTTTGCTTTTCGATCGGTGCCGCGCCGGTCTTCGGCGCCTCTGAAGGACGCGCCTCGGGCAGCGGGACAACGCGCGAGGGCTGCACCGGAACATCGGCGGGCGAGGGCTCTTTATCCGGGGTCTTTTGTTCCACCTGCTTTGGCGTGATGTGCCGCTGTGGCCTGGGCTTCTGGCGGTGTTTGCTGCGCGGCTTAGGATGCGAGTCGACCCGCGGTGAAAACAGCTGCTCCAACCGCTGTGACAGCGGCGTGTAATGCTTTTTGCGCTGTTTGGCGTCAGCTTGCGTCAGCAGGGGCGCCAGCAGCAGAGCCGTGACGACCATGACCAGTGCAACCCTGCATGTTCGGGAAAGTACAACAGACCCCATCGTCCTCAACGGCGCGAACGCCTGGAGGTTGCCTGCGGCCCATCACGAACGGTAACGACGTCGTTACGCGCCAATCGCTTCCAGCCCTTCTTCCAGCCAGTCGGCCAAAAGCGGCATGCCGAGCAGGTATTTCGCCGTGCGCTTGTTGGCGCGGTCGCGCGCGGCGGCAACCGCATCGGACCATTCCGCTGCGTCATAGTCGCCGCGGCCGACCCAGGCCAGCGCGATCAACTCGGCCGCTTCGTCGACGTTGAGGTCGTTGATCAGCTCGCGCAGCTCTTCCTCGGTGAGGTCTTCCGCGCTTTCCTCCGCCAGACCGTCATGGTGGTGATTGGCATGTGATTCACCATCGAGCTCGACCTCATGCTCGGCACCGTCGGCATAGTCTTCGTTGACGGCAGCACTCAGTCCCTTTGCCTTGAGAATGAACAGGCGCACGGTGTCCGGGCCGATCGATAGCTCCCATTCCCGCTCACGGCGCTGTTGCACTCTCGGGCACCCCCGCTGATCATTTCCCGAATGATAGCGGATTTGCAGCGCGCGTCACGTCATGTTCTGATCCCTGGCTCCCGCCTTTGACCGAATTCAGGTTAGGCACGGCCGCACAAATAGTTTCGGCGGCTGCGGGTTTCCGGGATGAAAAGTCTGCATCCCGGCGTTAGCTTTTCATTATCGTCATTTTCCCTCAAGATCGTCATTATCCCTCAAGGAGGCTTCGATGCATAAAAGAGTGTTGATCCAGGCGGCTGCGGCGCTTGTGGCGCTGCAGTTCTTTGCGGTTCCGGTGTTTGCGGCCGGCGGCGGTGGCGGTGGTACCGAGACCACCACCCAGTGCAAGAAGGGGCAGGTCTGGGACAAGAAAAAGCAGAAATGCGTCGCGCCGAAGTACGGCATGCTGGACGACGACAACATCTACGATGCTGGTCACGACCTGGCCATGGCCGGGCGTTATGATGAGGCGATCGCCGTGCTCAGCCTTGCCGCCAACAAGCAGGATCCACGCATCCTCAACTACCTCGGCTATTCGCATCGCCATTCCGGCCGTGTAACCGTCGGCCTCGGCTATTACGAGGAAGCGCTCCGCATCAACCCGGACTACACGCTGGTGCGCGAATATCTCGGCGAGGCCCATCTGCAGATCGGCGATCTGGCCGGCGCTCAGGCGCAACTGGCCGAGATCGAGAAGCGGACGGGCAAGGATTCGCGCGAATACGGCATGCTGGCCGAACAGATCTACCATTTCATGAGAAGCTGACCCCACCCCAACGGCTTCTCTGGGCCGGCTGCGAGCAATCGCAGCCGGTTTTTGTTGTCGCAACTGCAACACGCTGCACATGCCGTGACGGCAATTGCGCAAGTCGGCTCATGATTTTTCAAAAAGCCTGCTTTTTGAGCGTGAAAAACGCGCGAGGATCGCTATATTGGGGAAAATTGCGGTGAAACGGTTCCGTTAGCCCGAGGCTGCCGGACCCGTTTTCTTTTTATACCCATCGACAAGGCTTTCCCCGAAATGCGGGGGTGGCGGCAGGAAAGGTCAGGCATCATGAACAAGGTCCCGATGACAGGCGAGGGGTTCGCGTCATTGAAGGAAGAGCTGCGTTGGCGCCAGCAGGAGGAGCGGCCGCGCATCATCGAGGCGATCTCCGAAGCGCGCTCGCATGGCGACCTGTCCGAAAATGCCGAATATCATGCCGCCAAAGAGGCGCAGAGCCTCAATGAGGGCCGTGTCAACGAACTGGAAGACTATATTGCTCGGGCCGAGGTGATCGACGTCACCAAGCTTAGCGGCGACAAGGTCAAGTTCGGCGCCACGGTGGTGCTGGTCGACGAGGACACCGAGGAAAAGAAGACCTACCAGATTGTCGGCGACCAGGAAGCGGATGTGAAATCGGGCCGTATTTCGATCTCCTCGCCGATCGCGCGCGCGCTGATCGGCAAGGAAGTCGGCGACGCCATCGAGGTCAACGCCCCTGGCGGCGCCAGGGGTTACGAGATCGTCCAGGTGCAGTTCATCTAGCACCTCAGATCCTTCTGAAAGGCTCTAGGCTGGTGCTCGTGATTTGAGCGCCAGCTGCTTCTCAGCTTCCGCCACCACCTTCGCCGGCGTTAGGTGCTCCCCCGATGCGGCCAGCAGCGTTGAGGCATACTGCCCGCGCGGGCCGGTCAAACCCGGCTCGGTCGCAAGGAACACCGCGACCGTCGGCAGGCCAAAGGCGCTGGCGAGGTGGGTCAGACCGGTGTCGGCGCCGATAACCAGCGTCGAGCGGCCAAGGATCGCGGCAATGTCTGCCAGCGGCGATCTCGGCACCACGATCGTTGACGGCACGGCTTTTGCGATCGCATTGGCCACCGCCTTCTCACGCTCGTTCGACCAGGTGGTGACCGGCGTCATTCCGGTACCAACCAGCAGGCGAGCGGTTTCGATCCAGTCTTCGGCGGGCCATTTCTTGTCTTCGCGGCTGGTGCCGTGCAGCAGGAAGGCCGTCTTGCCGTCGATGCCGGCCAGGCGGCCCGGAGGCGGCACAATCCCGGATGCCAGGGTCGAAAGGTCGGGCTCGTAGCCGAGCGCCAGCCCGAACAGCCGGCGCGTGCGTTCGATGGCGTGCAGGTTGCGCGGCACGGCGTATTTGCGCTGGTAAAACAACGTTGCCAAGGGCTCCCGCGCGCTCGCGCGGTCGAAACCTGCGATTGGTGCCGCTGCCTGTTTCGCCACCAGGGCCGATTTCAGCAGCCCCTGAGCATCGATGACGAGGTCGTACTCGCCTGCTTGCAGAGCGCGGCGCAAGCTTGTCGCCTCCCGCCATGTGCGGGCGTTGAACAGATGCTTGCGCCAGCGCCGGATGGCGACGGTATGGATCTTTGCTATCGCCGGATGCAGCGCGACGATGGCGGCAAAGGCTTCTTCGACGCACCAGTCGAAGGCGATATCGGGGCGCTTGCGGCGTGCATCTTCGACGGCGGGGAAGGTGTGGGTGACGTCGCCCATCGAGGAGGTCTTGACGATCAAAACCTTCATGCGGCGGCCGGGAGTTCCAGCAACCTGTCCGCCGCCGCTGCCACTTGGGCAACGTCCAGCGTCTTCAGGCAGTTGAGGTGGCCGAGCGGGCAGATCTTCCGGTGGCAGGGCGAACAGGACAGATGCAACCAGATCAGTTCGCGCTGTTCAGCCAACGGCGGCGTGTTTTCCGGCGAGGTCGAACCGTAGACGGCAACGACCGGTGTGCCGACGGCGGCCGCGACATGCATCAGCCCGCTGTCGTTGGACACCGCCAGCCTGGCCGCGGCGATCAGGTCGATGGCGTCCTCCAGCCGCGTCTTTCCTGCCAGATCGACGACACCGGGCGCGAGTGCTGCGATCTCGGCGGTGACGTCGCGATCGTTCTTCGAGCCGAACAACGCGACCTCGAATCCTTTCGCCATCATCTCTCCGGCGAGGCCGGCATAGCTTTCGCTAGGCCAGCGTTTGGCCGGACCGAATTCGGCGCCGGGCATCATGGCGACGAATTTTCCCGGCTGCAGGTCGAAGCGGGCGAGCAACTCTTTCTGATTGCCGCCATCGACGGTCAGGTGCGGCGCCCGGAAATGGCCACCCTGGGCAAGACCGAAATAGGCCTGCGCGGTGCGCCGTTTGACGGCATCGGGCAGCGGCACGATGTCGGTTAGCAGGCCGTAGCGCATTTCCCGGAGATTGCCGAAACGGCGCGGAATGCGGGCAAAGAACGGGATCAGCGCCGATTTCCAACTGCCCGGCAGGACGTAGGCCATGTCGTAGCGGCCGCGCAGCAGGCGGCCGAAGCGGCGGCGAATGATGAATTCGAGCGCGCCGGGTTGCAGCGGGAAATCGATCTGCTGGCGAATCTCGGGCATGCGCTTGACCAGCGGGGCCGCCCAGGCCGGGGCAAGCACGTCGATGGCGGCGTTGGGATGGAGCTCCTTCAACGCCGAGAACAGGCACTGAGCCATGACCATATCGCCCACCCAGCGTGGGCCGATCACGAGGATCGTTGGGCTTTCAGCCATTCGACATAGTCTCTGACGCCGGTTTCCACGTTGCGGAATTGCCCATTATAGCCGGCTGCGCGCAAGCGGGACATATCAGCCTGGGTAAAACTCTGGTAGCTGCCCTTGAGGTGATCGGGGAATTCGATGAACTCGATCTCGCCCTTGCCCAGCGTATCGATCACGGTCTCGGCAATGGCGCGGAACGGCTGGGCGCGGCCGGTGCCGCAGTTGAAGATGCCGCTCGAGCCGCGCTTCCACAGCCACAGATTGACGTCGGCGACATCGCCGACATGAATGAAGTCGCGGCTCTGTTCGCCAGGCCCGAAGCCGTCATGGGCGCCGAACAGCTTTGGGTTTTCGCCGCGCCCGACCTGGTTGAACAGATGGAAGGCGACCGAGGCCATGGCGCCCTTGTGCGCCTCGCGCGGGCCATAGACGTTGAAGTAGCGCAAGCCGGCGACCTGCGAATGATCGGTGTCGAACACAGTGCGCCTGACATAGTCGTCGAATAGTTTCTTCGAATAGGCGTAGACGTTGAGCGGCCGCTCAAGTGCGGGGTCCTCGCGAAACTCCGAACCGCCGCCGTAGACGGAAGCCGAGGAGGCATAGAGGAACGGTATGCGCAGCGAAAGACAGCCATGCAGCAAGCGCTTTGAGAAGGCGTAGTTCACGTCCATCATGAACTTGCCGTTCCATTCCGTGGTGGTCGAGCAGGCGCCCTGGTGGAAGACGGCCTCGACGCGGCCTAGGTCGCCAGCTTCCAAGGTGGCCAAGAATTCGTCCTTGTCGAGATAGTCGGCTATCTGCAAATCGGCCAGGTTGGCGATCTTGTGGCCGTCGGTGAGGTCGTCGACGACGAGGATGTCATCATGGCCTTCGGCATTGAGTGCGGCGACGATGTTGGAGCCGATCATGCCGGCCCCGCCCGTGACGATGATCATGAATGCCTCTGGTTGCTTGCGATTCCGGTCCTTATAAGGGAGGCCAAGCGTACTGTCGATGAAGCACCACGACGCCACAGTGAGACCGCGAAGCGGCCCGCTTTATTCGAGGCCCGCAAGCTAGGGGACAAAAAATGCCGTCGACCGAACTGCTCATTGCGTTTTTCGCCACCACGGCGATCTTTGCCTATATTCCAGGACCGGCGATGCTCTATGCCGCCGCGCAGACCATGGCGCGCGGGCGCTGGTCGGGGCTGACGGCGGCACTTGGCATCCATCTTGGCGGTTATTTCCATGTCTTTGCGGCTGCCGCCGGGCTGTCGGTGCTCTTCCATGCGGTGCCGCCGCTCTACCTGGCGGTCAAGCTCATCGGCGCGCTCTATCTGATCTGGCTTGGCGTGTCCTTGTTCCGCAAGCGCGGGGACGGTGACAGGGCGCTGCCGGCGATCGAGCGCAAATCGGCGCGCCGCGCATTTTTCGAGAGCATCACCGTCGAAGTGCTCAATCCGAAGACGGCGATCTTCTTCATGGCGTTCCTGCCACAGTTCATCGATGCCTCGGCGGGGTTCCCGGTGTGGCTGCAATTCGTCGTGCTGGGCACCATCGTCAATTTAATGTTCTCTTCGGCAGATATTGTCTGCGTGTTGCTGGCAGGCATGGTGATCGCCCGGCTGAAGCGCTCCAGCCGTGCGCAGCGGATCATGCAGCGGGCGGGCGGGGCGGTGCTGGTCGGACTGGGCGTCCACGTCGCGCTGCAGAAGAGCTGACGGCCGCCCTGACGTTGCGCTGCGCGGATTTGCGGTATATCGGCTTCGCCATGAACGATCCGGCCCGTAAATTGACAATTTTCAGCGTGATTGAGGTCGGCCTTTCCCTCGCATTGCCAGTGACATGATAAAGCACAATCCGCCTTCGCCCGAACCTTTGCACCGCGCCATTGCCCGCTTTGGCGACGTTGCCGTGCTGGTGGTCGGCGACTTCATCCTCGACCGTTTCGTCAACGGCGTCATCGAGCGCATCTCGCCGGAAGCGCCGATCCCGGTGCTGCACGGGCGCGGCGAGACCTCGACGATGGGCGGCGCAGGCAACGTTGTCGCCAACATCGTCTCGCTGGGTGCCAGCGCTATTCCCATATCGGTGATCGGCACCGACGTGGCCGGCGACAATCTGGTGCGCATGCTGCGCGAACTCGGCGCCGATACGGCTGATATGGCGCAGGAGCGCGGTCGCATGACGTCGTCGAAGAGCCGCTTCAGCGCGCTCAATCAGCAGGTGCTGCGCTTCGATGAGGAAGAGATCAAGCCGCTCGACGACAAGGAACGGGCGGACCTGGTCCGGCATTTTCGCGCCGCACTCACGCGCGCCGACATCGTCATTCTGTCCGACTATGGCAAGGGCATCTTGCTCGACAGCGTCGCCGCCGACCTGATCGCCATCTGCCGCGAGGCGCGAAAACCGGTGCTGGTCGATCCCAAGGGCCGCGACTATGCGCGCTATGCCGGCGCGACCGCCATCACGCCCAACCGCAAGGAACTTGGCGAAGCTGTCGGTCGCCCGGTTTTCGCCGACGACGAGATCGTCGCGGCGGCACGCCAGCTGATTTCGGCACATGGCTTCGACTTCGTCGTCGCCACCCGCAGCGAAAAGGGCATGAGCGTCGTCGGCGCGGATGAGGCGCGCCACATCGCCACCCAGGCACGCGAAGTGTTCGACGTTTCGGGCGCCGGCGATACGGTAATCGCGAGCTTCGCGCTGGCTCTGGCCGCGGGCGCCGATCGCGTCATGGCCGCCTCCATCGCCAATGCCGCCGGCGGTGTGGTGGTGGGCAAACGCGGCACCGCGCGGCTGACCGTGGAGGAACTCACCGGCGCGCTGTTCCGCTCGCACGGCCCCACCGCCCACAAGGACGCCATCCTCGATGCCGCATCGGCCGCGCGCATGGTGGCGGCGTGGAAGGACGAGGGCCTGAGCGTCGGCTTCACCAATGGCTGCTTCGATATATTGCATGCCGGCCATGTCAGTCTTCTCCACGCGGCGCGCAGCCAGTGCGACCGGCTGGTGCTCGGCCTCAACAGCGATGCCTCGGTGCGTCGGCTGAAAGGCGCCGGGCGCCCGGTCAACGATCAGCATGATCGTGCCTGCGTGCTCGCCGCCCTGGCCTCGGTCGATGCGGTCGTGGTGTTCGAAGAGGATACGCCGCTGGCGCTGATCGAGGCGCTTCTGCCCGACATTCTGGTCAAGGGCGCCGACTACACGGTCGAAACCGTTGTCGGCGCCGATGTGGTGCAGAAGGCGGGCGGGCGCGTCGTCCTGGTCGACCTTGTCGCCGGCAAGAGCACCACCGGCACGATCGGCAAATTGCGCGCCGGCGGCGGTACCAACTGAGGGATTTCATGTCCGGACTGAATGACTATCTGGTCCGCTCGGCAGCCGCGATCACCGCGACAGTCGAGCGTGACCTGACCGCCGAGATGGAACGTGCTGTGAGTGCGGTCATCGCCGCGCTTTCCTCGGGCAAGGCGCTGCTGGTCTGCGGCAATGGCGGCTCGGCCAGCGACGCCATCCACATTGCCACCGAACTGGTCGGCCGCTTCCTTAAGGAGCGCAAGGCCTACAATGTGATTGCGCTGCCGGCCAACGCGGGCATGCTGACCGCCTGGGGCAATGACTATGGCTTCGACACCGTGTTTTCGCGCCAGGTCGAGGCGCATGGCGCGCCCGGCGGCGTGCTGCTTGCCATCTCGACCAGCGGCAATTCGCCGAGCATTCTGGCTGCCGCCGAACAGGCTCGGATGATGGGCATGACGGTGGTCAGCCTCACCGGCGACAGCGGTGGCAAACTCAAGCCGCTCACCGACATACTGCTCAACGTGCCCTCGACCTCGACGCCGATCATCCAGCAGGGACATCTCTGCCTCTACCACTATCTCTGCGAGGTGGTGGAAGACCGTCTGTCGAATGGCTGACACCGGGGCCTACGGTCCATACCCGCTGGCTGAGCCCGGCCTGTGGGTTGAGCGGGTGGGTTCGCGGGTGTTTCCAGCCAACGCGCCGGCGCTGTTCCTCGACCGCGACGGCACCATCAATGTCGACACCGGCTATCCCGACGATCCAGCCAAAATGGCGCTGCGCGACAGCATCGTGCCGGTCATCGCCGCCGCCAACCGGGGCAACATCCCGGTGGTCATCGTCACCAACCAGTCAGGCGTCGCGCGCGGCTATTTCGGCTGGAAGGAATTTGCCGCGGTCAACGGCCGGGTTCTCAAGCTGCTTGCCGCCGGCGATGCCTTCGTCGACATGGTTCTGGCCTGCGCGTACCACGAGGCGGGCAGCGGTCCGCTGGCGGTCGCCGACCATCCGATGCGCAAGCCCAATCCGGGCATGCTGCTACAGTCCCGGCAGCGCCTCGGCCTCGATCTCAAACGCTCGCTGATCGTCGGCGACAATCCCGCGGATATGCAGGCCGGACAACGTGCCGGCCTGCCGCGCGGCTGGCTGGTGGATGGCGAGGGAAGTAATGAGCCGGGCTTCGAGGTTCTGCCGCTGCGCAACCCCGATGATCTGGAAGGGCTTTTGAGGGCTGTCGAGTCGCTCGGATCGAGACTGATTTAGCTTTCCGGATCTGTTGCGACGCAATCTCAATGGGTTAGCTTGAGCTTTCACCGTTTCGCAGAAACGGCGAGCCGATCCATTTCTTTGCTTTGACGTATTCCCCAGGAAAGCACCACGCTCTTTTGCGGAAAAACTGCAGAGATCAGACATCATTCAAGCAAGAAATTTGCAGATGTCATTCCATCGAAGAACGAGGGGAATTCATTGAAGAAAGCAATCTCTGTTGCCGTTGTCTTGTTGATATTGGCTGTGCTTTCAGCCGTGGGGTATGTCTGGCAAAAACACGGCGTGTATGGGCTCAATGCACTTCTTCGCCGCGGCGGAAGCTACTGGATCGCCGTTGCACCCGACTATGCGCGTCTCTCGCCTGCCATGCAGCTTGCGTTGAAATCGGAAATTCCTGATGTGACCGCTGGAGCCAGCTCATGGAATGAAACCGAGCCTGGATTTCAGGTCAGAGAAATCCCCGTCATGGCGGGCGACCGTGAAATTGACCGGCTCTATCTCAACCGTTTCGATCCAGCTAAATTCCGTTTCGTTGCCCGTAACGAGCCCAGTGGTGCCAAGGACATCGACCAGTGGGAAGCGGCACTCAATCCACAAGGCACAGGCGGCACCGTTCTGATCGTCAATGGCAGTTATTTCGGACTGAAGGGCGAAGCCGACACGCCCTTTGTCAGCATGGGTGCGAGGCTCGGGCCGGATGAATACGATGCGAAGGCCGGCGCCTGGTTCGTGAATGCCTCCGGCACGCATGTGGTCGATCTCAATTCACGTGACTGGCGCGCAGTCACGGAGAATGCCGAAAACGCTATGGTTTCCTATCCATTGCTTGTCGGTGAGGACGGCCGCAACAATGTACGCGCCAAGAGCAACTGGTTGGCCAACCGCACCTTTATCGCGGAAGATCGTCAGGGCTGGATCATCGTCGGTTCGACCAAGGACGCTTTCTTCTCGCTGGACCGGCTAGCAAACTTCCTGTTGCAGACCGACCTCGATCTCAAGACGGCGCTAAACCTCGATGGCGGGCCTGTTGCCTGCCTCAGCGTCCGCTCCGGGAACTACCGGTTGAAACACTATGCCAAGTGGGAAGCCCAGGTCGCGGATGGCGACGTCTCACTGCTTCAAGCACCGCTAGATGTGCCCTGGGGATTGCCTGTTGTTCTCACGGTGGAGCGCAGGTAGCAGATCCTGCCCTTGGCAGGGTGGGTCAAAGTACTCCCGATTCCGTAGCTGAAACCGGATGGCATATTCAACCTTGGCCGCTCATGTTCCCGCAATCTGACCCGGAATACCCTACGATTTCGGCGCCAGAATTCGCTTTTTGGCTCATATTCGTCGTCAACATAATTGTGATCGGCGCGGCGTTTCTCGCGTCAAAAAACATTTTCCGTCTCAAATGGTTGCCGCATATCATCACATTCGTCTGGCTTGCTTGCTCACCTATTTTGCTAGCCTTTTTAGCTTTGCCGGAGATGTCCCCTGGTGAGAGCCCCGGCCCTGGCGACGGCTTCATTCTTTTGCCAGTTGTCGGAGAGGTAGCAGTGTGTCTGTTGGGGTATGTCTTGGTCGGCGTCGCACATGCTTTTTCGAAGTTAATCTCGCTTATCAGGCGCTGAACGCCACCAGCCCTTCGTCCTTGACGCGGCGGATGGTCAGCGCGGTGCGCACCGTGTCGACATTGGGGGCCGAGGCCAGTTCTTCAATGACGAAGGTCTGGAATGTGCCGAGATCGCTCGCCACGCAATGCAGCAGGAAGTCGGATTCGCCCGAGACCATCCAGGCGTCGCGCACGATCGGCCAGCCGCGAGTGCGCTCGGCGAAAGCTTTGAGCTCCGCGTCGGCTTGGTGATGCAGGCCGATCAGGCAGAAGGCGACGACATCCATGCCGAGCGCCGGCGCGTTGAGCAAGGCGCGATAGCCTCTGATGATGCCGGTTTCCTCCAGCCGCCGGACACGGCGCAGGCAGGGCGGGGCGGAAATGCCGACACGGCTCGACAGTTCGACATTGGTCATGCGCCCGTCGGCCTGAAGCTCGCGCAGAATCTTCCAGTCGATGGCGTCGAGGTCGGCTTTCAGGGGCATGGCGGTCTCGGCTTAGCGCAAGAATCTTTCGCGCTCTCGTCCTTAAACGACTTTTGTGTCGATGCCAGCCCTTTGGTCGGGCGATTTCGCAACCGTAACGAAAGCGGCCATTGCGCGAATAAGGCTGTAGGCCGAAGCTTTCCGGGGACGACGGCCTGATCGTCTTGCTGGTGTGGTTGGCAACCCTTACATTGCCAGCAACATTTCACGTCGTTTTCCAAGGCACACTCGATTGTCTGCCCCGCAGAGGCTTTAGATGACCACCAAGCACGCGCCTGTCCTTATCATCGGTTCCGGCCCGGCCGGCTATACCGCCGCAGTCTACGCCGCGCGCGCCATGCTCAAGCCGATGCTCGTAGCAGGCTTGCAGCAGGGCGGGCAGCTGATGATCACCACCGATGTCGAAAACTATCCGGGCTTCGCCGATCCGATCCAGGGCCCGTGGCTGATGGAGCAGATGCTGAAGCAGGCCGAGCATGTCGGCACCGATATCATCAACGACATCATCACCGAGGTTGACCTCAATGTGCGGCCGTTCCGCGCCACGGGCGATTCCGGCACCACCTACACGGCCGACGCGCTGATCATTGCCACCGGCGCGCAGGCGAAATGGCTGGGCATCCCCACCGAACAGACCTTCATGGGCTTCGGCGTGTCGGCCTGCGCCACCTGCGATGGTTTTTTCTATCGCGGCAAGGATGTCGCTGTCATCGGCGGCGGCAATTCGGCGGTGGAGGAGGCGCTCTATCTCTCCAATCTGGCGAAGAGCGTGACCGTCATCCACCGGCGCAACGATTTCCGCGCCGAGCGCATCCTGCGTGAGCGGCTGTTGAAAAAGGACAATGTCCGAGTCATCTGGGACACGATCGTCGACGAGATCACCGGCCGGCCCGGCAAGACGCCGCTGCCGCCTTCGGTCGAAGGGCTGAAGCTCAGAAATGCGGTGACCGGCGAGGTCAGCCATCTCCAGGTGGACGGCGTGTTCGTGGCGATCGGCCATGCGCCGGCGGTGGAATTGTTTGTCGGCAAGCTGAAGCAGAAGCCGAACGGCTATCTGTGGACGGCGCCGAATTCGACCCGCACGGACGTTCCCGGCGTGTTCGCCGCCGGTGACGTGACCGACGATATCTACCGTCAGGCGGTGACCGCCGCCGGGCTCGGCTGCATGGCCGCGCTCGAGGCGGAAAAATACCTGGCCGGCATCGAGGTGCACCGCGAAGCGGCGGAATAAAATCTATCAAGACGGCGTCGCAAGCCGTTCAAAAGCCTGATTTTTCATTCAGACGCCAAAAACAGAACGAGGGGAACTCAATGGCGTTGGACTGGGACAAGCTTCGCGTGTTTCACGCAGCGGCGGAGGCTGGGTCGTTTACCCATGCCGCCGAGACTTTGCACCTGTCGCAATCGGCGATTTCACGCCAGGTCAGCGCGCTCGAACATGATGTCGGGGTGCCGCTGTTCAATCGCCATGCCCGCGGCCTGGTGCTGACCGAGCAGGGCGAAATGCTGTTCCGCACGGCGCATGACGTGCTGATGAAGCTCGAGACCATCAAGTCGAAGCTGACCGAGGCCAAGGACCGTCCCTCAGGCGTGCTGAGGGTAACGACCACGGTCGGGCTCGGCGCCGGCTGGCTGACCGAGCGGGTGCAGGAATTCATCGAGCTCTATCCGGAAATCAGCCTGCAGCTGATCCTGGCCAATGAGGAACTCGACCTCACCATGCGCCAGGCCGACTGCGCGATACGGCTGCGCCAGCCGCAGCAGCCCGACCTTATCCAGCGCCGCCTGTTCACCGTGCATTTCCACCTCTATGCCTCGCCGTCCTATGTCGGCAAGCACGGCAAGCCGACCTCGGTCGCCGATCTGAAGAACCATCGCATCGTCACTTTCGGTGTGCCGGTGCCGTCGCATCTGTCGGAGCTGAACTGGCTGGAAACGATCGGCGATTTCGACGGTGGGCAAAGGGTGCCGACGCTGCAGATCAACGACATCTTGTCGATCAAGCGCGCCGTGCAGGGCGGCGCCGGCATCGCCATGCTGCCCGACTACGTGATCTCCAAGGAATCGGATTTGGTGCAGCTTTTGCCGGAGACCGAGGTGCCGTCCTTCGACACCTATTTCGCCTATCCCGATGCAATGAAGAACCAGGCCAAGCTGCACGTCTTCCGCGACTTCATCATCGCCAAAGCGCGCAGCTGGTCATTTTAACATGGCCTTGGGAGGTGCTGGTCACCCCCGCCACGGCGTCAGCCGTGGCAGCCAGCCGGGAACATTGCGGCGGTAGGTCTCGTATTCGCCACCGTAGCGGCGGGCGAGAGTCGGCTCCTCATAGAACCTGACGAAAGAGCCCATGACGATCGCGCCGATGGCGGCATAGGCAGCGACGCTCCAGCTTGAAAACAGCAACGCCTGGCCCAGGATGATCGACAGTACTGCGACATACATCGGGTTGCGGACATGGCGGTACACGCCGCCGATCACCAGTCTCTCGGTGGGCGCGACAGGCGCCGGCGTGCCGAGGCCTTCGAGCGCGAAGCGGGCAAAGGAATGGACGAGCAGGGCGATGGCCGCGACAATCAGGATGGAGCCGGCCGGCACGAAGCCGGGCACCGTCGACAGCGGCAGACGGTAGCGGTCCGTGAGCAGCCAGGGCACCAGCCCGGCGACGACACAAGGTGCGGCGATGAAGAAGACCGCGCTGCCGGCGATCGCCTGGGGTGTCCGCATGTCAGGTCTCCCTTCTTCCGGCCGACCCTTCCCATCCCGCTGCCGCAAAAATAAACGCCTGCTGCCCGATTCAACGTCATTCGGCTTTTTGCCCGCGAGCGCGAGAATCAGCCCGACTTGCGGTTCTGCGAAGGCAACAGCACGGTCGCGCCATTCATTTGGCAACTTTTCGTGGTCCTATGGCCCCTAGACATGGGTTAGACCACAGCCTATACCTTTTTGCATGCGTGTGTTGCAAAATAGATGCTTGTTTCTTGGGCATGAACAGCACATATATAGATCATCTCCTGGGTGCGTTCTCCTCCCATTAGCGCCCTCGAGTGTTCCCCTCTGGAGGTTAGCCTTAACAGGCACTTCCAATCAAACTCAGCCGGATCTTCATTGATCCGGCTTTTTTGTTTCCGGGCCTGCCGTAGCCAGCGAAAAATCGAGCAAAATCGCCGCGTAACAGTGACATGTAACCTCAGGTAACATGCCGCAGGCGCGATTCATCGTTTAAGCAGATCATAGGACGCGGTGTGGTTCGACCGGGAGATGGGGGCATCACTCGGAAGATCCGGGCTCAGGCGGCTACCGCGTCCGAACCTATTCGTCTGCCAGTGCCGTATGGCGCGGCGGATACGTGCGGCGGACCTGCCGTTTTCCTCCCAAGAAGACGGTCCGCAATAAGAGCGGCGTCCGGGTCATCCGGGCGCCGTTTTTTGTGCGGATCATCCTTCGGCCTGTCAGGCAGCCTTGCCGTTGGCGTTCATCGCCTCGTCGGCCAACCGACCGGTCAGCTCGGCCATGTGATCGAAGGCGCAACGATAGCTGGCGACGCCGGAGGTCGCCGAGCGCAGTTCGATGATCAGGTCGCCGATCTCGGCCTGCGGCATGGTCGCCTCCACGACATCCCATCCCGGCCAGTCAGGCCGCGCGTCGTAGCCAAGGATCTGGCCGCGCCGTTGCGGGATCAGCGCGATGATCTTCGAAGTGGCTTCGGACGGCGTGACGATCTCGACCTTCATGACCGGCTCGAGCAGCACCGGCGAGCAGGCCGCCATGCCTTCCTTCATGGCCAGCTTGGCCGCCATCTGGAAAGCCATGTCGGAGGAATCGACGGCGTGGTAGGAGCCGTCGGAGAGGTTGACGGCGACATCGACGACAGGGAAGCCGAGCGGGCCGGATTTCAGATAATCGCGCACGCCGGTTTCGACCGACTGGATGTAGGTCTTGGGCACGACGCCACCGGTGATGGTGTCCGAGAACTGAAAGCCGGAGCCGCGCGGCAGCGGCTTGATCTCGATCACCACATCGCCGAACTGGCCATGGCCGCCGGACTGCTTCTTGTGGCGGCCGCGCTGCTGCACCGTCTTTCGGATCGTCTCGCGATAGGGGACGGCAGGCGCATGGCCTTCGACCGGAATCTGATTCTTGCCTTCCAGCCGCTCGCGCACGACCCGCAGATGCATCTCGCCATGGCCGGACAGCACGGTCTCGGCCGAGTCCTGATTGTGGCGCAAAGTGAGCGAGGGATCTTCCTCGGCCAGGCGCTGGATGGCCGCCGACATTTTGACCTCGTCCTTGCGCTCCTTCGGCCGTAGCGCAAAGGCAAAGACCGGCTGCGGCGGCGTAAGCGTGACCAGCGGCTGGATACCGCCCTTCGTGGAACTCAACGTCTGGCCGGTCTTGACCTCGTCCAGCTTGCCCAACGCCACCGTGTCGCCGGCCTTGGCAGCGGTGAGCTTGGACTGGTCCTTGCCGAGCATCTTGTAGATGCCGGAGNCAGACGTGTGCTCTTCCGATCTGCGGTGTGGATGGTCTTCATCACCTGGACCACGGTGTGATTGCCGTCGGGGACGCCGAGCCGTTTGCGCGTCGCCTCGACATCAGGTGCATCATGGCGGATCGCCTTCAAAAGGCGCAGCACGCCGTTGCCTTTTTCGGCGGTGCCGATCAGCACCGGCGTCATGGCGCCGGCGCGCAGGTCGGCGGACAGATCGTCGAAGACCGCGTCTTTCGACGGCTCGATCTCCTCCAGCAACTGCTCCATCAACTGGTCGTCATGGTCGGCAAGCGTCTCCAGCATGGAGAAGCGAGCCTCCAGTTCGCGCGCCTTGTCGTCAGTTGGAATTTCGGCAACCTGGCTTTCGGCATATTCGCGGTAGATGTAGGCGCGCTCCAGCGCCAGGTCGATCGAACCGATCACCACATTGTCCTTGCGCAGCGGAATCTGGCGAAGCAACAGCGGCGCCGCGCTCGTCGGCTGCAGCATCTTCAGCGTATCGCGTACGCCGGCGATTGCCTTGTCGACCTTGTTGAGGAACAGGATGCGCGGCACGCCGAGATCGTCGAGCTTGCGCATGATGAGCTGCAAGGCTGGGATCTTCTTCTCGTCGGCCTCGGCGACGACCACCGCGAGATCGCAGGCTGCCAGCACCGGCTCGGCCTCGAAGGAGAATTCGATCGATCCGGGACAGTCGACGAAGGTGATCTGCTCGCCCATGAATTCGGTGGTGGCAAAGGTCGCCTCGACGCTCATGGCGTGCGCCCGCGCCTCGGGCGAATGATCGGAAACGGTGCTTCCCGATGAAACGGGATTTTGGCGGGGGATTGCGCCCGTACGGGCGAGGATGGCTTCGAGAAGTGTCGTCTTACCGCTTGCAAAGGGACCGACTATGGCAATGCATTTCGGTCCCGTGCGTCGTCCTCCGGCGCGAGTACCCATGGCTGACCTCCACTCAGGCTTGGCCCTTGGAGTGCGATCAGCAAAAGTGGAAACGGTTTTGCGCCGATCGCACCCTGTCGTGAGCGGCGGCCGGCCTGTTCGACCGTCGCGGGCGGGTTGTTTTCATTTAGCCACCTGCCCAACCCATCGTCCCACGGGTTAGCCGGCAGGGCAAGGAAAATAGAAATCGCGCCGCCGCCAGACGGACGGAGCGAGAGCCGGGGTCAGAACCGCCGGTAGATTTCAGCGGGCCTGGGTGCGGCGCGCCGGCCTGGCTGCGCTTTGCTTCACCACCGTCTCGGCGTAGCGCGACAGCAACGGGTTGAACAGGTCCGGACGTTCCCAGAAGGGCGCATGGCCGGCGCCTGGTATGACATGGCACTGTTCCCACAGCGAGCTGTAGGCGACGGTCTCGAAATAGCTCAGCCGCACCAGCGGATCATGCTCGCCATTGATCACCGCGACGGGGAACGGAGCGTGCTCGACCACCTGTTTCTGGTCGGCGCCCTTGCCCGCAAACATGGAGCGCGCCACGCCGGCGCGAAGCCGGCCGTCGGTGCGCCTGATGGCTTCGCGGAAAGACGGACTGGCGGTGTCGCCGTAGCACAGAGCCTCAAAACGCTCGATGTCGCGTTCGGAGTAGACCTTCTTGGAGGCGAGCAGCATGTCCCAGTTGGCGTGAAAGCCGCGCAGCATGCCAAGCGGCCCCCGCGACACCGGCGGCGCTCCGGCCAGCACCAGGCCGCTGACCGCATGGTGAAAGCTGGCCAGTTCGACCGCCACATGGCCGCCGAGCGACCAGCCGAAGATGATGGCGTGGCCGATGCCCAAAGCGTCGAGAAGCCGGGCTGTGGTCTGGGCAAGGCCGGTAATCGTATAGGCGGTCGCCGGGTCGCGGGCATCGGAGGACTCGCCGTGGCCGGGAAGGTCGAAGGCGATCAGCCGATGGGCGTCGGCAAGCGGGCTGTCGAACTGACGGGCAAACACGGCGCGCGAACTGCCCGAGCCATGGATCATGACGATGGGCATGCCGGACCCAGACGACTGGCTGAGGCGCAAGTCGGCCTGCGGCGTGCGGATGGTGCGGTGAGTGATGCTCATGCTGGATTAGACCTTGAGATTTGCCTGACCGCCAACATCGCATCGCTGGCTCTATATGTTCTTTAAACATGTGGTTAAGAAAGGATTTCTAAAGAGATAGCCGGCACGATCGCTGGCTCCATGGCAATCACGCGCGGAATCCCGACAATGGAACCAGTCCTTGATCTTCTTGTCTCGATCTGCAGCATCGCGACGGTTGGCCAATATGTCTGGTCGATGCGGGCGCATTTCCAATCGCAGGCGATGTCTGCAGGCGCCATGGTGATTTCGGCGGCGGTCATCGCCACGGCGCTGTTCTTTCTCGCCATCCTTTGGATCCAATCGCAGCCGGGTTCGGCAAAGCTCACCGGACTTGCCGTCGAACTGGCGAGCTCTGCCCTGTTCTGGTGGGCGATCGTCACGTCGCGCAAGGTGCGGCTGCGCTTCGTCTTCGCACCCGACGATCCGCACAGCCTGCTGACCCACGGCCCCTACGGCCATGTCCGCCACCCCTTCTATACGTCCTACATCGTCTTCTGGATCGGCTGGGGGATCGCGACCTGGTCGGTCTGGGCGTTGGTGCCGGTCGCCGGGATCGCTATCCTCTATGTGTTTGCGGCGCTGGACGAAGAGAAGAAATTTTCGCGCACGCCGCTGGCCGGAGCCTACGCGGACTATCGCGTACGTGCCGGCCTGTTCTGGCCCCGGCTGGGGTGGTAGCCGGCACCGGGGCAGGGTAGGTTCTGCCAAACTTAGGGATCACCAGAGATGAAGATCATTGCCTGCGGCAGCGTGCCGACCATCATCGCGCCGGAGAAGTATTTCACCGGCCGCGTGCTGCAGACGCCCATCATCGAGAAGGAAGCGCCGGCCCGGCTCAGAGCCACGCTGGTCACCTTCGAGCCCGGTGCGCGTACCCACTGGCACACGCATCCGCTCGGCCAAACGCTCTATGTCACCTCGGGCGCCGGCCTTGCGCAGACATGGGGCGGGCCGATCCAGGAGATCAAGGCGGGCGACGTGATCTCGTTCGAGCCGGGCGAGAAGCACTGGCACGGCGCGGGTCCAAAGACGACAATGACCCACGTCGCCATGCAGGAAGCATTGGACGGCGTCCATGCCGATTGGATGGAAGCGGTAACCTCGGACCAATATGGCGGCTGAGCGCATGGCGCCAACAATAACCCGGCGGTGGCGCCGGGTTATTGTTTTTCAGGACGGACGCGATCAGGTCAGCGATGCGGTGAAGCGCTGGATGCGGGTGCAGGCTTCCTCCAGCAGCGTCTCCGAGGTGGCATAGGAGATGCGGAAGTTGGGGCCGAGGCCGAAGGCCGAGCCGAACACCACTGCGACACCCTCGCCTTCGAGCAATTCGGAGCAGAAAGTCTCGTCGGTGTCGATTATCTTGCCGGCTTTGGTCTTCTTGCCAATCAGCTGGGCGCAGGACGGATAGACATAGAAGGCGCCTTCCGGCGACGGGCAGGTTATGCCGCGCGCCTGGTTGAGCATCGACACGACGAGGTCGCGACGGCCCTGAAAGATCGCCTTGTTCCTGGCGACGAAATCCTGCGGGCCGTTGAGCGCCTCGACCGAGGCCCATTGCGCGATGGTGCAGGCGCCCGAGGTCTGCTGGCCCTGGATCATGTCCATCGCCTTGATCAGCTGCACCGGACCCGCTGCATAGCCGATGCGCCAGCCGGTCATGGCATAGGCTTTCGAGACGCCGTTCATGGTCAGCGTGCGCTCGTAGAGTTTCGGCTCGACCTCGGCGATCGTCCTGAAGACGAAGTCGCCATAGGTCAGGTGCTCGTACATGTCGTCGGTCAGTGTCCAGACATGCGGATGCTTCAAGAGCACGTCGGCCAGCGCGCGCAGCTCGGCTTCCGTGTATGCGGCGCCGGACGGGTTCGACGGCGAGTTCATCAACAGCCATTTGGTCTTCGGCGTGATCGCCTCTTCCAGCACGGCGGGAGTGAGCTTGAAACCATTGTCGATCGAAGTATCGGCGAACACCGAGGTGCCGCCGCAGATCGCCACCATTTCGGGATAGCTGACCCAATAGGGGCGGGGGATGATGACCTCGTCGCCTGGGTTCAGCGTCGCCATGAAGGCGTTGAACAGGATCTGCTTGCCGCCGGTGCCGACAATGGTCTGCTCGGGCTTGTAGTCGAGATTGTTCTCGCGCTTGAATTTTTTCGCGATCGCCTCGCGCAGCGGCGCGATGCCCGAAACCGGCGGGTATTTGGTCTCGCCGCGGCGGATCGCCTCGATCGCCGCATTCTTGATGTTGTCGGGCGTGTCGAAATCCGGTTCGCCGGCGCCGAGGCCGATAATGTCGCGGCCGGCATTTTTCAGCTCGCGGGCTTTCTGCGTCACCGCGATGGTGGCGGAAGGCTTTACGCGGGCAAGGGCGTCGGCAAGAAAGGCCATGGCCAGATATCTCCAGAGGGGTCGGCGCAACCGCAAACAGCTGCGGCGCCTCTCATGTCGCATCGACCCGGCAAGTGCAAGCATTGTCGGATGAGCCAGGGTCAAGGACCCGTGGAGATCGGCTTTTTGGAGCGCGTGCATGACGGTTTCACTCTGCGTTGCGGGCTCTGCAATCGATAGGCTTATCCCCGGCAAGAATAAATTCATCAACGGCCGCTAAAACCTTTGACGGCAGGATCGCCAGCCATTTCGCCTGTCTCGCGGAGCGAGGGACCCTTGTCGCGCAGCACCGGGCTTGCCCACATCATCCGTCACGATGACGGCACCGCTTCAGGTGTCTGGGGTCCCTACACGCTGCAGAGCGCCTTTCAGCCGATCTTCGCCTTCAAGGACGGCAAGCTCTCGATCGCAGCGTTCGAGGGGCTGATCCGGCCGTTTCGTGACGGCGAGCCGCAATCGCCGATGAACTTCTTCCGCACCTGTCCGGCCGGCGACCGCCTGCATATCGAGGCGCTGACGCGCACGCTGCATTTGCTCAATGCCGGCGCCTGCCTGCCGCAAGAGGCTTCGATCTTCGTCAATTTCGATCCGTCGGTGTTTACCGAGCGCTCCATCGCCGACAACGCGTTGCGCGACATGCGGCTGGTGCTGCACGAAGCCGGGATCGATCCGCGCCGCATCGTGTGCGAGGTGACCGAGCAGAAGTCGGCGTCGCAGGAAACGCTCTACAGCTTTGTCGAGGCGCTGCGGGCCAATGGCTTTCGCATTGCCGTCGACGATTACGGCGCCGATGAATCCGACATCAACCGCATCAAGGAGCTCAAGCCCGACATCGTCAAATTCGATGCGCACTGGATCACGCAGCTCATGGAATCCGGCGCCGGCTTTGCCCTCTTGACTGCCATGGTGACGAACTTCGAACTACAGGGCATCCGCACGGTGTTTGAAGGCATCGAGGAAGGCTGGCAGCTTGAATTGGCCGAGAAATCCGGCGCATCGATGGTGCAGGGCTTCGTGCTGGCGAAGCCGGAACTGGCGCCGACCAGCTTTCGCGCTTTCGGCAAGGATGGGCAGCCATCTGTCGCGGCGGCCGAGCCTGGCAAGACGCCTGCCGGCCCGACTGCAGCGCCTCCGGCGCGGCCGGGCAGGGTGTTCGGGCGCAGGACCGGGCCATGACCGGGCAGCGCGAGAGGCGTCGCGATATCGGCGAAGCGATCTTTGCCGACGAGGTCGGCATCGAATACGGCGTCTACGGCGCGTTCCGGCTGAAGAGCGCCTACCAGCCGATCTTTGCGCCACGCGGCGGCGCGTTGGCCGCGGTTGCCGTCGAGGCGCTGATCGAACTGCAGCGCGCTTCCATGCCGGTTGCACCGGCCATGTTCTTCGACAGTGTTGCGCCGGGCGACCGCCTGTTTGTCGAGACGATGTGCCGGATGCTGCATCTGAAAAACTTCCGCAACATCGGCGTCGACGGGCTCGACCTGTTCTTCAATTACAACCCGATGATCAACGATCATCTCGGGCGGGCGCTGGCCGAGATCCGGCTGATGACGCGGCATCTCGGCGATCTCGACCTGCATGCCGCCATGCTGGTCTGCGAGATCACCGAACAGGCGGCCGACGATAATGTGCTGGCCCCGCTGGTGCGCGAGATGCGGCGCCACGGCATCCGCATCGCCATCGACGATTTCGGCACCGGCCACTCGACCGCGGAGCGGATGAGCCTGCTTCAACCGGATATTGTGAAGATCGACGGCGGCTGGTTCGCCGAATTCTGCCGCCACGCTGCCGCCGAGCGCTTCTTCCGGCCGCTCGTCTCGTCGCTGCACGATCGCGGCGCCAAGGTGCTGGTGGAAGGCATCGAGCAATCCGTGCATCTGCGCGTCGCGCTGGATGGCGGCGTCGACCTGCTACAGGGGTTCCATCTCGGCCGCCCGGCGCTGGCCGGCACGATCTTCAACCGGGAGCCGCTGTCGATCGAGGCGCTGCTTGGCGCCGACAACAAGGTGGTGCCGCTGCATCTGCGGCGCTGATTTGTGCTCGCGCTTGCCGCCGCTTCGCGGCTCGTTCCGGACCGGACGCCAACGGGCGCGATGCCCGGTTGGGCTTGCGGCCTTCGGCCGTAGCGCGCATTCAAAGAGGGCGAACTCGGCCCGCGTGAAGTTCAGCCAAAGCCTGCTCGGCAAACTTATCCAGCCGGCCAGCCTTGGCGTCCGCCTCGATCTGCATATCCCACACCTCTGCCTGATACGCTGCGAACCATTTGGTAAAGGCCTTTAGTTCTTTGGTGTTCAGGGCTGCGATGGATCTTTCAATCTGTTCGAGCTTGGTCATGGGGCGAAACTAGCATGGCCATCGTCCAATTCCAGACAAACAAACAAAAAGGCGGGATAAATCCCGCCTTCCCATTTTCGGTAGCCTGATCGGAGCTTTAAGTCCGGGCCGGCAGCTATCTGCTGATCCAGCTTGTCGGGTCTTTCTGCTCCAGCGCGCTTCTCGCGCGACCGTCAGTACATCCGTGACTTGCCGCGCGCCCCGAACTCTCGTCCGGCGCGCGCTATCGCAAAATCAGGCTGCCTTGCTCAGAGAACCAGCGGACGACTTGCCTGTGCGGCGGTCCTGCTCGATCTCGAAGTTGATTTTCTGGCCTTCGACCAGGGTCGACAGTCCAGCGCGCTCGACAGCGGAGATGTGAACGAAAACGTCCGCACCGCCCGAATCAGGCTGAATGAAGCCGAAGCCCTTGGTGGCATTGAACCACTTGACCGTACCAGTTGCCATATGAATAGTCCTCGCATTTGCTTTGGTTTGACCGAACCGAGGTTCAGCCGGTTTGTATCGAGATTTTGGAGATAGACGTCAGCAAACGCGAAGATCGCGAGGCCCGGATCGATCGGCCGAAATATCAATGGAGCTGATATAGGCGGGTTTCGCACCAAAAACAAGATGGCTCGAAAAATGGCGTTGCGGTGGCGCCGCCCAAAGGCCGCCCCAATCGCATGAAAGCGTCGAGCAATCGGGAAGATCGGGACGCCCGACGGCGTTAGTCCGGTTTTGGGAGACTGTCATGAAAACGGTTGTGAAAACCATTCTGCTTGCCGCCTGCCTGACGCTGGCGGCCGCCGAGGCGCAGGCGATCTCGCGCTACGACCCCACTCGTATGAGCTGCGACAGGGTGCAAGGCACGATCGCCCGCCAGGGCGCGGTCATCCTGCGCTATCAGTCCAGGCGCGTGCCGGGGCTGCCGCTCTTCGACCGCTATGTGCAGAGCCAGCAATTCTGCAATGTCGGCGAGGTCAGAAAGCGCGCCTATGTGCCGAGCGCCGATACCGAATCCTGCCCGGTCTATCTCTGCAAGCGGGTCGAGAACGACCATTTTCACCGCCGCTTCCTGCGCCGTCATTAGGCATATTGATATTCAGGTGAGGCCGGCCTGCGAACGATGGTCTTCTGCGCGTCCGGTGCCCACGTACATTAAGTACGCTCCGCTCCGGTTCTCGAAGACCATAGTTCTCGGTGCGGCCTGACCTGAATCTCAACATACCCAGCCGGCATACCATTCAAGCTCTTAGAACCCGAACGAGACCTGCGCCGCCGGCGGCGGGCCGACGCGCACGCCTTCCATGGCCAGCATCTTTTCCTTGGTGGCCGAGCCGCCGGGCGCCGAGAAGCCGCCGATCTTGCCGCCCGCGGCTAGAATCCGATGGCAGGGGATGACCAGCGGCACCGGGTTGGCGCCCAGCGCTGCCCCGGTTTCGCGCGGCAGGCCGGCTTGGCCGGCGCGCTTGGCCAGTTCGCCATAGGTGGTGGTTTCGCCGTAATGCAGTTTCCGCGCCGCGTCGTAGATGGCGAGACGGAAGTCGTCGACGCCGTCGAGATCGACCGGCACGCCGGAGAAATCGACGTCCTCGCCTGTGGCATACGCCTTGATCGAGGCGATCAGCTCGACCACCCATTGCGGCTGCCCAGTGTTCGCAGTCGTATTGGCGGCAGCACCGGCATGCCGCATCAGCCGGCGTTCCACCGCTTCGCGGCTCCTTTCGGGCAGGCAGAGCCGGATCAGGCCCTTTTCGCTCCAGGCGATGCCCATGAAGCCGATCACTGTTTCTAACACTGCGTGGCCGGCTGTGATCGAAGATGCCGTTTCCATGATGCGCTCCTTTCCGCAAAGTGGCGAAAACCGGGATACCGACCAATACATATGCAGAACAATATGGCATCTGAGCCCGGCTCTCGCCACCCGAAAACCACCAGATGGTCCCGATTGCCCACCAGGAATCGCTGGTGTAAGGACTTCTTAACAACCGACAAATCGGACCCGCGCGGCTTGCCAGCAAAATTCAACCTTTTCGCGATCTCTGTGATCGTCGGCGCAGCTGCCCTCAGCGGCTGCCAATCGACCTCGCAGATGAAGGCTACGCCTGCGCTGACCGAAACCGCGACCGCCGCCGGCAGCGATGCCGGCTTCACCTTGCCGCTGCCCGATACGGTTTCGGTGCTACCGCAATCCTCGGGCATAACACCCGTTCAGTCGGCCGAAGCGACGCCGGCCACGCCAGCGCTCGATGCCGCTGCGCAGCCGGTTGCCGCGACGGCGGCCTTTGCCGGCGCGACGCCCACGGCCCCGGCCGTGCCTGCGGTGATGGCCGCCAATGCTTGGCAGGCGCCTGCGCCCGCCAACGCCGGACAGCCGGTCGCAGCGCAATATACGACCGCCGGCCTTGTCATGCCGGCGACCGCCAAGGGCGGCCAGAACGCCATGCCCGGCGTGCAGCAGGTAGCCTATGTCGTGCCGCAGAACCCGGCTTCCCTGGGCCAGTTCCCCGCCGCGCCGCTCGGTCTCCCGGAAGAAGAGCATGCGACCGGCATGCGCGGCGACGTCGACCGGCTGATCCAGAAATACGCTGCTCTCTACGAGGTGCCGGTCGATCTGGTGCGCCACGTCGTCAACCGCGAAAGCACCTACAATCCCAAGGCTTACAATAACGGCCATTGGGGGCTGATGCAGATCAAGCACGCGACGGCGCGCGGCATGGGCTATGACGGGCCGGCCAAGGGCCTGTTCGACGCCGAGACCAATCTGAAATACGCGGTCAAATATCTGCGTGGCGCCTGGCTGGTGGCGGGTGGCAACGCCAAGAAGGCCGATTGGCTCTACCAGACCGGCTATTATTTCGACGCCAAGCGCAAAGGCCTGCTCGAGGCCACCGGCCTCGGTGTCGACCGCAAGCGCCGCCGGCTGCAGCCCGACGCGTGAGCGCGATGCCTGAACCGCGCCCGCCGGCTCCAAACGACATCCGGCTGCGCAAAATCCTCGACGAGACGCTCGTTGCACCGCACTGGCCGGCCGGCTTTACCATGCGCTGCTTCGAACATGGTGACGCGCAGCCCTTGCATGCGCTTTTGACCGAGGTGTTCGACGACGGCGCTGACGGCCCGTTCGACGAATGGTGGCCGCGCATATCCAGCGATGCCGAATTCGACCCGGCGCTGTGTTTCCTGGTCATCGACGCCAAGGGACGGCTGGCGGCGGCAGCGCTGTGCTGGACCAGGGCCTTCGTCAAGGACCTCGCGGTCCATCCCGAAGCGCGCGGCAAAGGCATTGGCGAAGCGCTGATGTGGCAGGCTTTCAACGCCTTTCGGGATCGGGGCGCGGCCCATGTCGACCTCAAGACCAACACGGTCGAGAACGCCGCCGCGCTCCGGCTCTACGAGCGGCTGGGAATGATGCCTGTCGCCTGGGAAGGGTAAGGGCTTTTTTCTTGCCGCAATTCCCTGGGGAAAACGCTACGCGCTTTTTCCCGGGAAAAGCGGTTCCCACTTTTCCTGGAATTGCTCGAGCGCTGTTGAAATCCTCCGGATTGTGAACTGCTTCACATAGGCCGCCGCAACCGGATGCTACCTCACCATCCATGCCTTTCGACCGATGGCGGATCGACGACTGGCAGATGTGGAGGGGCTGCACCGGCATGTGTTCAGCCACTCCTTGGCGGGTCCCAGGCGGGGGTTTGGGGCCCGCCAGTCGTTTTACGGCAGCCCTCAGATATCGGGCGCATTGCCGATCTTCTTTTTGAGCTCAATCGCCCAGGCGCGGCCCTCGTCGCCGCCCCACAGCAGCCAGGCGATATGGCCGGCCGATGGATTGTTTTCATTGCCGTAATTCTTGCCGCGCTTGTCGACCTCGTGGCGGGCGAAATAGCTGACCATGCGGCGGATGGTCGAGGGCGCCAGCTTTTCTCGATTCTTGAGTTCCGTCGCCCGCGCGACGCCGATCTCGGTGCCGCCACGGCCGAACTGCTTGCGCAGCCTCAACCCCTTGGCGGCATTGTCGGCCACCACTTGCGGGCAGCGCAGATCGATCTCTTCATCCTCTTGCATGTGTCTCCCCAGCTTCGGAAACCTAACCTGCAGACGCAATACAGGGAAGTGCAACCGGCTCCCAATGCAGCGCCGTCCATCGGGACCAGGATCCGCGCGCCATCGGCATCTGCGAGATCCTGTGGAACCTTATGGATTTCACGCCTGAGGGTCGGCCGAACTGGAACGAACAGCTGCAATATGGCGAGGCTTGCTGTCCTGAGGTTTGTCCGCCAGGGGCTCGGGACGGCTCTTCGGCAGATGGTCGCTGACGAATAGTTCTCCGGACGCAACCCTGCCGCCAATGCCGCGTTTGATTAGCCGAGGGAAATTTTCAAATCGGAGAACTCAGATGAAAACGCTTCTCACCATTGCCGCCGTCGCCTTGTTCGCCGGTGCCCCTGCCGCCTTTGCGGCCAACTCGACCGCGGTCGCGCCTGCCATGGCCGCCAGCAAGGTCGATACCCCAACCTTCGTCAAGACCGTGCCTAGCTCCAACGAATTCGAAATCCAGTCGAGCAAGCTCGCGGAGGAGAAATCCAAGGCGGCTGACGTCAGGAAATTCGCCAAGCAGATGGTCAAGGACCACACCAAAGCCGGAAAGGAGTTCAAGGCGGCGCTGAGCCAGGGTCAGACCACCGGTTCGACCAAAGCCGCGGGGCCGGCCCTGCAGCCGAAGGAGCAGGCAATGCTCGACGAGTTGAAGAGCGCAAGCGGCAAGGATTTTGACGCCAAGTACATCCAGATGCAGACGGACGCGCACAAGGAGGCCGTAGCCCTTTTCAGCAGCTATGCCAACTCGGGCGACGACCCGGCGATGAAGGAATTCGCCAAGAAGACGCTGCCGACGCTGCAGATGCACGAGAAGCACGTGAAGGAACTCGCGGCCGCGCATCAGGGTTGAGGACTGGTGACTGGCCAGCAATAGCATTCTACGGCGCCCCCCTCTGTCCTGCCGGACATCTCCCCCACGAGTGGGGAGATCAGCAGCGTCGGCGCCGTGCTTTTCTAGCGACGGTGAAAATTGGCGAAGGCTGAGGCGAGCCAATCTCCCTCCTTGCGGGGGAGATGTCCGGCAGGACAGAGGGGGCGCCGTAGAGTGCGACGGCCGATGCCTGCCGTTGGCAAGGCATTGCGGCAAAGTGGCTCTGTGGCTGCGCCGGCAGTGACATACATTGCCGCCACCAATTCAATGGAGCTTCCATGCCCAAGATCGACCTGTCCACCGTGCCTGTCCGCAAGGGCTCCGGCTACCCCGCACCCTTCGACGCCCCTTGCGCCGAGCGCACACGCCACCGCCTCGGCGATGCCGGCGGCCTCACCGATTTCGGCGTCAACCTGATGACATTGCCATCAGGCGGCTGGTCCAGCCAGCGCCACTGGCACAGCCATGAGGACGAGCTCGTCTATGTGCTGGAAGGCGAACTGGTGCTGGTCGAGGATGGCGGCGAGACGGTGCTCAGGGCAGGCGACTGCGCGACCTTTGCCAAGAACAGCGGCAACGGCCATCACATGATCAACCGCTCGTCGGCCACCGCGCGCTATCTCGAAGTCGGCTCGCGCAATCCGGATGATCTCATCACTTGCTCCGACATCGACATGATGAGCCCGAGTTCGGATGGCAGGTTTCTGCACAAGGACGGGACGCTGTATCCGGGGCAGGGGTGAGGGCTGGACCATGCTTCGGCGCTGGTGTTCGCTGGGTGGGGGGATAAGTTCCTCACGATTAAAGGTGGCGCCGGCCCCCTCATCCGACCGCTTCGCGGCCACCTTCTCCCCGCTGGGGAGAAGAGGGAAGCGCTGGCGCTGACCGGCTCCTCTCCCCTCGGGGAGAGGTCAGCCGAGCGAAGCGGAGGCTGGTGAGGGGGCCTTGGCGCCAGCTTGGCAAACAAAGGGAGCATCACCATGAAAAAAGAAGTCATCGAAGTGCCCGTCATGTCGGCCAAGGTGCGGGCGCTCGGGCTGCCCTGCTCGACGGCGGTGAGGGCCAACGGCTTCGTGTTCATCTCGGCGACACCGCCGGTGGACATGGTGACCGGCGAGATGGTGTGCGGCGACATCGAGGTGCAGACCGAGGCGTCGCTGAAGGCGTTGAAGCACTGCCTGGAAGCGGCCGGCACCTCGCTGGAAAACGTGGTGATGGTGCGCATCTACGCCGTCAATTCCGGTTTCTACAACGCCATTAACCGGGTCTATTCCAGCTATTTCAGCGTGAACCCTCCGGCGCGGAGTTTCGTGCCGGTGGCGTCATGGCCGATGGAGTTCGACATCGAGATCGAGTGTGTGGCAGTGGGGTGAGTTTTCCTCCTCCCTTGTGAGGGAAGCTGGATCGGCGCATCGTCAGCCTTTGCCTTCCGCCGCCCTCATCAAGCCAACTGGGGTCGCTGTACAGAAATCGGTCCCAAATTTTGTAGGTGTTATTGAATCACTTAAGCAAATTCACCAGCCTACATTTTTGGAGTTTTCTAAGCAGGTTGAAATTGTAGGTTGATCTGGAGAATCAGGTGTTGCCAGGCGCCGATGGACGCGTGGGCTGGGCGCAAGGTTTCCACAGAGGCGCGATGTTTGCTGGACCTGTGCCGTCCTTCGGCCTACCTTTTGTCTCCTCACAGTGAGAGATAGGCATATCGCCTACGCAAAATACTCTTGCAGCGGCCTGACCTCCAGGCTCCCCGCCTTCAGCGCCGCAATCGCTTCCGCCACAGCCGCAGCGCCCGACAGCGTCGTGTAATACGGCACCTTCTGCATCAGCGTTGCCCTGCGCAGCGATTTCGAATCCGACACCGCCTTCTGCCCGTCCGTCGTGTTGAAGACGATCTGGACCTGGCGGTTGCGGATGGCGTCTTCGATGTGGGGGCGTCCCTCAAGTACCTTGTTGATCTTCTGGGCGTCGACGCCGTTTTCGGCGAGGAAGCGGGCCGTGCCGGATGTCGCGAGCACCTTGAAGCCCTGGCCGGCGAGGCGCTTGACCGCCGGCAGGATGCCGGCCTTGTCCTCGTCGCGCACCGAGACGAACAGCGTGCCGGAGCGGGGGAGATCAACGCCGGCGCCGAGCTGGCTCTTGGCGAAGGCGAGCGCAAAGTCGCGGTCGAGGCCCATGACCTCGCCGGTCGAGCGCATTTCCGGGCCAAGCAGGATGTCGACGCCGGGGAAGCGGGCGAAGGGGAAGACGGCTTCCTTGACGGCGATGTGGCCGGGGTTCCTGGGGTCGGGCATGGCGCCGTAATGGGCGAAGGCGTCTTCCAGCTTTTCGCCGGCCATGATGCGGGCGGCAATTTTCGCAATCGGACGCCCGATGGTCTTGGCGACGAAGGGCACGGTGCGCGATGCGCGCGGGTTGACCTCCAGCACATAGACCGTGCCGTCCTTGATCGCATACTGCACGTTCATCAGGCCGCCGACGTTGAGCGCGCGGGCAAGCGCCGCCGTCTGGCGCTCCAGCTCGTCGACCAGATCGGAAGGCAGCGAATGCACCGGCAGCGAACAAGCGCTGTCGCCGGAGTGGATGCCGGCCTCCTCGATGTGCTCCAGAATGCCTGAGACGAAGGTCGACGTGCCGTCGCAGAGGCAGTCGACATCGACTTCGATGGCGCCCGAGAGATAGGTGTCGAACAGAAGCGGGTTCTTGCCCAGCAGCGTGTTGATCTGGCCGGTCTTGTCGTTGGGGTATTTCTGCTTGATGTCCTCCGGCACCAGGCCGGGCACGGTGTCGAGCAGGTAGCTCTGCAGCATGCCCTCGTCATGGATGATCTGCATGGCGCGGCCGCCGAGCACATAGGAGGGGCGCACCACCAGCGGGAAGCCGAGTTCGCCGGCGACAAGGCGGGCCTGCTCGACAGAATAGGCGATGCCGTTCTTCGGCTGGCTGAGGTTGAGCTTGTGAAGCAGCTTCTGGAAGCGGTCGCGGTCTTCGGCGAGATCGATCATGTCGGGCGACGTGCCGAGGATCGGGATGCCGGCCTTCTCCAGCGCGTCGGCCAGCTTCAGCGGCGTCTGGCCGCCGAACTGGACGATGACGCCGACCAGTTCGCCCGAGGCCTGTTCGGCGCGCAGGATCTCCAGCACGTCTTCGGCCGTCAGCGGCTCGAAGTACAGCCGGTCCGAGGTGTCGTAGTCGGTCGAGACCGTCTCGGGGTTGCAGTTGATCATGATCGCTTCATAGCCGGCGTCGCGCAGCGCGAAGGCGGCGTGGCAGCAGCAATAGTCGAACTCGATGCCCTGGCCGATGCGGTTGGGACCGCCGCCGAGGATGACGACTTTTTTCCGCGATGACACTTGCGCCTCATTGGCCAGCGCGCCGGCGAAAGGCACTTCGTAGGTCGAGTACATGTAGGCGGTGGGCGAGGCGAACTCGGCCGCGCAAGTGTCGATGCGCTTATAAACCGGATGAACGTCGAGCTTTTCACGAATCTTCGCAATCACTTCGGCGTCGGTCTTCGTCAGCGAGGCGAGGCGGGCATCGGAGAAGCCCATCGCCTTCAGCATGCGCAGATTGACGGCGTCTTGCGGAATGCCGTGCTCGCGGATGCGGGCTTCCATGGAAACGATGCCGGCGATCTGTTCGAGAAACCACGGGTCGATCTTGCACATGGCGTGCACGTCTTCCAGCGAGGTGCCCATGCGGATCGCCTGCGCCACCATGCGCAGCCGGTCGGGCGTCGGCGTGCCGAGCGCGGCGCGAATGGCGTTGCGGTCGTCGGCGTGGTTGGCAGCCACGGCGCCGTGGCCGAGGCCGGGGATCTCGATCTCGTCGAGGCCGGTCAGGCCGGTCTCCAGGCCACGCAAAGCCTTCTGCAGGGACTCCTGGAAGGTGCGGCCGATGGCCATGACTTCGCCGACAGACTTCATGGCGGTGGTCAGCACCGGCTCAGCGCCGGGGAATTTCTCGAAGGCAAAGCGCGGGATTTTTGTGACGACGTAATCGATGCTTGGCTCGAAGGAGGCGGGCGTGGCGCCGCCGGTGATGTCGTTCTCCAGCTCGTCCAGCGTGTAGCCGACAGCGAGCTTGGCCGCGATCTTGGCGATGGGGAAGCCGGTCGCCTTCGAAGCCAAAGCGGAGCTGCGCGAGACGCGCGGGTTCATCTCGATGACGACGAGGCGGCCATCGGCCGGGTTGACGGCGAACTGCACGTTGGAGCCGCCGGTCTCGACGCCGATCTCGCGCAGCACCGCGAGCGAGGCGTTGCGCATCATCTGGTATTCCTTGTCGGTCAGCGTCAGGGCAGGGGCGACGGTGATCGAGTCACCGGTGTGTACGCCCATCGGGTCGATGTTCTCGATCGAGCAGACGATGATGCAATTGTCCGCCTTGTCGCGGACGACCTCCATCTCATACTCCTTCCAGCCGAGCACGCTTTCCTCGATCAGCACTTCGGTGGTCGGCGAAGCGTCGAGGCCGGACTGGACGATGTCGTAGAATTCGGCGCGGTTGTAGGCGATGCCGCCGCCGGTGCCGCCCATGGTGAAGGACGGGCGGATGATGGCGGGCAGGCCGACATGGTCGAGCGCCTGGGCGGCGATCGCCATGCCATGGCTGATGTAGCGCTGCTTGCGGTCGCCTTCGCCGAGATTCCAGCGGGTTTCCAGCGCGTCGAGCGCGGCATCGAGGTCGGCAGGCGCCTCGGCCTTCACGGCGGCGCGCTCGGCCTCGTGCGTCTTGCGGTCGGCATTCTTGACATCGGTGGCATTGGCCAGCATCGACTTCGGCGTTTCGAGGCCGATCTTCTTCATCGCCTCGCGAAACAGCGCGCGATCCTCGGCCTTGTCGATGGCCGTGGCGTCGGCGCCGATCATCTCGACATTGTAGCGCTCGAGCACGCCCATGCGGCGCAGCGACAGAGCGGTGTTGAGCGCGGTCTGGCCGCCCATGGTCGGCAGCAGCGCGTCGGGCCGCTCCTTGGCGATGATCTTGGCGACGACTTCAGGCGTGATCGGCTCGATATAGGTGGCGTCGGCCAGTTCCGGGTCGGTCATGATGGTGGCCGGGTTGGAATTGACCAGGATGACGCGAAAGCCCTCTTCCTTCAGCGCCTTGCAGGCCTGTGTGCCGGAATAGTCGAACTCGCAGGCCTGGCCGATGACGATGGGGCCGGCCCCGATGATCAGGATCGACTTGATGTCGGTGCGTCTTGGCATCGTTGTGAGTTCCGTTCGGCGAGCGGCTTGCACGAAAAACCGGGACGGGAAGACCCGGCCGGTTGTGCTTGCGATTCTGGTATCAGGCTAGGAGGGCCTTATAGGGAAGAGTTTTGGGAGATGTAACCCCGAAAATGAGGCTAGGCAGTAGGGATTAGGCAGTAGGGATCAGGCAGCAGGGATTAGGCAGGAGCGAGGTTAAGGCGCCTGTTGCCCATTCCCTACTGCCTGACACCTAATCCCCCAGCGCGAGCTGATCCGTAATCTCAAACCGCTCGGATACCCCGACGCGGATCATGTTGAGGCTGCCTTCCCTTGTGAAGCGGAACTCGCTGGGCGAATCCGAGTTGGCCGGCATGCCGGCAGAGAAGGAGATGACGCGCGTGCCGCCATCGGGCCAGGTCACGGTGATGTCTGCCTTGTCGGCGCCATTGTGGACGATGTTGACGGCGCAGCGGGTCATCGGCTGGCCGACATAACGAGCGCAGGGGATGTCGGCGGTGGCGCCGAGGGCGGGCGGGGGTTCCAGCCGTGCAACGGTTTGCGTAGCGGTCGCAGCTTTGGCCTGGTCTGGCCGTGGCGTCGGGGATGGTACCCCCGGCGCGGACGCTGTATCCGGCGCTGCTCCCGCAGACGCGGCGGCGGCGAGTTCCGGCGTCCCTGTGGCCTCCGTTGCCGGAGCCTCTGTGGCGGGGATTTCGTCCATCGGCGGGCTTTCATTCGCTGCGAAGGCAAGGCCGTAAGCATCCTGCATNAGCATCCTGCATGGCGGTCCTGCCGATCTCGGCGGCGGATTTCGGTGCGCCTGGATCCGTGCCGCCAAGGCGCTCCGTCAGGTCGAGTGGAGCCGGCGCGGGTGCAGCCGGGGTGGGTGGAGCCTGAGTGGGTGCAGCCGGAGCGGCAGAGGCGGCGGGTGCAGTCGTCCGGGGCGCTGCGGCCACGTCGGCCGGCTGCGTCGACATGTCGGGCGCGAGCGCGGGGCCGCCGGCTTCAGCGCTGGCGGTCACCTGGGGCGGCGCGGCGTCTACTTCGACCACGGTCGGATTGTCGGGGATAAGATAGCGCGCGGGCGCCCAGCCTTTGACCAGTGGATTGTCAATCTCCTCGACCTTGCACCAGCGGTGGCCGTCCACTTCGTTGCAGCCGAAATTCCTGACGCTCGAGCCGATCGGCAGACGCGCCTGGGTTCTGCCGACCGGCGACGGCGTGGCGCGGATGTTGAGGAGATCGCCTGGGCCGAGCTCGGTCACTATGGAAACGATGTCGGCAGGCGCGTCCTCGGCATTGGCCGGCAAGCTCACCAACAACGGGCCCACCACCAACGGACCCGCCAACAACCGGGCTGCCCGCAGGAGCGGAGCGCCAGTCAGTCGATGCAAAATGGTTCGGATTGTGCGCCTCATCATTTGGCCGTGCGCCGATTACCCTTGCGGCAGCAATCCGCCGTATGCCAAGGCGGTTTTATAAGGGACGATACGCGGCCATGTAAGTCTGAAAATGCGTCCGATGTTTGGTGCCGCGAGGCCGAGGCAGGGCGCAGCCATGCGGTCAAGCGGAGCCTTGCCAAGAGGGTTTGGGCATGAAGCCGGTCCTCAGCGCATGCGCCCATTCCGGTCGGCCCGCCTGTGCGGCCTGTCTCGCCGCCGCTTCGTGGTCGTAGTCGACGGCGATGGTCTCGAAACGGTCTGGACCATCGCCATCCAAGGTGAGGATGCCGTAGCGCGCATGCGGGCTGCCTTGCTCCGAAACATGCGCCGGGGGCGTGTCATCTTCATAGGCGGGGGCGCCGACGCTGCCGGGATTGAAGAGGAAGGGGCCACCGGGGATACGGACCAGTTCCGCGCGGTGGCTGTGGCCGCACAGCACGACGCGGCAGGCCGGGTCCAGCGCCTTCAACCGCCGCTGAATAGCGGCAAGCGGCGCGCGCACCAGTTGGCCATCGACGATCGCGTCGAGCAGGTATTTCTCGTCATGGTCGGGCCGCGCATGGAAAGCGACCACGCCGGGAACAATCTCCAGCGTGAAGGGCAGGGCGAGCAGGGCTTCGCGCTGCGCTGATGTCAGCCGTTCCTGCGCATAGCGGTCTGAAGCCCACATCATATCGTCGGCCGGATCGACCGCGACGCGGCGGTCATGGTTGCCGCGCACCGTCGGCAGGTCGAGCGCTTCGAGCCGCTCGAACGTCTCGCGCGGCCAGAGCGGGCCGGAGACACAGTCGCCAAGGTTGACGGTGAGATCGGCGCCGCCGCGCCGCGCCAGATCGGCGAGCACGGCATCCAGCGCCAGCACATTGCCATGGATGTCGGCGAGAACGGCAATGCGCATGCGGCGGGCTCCTTGGTGCAGCCCGTTGAGGCTTGCGGCCCGTCTTCGTTATCAAGCCCCTGCCTTCATTATCAAGCCCTTGAGATCGTTCGAGACAGCCGGGAGCCCCGCCTATCGCGGAAGCACTCCATCTGCTAGCGTCCACGCCGCTCCAGAGTTCATCCGGGGGAGGACAGGCAATGACCCGCGACCAGATGGTTGCCCACCTTCGCGCCGCCAATGACGTCGCGCGCGAGACTGCCGCGCACGGGCACCATCCTTTCGGCTGCGTGCTCGTCGGCCCCGACGATCGCATCCTGATGCGGCAAGGCAACATCAACACCGTGCGCCACGCCGAAACCGAGCTCTCCCGGCGTGCCGCCGACACCTATCCGCCGGATTTCCTCTGGTCCTGCACGCTGGTCACAACCGGCGAGCCCTGTGCGATGTGCACGGGAACGCTGTACTGGGCGAATATCGGCCGGCTGGTCTACGGCTTCGAGGAAACCAAGCTTCTCGCGCTGACCGGCAATCACGCAGAGAACCCGACGATGAACCTCTCGTCGCGCACAGTCCTCGGCTCCGGGCAGAAGCCGGTCGAGGTCCACGGCCCTTTCCCCGAGATGGACGAGGAACTCCTCGCCCCGCATATCGGTTTTTGGCAGCGCTAGGAGCGGCCTGACTTCGGCACCAGCTACGCCGGCATTTCGATGTCGTGGCCGCCGACGATGGGTAGAGCCGGGTCATCTCCGGCCGCCGCAATCACGCTGTCGAGCAGGCCGGGGAAGCGGGCGTCGAGGTCGGCGCGGCGCAGCGTGATCATCCGGTTGGTGCCGGCCACTTCGGCGCGGGTGACGCCGGCCTCGCGCAGTTTGGCCAGGTGATAGCTGAGATTGGTCTTGGAGCCGAGGTCGAGGAACCGGCTGCAGTTCAGCGGCACGCCTTCCTTGCTGGCGAGATAGCGCACAATGGCGAGCCGGGTCGGGTCGCCAAGCACACCGAGCACAACCGGCAGGCTGATCTGGTCTGTATTGGGGTGCGGCAAAGTCATGGCCCGAAACTAAGCACAGTCGGTGGCGATTTCAACGCGTCCATGTTTCGCGGGCATGCACAGTCCGTTTCGCGATTGGCCCAATGGCTGTCCTGACACAGGGCTGTCAGCAGGCTTCAGCTATTTTCACCTGGCTTCATTGACATCATGTCCTGTTATGTCCAATTGTTCAATAAGTTTTGAACTAAGGACACGCCCTATGGACAAGCGCCTCTTCTGGCTTGCGCTCGGATCGTTCACGATCTCGACCGAAGGCTTCGTCATCTCCAGCCTGCTGCCTGATATCGCCACCGACGCCCTCATTTCCATTCCGCTCGCCGGCACGCTGATCACCGCCTTCGCGCTGGCTTACGCCATCGGCACGCCGATCCTGGCAACGCTGACCGGCGAATGGGACCGGCGCCGCGTCATCTTGTGGACGCTGGCGTTCTTCGTCATCGGCAATGTGGTGGCGGCGCTGAGCTCGTCCTTCGAGCTGCTGCTCATTGCCCGCATCATCATGGCGCTGTCGTCAGGTCTGTTTGCCGCTACCGCTCAAGGCACGGCGGTGGCGCTGGTCGATGACCACCACCGGGCGCGGGCCATTGCGGTCGTCGTCGGCGGAACCACGGTGGCGGTTGCGCTCGGTGCACCGCTCGGCGCGCTGGTTGCCACGATAGCCGGCTGGCGCGGAACCTTCTTTGCCATTGCCGGGCTCGGCGCGCTGGTCGGCGCCATCCTGTGGTACCGGCTGCCGCGCGGCATTGTCGGTACCAAGCTGCCGCTCAGGCGGCGGCTGGCTGCGGCGCTGCGCCCCGGGGTCATGCCGATCCTGTTGACCACCGCTCTTGCCCTGATCGGCGCCTTCTCGGTGTTTTCCTATATCGCACCGCTGACCATCCAGAGCGGCGGCCTCAGCCCGATTGCGCTGCCCGGCATGCTGCTCGCCTTCGGTGTCGGCGCCGTCATCGGCAACATAGCCGGCGGCCAGGCGGCCGACCGTTTTGGTGCGACGCGCACCGTCGGCTGGTCGCTGGCGCTTAGCGCCGTCATGCTGGTGATGCTCTCGGCCATCCCGACCTTCCTGCCGCAGCATCTCGCCGGGCCGGCATTGATGGCCATGATGGTGCCGTGGGGCATGGTTGGCTGGGCATTTCCGCCGGCGCAGGCCAGCCGCATCATCAAGCTGGCGCCCGACGCCGCCCCGATCGTGCTGTCGCTCAACGCTTCGGCGCTCTATCTCGGCGTGGCGCTGGGTGCTGTGGTCGGCGGCGCCGTGCTGCGCTACGGCGTGCCGGCCGATCTCGGCCTGGTCGCCGCCATCTTCCCGCTGATCGGGCTTGGCGTGGTGCTGGCCGGCCGCTGGGCGGCCCGGCCGGTCGCCATGCCGGCGGAATAGACCTTTGCAAATCACTGGCGGCCGCTCTTTCAGCTTGAAGGGGCTGCCGCGGGCACGTCGTAGTCCAGCGCCGCGACTTCATCCAGCATAGCGCGCAGATCTGCCGCTCGTTGCGGGCCGACCAGCGCCTCGAAGCGCTGCTGGGCAATGGTCCACAATTTCGTCGTCTCCTCGAGCTTGGCCTGGCCTTGCGGCGTCAGCCGCACCCGCTTGACGCGGCGGTCGTCCTTGTCGGCGAAGGTGTCGACATAGCCGTCGCGGATCAGCGGCTTCAGCGTATGGCCGAGCGCCGACAGGTCCATGACCATCGCTTCGGCTATCGTGCCCATCGCCGGCTCGTTGCTGACATGGATCTGGTAGAGCAGGCCGTACTGTGTGCCCTTCAGACCCGAAGGCGAGATTACATCGTCATAGAAGCGGCCGAGCTTGCGCGCGGCGCGCCGCAGCGTGGCGTTGTTGCAAAGGCTGAATCCCGGCAGCGCGGTCTTGCTCATCACGACTCCTTGCCGGCAAAACCGCTGCCGGCCTGCCGCAGAAATAGTTTCTGCCGCCTCCGTTGACAAGATGGTGGTATATGCCTACTTCGCGGAAAGTGGTATATGCCACTAATTGGAGATCAGGGCGGGACGAGGGTTCATCGACCTGTCTCGCCGGGCAGAAAAAAGGAACAGGACAATGAGTGGACAGGACAACAAGGGTACCGCAGTCGTCACCGGCGCATCGGCCGGCATAGGTGCTGTCTATGCCGACCGGCTGGCCGGGCAAGGCTACGATCTGGTGCTGGTGGCGCGGCGCGCCGACCGGCTGCAGGAACTGGCTGAAAAGCTGCGATATGCTTACAAGCGCAAGGTCAGCGTGATATCAGCCGATCTTGCCGACGACAATGATGTGCGCCGCGTCGAGCAGGCGATCGCAGCCGACGACAGCGTCACGCTGCTGGTCAACAATGCTGGCATTGGTGGCCAGGCCGTGGTGGCAACGGCCGACGCCGACGAGGCCGAGCGCATGATCAAGGTCAACGTCATCGCCTTGACCCGCCTGACCCGCGCCGTTCTGCCGGGGCTTCTTGCGCGCAACCGCGGCGCCATCGTCAACATCGCCTCTGTGCTCGCCTATGATACCTCGTTCGGCGGCATCTACAGCGGCACCAAGGCCTATGTCGTCAACTTCACCGAGGCCCTGCACCGCGAAGTCGCCGGCACCAATGTGAAGGTGCAGGCGGTGCTGCCGGGCGCGACCCGCACCGATTTCTGGGAGCTCGCCGGTGGCGATATCGACAATCTGCCGAAGGAGATCATCATGTCCGCCGACGATATGGTCGATGCCGCGCTTGTGGGCCTATCCAGGGGCGAAGCCGTCACCGTGCCGGCACTTGCCGATGCGACCAAGCTCGACACCTTCCTCGGCGCAAGGCAAGTCTTCTACGGCAGCCTGCACGCCGACAAGCCTGCTGCCCGCTATGCTGCTTGAGAGTAGCTGGTTCGCTTCGCGAACCAGGACCCCCACCCCGCTCACTTCGTTCGCGGCCCTCCCCACAAGGGGGAGGGTAAAGTGCGCGCTCCCCTACCTCCCCTTTGTGGGCATAGGCGCTAAGATAGCTTTGGCATGGACTGAAACTTGCGCTTTCGTGGTGGTTCGCGCCAGCGATATCGC